>JBLNEP010000075.1:0-28283 GCA_050262755.1 Actinomycetota bacterium | reverse complement strand
GCGGCGGGACTCGCCGTGTCAGTCTGTGGAGCGACCCTAAGACCTTCCCGGAGCAAATCCCAGAAGGCGGGTGCTATGAAGCAGAAACTTGGGTTGTGAAGCCCAAGAATCCTCGTGCCTTTAGGCCGAGGTGGATGTCAACAGCTCACAGCTTGATTAACCAAGGCGATAGCCGTGGCGATATCAGTAGCATCTGGTCAGTTTGATGGCGATTTGGCAGAAAATTACAGGCAATGGGACTGAATTCAACTGTAGTGCTGACTCTGAGCCTGCTCACCCTCATGTTTGGAGCAGGTTTGATGAGTGCTTCTTGGGGATACACTCTGGGTCGCGAAGCTTTAAAGGGAATTACTCAACCGGATGTCCGTCCTACGAATAATCTGGCTAGCTCGAAGGGTAATGGGAATCGCCGGGAGGAGCTAGAAATTTTGAAAGAAAAGGACATTCTCAAAATTGTTAAGGCTCGGATTGAAGGTCGCGATGAAAAAGCAAAGGACAATTCGGATGCTTCTAAATCAGCCAATAAGCCGGCTGAGAAGAAAAAGCCACCGGAACAGGCTGCTAAGCCAGCTACGAAATTCCCCATGACCGCAAAAGATAGCGGCGTGACAATGGAAGTCAGCTCAGCTCGCCAACGAGGCAGCTCTCTGCTGCTAGATGTGAGCATGAAAAATGAAGGTTCACAATCAGTGCGGTTTCTCTACAGCTTTCTGAATGTGACGGACGATCAGGGCCGAGCTCTCAGTGCCAGTGCAGAGGATTTGCCAGGAGAATTACCGCCGACGGGAGAAACCTTTTATGGTACAGTGAGCATCCCAACCGCGTTGCTAGACAATGCAAAGACGCTATCACTGGCGCTAACCGATTATCCCAATCAAAAACTCCAGTTGAAAGTCTCTGGCATTCCGGTTGCAAACTGAGGGCAAAATTAATTCCTAAGGATGAAAGGAGAAGCATGAATTAGGCAGGAGGCAAGCGGTAAGATTTTGGGTGTGGCCGACCGCTCCCCGATCGCCGAAACGCCTAATTCTCATCTCAAAACTCGAACTTATGTGTGGATGGTTGCCCCGATTTTAGTTGTCTTGGTGTTAAGTAGGGAGTCTGTCCCGGTCTTACCCGCCCTCACTGGGACCGATGCGTTGTTGCGGTTGTCGTCAGTGCTATTGCTGATTGCCATCAATGCGTTTTTTGTGGCGGCCGAATTTTCGATTGTTTCAGTGCGGCGATCGCGCATTAATCAGTTGGTGGCGGCTGGCGACCTCGAAGCGCAAACGGTTCAGCACTTGCAGCGACGGATTGAAAGCTTGCTTTCTACCACTCAGTTAGGCATTACTCTCTCTAGTTTAGCGCTGGGTTGGATTGGGGAGGGAACAATGGCGGTCCTCATCCGCACGGCCCTGGCGGCTCTCCCTCTCCCCTTGCATCTGGGTGTGGCGATCGCTCATTCAGTCAGCATCTCGCTCTTGACTTTTTTCCTGTTGGTTTATTTGCAAATTGTACTCGGCGAATTGCTTCCGAAGTCGTTAGCGTGGGTGTACCCAGAGCAGTTAGCGAAGATTTTAGGCCCTCCCAGTTTAGCGATCGCTCGCTTTTTTCATCCGTTTATCTGGATTCTCAATCAATCCACTCGCTGGCTTTTACAACTGGCTGGTATTCACTATAACGTCCCCCACCAGCCAGTCACCCCCGAAGAGTTGCAACTCATTATCGCAACTTCCAGTGAGTCAACCGGTTTGGAAGCTCAAGAGCGAGAAATCCTCAATAATGTGTTTGAGTTTGGCGAAGTGTCTGTAGCGGAAGTAATGGTACAACGTCCCAACATTGTGGCTCTTCCCGGTACAGCAACGTTTCAAAGGCTGCTGGATGAAATTGCTATTTCTGGACACTCGCGATATCCAGCGATCGGGGAATCCCTCGACCACATTATAGGAATTATTGACTTTAAAGCCTTGGCTCGACCCCTGGCTCAAGGTTTACTGTCTCCCCAAACCCTGATTCAACCTTGGATTAATCCGGTTCGCTTCGTTCCAGAGTCAATGCTGCTGTCCGAGTTATTGCCGTTGATGCAGCGATCGCGTCAAGAAATGGCGATCGTCGTTGATGAATTTGGCGGGACAGCCGGCTTAGTCACGCTGCAAGATGTAATTGCAGAAATTATTGGCGATACTTCCGAACCTTCCTGCTCGGAAGAAATTGCGCTTCAAATGCTAGATGACCAAACTTTTCTCGTGCAAGCGCAGTTAAATTTAGAAGATGTTAATGAAATTTTGGATTTAGATTTACCTGTCGATGATGGCTATCAGACCCTTGGTGGTTTTCTCATCCATCACTTAGAAAAAATTCCCGCTGTTGGAGAAATGCTGACCTACGAAAATTTAGAATTTACCGTAATGGCCGCTCAAGGACCCCGTTTAGACCAAATTCGCATTCGCAGGCTGCAACCTCCGTCTACCCATGAAAGCAATCCAGTGGCAGAGCAGAATGAGGGAGCAAAACCGCCAGACTCTTCACCGAATCAGTCAGAAATCGGCAACGATCTTCAACATTAAATCAACTGTATGTTTCAGCCGCTACATGTGTGCTGACCCAGTCTCCGCCGGAAAGGTTGGGAAATCGGAGGAAAATGACTCAGAACCACGATGACCTCAGAGGACTGAATTCATTTTCCCCTTTCCCAGACAGCCCTCACTCTATCAGTCCATCCTGACTTGAGACCCCCAAAAATCTTGCGATATAAAGTTTCTATCCACTGGTAGGGGAGCAACGGGGGTACTCAGGCTAAATTGACCGGCCTCGATCCACTGTTTTAACTCCAATGCAACTTGACGAGAGAGGAACTGGCTAACAAGTGGGGCAACTCGCACAGTTTTGCCTTCAATGGTGATGCGACCAGATTTGAGTTGAGCATAGCTAAATAAGCCGAAAGTAGGCCGAACGCGACGGGGAATGGCGAAATCGATCACCGGCGCAACGATATCTTTGTCTTGAATGGCACAATGGGCAACCACTGATTCATTCAAAACTGGGAAGGGGATACCGACTCCTAACATTAACGAAGGGCCATAATTTTTGAAATAGCAACCGCGGACCCATTTAGAACTCATCTGCTTGGCATCACCAATTAAGGCGAGGGTTGCGGCTGGTCCGATGGGGGTACGGTTGGGGAGACGCTTTTGCAAAGGAAAGTGCTGGGTGCCTTCCCAGGTGATGTAACCAATGCCACCACCAAGAAAGATCCGGGTGCCGATGCCGATCAGGTGTAAGTCTGGGTCATTGAGGAGGGGAGACATGGCTCCGGGGTTGGAGTAAACAGCGTTGCCAAGGTGGGGTTGTAAGGGGCCGAGGTAGGTAAACAGGGGGCGATCGCCACCGTTGACGCCCACAATAAAATTTTGGTAGAGGTTTCGGGGATTAAATAAGTAAAACTGGTTGATGGTGTCACGAGTAATGGTGGTTTCAAAGGAAGCACGGGGGTAGCAGTCGGTTGCTTGACCAACAGCTCGTAACTGTACGGGTTTGCCAGCAATTAAATCTTCGATGACGTGGCCACCGCCTCGTTCCCGTGACTCCTCGCCTTCTTCAGTCACTTGGGTGGCTCCTAGGTACAGATCCACGGCTCCAAAGCCAGAGTATGCTAAAACACCATCTAGCCAGCAGGAGCGGATTTTAATCGGGGGATCGGTATGTCCGAGGTTGATGATGGCTCCCGATGACTCCATTGGCTCAAAGGTGCCAGTGGTAATGATATCAACTTCTTTGGTGACCTGGGCGACGCTGGTTTCAGCGACGCGGGTCTTTAGTTCTTCAACGGTCCAGACTACAGCTCGCTGGTGGCTGATTTTTTCGTTGATTTCCTCAATGGTTCGCATCATCATTAAAATTTATAAATTTATCATTTAAAATGGCAATTGCTTGATTTTTTATTTTACATTTTTAATTTAGATATTGCGTTTTTTTTTAGTTCAGCATTGTTAGGGTTAGCTGGATTGTTACCTGGGCTACGACTCTCTACTTTCTTATCGCCTTATTGCTCTGGCTCTTCCCCTACTGCTATTGAGCGATGGGCGTGCTACCGCTCTCTGTATTTTTTTGACAATTGATGCACTAGGAATCTTAATTCTTGAGGTAAGACTGAAGGGAAGAAGGAAACAAATGAGGATTGACTGTTATCCGCTCATTCGTGTAGAAATTCATTCCTCATACTCTTGTAATTAAGCTTGAATTAGAAAAGTTTTTTCTTTAAATATTCAGATTTTTTTGTAATTATCTCAATATGGAATCGGTTATAATCGTTAAATTTTTATCTGGATGAACTCTTATTTATTATAAATAAATTAAACAGATTTGGATAGGTTTATTGATAGTAAATTTAGGAATGAATGGGGAAAAGTTTCATGAAGCGATTTGTACATAAACTGAGCAATTACTTAACCGTAGAATCTGCTTGCAACTAATTCGAGATCGAGATATTTATCATTGATGAATTTTTTCGTGGTAATTCTGATTTTTCCAGAGAATCTGGTTAAAAAATATTCGGCAACCTAGTAATACAGTTAAGAATTATCATCGTTCATTCTGAGAATTAACAGCAATAATATATTGAGTTGTATGAGTAATTTTTGAAATATCTTTTTTGTGGAATTTTTGCTCAATAAAGATTCCTAAGTTTTTGAGACTTATATCATCGCAAGCATTCGTTTATGAATTTAGATTTTGCTTAGATATGAGATGCTCTTTGCTTGTATTAAGCGTAAGTTTTGTCTCTATTTTATAACGTAAATTCTCTGAAAATATGGCTTAGGTTTTCAATTGAAACTTGAAATTAAAGCGCAGTGTTTCCTCTTTGATAAAATTCTTCAATTGCTTTTTGCAAAAATCTACCCAAGCTTGATAGAAATCTATGACTTTTTGCATCTTTTATCTACATAAGTCTTGCTCGCAGGTCACTAATTGAAGAATTTCACGGCTGAATTCAAGACTAGACCGAATTTTAGCTAAATACTGACGGGTTCTGGAAAGTGGATGGCTAGGAAAATCAACATCATATTTTTCATCTTCTGATAGATTTCGCATAATTGGATCTTGGCGGGTAGGGTCGTAGGGGTCTTGAAGCCAACCCTTGACTTGCTGATTTTGATCGACTTCAATGGGTAAGGATTGGTGATGCAGTGCAAAAATAATTGCATCTCTCATGCCAGTTACTCCATATTCTTGGCATTGGACTTTGATCGCATAACTAAAATCGACAAAGGGAAAAATCAGAGAACCGATATAAACCATGCCATGAGGTTTTTGGGGGAATTTAAATAGAGTTTGGATGGTAGAAACTCCTTGGATTGAGAACCGATCGACAGAGACTAAGCCACCCCCTGCTTGTTGGACAGATTCGCGGTAGAAGTTACGAAGTTCTCCTAAGGAGTTTAAATCAACAGGAATGTCGGGTGGTAAAGGGAAGAAATTGAGCGAGAGCAGATCGGGAACATCATTTTTCCAGACGAGGCAATGGTCGGATTTGAGATTAAGAGTAATTCTCTGGGCTTTTTCCAAGGGTTCCCAGCCGGAGGTGTTAAATTTTATAGAGTTTGTGAATAGCATGGTTGGTAATTCAGAGATTGGGAATGGGACATTCTGCAACTAGCGACCAAAACAGTGGATTGCTGTCAGCGGAGAACTGTGAGCAATGGACGAAGCGAGAGGGGGGAGAGTCCGGCAGAACTGAGATTGAGGTCCAGCTAAAATGCCGACTTTGCCTTGAACTTGGTCCCGCATCTGTGCGACCGCCAACATCAATGAGGCTGAAGTCAGTTAAGTATCGTTAACTTGTTAATCATTCACCTCATACTGCTCAAGTATTGATATATCTAGAGGGTAGAACCCTATGCAGGGAAAAGTTGGGGAGAGAGGAAAAAGCGAGTTTGCTCAAAGAGAGAGCGGTCAATGCTAGTTTAGAGTGAGAGCTTGTGAAGTTTGACTGGCAAGGGGCAGCCCGGATCGGGGAGCCTCCCCGCGGCAGATTAAATAGCCGGCAGCACCTCCCCCCAGCGAGGAAAGCTGTCACAACATTAAACGAAGAGGCAGATATGTCGAAATATGACTCCCATCTAAGATGCTCCTTCTGCGGCAAATCGCAGGAGTATGTGCGTAAGTTAATTGCTGGACCAGGCGTGTACATCTGTGATGAGTGCGTGGAACTGTGTAATGAAATTTTAGAGGAGGAATTTTTTGACTCAACCAAGACTGCTGCTGTCGCTTCTCAGTCAGAAGTGCGAGATGCTTATGGACACTCACCGCGATCGCCACGGAAACCGGGTAAGTCCAAAGCGTTGGCAGTTAACTTGCTGAAACCAGTTGAAATCAAGCAGCATTTAGATAATCATGTCATTGGCCAGCATGGAGCCAAAAAAGTCCTGTCTGTGGCTGTGTACAATCACTACAAACGGCTGAGTGTTGACCAACTCAGAAGCACCAGCAAAGTGGTTCAGGAAGAGGTTGAGCTGCAAAAATCAAATATCCTACTTGTGGGGCCAACTGGCTGTGGTAAAACCCTCTTGGCTCAAAGTTTGGCGCAAATGCTGGATGTTCCCTTTGCTGTAGCGGATGCGACGACGCTGACGGAAGCGGGGTATGTCGGGGATGATGTGGAAAATATCTTGCTGCGTTTGCTGCAAGTGGCGGACTTTGATATTGAGCTGGCGCAACGTGGCATTATTTATATCGATGAAATTGATAAGATTGCCCGCAAGAGCGAAAACACTTCCATCACGCGGGATGTTTCCGGGGAAGGGGTGCAGCAAGCGCTGTTGAAGATGTTGGAAGGGACGATCGTGAATGTGCCGCCCCAAGGAGGTCGCAAGCATCCTTATCAGGACTTTATCCAGCTTGACACCAGCAAAATTTTATTTATTTGTGGGGGCGCCTTTGTTGGTTTAGAGAAAATTGTGGAACAGCGCTTGGGTAAAAAATCCTTGGGCTTTATTCAGCCTGGGGAGGGTGAAGCGGGTGGTGTGACTTTGCCCTCGAAGGAAAAGCGCACTTCGGATATTTTGCAACAGGTGCAGCCTGATGACTTGGTCAAGTTTGGTTTAATTCCGGAGTTTGTGGGGCGGATGCCGGTGGTAACGGTGATTTCACCGCTGGATGAGGCGGCGTTGATGCAGATCTTGACGGAACCTCGCAATGCTTTGGTGAAGCAGTATCAAAAGCTGCTGAAGATGGATAACGTGCAGTTGGAGTTTGAACCGGAGGCGCTACGGGCGATCGCGCAGGAAGCCTATCGGCGCAAAACTGGGGCGCGGGCATTGCGGAGTATTTTGGAAGAGTTGATGCTGGATGTGATGTATGAGTTGCCCTCTCGTAAGGATGTGACTTGCTGCACCATCACTCAGGAAATGGTGGAGAAGCGATCGACGGCAGAATTGCTGTGGCATCCGGCTTGGCGCAAGCAACATGAAACGGCTTGACGAATCAGAACTCTGGGAGGTTTTGTCTGTCGATCTCAGTTGGGTTGAGCGATCGTTCAGCCCAACTTCTATTCATTTAAAGCCTGGGACTCAAAGGAATTTAGAGTCTAGATTTTTCATCGCAATAGAGTGATGCTTTATTTTTCCAGTTTCTTAAACCAAGGTCAACTGCTATCTCGATCCCACCTTCCCCATTTTTCTTAATAAAAAACAACCTAATTGCAATTGCTTTTTCTTAAAAAGTATCGTATACTTCAAAAGTTCAGTCGGTTCTAAGCGGGGATCAGCCGCTAGAGGAAACGGGGAAAGTTCGGTGAAAATCCGGCGCTGTCCCGCAACTGTGAAGGAGAAATTTTCACTTTCTCCCAGCCAGAATGCCCGCCGATTTAAAAATTGCCTTCAATTCATCTGCGAGGTACAGAATGGCGGCTCAATTTCAATTTTTAATCTTACCAACTAACAGCAAACCTCACCCTGCTAAAATCGTTCCAAGCGATGCTCTACACTTCGCTTTGAATGGCAAGGATTTAGACAGGTTTTTTTTGTCCCTATCCCCTAAGCGTTAAATTTTTCACGGCATCCTAACTGGAATGATGAGCAGCAGTTCAAGCGATCGAGAAAGTGATTGAGTAAGAGTCAATCACTCACAGCTTTGAACGGTCAAGTCCAAAACTTAAGGGTCAAAATTCAAGTTGTCATTGCTTATCATCTGGCATTTGATGAGCTTAATTTTCAATGAATTAGTGGCTTAATTCCAGCACCATTGCAAGTAAAAAAATTCGACTCAAATGCAACATACTGTTTTTGTTTGTACAACCTGTGCTTCTATTTGGAAAGATGGTAAGCGAGAAGGAAAAAGTGGGGGTCAAGTCTTCTTAGAACAGTTGTCGAAACTCGCACAGACTTGGGAATTGCGCGGTCGCATCCAGATTCAAGAAACAGAATGTATGAGTGCTTGCAGCCACTCTTGTACTATATCTTTTGTGGCTCCTGGCAAGTACACTTATCTATTTGGAGATTTACCAGTCAGCGAAGAAAAAAGTGCAGTTGCAGTGCTAGAATGCGCCAGCCAATATTATGCTAAACCCGATGGTTTGTTGCCTTGGTCAGAGCGGCCCGAACCGCTCAAAAAAGGTGTAATTGCTCGCATTCCTCCCCTCCCGCCTTCAGCGGTTTGTAGTCACAGCTAAAGTCGTTAATCCCCATCCACAATCAAAGCAAAATTATCCATGCACAAAATCCCCGTTACAGTCATTACTGGTTTTCTTGGTAGTGGTAAAACTACCACAATTCGCAACTTACTTCTCAATAATCAAGGCCGCAAAATCGCCGTCCTCGTGAATGAATTTGGTGAAATTGGCATTGATGGTGAACTGCTGCGTTCTTGTCAAGTTTGTGACGATGAAGGAGAGGTAAACAGTAATATTGTTGAACTCACAAATGGTTGCCTGTGTTGCACCGTCCAAGAGGAATTTTTGCCCACCATGCAAGAATTATTAAAGCGACGAGAGCAAATTGATTGTATCTTAATTGAAACCTCTGGACTCGCTTTACCGAAACCGTTAGTACAAGCTTTTCGCTGGCCGGAAATTCGCACCAGTGCCACCGTGGATGGTGTAGTTACGGTGGTAGATTGCGAAGCGGTCGCCAATGGTAAACTGGTGGGGGATCTGGAAGCATTGGCCGCGCAACGCCAAGCTGACCCGAATTTAGACCATGAAACACCTTTAGAAGAATTGTTTGAGGATCAATTAGCTTGTGCTGATTTGGTCCTGTTAACAAAAGTTGATTGCGTTGACTCAGAAACTCAAACCAAAGTTGAGACTTGGTTGAAACAGGAATTGCGGCCGGGAGTGAAAGTTTTACCTTGTAAAGCAGGTCAAGTCAATCCTGAGGTCTTGCTGGGATTTAATGCAGCGGTTGAAGATAATTTAGAATCTCGCCCCAGTCACCATGATACAGAGGAAGAACACGATCATGATGATGATATTAACTCAGTGTATCTGGTGGCAGAACAAGAGTTTGAACCTAAAAGTTTTGTGAAAAAGTTGGAAGCATTGATCAAAGATCAAGAGATTTATCGGATTAAAGGGTTTGTAGCGGTTCCTAAAAAACCGATGCGGTTAGTAGTGCAGGGAGTTGGCGATCGCATCGAATCTTTTTATGACCGTCCTTGGCAAACAACTGAGCCGCGTCATACTAAGTTAGTCTTCATTGGGCGAGAACTGAAGCAATCGAAGATTCAAGCTGTCATTAGCTCGTAATTTTCAATTTGTTTGGGGCAAATTTTTGAAGCTGTTACCCTTGGAAGTGACTTTATAAAAAAGTGACTGGCTCATAAAATCTGTAGTAGTTTCCTTGCCCCATTCAATTCTGCTATTGCTTGTTTCATCCAACTCCGCTACGGTTAGCGGCGTTCCTTTCAAGATTTAGCTGATCGGAGGTGTAACAATGAAGCGAAAACAGCGCTGGTGGCAACTGGCACTGATGGCGGCATTAAGCTTTTATTTAATTGCTGGAGCTGCTCCCCCCGCCTATGCGATGCACATTATGGAAGGTTTTTTACCGGTGCAGTGGGCAGTTTTTTGGTGGGTGGTTTTTATCCCTTTCTTTATTTTAGGGTTGAGGTCAATCCAGCGTATCACTCAAGAAAATCCCCACGTTAAATTGCTGCTTGCCTTAGCAGGTGCTTTTACCTTTGTACTGTCTGCGCTAAAACTTCCTTCTGTAACGGGTAGCTGTTCTCATCCCACGGGGACAGGGTTAGGAACTGTGTTATTTGGCCCACTCACCATGTCAGTTTTGGGAACGCTAGCGCTGGTTTTTCAAGCTTTGCTTTTGGCTCACGGTGGCTTAACAACGCTCGGTGCGAATGCGTTTTCAATGGCAGTTGCTGGACCCTTCTTTGCTTACTTTATCTACCGTTTAACGCTGCGATTCAGTGGGAACCAAAGATTGGCAATTTTTTTAGCAGCTACCTTAGCGGATTTACTAACTTATGGGATTACAGCTGCCCAGTTAGCGTTAGCTTTTCCCGCAGCTAGTGGTGGGTTTTTAGCATCTTTTATTAAATTTATCGCCATTTTTGCAGTCACTCAAGTTCCTCTGGCAATTAGTGAAGGATTGCTAACTGTTTTAGTGTGGAATTGGCTGCAATCTTATGATGCTGAAGAATTGAAACAGTTGCAATTAATTAAGTGGTAAATTTCTGATGAATAAATCAAATCAAGGGTGGAATAATTGGCTCCTGCTGGCGGGTGTTGTGTTCTTAGCGGTGATGCCATTGGTGTTGTTGCGCGGTGCTGAGTTTTCAGGTTCCGACGGTGAAGCAAAGAAAGCGATCGCACAGATTCAGCCTGAATATCAACCTTGGTTTAATGCTGTATTTAAGCCACCTAGTAGTGAAATTGAAAGCTTATTATTTTCCTTACAAGCGGGTTTAGGTACAGGAGTTGTTGGTTACGCGATCGGCTGGTATCAGGGGCGCTCGGAAGTCAATCAAGAACCCAAAAATAAGAAAGATGAATGATCCAAACTTGCTGTTGGGGTTCCCTCTTTTCCCCTGCTTGAATCTCTAATGTATGAGTTTACAATTAGACACCCTGGCTTACACTAACCGCTTGCGCCAACTGCCACCCGAACATAAACTCATTTTTGCAATGACTGTCCTGCTCATTGCCTTATGTTCTCACTCCCTCGTGCAAGTTTTAATTACCGTTTGGATGAGCATTTGGACGGTAGTTTATGCCAGAATTCCTGCGAAAATTTACGGGAGGCTGATTTATTTTTCTACTTTCTTTTGGGTTGCTAGCTTACCCGCCCTCGTCCTCAATGTTACCTCAGTAACTCCTGATTTAACGGCTCATTTAGATAGTTTAAAGGGTCTCAACCTCGGTTCTTCTTACCTTTATATTAGTCGCAGTGGCATTGAACAAGCAGGGGTGATTTTAACGCGATCGCTCGCCGCTGTTTCCTGTATGTATTTTGTGCTACTAACCGTTCCTTTTGCAGCGACCTTACAGACACTTCGTCGCCTGGGATTGCCAGAAATCTTGACAGAACTGCTACTACTCATGTACCGTTTTATTTTTACGCTCCTATCCGTAACGATTGAAATGTGGACCGCTCAACAGTCTCGCTGCGGATATCGAAATTGGCGGACTTCTATGCAAAGTCTTAGTTTGCTCATTGGGCAATTGTTTGAGCGTACCCTCGCCCACTACCGCCAATTTTCGCTAGGATTAGAAGCGCGGGGATTCACTGGAAATCTACGAGTCTGGCATTCCTACCGCTATCGTAGTTTCCAACGATACACCCTAGAAGCGCTCTTAGGCTGTGCAGTATTAATCGCACTCGAATGGTGGACTCATGGCGCAATTTTTAATAGAATATGAGCATATTTATTATACTTATTTAGGCAGTCAACAGCCCGCCTTAAATAACCTCAATCTCCGCTTACAACCCGGAAAAAAGAGCGTTTTAATTGGTCAAAATGGTAGTGGAAAAACGACCCTTTTTCTCTTAGCCAATGGTCTGTATAAACCCCAAAAAGGTAAAATTTATTGGAAAGGAAAACCACTGGACTATCACCGTCAGGCTCTCACAGCATTGCGACAAAAAGTCGGACTGGTTTTCCAAAATCCAGAACAACAATTAGTCGCAACAACCGTTGAAGAAGATATTTCTTACGGCTTGTGCAATTTAGAACTCCCAACCCCAGAAATCGCTCAGCGCGTTGAACACTCATTGCTTCAATTTGGACTGACGGAACTAGCAACGCAACCAGTCCACAACTTAAGCTTAGGACAAAAAAAGCAAGTTTCTCTCGCAGATGTTATGGTGCTACAACCAGAACTGTTGCTGCTCGATGAACCCACTGCTTATCTAGACCATCTCCACACCCGCCAACTCATGGCAGCGTTAGAAAAAATTCACAATGCCGGCACAACAATTTTAATCGCAACTCACGATTTAGATTTAGCCTATCGCTGGGCAGACTGGATCTTTGTCATGGACAAAGGGCAATTAGTCCTGGAAGGAAACCCCCAGGACGTATTTTCCCAACGGCAGAAGATGGAGGACTTACAATTAGGAGTACCATTAGTCTTTGAAATCTTATCTGAAATCTCACAGAGCGCAGAAACCCAGACCGCTTCAGAAGCTCATCCAATTGCCACCCAGGTACTCGAACAGTGGCAGAAGCGACTCCTACAGTTATTCAAACACTTTTAACCGAAAAATCATTACTCGTTTTTAGCAGCCTCATCCTTTAGTAATCAAGCTTCTGATGAACTTATTCCTGAATTTCTCTATTTTTCTCTTTACAAAATTCCAAATTAAGCTAACATTCTGATATGCTTACCATCATGCAACCATCTCAGGAGTGAATGATGACAAAATCAGAGTTTCTCACACAACTGAATGCCATTCTCGAAAAAAACCACTTGCTCAAACATCCATTCTACCAAATGTGGAATGAAGGGAAACTCTCCCGAGAGATGTTGCAAGAGTATGCCCAGGAATATTATCTGCAAGTCCACAACTTCCCTACCTATGTCAGCGCGACTCATGCCGCCTGCGATGACCTCAAAATTCGCCAAATGCTCCTCGAAAACTTGATCGAAGAGGAACAAGGTGCCGCCCATCACCCGGAATTGTGGCTGCGGTTTGCTGAAGGTTTGGGCGTAGAGAGACAAGCCGTTCTTCAACGTGAATATTTAGAAAAAACCCGCGAGTCTGTCCGCATTCTCAAGGAATTAGCCCGTAGCGAAGAACCAGCCCAAGGCTTAGCAGCACTGTATGCTTATGAAGCACAAATTCCTGAAGTCTCTACGACAAAAATAGCTGGGCTGCAACAGTTTTACGGCATTGATTCTGAGGAAGCACTGTCCTTCTTTACAGTTCACGAAAAAGCTGACGAATTTCACTCACAGGCTACCAGAGAAGCTTTGTTACAACTGTGCCAAACTGAGGAGCAAAAACAACAAGCGCTCTCATCGGCTGAAAAAGCAACGATTGCCCTCAACTTGCTGCTAGATGGCGTTTATGAAGCTTACTGCCACTAACTAAGTTGGCAGACGAGGAACCCGGTTTCTACCTAAAACCGGGTTTTGAGTCATTCTTCATCATTAACTTGGCGATGCTGCGACCGCATCAAGACTCCCTCCGTCGGGCTAAATAGAAATGCCAACAAAAATAACCCAAAAATCACTAACACGATCGCAGCTCCCGACGGAATATCCAAGTAATAACTGGCATACATTCCCGATACGCTGGCAAAACAGCCGATCGCTGCCCCGACCCCCATCATTTGATGGAGTTCTTTCACCCATAAATAAGCAATAATTCCTGGTCCCACTAACAGAGAAATGACTAACAGCGCTCCCACTGTTTGTAAACTGGCAACGATTGTGACCGTAATGACGGAAATCATCCCTAAATAAATCCATTTTACGGGCAACCCACTGGCTTGAGCGCCCAGCGGATCGAAGGTATAAAATAATAGCTCTTTATAAAAAGCTTTAACCAAAAGCAAAACGATCGAGGTAATACTCAAACTGTACCAAGTATCCGCAGGCGTGACCGAGAGGATATTGCCGAAGAGAAACCCTTCTAAGTCTAACTTGGTTGCTCGTAACACCGTAATTAAAGTGACACTCATCGCTAAAAAACTAGACAAAATTAAGGCCATAATTGCATCAATTTTGAGTTTGGATTGAGACTGAATCCAAGCCATGAGTGCCGCGCTGATTACCCCGGAAAAAAACGCCCCAACGGAAATATTAATTTTCAAAAAAAAGGCAACAGGAAGACCTGCTAATACTGAATGGGCAATCATATCTACGACCATGCCCATTTGCTGTACAATTAAGTAAGAGCCAACAACCGCGCAAAGAATCCCTAGCGAAACACCGACAGCAATGGCATTCCGCATAAATTCAAAATTGAGTGGCTCCATCAGCCAATTTAACATCTATCTTTTGGGTGAGTGATTGATTGCTCCAGAGAAATTTATATCCAGATTCTCTGTTTTCCTGTCGAATTATCCCTGATGCTATCTTATTAAACAATGACCGAGGCGAACTGCTTCCTAACCCAGAAAACAATTATGCAGACAGTAAGCTCAAGTCATACCCATAAGCAGCTTGAATATTAGCAGGAGTCAGCGCTTCTCGGTAAGAACCAATGGCAATGAGCTGCTGATTCAGTAATAATAACCGATCGTATTGTTTTAAGGTTTTGCCTAAATCGTGGCTGATGACTAACAACGTTTTATTCTGAGCTTTGAGCTCTGAAAACACGTCAAAGATAATTTCTTCTGCTACCCGATCGATGCCATTAAATGGTTCATCAAAGAAAAATAAGTCGGCTTGCTGAGCGAGCGATCGCGCCAAAAACACCCGTTGCTGCTGTCCCCCAGACAATTCTCCGATCTGCCGCGATCGGTATTCCCACATCCCCACCCGTTCCAGAGCCGCTCTTACCAACTCTTGCGACTGGCGAGACGGTTCTCGAAACCAACCAGTCTGTACCGTTCTCGCCATCATCACCACATTCCACACCGCGATCGGATAATTCCAGTCAATTTGCGACCGCTGTGGCACATAGGCAACCCGCCCCAACTGTTCCTTCAACAACCGCCCCTCATACTTGATGCAACCCCGTCGCACCGGTACCAGCCCCAGCATCGCTTTCAGCATCGTACTTTTACCAGCACCATTGGGACCGAGTACCCCAACCAATTGTCCTGGCTCTAAGTTGAAACTCAACTTATTGAGGGCTAATACCCCTCGATAACTCACAGTAAGACTTTGAACTTCTAACATAGCTCAGCCAATGAGAATGATTCTTATTTCTATAAATTTTAGAATACTATAACGGTAACGACTAATAACGATTATCGTTCTAAATTCTCAAAATGTTAAAGAGGCTACCAAAAAAAATTCAGCCTTTGTGGAGCAGAGCAGTCCTTGCCCTAACCCTAGGACTGGTGAGCTGTAGTTCTAGCCCCCAGTCCAGCCCGCCCATCACCCAAAGCTTGCCAAAAGTCGTCGCGACTACGGGCGTCCTCTGTGACCTCACCAGGCAAATTGCTCAAAATACCATTGACCTCACCTGCTTAGTCAAACCTGGTCAAGACCCCCACACTTACCAACCCCAACCAGAAGACCGCAAAGCCATTGAAACCGCCAACTTGATTTTCTATGGTGGCTATGGTCACGAACCCACCCTGCTTAAGCTGATCGCAGCCACCAAGAACCAAGCTGCAAAAGTCGCGGTCCACGAACAAGCTGTCCCCAAACCCCTCATGGGTCAAGAGGACAACCATGAAGGAGAAGAGAAGCCTTCAGCAGGCGAACCAGTTCCCGATCCCCACGTTTGGCACAACACCCAAAACGGCATTCGGATGGTCGCGGTCATCAGCAGCGAACTGCAAAAATTAGCCCCCAGCCGTGCAGAACTCTACACCCGCAACGCCCAACAACTCACCAGTAATCTCCAACAGTTGCATCGTTGGATCGAGACTCAACTAGCCACGCTCCCCCCTGGCAAGCGTCAGTTAGTTACCACCCACGACGCTCTCAATTACTATGCCCAGGCCTATGGTCTTAAGATGGTAGGAGCTTTACAAGGAATTACCACCAACGAACAGCCCACACCCAAACGCATCGCAGAACTTGCCTCTGAAATTAAGTCAACGGGTGTACCCACGATTTTTGCAGAGACGACTGTGAACCCGAAGCTGATGCAGTCTGTTGCCAGAGAAGCTCATGTCAAGATTTCAGAGCAGGAACTTTACAGCGATGGGTTGGGTCCGCCGGGAAGTGGCGCGGATACCTATCAGGGAATGTTGATCGCAAATACTTGTGCGATCGCCCAAGGACTGGGGTCTCATTGTACCCCCTTTGCCGGACAGGTCTCACCTTAATCCAATAGGGCAACCCTAAAAGTGAGAATTGAGGTTAGGCAGAGGGCAAAAGAGAAGAGAGTGTGAGGTGCTTAACCTCTGTTTATCTCCTCACTTTGGTCTGTTCCCCTTCTCTCCCTTTCCTCCCTTTCGCCTGGTCTAATTCTCTTGCTCGCTGGCAGGAGGTTTTTGACCAATTCCGAGGCTTTTTTTAGAGGCTCTTAACTGTTTCCACAGCCCCTTAATTTCCTTGTAAGCCTTTTCTGAACTAATCTTGCCACCTGTTTCTAAGGAGCAGATATAAGTTACTTTTTGGGCAAATTCCTGCAAATTAGCATTAAAAGCCAAGTTTTCTGGCGAGAAGTCTCCGTAGTAGCGACTGCGAGGATTCAAAAAGTTGTCGCGCTCTTGTGTCATAGTTCCCTCCTAATTACAACCTACAGGGTTAAAGCCTGAATCTTCTACGGTCAGGATGCACAACCTGATACGGTCTATCGGTTGGTGTGAATATCGCGGCGCTAACTCGCTTCTATTGTATTGACTGCAAAGGCGATTCAGCTTGATTCAGCGGATACTTAAGTCCGATCGCAGACAATTTTAACTTTTTCTTAGCTTCAACTTAACCTAATCTTAACCTGCTTTCAAAAGATTAATGGATGCAGTCTGCATCCCCCTTTGGATAGATTAGAGAGTATTTTTTCCTTAAACTTTTATAAATTTTTGTTTTTAGCGGTGGCACCCGCAACCCTCATGGCCACAACCAGTGCCATGAGGATGGCCGTCTGCACAAGCCGAGGAACAGAAATATTGACCTCCTTTTTCAACTGCTTCACTCAAGGTGACAACGCAGAGGCAAGAGGGACAGGCACATTTCATCTGATTGACGGTAGTCATTGAATTTTCTCCTGGTAGCCAAAGAACCTATTGATATTTGAATATATGTTCAGATATTTTTTTAGCGAATGCCAAGAAATCCTGACAATTTGTCGGAATCTGCGCCCCAATCAGGAAAGACGATCGGAAGCTGAGGCGAGTGAGGAATCGCGGTCGTTCAGGCTCTTTACAAGAGAATGACAACTCGAGCCCAGCTCTAACCCTTCACGATGCCACTTAACCCGGCTGTTAAGCTGTGACGCATTTAATTTACATATTTCCACACCCTACACCCCACACCCATTACGACAATTTCGCTAGGGCAATTTAGCTGCACATCAGCTTAGGAGTGAATCAGCAGTTTCCCACCAGCTACGGACTTTGCGATCGATGCGACTCGTCAGCTACCGCAAGCAGGGACGCCAAGTGTTTTACCGCCTTCAGGATAGCCATGTACTAGCTCTGTACCGAGCTGTAGCCGAACACTTAGATGAGGAGTGACGCAACACGGATTGTTAACACGTATACAGAGCGATCGCTCCCTGTATCCTAGTCGCAATCCGAGTTGTACCCCGTGAGAGAGTCGGAAACCTTCCTGTTTATTCCGCAACTGTATGACCGGTGGCAACAATTGCTTGTTTAATGGATTCTTCCGAAGCTTGTGCTTCTACCGTCACAGTCTTAGCCGCTAAATCCACATTGACCTTAGCTTCATCTTCAACTGTTTTGATCGCTTTAGTAATCGTGTCAACACAACCATTACAAACGATGGTGGGAACCTTGAGTTGTAGTGCCATAGTTAAACCAAGTTACTGAATCAACAATATTCTTTTTTGAGTTTAAGCCGATTTTGCGGTCACGGTTGGCACAAGGGAAAAATGTGGGTGCATTTCCGCAAGGCGACGGCCGACAGAGGTCGCCACCGGTCGTAAAGTATGAACTAAATCAATCATCTCTTCTAGAGAAAGAGCTTGCCGCGCATCCGAAACAGATTGTTGGGGTTGCGGGTGACACTCAATGATTAACCCATCGGCCCCACAAGCAACCGCTGCTTTTGCCAGGGGAGCGACTAATTCCCGCTTGCCAGCAGCGTGAGAAGGATCGACCATCACGGGGAGATGAGTTAATTGTTTCAGTGCAACCACGGCCCCTAGATCTAAGACATTGCGCGTGTAATTGTCGAAGCTGCGAATCCCTCTTTCACAGAGAACAACCTGGGGGTTTCCATGACTCATAATGTATTCAGCCGCCATGACAAATTCTTCGATCGTGGCTGCAAGACCCCGCTTTAGTAAGACAGGTTTACCTGCTTGACCCACCGCTTTGAGCAGCTCGAAGTTTTGCATATTACGGCTACCAATCTGAAGCATATCTGCATAGGTGGCGATCGCTTCAATTTGAGCGATCGCCATCACCTCCGTCACCACCGGCACCCCGTAGCGCTGACTAACGCCTGCTAAAATTTCCAACCCTTCGGTCCCTAAACCTTGGAAGGAGTAAGGAGAAGTACGAGGTTTGTAGACGCCGCCACGGAGTGCTTGCACCGGTGTCATGGCCAAGCTGCTTGCAACTGCTTCCATTTGTTCCCAGCTTTCAACCGCACAAGGGCCACCGATTACCAGGATATCTTCACCACCCACAGTCACTTTTTCTGAGAGTTGAACCGTGGTTTGGTGTTGGGGATGAGATTTGAGTGTCAGTTTTGCATCTAGCATGGTGAGATTCTCCTTGAAAACATTGGATAGTGGAACATAAAAAAACCCGGAACCTTTAGGAGTTCCGGGTTAGGCGTGAAAACACAGCATGACAACTTACCCGGAACTCCGTCTGGGCCAAAAATAAAAGCCATAAAACCAGCTACCAAATAAAGCCATCATGGTGTTTTTCTGTAGTAGAGCTGTCGTCGTTCAAACAAAAACCGCAGATTTTCGCCTGCGGTTCACCTGGAGATTCATCTGTGAATCTATGACTCACTCCAGGTGAACCTCTTTATACCAAAAGTAAAAGTAGTGCTTGCGGGTGAACATTTGTTAGGAGCTGTAATTGCAAATAAACAACTTTTCTATTAGTGTTCAGCCTAGCAAAGCAGTCCTGCCCTGTCAAGGCCCGATCGCAGCGCTTTGGAGGTTACGAGTACCGTATGGCGCCAAAATTTGCGCGATTGTACGCAGGATGAACCAGTCCCTCTTGTGAATCCACGGAAGTTAGTACCAAAGCTGAACTCAACTTTCGAGTTTCTTAACTAAAACTTAATCCTACCTACATCTTCCATCGGTATGATTGAGACAAGACCTTACCCTCCTGTATGAAAAATCGGCTCAAGTATTCCTGGTTTTTAATAAAAAAATTGATCGACCCGTAACAACTGTATGGAACTGGAATTAGCCTTAAACTTTCTCCTGCAAAGCTTGCCTGCGATCGCACAGATCTTCTCATCCATTCAAGAAGAAAACATCACAAAACTCAAGCATAAGCAAGCTCTAGAGATGCAGAAACTCAGTCCTAGAGGGAGCGGAGAGTTTCACAGAACACGATTAGAAACTGAAAAATCACGATTACCACAATGGATGGCGGCTGACTCAATATCTAAAGAGAAAAAAAATAAGCTTCAGCTTGCGGAAGCTGAAAAAATCATCGAAAACTGGCCCTTAAGGTTATTACCGTCACAAATTCTAGCTTCCCACAACCCAGACAGCGTCCTACCGCTGCGAATTTTTCTCTTACCCCCTCAAATTTCCGCCCATCAACCAGAAAAAATTGCCCACTTTCTCCCCGAACTCGAATCAATTTTAGCGCAATCCCTCAGCGAATTCTTGAATCAAAATTATAACTTAAATAACCCAGAAAGACCCACCGAATTTTTCGCAAGTGCTTGGAAACGTCAGAAATTTCACCGAGAAGCGAGTATCAAAGCTCTCTTTGAAATGCTCAAATCAGAACCCACCCTCCTATTAGAATCAGAAATCATCGGCGACGCTTTCAGCTTTCGCATTGCCTATTGGGGATTCGGACAAAAAAACTATTCCTACAAAACATTAATTTCCCATTTCAACTACCGCAAACTTTTGGAAGAATCCGCCATCAGTCGTGCCATCAAGTGGAAAGCAACAGCCCAGCAGCTTTTAGAGTGCGGAGAAAATCCTGAAGAACTCCAAAAATTGGGTGGCGATAATGCCTTCAACTTAGAACTCTTAGAAAAAGTTCAAAGGTGGCAGAGTCATGGGATTGATACCAGCAACCTCGTCCTCAACTATCAACTCAACCGCCAAGATTTTGAAGCACTCTGTCAATTTTTAATCACTTACCACTGCTTAGTTGCTGGCTGGATTGCCGATGCTCACCATCTGATTCATGCTCAGGTTTTGCCACGCTTACCCGAATGGCTCCCTGACTTAACCCAAAGCAATTCCCAGCCAGAAATCGTGCAGACAGTCCTTCAAACCACCCTCAAACAATTAGAAACAGAACACAACCTCATCTTAGGAGAAACAACTTCTTCCCCCCGGTCAAAATCTGGTCCTGTCCTCTTACATCCCAAAAGAAAATCTGCCCTCCATACCCTAGCGCTTAACCATACTTTAACAGGGCATTCCGGTAAATCTGCTTCCATAGCGATTAGCCGGAACGGACAGGAAATTGCCAGTAGCACCGAAGATAATAATATCAACCTCTGGCACTTAAAAACCGGGGAGTTACTCAAGACATTAAAAAGCAATTCTGGGCGGATTTTAACCATTGCCCTCAGTCCCGATGGACAGACTTTAGCGAGTAGTCACAGAACCAGCGAGAGAAGCTTTATCAATGTTTGGCATTTGGAAAGTGGCGAACTACTCCATACCCTGACTGGCCATAAAAAATGGATTTATACCTTAGCCATTAGTCCAGATGGTAATACCCTGGTGAGTGGGGGTCATAAAATTAAAATGTGGAATTTACAGACAGGGCAATTATTGCAGACTCTCATCGGTCACGATAAATGGATTTATGCGTTAACCATTAGTCCAGATGGGCAAACCCTTGTTAGCAGTGGTGGCGACAAAACAATTAAGATTTGGCGACTGGAGACGGGAGAATTAAAGAATACTCTCAGCGGTCATTCTGATTGGGTGAGAACCCTGGCCCTCAGTCCAGATGGGCAAATTCTCGCCAGTGGTGGCGATGATAATAGAATTAATGTGTGGAACTTAGCAACAGGAGAAAGACTTCAGACTTTAATCGGTCATTCTGACTGGGTCTTATCACTAGCAATCAGTCCCGATGGAGAAACAGTGATTAGCGGCAGTCGAGACCACACCATTAAAATTTGGCACTTAAGGACGGGGAAATTACTGTCTACTTTAACGGGTCATAAAAAGTGGGTCTATTCGCTAGCGATTAGCCCCGATGGTCAAACCCTCGCTAGTGGCAGTGACGATAAAACGATTAAAATTTGGCAGGCTGTTTAGCTCAGTAAATTCACAGGCGATCGGGGGTCACACAGCGAACAGATGGCTCGCTTTAGCAACGTTGGTGGAGGATGAATTCAGCCACACTCAAATCGACTGGTGTGGTGACTTTGAGGTTCGTTTCCTCTCCCTCCACGATCTGCACTGGGAACCCACACTTCTCAAATAAAGCCGCGTCATCGGTCACTTCCCAACCTTCCCGCTTGCCTCGTTCATGACAATGCTTTAACCACTTCACCTCAAATCCTTGTGGCGTTTGGGCGGCCCACAACAGCCGTCGGTCGGGGGTATCCTGAATTAAGCCAGCTTCATTGACGACTTTAATCGTATCTTTGACAGGCACCGCCGCAATCAAACCAGGACAATGACGAAGCGCTTCCGCACAGCGATCGAATAAGTCAGCGGTGGCAAGACACCGAGCACCATCGTGGATCAAGACCTGCTCTGCGTTGGCGGGGAGAGCCTGCAAGCCGTTGTAGACTGATGCTTGGCGGGTTGCGCCGCCTTGAATGAGCTGGATGGGTTTCGTAACAGATAAGCTAGCCAGAATGGTGTGAAAATCGGGAAAATCTTCAGGTTGACCCATGATGCCGATCCAAGTAACCTGCTGGGAAGCGATCGCAGCTTCGAGAGTCCAGGCTAGCAAGGGTTTATCTAAGAGCGTCAACAAAAGTTTATTGCGGTTGCTGCCCATCCGTCGGCCCATCCCTGCTGCTGGAATTAATAAATGCACAATCTCCCTCTCATTTATCTGTATGCAATGAAGCTGATCTTACAGGGGAATGGGGAACCGAGTGTAGGAGGGTCGATGAGGGAGCGAGGATGACGGTATCAAGCATCAACCAGACAAAAACTGACGTTGCGACTCTCGGCGTTGGACAAGGTATTTCCCCATCATTCAGAGAAAACGCAGGTAGAATGCTGACTCCCCAAGAGTTGTGGGAGGAACTCTCATCCTGGCCCTTTCCGCTTTCTCCTTCTTCAGTTGGCGTCTGTTACCGAGGAGGGTGATGCGATCAGTATCTATTCCCTTAGAATAATGGGGTGGTAAGCTCAAGTGACAGCGATGCGAATAGTAGCCCTTGTCCCTGGCGGAATAGGCGACCAAATTTTATTCTTCCCGACCCTGGATGACCTAAAGCAGTCTTACCCGGATGCCGAGGTTGACGTGATTGTGGAACCGAGGGCAAAGGATGCCTATCGAGTCTGCAAGTCTGTTCAAGAAGTGCTGCTCTACAATTTTAAAGACCGTAATGCTTTGGCAGATTGGGCCAATTTGTTGGGCATTGTCCGCGATCGCGAGTACGAGGTAGTGATTTCCCTCGGACAACGGGCGAGTGTGGGACTCCTACTATGGTTGACTGGCATTCCCAAGCGGGTTGGCTATGCTGGCAGTAGCGGTGCTATCTTTCTCTCTGACCCCGTACCTCTGAAAACTGAGCAGTATGCAGCCGAAATGTACCACGACTTGCTGCGGGGGTTCGGCCTTGATCGGCCTTGTGGACCGCTCAGCATTAATGTTCCTAAGCAGGATTTGGACTGGGCCGATGCGGAACAGCAACGGCTCGGTATTAAAGAAAGCGGTTATATTTTGATTCATGGCGGCTCTAGCCAATTGGCGAAGTCGAAAGGAATTGACAAAATTTACCCGGTCGAGAGTTGGAGGCAGATCGCCCAAGATTTGCAACAGCGACAGCCGAATTTACCGTTAGTGGTTGCCCAAGGGCCGGAGGATGCGGAGTGGGTGGCGAAGCTGACGGAAGCTTGTCCAACTCTGAAGGTGACGGTGCCAGAGGATATCGGCAAGTTGGCGGCGATGATTGCGGCAGCCAATTTGATGCTGTGTACAGACAGTGCCCCCATGCACCTAGCCGTAGCAGTTCAGACTTATACTGTTGCTTTGTTTGGCCCGACCGATCCGGCGAAGTTATTGCCCAAGAGCGATCGCTTTATTGGCATCAAGTCACCGACTGGCAGAATGGCCGACATTTCACCTCAAGAAGTTCTTAAAAAAGTTTGGGGTGGTTAGCTTCATGGGACATTCAAGCATTTAAAACCGCAGGTAAACGCAGATTGCGATCGGGTCGTCTGCGTTCATCCGCGTTTATTTGTAGTTCTCATCTTTAGGGTTCTTGTATCATCAATGGGGTAGTTTTGAACCGAAAATCTAACCAACCAGCCGTTTTTCTTGACCGCGATGGAGTTCTCAATGTAGAAGCTGGCTATATTCATCGAGTTGAAGATTTACATCTGATCCCCGGTGTTGCGAAGGCGGTACGCCAATTAAATGACCGAGAAATATTTTGTTGTTTAGTTTCTAATCAGTCTGGTCCAGCGAGGGGTTATTATCCAGTGAGTCATGTAGAAGCATTACATGAACGCCTTTGTATGTTGTTAGAAACTGAGGCGGGGGCGAGATTAAATGCACTGTATTATTGCCCCTATTTAAGCCAACCAGAGGGGGGAACCGATCCTGAATTTACACGGTGGACAACTTGGCGAAAACCCAATACAGGAATGCTTGTCGCAGCCGCATGGGAACATGATTTAGATTTGCGACAGAGTTTTATGGTAGGGGATAAGGCGACAGATGTCGATATGGCGCACAATGCGGGGTGTAAAGGTATTTTGGTGCAGACTGGGTATGGGGAGAGCGTTTTGAGTGGAGAATATCAGCACCACACAAAACCAGATTTGATTGCGAGGGATTTAGCGGAGGCGGTTGCATGGATTTTGCAGCGTATTGATGCTGATTAAAGTCGCAGAATCGGCTCAATGTGAGTCCCCTTAAATTTTATTTGTAAATATAAATTTAAGTTTGATTGCGAAAAGTTAATAACCATTATCCTGTTTTTCCTGAATTTACTAGCATGGCTTTTAGGGGATGTCAAGATTTTTGGGGTGAAGCTACAGCAGTTTTCAAGCACATCACTAATTTCCTGATTTCTTGTTTCCCTTCCCCCTTCTTCCTGACCACTAAGCTAGACAGAAGGGTAAACTCCTCCCATACCTACTTATCTGGAAATAGTTGCAGTTTCCTTAAAAAGTGCTATAAGTGTATATGCGTAAGCCAAAAGGCTTAAGAAATTGAGCTTCTTTGCGGATGCTAGGGTGTCATCTTAATTGAAAAGATAGATTTGGGCAGGATCTGTATGTGTGCAAAATGTGCAAAAACTGATTACTGACAATTAAAACTTTGTCAGTGAATCCCAGTTAAGCACGTATTTTCTTACAATGAAATAAATTTAACGGATGATAGCTGTTCCTTGTGACACCGTCACTCAGACAATCTATAACAGGCGTAAAATCCTTTTTGATACCAGTTGGTCTAAAAATGATGAATGCCGAACCCCTAAATTTTAAGGAACAAGTTTTAGTCAGTAATTAACCCGTAATTGCCCGGATTCTTAGCCCTCTTTTTCTTTATTTGCTTGTCTCAGTTGTTTCAATCACATTCCTTGAGGGTTGTGTCTTATGGTGTTGTTGACAAATACAAATAATTCTCTAGCTTTTTACTGTGCTGAACTCAAGCTAGAAATCTCTGATTACCTCTCCCGGATTCGCTCAAAGTCGGGGTTACTGTCAGATTTAGAATACTATCTGGAGAAAACTATAACTTTGCTGGAAAAACCTTCGGTTAGCCTCAAACGGTTAAAATCGATTGCACTCCAGATCCAAGGCCAGTTTACTTTGCAGCCAGAGACAGCCAGTTCTCTCCAGAACTCTTTTTTGTGTGATTATATCAAGTTCCGCCAGCATCCTCCCCGTCGAGTTTTAGATCTGTGCCAAAAAATTCTCGAATTATCTGAGTAAGGGAGAATCTCCTATTTTCAAATGTTGGCTGATTGAACCCATTTCAATTTTGCCTCCTAATCCCTCTTATTTTTTAATATAAATTTAGCACATCTGGCTCGGAAAGAAGTGCTAAGTTTTTGATTGTTTAGGAAAAAACAATGAGCAAACTCAATTGCTTAACTTTCAATAAAATTAATTAACTATTAACAGCACTATCAAATGACTCAACTGACCAAACAGGGAAAGAGCCAGCAGAAGTGAACTGCTATGGTAGAGAAGCACCTGCGGTACTTTCATGGAAGGGAAAAGCTGAGGTAGCTCTGACCCATAGAGCTATTTCCTAAGCTTTTTCACCTCTGGGGTCTAATTCAATAGGTTAAGTATGAAATCTAAAGGTAATATTTTAGTTGTTGATGATACGCCAGAAACCTTAGAACTTTTAGCCAGATTACTCTTTGAGTCTGGGTATCAAGTGCAGCTAGCCACAAATGGAGCGATGGCTCTAGCGTCCGTTGCCTTAAACCCCCCAGATTTGATCTTGCTAGACATTATGATGCCGGACTTGGATGGTTATACCGTCTGTCAGCACCTCAAAGCTTCAGAACAAAGTCGCGAAATCCCTGTAATTTTTGTCAGCGCCAAGGGGGAAGTTGTTGACAAAGTTCAAGGTTTTGAAATGGGAGGAGTTGACTATATTACCAAACCCTATCAATCGAAAGAGATTCTAGCGCGGATTGAAAATCAACTCAGAAATTATCGGCTCTCTCGGCAACTGGCCGAGCAAAATGCACGGCTGCAAAAAGAAATCAGCGATCGCCTCCAAGCAGAAAGTGCTCTCCGAGAAAGTGAAAGTAAATTCAGAAGCGCCTTTGAAGATGCAGCCATCGGTATGGCTTTAGTCGGAATAGATGGCAAGTGGTTACAAGTCAATCAATCTTTGTGTAAAATATTAGGCTATTCAGAACCAGAGTTCCTTGACCTCACGCTCCAAACCCTTACCTTACCAGAAGACTGGGACCTCAGTGCTGAACTCTTTGAGCGATCGCTCAAAGGTGAACTTCGTACCTACCAGATCGAGCAGCGATATATCCATAAGCAGGGATATCCTGTCTCAACTTTATTAACGATTTCCTTAGTGCGTGATGCTCACAGCCAACCGCTCTACTTTGTTTCTCAAATTCAAGATATCAGCCTGCGCCAGAAGCAACAGCAAGAACTCGCTAAATATGCAGCTCAGTATTATGAACTCTACAACAATGCTCCTTGTGGCTATTGCTCAATTGCTCAAAGCGGAACTTTTATTTTAATCAACAATACCTTTCTCAACTGGCTAGGTTATACTCGCGAGGAAATCATTGGCAAAAAAAACTTTTCTGACTTGCTAGCAACCGATAGCTTACAAGCTTTCAACTCAAAATTTCTTACTTACAAACAGTCGGGGAACCTCCCAGCTTTAGAACTCAATCTTCTTCGTAAAGACGGGACTGTATTGCCAGTTATTTTGAACTGTAAAGCAATTAAAGATCCAGAAGGAAACTTTGTGATGGGCCGCTCTACCATCTTGGATATGGAGGAACACAAGCGGGTAGAAACAGCTCTCAAAGAAACCTTGACGCTTCAGCAGGCGATTTTAGAAAGTGCTAATTATGCCATCATAGCAACTGGAGCTAATGGTATCATTCTAACTTTTAATCTCGCTGCCGAACGAATGTTAGGATATACAGCGACAGAAGTTATTGGGGAAAAAACACCCGTTCTCCTGCACGAACACCAAGAATTAGCAGAACGTGCCAGAGAGCTCTCAACAGAATTGGAAATAACGATTGAACCTGGTTTTGAGGCGTTGGTTGCCAAAGCACGGCGGGGCGTTACGGAAGAGCGTCAGTGGACTTACATCCGTAAAGATGGCAGTCATTTCTCGGTGCAACTGTCTGTTACAGCGTTGCTAGGTTCCCAAGGTAATACCACTGGTTTTCTAGCAATTGCCAGCGACATTAGTGACCGCAAACGTGCCGAAGAAGAACAGCGGAAATTTGTCGCGCTCGTAGAAAACAGTAGTGACTTTATTGCCATGTCTACCCAGGAAGGAAACCTGTTGTACCTGAATGATGCGGGGCGAGAATTGGTTGGTTTAAATAGCTTCAAGGAAATTCGAGAAACGAATCTTTCTGACTGCTACACTCCCGAAAGTTGGGCATTTTTGCAAGAGAGAGCTTTGCCAGTGGTGATGACAAAAGGCTCCTGGCAAGGAGAAGCAAGAATTTGTCACTTTCAGACCCATCAACTGACTGATTTACAGGTGAATATCTTTTTGATTGAACATCCCCAAACGGGTAAACCGATGTGCTTAGCAACGGTGGGTCATGATATTACTGAGCGACAGCGTACTGCTGCTCAAATCAAAGTCAGCGAAGAGCGATTTCAACTAGTAGCACGAGCCACGAATGATGCAGTGTGGGATTGGGATATTGAAACCAATCACCTTTGGTTAGGGCCTGGATACCAAACACTTTTTGGTTACAAAGCTAGCGAAATTCAACTGATGTTAAGCTATTGGTCTGATAAGATTCACCCGGAAGACCGAGACAGGGTATTGTCCCAGTTAGAGACGGTGTTGAAGAGCCATGAAAACACTTTGTTCATTGAATATCAATTTCTAAGGGCTAATGGTTCGTGGGCAGATGTCTGGGAGAGGTCCTATGTGATCCGGAACCCCCAGGGACAACCAGTTCGGATGATTGGGGCGATCGTGGATATTAGCGATCGCAAACAAGCAGAAGCCGCCTTGCAAAAAGCCCGCGA
>JBLNEP010000074.1:0-5376 GCA_050262755.1 Actinomycetota bacterium | reverse complement strand
GGCTTGATCAATTTGGTCTGCGGATTGATTGCCTACTCTCACCAGCCAAAGAAACCATCCCTTATATCCGATGGCTTTTTGCCTGAGTCTCTTTAACCCGAACTCACGTTAAATTCAATGCGTCACAGCTTAACCCAAGCAGTGAAGCGGTGCAAGAATTAGCTCGACGCTTACAAGCACTGATTCAAGAATTTACTGGAGGTGATGCGGGAATTGAGCGATCGCTCAACCCAATGTATCAACAAGCAGGAGCAGAAGTTGCCAGTCGAGAAGCGATGGATTCAGCCGTGAGGGAATATATGAGCAAAGCAAGAACGGTCCTGAATCCATCAGAGTAGCGAATGTCAAATGACCACTGGCGAGAAGAGAAAATGTACACACTTTCACCAGCGGTCAAGCATTCAACAAATCAGATGCAACAATCAAATCACAAGATTGATAATCCGACCTGGTACATAAACCACACGACGAACCTCTTGCTCGTTAAGATAACGCTGCAAGGATTCTGACTGTTTGGCCAATGCGATCGCCTCTTCAACAGAGGCGTCAGGAGCAAGCTGGAGCGTGGTTCGAGTCCGTCCGTTGATTTGAACGGCAATCCTCACTTGTGCTGGTGCAAGAAACTCTGGATTAGCTTGAGGGAATGGCTGTTGATGAATTGAATAGGATTCACCCATGCGACTCCAAAGTTCCTCGGTGATGTGGGGTGCAAAGGGAGCCAACATCAACAAATAGGACTTGATTTCTGCTTGAGAAAGATATTCTTTGGCTTCCAAGGTATTGAGATAACTCATCAAGGTCGCGATCGCAGTGTTGTACTTCAAGGCTTGAATATCTTCTCTCACCTTGTGAATGGTTTGATGCAACCCGCGTTGGGATTCTATATCCAATCCATCGGATTGAATCGCGCCTTGATATCTCATCACCAATTGCCAAACTCGATTCAAGAAACGCTGTATTCCTGACATCCCGCGCTCGGAGAACACGCCTCCTTGGTCATAAGGACCCAAAAACATCAAATACGTTCGCAATGTGTCTGCACCGTATTCCTCAATATACTGGTCGGGATTCACCACATTCCCCTTAGATTTACTCATCTTGGCTCCATCTTTGGTGAGCAAACCATGAGCGCGGAAGCATCGAAAGGGTTCCTCGAACGGAATGTATCCCAAATCGTGCAAGACCATTGTGATGAAGCGACTGTACAATAGATGCAAGACTGAATGTTCTGCTCCACCAATGTACATATCCACGGGCAACCAGGTTGCAGTAATTTGTGGGTCAAACGGAACATCCGAACAATGGCTGGAGGGATAACGCAAGAAATACCAGGCAGAATCCAAGAAGTTATCCGATACATCAGTTTCTCGTCGCGCCGCACTGCCACAGCGCGGACAGGTGGTATTCACAAATTCAGGAATGTCTGCCAACGGAGAATTGCCTGTTCCTTTCGGCAACCAGTCCTGCGTTTGGGGCAACTCAACGGGCAATTGGTCTTCTGGAACCGGAACCGTGCCGCAAGTCTGGCAATAGATAATTGGAATGGGCGGTCCCCAATAGCGTTGCCTGGAAATCAACCAATCCCGCAAGTGATACTGCACTATGCCGTCATGTTCAGTACGACCGATCCAGTTACGCTGTGCTGTTTTCACCCGTTCTGACCAGTCCAACTGCTCCAAATTATCCAACAAGCGTTGGGCATAGCGGGTAATCTGGAAAAACCATTGCTCTAATTCCCGTTGGATAGCGATCGCACTACAGCGTTCGCATTCCCCTGCAATCACTTGCTCGTCCGCCAACACGGTTTTGCAGGACGGACACCAATTGACCGATGCTTTCTTGCGTTCGGCTAATCCCGCTTTGAACAACTGCAAGAAAATCCACTGCGTCCACTTGTAATATGCCGGACTCGTGGTTTGGACTTCGTGATTCCAGCAGAAGCGGTTGCCAATGCGCTTGAGCTGCGTTTCTCGAAATCGTTCTATATTCCGTGCTGTCAATTGTTCGGGATGAATCCCTTTCTTAATCGCAAAGTTCTCGCTGTGAATACCGAAAGCATCAAACCCCATCGGTTCAAAGACATCCCGACCGTTCATCGCCATAAAGCGACCGTAGATGTCCGCTCCCGTGAAGGCATACACATTTCCAACGTGCAACCCTTCTGCCGATGGGTAGGGAAACATCATCAAATTGTAGAAAGGACGATGCTCTGGAGAAGCTTTGTCGATCGCTCTGGCTATGTCGGTTTCGTAAATCTGTGTCTGCTGCCAAACAGCTTGCCATCGGGCTTCAACAGAACGGCGCTCGTAAATTTCAGACGGTTGATGAGTTGCCGGATCGACACGATCCGGACTTACAGGTCCCAGTAATACATTTTGTAAGTCCCCTTTTTGTAATACGATTGTAGCATCAAGACTGCCTTTGTCAATCCCCCGTTTGATAGAACGGGAAAACAACAAAGGTGGCTAAGCTAAGCGATGGCGTTACTTGTGCATCAAATTTTCCCGCCCACTAAATAAAGGATGATTGCTATGCGGTATGTATCGTCCTTTGATTCTTATAGCAGTGAGTACGGCGCGTAATTTAGGTGAAGTAAGATTTGCCTCTTGTGCCCAATTCTTACCCCTCCTCTTTCAGTCTAGGGGAAGTAATATATCAGCCCAATGATGGGAAGCTTCCCAAATGGATGATTAAGCAAGCAGTTACTGATAGAAACCTAGAAAGGTAGCTTAGTGGCTAGAAGTCCCTTGCTATAAGAATTTCAGTTTTTTTTGTGACCAGAGTGGCAAAAGAGGGGTAAATGGGGGACGAGCCATAGCTCCAGCACTGCTCGATCCATTCAGAAGGTCAGGCTTCCCCGTTGCTTCCATTTAGGACCGGAGTCGGACCCGCTGCGGATGTGGTATGGAACTTTCATGGTTTGTTTTGGTTGGGGCGATCGAACCTACCCTGTCTCTCCCTTCTCCAACCCCTCTTGATGCAACAACACCAGTCATGATTAAAAAGCTCCACCTGAGCGAGGCAGAGCTAAGTTAAGGATATCAGCTAAAAATCAGGCTTTGGCTAGAAATTAGCGTATAGTGCTGCTAGAAAGAGATCACCTGCCTTCGGTGTCATTACCAAAAGCAGTTATGTAAATCAGTGCTGTACCTCCGACACCCTTACTCATAGAGGCGATCGCAAGGCTAGATGTTAGGCATACCATCAGAGAGGGTAGAGTGATGCTTTGAATTTTTGGCTGGGTCAATACAGTAGTTGTTGAGAACAGATCTAAGGTACAGTGGTTAATCGCTTGTTCACTTTCTCTGTTTCCTCTTTTTTCCCTTTCCTCTCTTCCTTTCCCTTTTTCCCTTTTCCTTCTGCTCTTTCCCTTCGCCACAGGCTATCAAACTGAGTTTGGGTGGGGTGAATGAAGTAGGAGTGAATAGAGAAAGCTGAAAGTTCTTTCAAAAAGTGTAGATTTGTTACTTTTTTGTCACATTCGGTCTGTATTCACGGATCCTTCATAAGTTCGGTTTAGTTTCATAAGAATGTGAAATCGATTCAAACCTGTTAGCTAGGTTCACAGTTCAAGCAGCCTTTGAATCTGATTTTCCAATCCTTATGACTTTCTAACCTTGCTATTCTCGCGCTATGCTCCGCAACGTCCGGCAACATCAGGTTTATTGGTTCTGTCGCAATGGCTGGCAAGAAATGCCTCTGTTAAGGTAAGGAACTCTTCACTTGCTTGTCGCCCAATGTACGGACACTCTGATTTCTGCTTTGAACCGTTCCCTTGTTTTTGTGTAAATCTGCCAGAGGAGTCACGATCATGTCGAGTAGTCAGGAGACCATGAAGTTTATTCATCAGCTCCCTTGTTACAAGGTTTTCACTCAGGGGTTGGGAACAGGCACACTTCAGTATCATGTTCGTCTGTTTTCACCCCATCCCCCAGTCCAGATGGCGATCTTTTCTATGAAAACAGGAACAGATCGTCGGAAGCCAGAGGAGGTAGAGTATTTAGCAAATCAGGTGGTTAAGGAGTTCGAGTTAAATCCAGACTTTGTAGTGTGGATTGAGCAAGGTTTGCCACAATTCGAGCAATTCTCTACTGCCTTTAATTTGGTGGTCTTTGACTGGCATACAGGACAGGCAACCAATCCGAGGTGGCTCCCAATTCAGGAAGATTGGAATTTGTTCTGGTTGGAGGAAGCAGCTCTTGAGTCTATAGTGGCGTAGCTGAAGCCAGGAGGGTTCGTTAAAACTGTACTGGCTGCTGTGGCTGCGGCATTTGTGGTTTCAACCCGTATCCTGGAGGTACGGGTTGATTGGTTTATGTCTGGATGGGTGTTTGCTGGTGGTGATTCTGGGGAATTACTGGGGAATGTCCACCTGGTAGCGATCGCACCATCTTCCCAGTATGGCGCGATCGCTCGCTTCCTACGTTTCGCTTTCCATACCATACAGCTTGTAGAGCGATCGCACCTCGTCCTTGACTTTTTGTCGCAACGCTTCCGGGGCGATCGCTTCGCAGTCTTTACCGTAGCGCAAGACTTCTCGAACCACCCAAAAGGGATTGGACACGCGCCGCACCACTCGGCGAACACCTCCGATTACTTCATTGCTGATGTCCTTGCCTTGGCGCTCTTCATAGGCTTTCACCATTCCTCCATGAAAGTGTAAGTACACTTTGATAAAATCCAGGCAGCCGCGCCATTCTCCACTGGTAGGGACAATCGCTTTGATGCGATCGAAGCGCAAGCATCGGTTGTGGATGAGTTCGGGAAACTCAGTGTCCTTAATATCTTCCGTCTCCTCGCACCAGATGTTCAAGTAAAAGCGTTTTTCTTCAAAAGACACCTCGGCATAGCGCACGGTGTATTCCAGTTCTTCTTCTGGACGCTTGCAGTAAAGCAGCCTAAAGGGCTGCTCTTCCTTGATAAGCTGGTCAGTTCGGGTGCGCCACGCCTCAGTAAATTGGCTGACCTGCTGCATGAGAGCTGGGCGGTCTTTATTGTTGAGGTTGCCACGTTCCAATATCAAGGCTGCAACGATTTCAGCGTCTCGAATATGACCTGCATCGATCAAAGCTTTGATTCCTTGCTGGAGAGATTGTACTTGTACTTGGCTAAGGGTAAAGGGCTGACCTACCTCTAGCTGCTGCTGGGCTACTGCGACGATTAAGCCTGATGGACTGGGGCTTTTGCCCCAGAAGATGCCGAGGCGACGGGCGATCGCTTCTAGCTGCTCCTTAGTACCAGGAGGAACTGAAAGTGTAAGTGCTTCTTTTTTTCTGGACATTTTGTAAAATATACTTGCACTTTAAAAAATACTGTGCCATACTCATAATCGTAAATGTTTCTAGCCTCAGTGCAGGCAGATGCAGCCCCAAGTAT
>JBLNEP010000073.1:0-67775 GCA_050262755.1 Actinomycetota bacterium | reverse complement strand
AATCGTAATAGTTGGAACCGTCAGCTTTCCTTCCTGACTAGAATCTGCTTTGAGTTTCCCTGCTTCCACCGCATCAATGGCATTGGCAAGCAAGTTCATAAAGACTTGGTTGAGTTGACCGCCATAGCACTCCACTAAAGGCAAATTCCCATAATCCTTCATCACAGAAATTCTGTCCTTCAGTCGATTTTGAAGCAGGAGTAAAGTATTTTCCAAACCTTCATGTAAGTCAATTTCCTTTTGATCGTCCTCATCCAAGCGAGAGAAATTTCGCAGCGAGAGAACAATCTCACGGATGCGATCCGCTCCCATTCTCATGGATTTCAGAAGAGACGGTAAATCTTCTTCGATAAACTCTAAATCAATGTCACTTTCAAAATCACTAATTTCCGGCGGCACTTGTTCGAGGGTTTGCTTGTACAAACTCACCAATGCCAGCAAATCTTCCAGGTATTGACTTGTATGGGGAAGATTGCCATAAATAAAATTGACGGGGTTATTGATTTCGTGGGCAATTCCGGCGACCATTTGCCCTAAACCAGACATTTTTTCACTCTGGACTAACTGCGCTTGAGTTCTTTTTAACTCATTCAGGGCGTGATCGAGCAGCTTGACTTGTGCTTGAGTTTGGGTATAGAGGCCTGATTGCGTGAGTGCGATCGCCAGTTGATCCGCCACCGCTTGCAACAATTCCTTATCCTCGCGATTGTGTAGCCAAGGAGTAGAATGGCTACAGAGCAAATAACCAATCGATTGCTCTGGGTTACTATTAGGAGTGCGATTGCTACGAACCGGTAAAGCCAGATAGCAGCCCGCTTTTAATTCAAAAGAAACGGGTGGACAAGGCAGACTACTATTCAGGGCCGTTGCTGCGGGTAAAACCATCGCGGCTCCCTGTTCCAGTTGCAGTTCTGGATCGCTTTGCTCCATACTAAATCGCCCCACTTGGGAAGGCAATCCAGGCAGGCAATATTCCCAGTGAATTTCTAAAGAATGCAGTTGAGGGTCATACCAACCAAAGGCCGTTCGTTCTAAATGCAGCAGCATTCCTAATTCCTCAACGGTCGTTTGCAAAATTTCCTCAATTTCTAAGGAAGCACGGATACGACCGGTTAAACGGTTAAGCAGCGTCTCTCTCTGGGCAAAAGCGCGAGTTTCCTCAAAAGAACGAAGTTGAATTAATGCCGTCACCATCGCCATTGCCAGCAGACTTCCCACCACCACCGCCAGCAAGTTTAAGGCATTGAGTTCTTTTTCTAGGTTCAAGCGAGGAATGACGAGTGCGATCGACCATTCCGCTTCTTCTAAGGGGAGAAAAGCAACGTAAACCCATCGCTGCTCGATTTGAGTCAGTACAATGGCCGTCTTACCTTCTACCATTTGCTCGGCAACGGCTGCCAAATTCATATCTGCTGACTTTAAAAAACTCGGCACTCGCTTGTCAATGCCACCCATGATCTGGCCGTTGGGGTGGACAATGGGAACGCCTTGGGAATTGAGGGCAAAAGCATAGCTATCAACTCCATACTTCAAGTTGCTGACGACTTGAACAATGCGATCGATTTTAATCACGCCATTCATCACACCGATCGGGGGTTCGCGCCGCGTGGAGTCTAAGCGAATTGGAGCAGAAATCGGGACGATCGCTTGTTTGACCGTCCGGGAAATGGTAGGGTCAGAGACATAAACCAGCCCAGCCATCGCCTTTTGAAAATGCCGGCGGTCTTTGACATTAGCATTGGCTCGACCGACTAGGGTGGTGTAATAGGAACCATCTGGCTCGATTAAAGCTAAATGAGAAAATTCTTTGAGCCGTTTCACTTCAGATTGTAGATAAGGTTCAGCTAAAAACCAATCCATCGAACGAACTGGAGGAGTGTTGGCAACGGTTTCTAGTTCTGCTTTACGGGTGGCTAACCACTGATCGATATCATCACTGCCCTGCTTCACCTCCAATAAAGCGTTTCGTTTTAAATTATCTAGAATTAATCCTCGTACAATTTGATAGCTGAAGGTAGCCGTTGCGCTCACCGCGACCGTGGTGCAACTTACGATCAGTAATAAGATCAAGCGACGGGGGCGCCACCCGTGGGAATACGGATTTTTTCCTAAGTGCATTAACTTAGAAAGTCGAAATTCTACTGACATTTGTCGAGAAGGAGGAGAAAGGGAGCTATTGCTGTTCATAAATTATTCTCAGAGGCTGGTAAATTTTTGGAGTAGCTGCACTTCTGATGAGATTAAATTTCTTAATGATCGCTTTTATAGAAATTTGGGAATGCTAAGGTAGTAATAGGTGCATTCTTACTAAATAATATCATGTTAGCTCAAACAACGTTCCAAGTCTTGGGCAATCAAATTTTTCTGCCAGAATCTGAAGTTGAGAGTAGGATTCAGATCGAGAAAGTCCCCAAAAAAGTTGTGTTAGCCTTTGCGCCGTCTCGGAGTGGTACATCAGCCTTCTTAAAAGTATTTGAGCCGGCGGTGGATTTACTGTTTTATCAGCCGATTAAAAGCTTAATTCGATACGGAGAACCGGAATTAGTTTTAAATAGTTCTCAGCAAACCATTTTCATCAAAGAGTGTTTTGGACCGAGTCGGGTTGAAGAATGTACATTTAACCCTTTACAGATTTTGTTGAATGCTGGTTTGCCGAAGGAAAATTTGTTGGTAATTTCCTTAGCGAGGGAACCAATCGCCACTTATGATTCTTGGTTAGAGCATTTTCCTAAAACCAGCCTCCAGGCTTTTGTATCTGCCTATGAAAATTTGGAAAAAATCAGAGAACAAGTCATTCAAGCAAAAATTCCGATGGTGACTTATGTTTATGAAGTTTTAAAGCTTAATCCTCCAGAGGTCGTCATTCCCAAGTTGTTTCAAAAATTGGGTTTAACTTATCAGCCTCAATCTGTTTTTTGGGAAAGCTCAGAGTATCACTCTTCCTTAAAAATTTCTTTGGGGGGTGATGTTCGTTATCCTGAATTTGAAAAGATCATTCTGCGGTCGGTGATGAACTCTCATAAATATTTCTACCGCAGCAGAACCCTGAAATTTATTACCAAACGGGAGCAAGAATTCATTCAAAATTCCTCAGTTGCTCAGATTTACAAAAAACTCAAGCAATCCTGCGAACAGGAATTTCATTTGAAGATTGATGCTGAATCGTCAGCCGCTTAGCAACAGAAAACGAACGGATTAGATCCGATCTGCTGCAAAAGCCGTAAGATTCTGACATTACTGATTAAAAAAATCCCCCTCCGACACCCACTCAAAAACTCTTTTTTTAGGCAGGAATTAGCGACTTAATGGGGATTTCTACGACCACCTCAGTGCCACCAGAGGGAGGAGAGTGAACGCTAATTTGACCGCCATGTACTTCTGTGATAATTTGATAGCTGATCGCTAATCCTAACCCAGTGCCTTTACCAACGGGTTTAGTTGTGAAAAAAGGGTCAAAAATTTTCGGCTGAATTTCTACAGGAATGCCGGGACCATTATCTGCGATCGTGACTGCTACAAATTGCTCTGGGTGGTGTTCTGCCACTCTGGTTGTAATGGTAATCACTTTTTCTAACTGCTCTAGTCCTGCCAAAGCATCCAGAGAATTGCTCAGCAAATTCATAAATACCTGATTCAGTTGACCTGGATAGCATTCTACTTTCGGGAGATGACTATAGTCCTTGATCACAGAAATTTTGTCATCAAGGCGTTGCTGAAGCAGCAAGAGCGTATTATCAATGCCTTCATGGAGGTCAACCGCTTTTTTCTCTCCTTCATCCACTCTGGAAAAATTCCGCAAAGAGAGGACGATTTGCCGGATGCGTTCAGCACCCTGCTTCATAGAATTTAAAATTTGCGGTAAATCTTCCCGAATAAAATCTAATTCTTGGTTTTCTATTTCCTGCGGAATGGGGGGAGGAGGGTCAGGATAAGCTTCGCGGAATAGCTCAATCATGTTGAGGAGTTTTTGAATATACTCTTCAGCATAGGTAAGATTTCCATAAATAAAGTTAACAGGGTTATTAATTTCGTGAGCAATTCCTGCGACTAACTGACCCAAAGAAGACATTTTTTCACTTTGTACCAGTTGAGACTGAGTGCGTTTCAAATCCGTCAACGCTCGATCCAACAGTTTAACTTGGTCTTGAGTTTGGGTGTAGAGGTGGGATTGGGTAATCGCGATCGCGAGGGAGTCAGCCACTGCTTGTAACAATTCTATTTCTTCTGGATGACCCAACCAGCGACTCGCACTCACCAAAAGATACCCCAACTGATTAATTTTAGTTCGGACCGGAATTGCTAAGTAGCGGTGGTTTTTGAGTTCTACAAGTTCCAGCTTTTCTGAATCATTCATCGAGGAAGTAGCAGGTTTGAGGCTCACTAATTCTCCTCTCTGAAGTCTCGCTCCCAAATCCCCAGGAGGATCGATATAAAACAGACCTAATTGCTCCGTTAATCCTTCCTGGCAATATTCCCAGCACAGTTCTAAGGTTTCCTGACGAGGGTCATACCAGCCAAATACTGCTCGTTCTAAGTGGAGAAGATTACCCACTTCTTCAACCGTTGTTTGCACGATTTGATCCAGGTTTAAAGAAGAGCGAATCCGAGTGGTTAAGCGGTTCAGCAATGCTTCTGTATCAGCGCGGCTGCGAGTGAGCTCAAATAAACTCACTAAAATCACAGTGGCCAAAAGTGCAGCACCTAACAATCCTCCGACAACTGTTGCTAATAAATTTAAGGCGTGAAGTTCTTTTTCAAGATTAGAACGGGGAATGATTAAGGCAATGGACCAGTTAGCTTCTCTGGAGGGGAGGTAAGCAACATAATCCCATTTTCCCTGAATTTGAATCAGCTTAATTCCCTGTTCTTGATTGACCATCTGGCGAGCTAGTTCAGCTAAATCGGGGTCTGGAGATTGCGTGAAACTGGGTGCTGGCTGATCGACATTTCCGATCAAATGTTGATCGGGATGGATGATGGGGACTCCTTCGGAATTAAGTGCAAAAGCATAGCTCCCCTCGCCATATTTAAGGTTGTTGATCACTTGAGCGACTCGCTCTAATTTCACGTTACCTTGGAGCACTCCCTGCGGCTGTTTGGCAGTGGGAAGCATTGACCAGATCGGAGCTGCAACCACAACGGTTGCTAAGCCAGTGGTACGAGAAATAATCGGGTCAGAAACATAAAGTTTTCCAGCTTTTGCTTGCTGAACGTGTTTGCGATCGCTGACAATTGCTTCTCCTCCGAGGGTGGTATGAGCTCGATCGTCGGCCGTCACCATCGCCAGCATGAAAAAGTCTTGCTTAAACCGTTCTGCTTCTGATTTTAAGTAAGGTGCTGCTAAGGGCCAATTATTAGAGCGAACAATGGGACTACTGGCGATCGTTTCTACCCTTGCTTTCTGAATCACGAGCCATTGATCGATCTCGTCAACGCCTTGTTCGACTCGCAGTAAAGCATTTTGCTTTAATTTATCCAGAATTAATCCCCGTACAATTTGATAACTAAGCCCAGCAGTTGTACTCACTGCTAACGTAGTCCCGCCAATAATCAGCAATACCAAGAGGTGGCGAGGACGCCACCCTTGCGAGTTCCGTACTTGCCACAACCGAATTAATCCTCGCAACTTTATCCCAGTAAAGCTTCGCATGGCTATACCAATCTGACTCGATTAAATCCTAGCGTACCTGAAACGAATCCTGATGGCTGGTAAGTGGTGACTGTCAGCAATGAGGAGCTATCTAAGCGGTGGGTAGCGGTAATGATGCCTCTGTCTCTTCCTCTCGCTGATTTCAATCAATGCTAATCTCACTAAAACTTATCTCAGTTGAGTGGGTTCAACCTACTGAAAACCGTCATGCTAATCTCTCAATTTAATCCTTTAAACCTAACAGTTTGAGGGATGGTTAACGCTTCAGGTGGGCATTGCCCACCTGACAGTTTCACAGAACTTTATGAGTATATTCGTGCTGTTTTACGTTATCTTCGGTGCGGATGATGCGCTGGGAATTGAGCACGCGCTTGCGATCGACGGAGTAGTTGAAGTCACGACGCACCGTTCCCAAGGGGACGTGGGACTGAGCCGCAGGACGACTTTTATAAGTCCGGGTTGCTGCCACCGCTCGGAAGTTAAAATCATCAGCAAATTGAGCTTCTTTGGGAAACTCCGGCAGCATTTGGGGCGTTTCGTCCTTGAGTACCGCTCCCAAAGTTGTTCCGCAAGCCATTTCATAAGAGGTTGGAATCCCCTTGACAATTGCTTCTAAAGCTGCCGAGGGAATTGGTTCGACGATTTTAACTTGGTGAACTTCGCCGTCTTCTTTGATAAAGCAGGTTGCTAAACCGACTACCAGGTAGTCGTCCGCACAGAGATCGGGAGCATTAGGACCAGCAATTGCAGTTGTCATAAAAATCTTTTGAGTACCGTCCAAACACAGCAGGAGAGACAGTTCTGTCAAGAGATTAGACCTGTCTGCTGCCATTATACAGAACCAGGGATGCTGGCGATCGCAGCTTGGGGCCAAGGGATTTTTTTAACTGAGTTCAAAGTCAGCAACGGGTATTAATTGCCACTTCCCTTGTCCTTGCAATTCTAAAATTGAGTCGTGATACTGAATCAATGTGGGACGATGACCAACGCTAATAAATGTAGTTTGTCTTGCTTTGAGTAACTGATAGAGCTGCTGTTCATTTTCTACATCTAAAGCACTGGTTGATTCATCTAAAATAGCATAGAGAGGATGGGTGAGCAGCAAACGAGCAAAAGCAAGGCGCTGTTGTTCCCCTAAAGATAATACATCTGCCCAATCTAGCACCACATCAAATCCACCAATTCTGGTTGCTAAATCGCTCAAATTCACTTCAGCAAGTGCAGCTTGTAGCACTTCATCGCTAACCTGAAAGTCAGTGCGGGGATAGAGCAATTGTTGGCGGAGAGACCCCATTACCATGTAAGGTCGTTGAGGCAAAAACAGAATTTCTTCAGGTTTAGGACGGACAATGCAACCGGTTCCTGCCTTCCATAAACCTGCGATCGCTCGCAATAAAGAACTCTTCCCCGTACCGCTGGGTCCTACTACAATCACTCCCTTGCCTGGGGGAACTTCTACTGAAACATCCTGCACTAACGTCCGCTCATAGTTTGGTGTCTCTACGGTTACGCGCCTCAGAGCTAAACGGGAATCTTCTACCACATCAATAATCGGTTTTTCGGGTGCTGGTGCTGTGGTTGCTTGAGAAACCGCTGATTCAAAGGTGGACAACCGATTAATTTGAGCTGAAAATAAGCTGATTCCCTGAAAAGAATCTGCGATAAAGCTCAGAGCATCTAAAACGATGGTAAATGCTTCTATCGCTTGGTTGATGGCTCCAAAATCTAAATGACCTGAAAAAAAATGAGGAGCTAAAACAAAGAGGGGAGCTAAAGGAATGATATAGCTGGTTCCTGTTGTAAAAAAATTGAGATGTCGCTGCCAACCAATCAGGGCATTATAATTCTTGAAAACATCAGCAAATTTTTGATGAATAGCTGCTAATTCCTGCTCCTCTCCCTGGTAAAAAGCAATGGATTCACTATTGTCTCGGACATGAACCAAGCTATAGCGAAAATTTGCTTGGAATTGCAATTGATTAAAGTTTAATTTAATCAGTTTCTTACCAATAACAATTGTAAAAAGGGTTTTAAAAGCAGCCGCAACGAACACAAAAACCACAAGGAATTGATTGATTGACCAAAGGACTCCGATAAATGCAATCAATTGACCCAGATTGTAGAGGAGCTGGAGAGAATAAGAGAGACATTCCTCAATGAAAGAATCTATGTTTTCAGCGATGCGTTGGTCGGGATTATCAATCTCTTTATTATATTTAATTTTATAAAAAGCGCGATTTGTAAAATATTTTTTCAAAAAACTCTGAGTCATCCACCGTCGCCAGTAAAGCCCTAATTTAGACTTTGTATAGTCATAAAAAACACTGGCAGGCACAAAGAAAATCAAGAGACCTAACTGCAATAGCAGCGAGTGATAAAAGCCGGAAATATCTTTTTGCGTGAGTTCATTAATCAAGTTGCGATTCGCATAGCTATAGGCTAAGCTCAGACCATTGAAGGCGATGAGTAAAAATACAACTAATGCTAATAAAGTTCTCGCTCCCAATTTTTCTTCGGAAAACCAGTAGGGTTTTGAGACCGCCCAAAAGCGGCGAAAGAGTTTCAAATCAATTCGTTCCATCTTGCTTGATTCAGTGGGTAGGTGGCTGGTGAGGGGAATGGAGAAAAAGGAAAACGAGAAACGTTTGCTTTTCTCTGTTCCTCGTTGTCTTTCTCAAAGTTTAACTTAACATCCTAGAGATGCTAACGCTGCTTGATGCACCCTTCTGAATCTAAATTTCTCTGTTTTAATCTTCAGCTAAAGACCGAATCACTCGGCAAGGATTTCCCACCGCAACTACATGAGCGGGAATATCTTTAACAACAACACTGCCAGCACCAATGGTAGTGCCATCGCCAATGGTTACTCCTGGGCAAATAATTGCACCACCACCAATCCAGACTTGATTTCCAATGCAAACGGGTGCTGCCAATTCTAGACCGGAACGGCGGATTTCTGGAGCAGTTGGATGATAAGCGGTGTAGATTTGCACATAAGGACCGCAGAGCAAATTTTCACCAATTTCGACTTGGTGACAATCGAGAATGACACAGCCAAAATTCAGGTATAAACCGTTACCTGCACGAATATTGCTGCCATAGTCACAGTAAAAAGGTGGTTCAATCTCAACTTTGGGGCCGACTGAGCCGAATAATTCTTGGAGAATTGCTAACCGCTTTTCTGGTTCCGCTTCATGGGTTAAATTATAGGTTCTCGTTAAGCGGCGAGCTCGCTGGCGATCGCGGACTAATTCTGGATCGGCAGCTAAATAGAGTTCCCCGGCCAACATTTTCTGCTTTTCACTCATTTCCATCGCCTTTACAACAAAGGTTCCAACTGAGACAAAGCCGTTAAATCCAGACTTGCCAACTGCTGATAGGCTTGTTCGATCGCTCGCTGGCCTCGCAAAAAGCCTGTATTAGCGCCGGGACAGAGATAATGCAGGCGATCGGGACTCAAGCGATCGAGCAGAAGCTGAACACTGTTAAGCTGTCGCCACCAGTGAAACGTTTTGGCAGTCCGCAGAGGGGTGGGAACTCCTTGGCGATCCGGTAGCAAGTGACGGCCTGTAAACAAAACTCCCCCATTGCCACTGTAGTAGAGACAAGAAGAACCCGGAGAATGGCCAGGAGTCCAAATTGCTTGGCTGTGCTGTGAAAAAGCGAACTCTCGCTGAAACGTCATCACCTTTAAACCGGGCAATAGATAAGCTTCTTGTTCTTGGATCGAGATTTCACAGCCAAAAGTTTCCTGAATCTCCTTTACCTTCCCAATTGCCCCCCGATGGGTGAGAAATAACCACTGCACCCCACCTCGCTCCCGCAAAAAAGTCAAATTTACCTCATCATTAGCTGGACAATCAACCAGGATGTTCATCTGGTTTTCTACAATGAAATAAGCTGTCGCTCCTAGCGTATCCCGGTTGGGTGGGAAGGCAAAGACGTTTTCCAGCACAGGCCGGGGTTGTTTGGGTACAGAACTTTGTTGTGTCAAGGAAGCATTTACGATTTTAGATTTGAGATTTTGGATCTTATCTCAAGTGACCTGCGAATCTCAAGAATCGCTGCCACGACCGATCGGCCTGAATCTAAAGTCTCTAATCTTAAATCTCAAAGCGCTAGACGGACTGGGATAGATATCATGCTCTTTCTCTTATGGTTGCTCCTGCTAGGACTGATTACATACTTTATTTTGCAGCGCGGTGTGAGTCACCTCACCCGTACTCCTGTGTGGGTGCTGTGGTTAGTGATGATGGCTCCGGCGCTGATTTGGAGCACCTGGGTTTTGATCTATGGCGATCGCAAGACGATGCCACCAGCACTGGCGATCGTTCCTTTCATCGTCTGTCCTTGTCTGTACTGGTTTCTGGTGCAGTGGGGACGCAAAGAACCAGAGAAGGTTACTACGGAGGAGGCCGAACAGGTGGGAAAAGCTGTCAATTCAGCCACATCGCTACGACCCATCGATCAAGCTGAGGAAGCGACTCTGCGCGATTGTTTTCCTTGGTCTGTTTATGTGCTGCGGAATTTGGAATATCGACCGCAGGCGGTGATTTGCCGGGGTCAATTGCGGACCAACCCGGAGGCGGCTTATCAAACGGTACGGGACAAGATCGAGGAGCATTTTGGCGATCGCTTTTTAGTGCTGTTTCAAACAGCGATGAATGGGCAACCTTTTTTTGCGCTGGTTCCCAACCCCCGCAGTCAGACGGCTCAAGTCGCGGTCAAATCAGAACCGTTAACTCGGCCGTTCTTAGCCCTGACTTTGGTCGCAATCACGCTGTTAACTACGACGGTCTGCGGCACACAAATTGCTGGTATTCCTGAAAAAGCGTTGCCATCTGACGCTGGTTTATTGATGCAGGGGTTGCCCTATGCGATCGCGCTGATGCTAATTTTGGGAGTTCACGAATCCGGTCACTACTTAGCCGCTCGCTTCTATAAAATTCCGACAACGCTGCCTTATTTTATTCCTTTTCCATTTTTCATTGGCACCTTCGGAGCCTTTATTCAGATGCGGAATCCGGTCCCGCACCGAAAAGCACTGTTTGATGTCAGCATTGCCGGACCGATTGCTGGTTTAATCGTCACAATTCCTATACTACTTTGGGGTTTAGCTCACTCCACGGTTGTCCCCCTCTCTGCCAAATCAGGTCTGTTAAATTTTGAATCGATTAATCCCAGTTTTTCCCTCTTGCTGATGTTATTGAGCAAGGCGACTCTGGGGAGTGCTTTAACGGCTCAAAAGGCGATTGACTTGCACCCCGTTGCCGTAGCAGGTTATTTGGGTTTAGTCGTAACCGCATTTAATTTGATGCCAGTGGGACAACTCGACGGCGGTCATATTGTTCACGCAGTTTTTGGTCAGCGGACTAGCATGACAATCGGGCAAATTTCCCGATTTTTGCTGCTGTTACTCTCGCTGTTAGAACCTGGACTATTACTCTGGGCAATTCTTTTATTTTTGATGCCCCTGCATGACGAACCAGCTTTAAATGATGTCAGCGAGTTGGATAACTGGCGAGATTTTGGGGGATTAATCGCGATCGCACTCTTACTGGCGATTATTTTGCCAGCGCCGAAGTTACTAACTCAGTGGTTTTGGTAAGAATCAGGGTTAGTTTTCTGGGGTCAGTTATAGCGACTTTAACTGTTCCCATGAACAACTAACCTACTCCCATCAAAAAGCCATGAATATTAGTTTTTTCTACAAAGGTCTTAGCCTTGGTTTTTTAATTGCTGCCCCAGTGGGACCCATTGGTTTATTGTGTATTCGTCGCACTTTAGCGACTGGGCAAATCGCTGGTTTAGTCTCTGGTTTAGGAGCGGCGACCGCCGATGCAATTTATGGTGCGATCGCCGGGTTTGGGTTAACTTTGATTTCGAGTTTTTTAGTGAATCAACAAATCTGGCTGCGGGTGATTGGGGGTGGGTTCCTTTGCTATTTGGGAGTAAAAATTTTTCTGGCGCAACCGACGCAGCAAGCGGCTGAATCGCTCGGAAAAGGACTGTTAGGAAATTATGCTTCTACATTTTTTCTAACCCTGACCAATCCCATGACCATCCTATCTTTTGCTGGGGTATTTGCGGGATTGGGAATTGCAGGTGGAAGTAGCAATTATCTGGATGCAGCAATTTTAGTTTTTGGGGTATTTTTAGGATCGGCGTTGTGGTGGTTATTACTGAGTAGCAGCGTCAATTTAATTCGAGAAAAATTGAGCGATCGCCTGCTGATTTTAGTCAATAAAGCTTCTGGATTGATGATTTTTATTTGGGGTTTTATCACTTTTAGTTTTAGTTCTTGATTTGAGTAATACATTCAAAAAGATCATTCAATTTCATCTAATTTATTATTAAAAACATAGGTTTTAATTACTTCCAAAAACAAAGTCAGTCTCCCTTAAAAAGCAATTGAATCGCAGTTGAGAACCATCGACCCAACAAACTACAGCAGTGATAAACCGTAGGAGAGAGAGAGTCAAATTACCTAATCCGCTTTCCCCTTTTCCTCCTGTCCCCTTCCCTCACCGCAGGGACAGTCATGCTTTGACCTGTGTTATTGCTGAGCTAGGTCTACTGTCAGATTCTCAGCTTGAAACAGATTCACCCTGAACAGTTGGAAATCACTCTCTGGGTCTTTCAACACTTTATAGATTACCGATCGCTCTCCCTGGAAAGTTAACCCTCTGACTTTGATGCCACTGGTAAGCGGTCGCAGCGAAAGTAATTTCCTTGCTTTTCGAGCGAGAGAAGCGGTTGGCGAATAAGTCAATTCACCTTATAATTTTCAATAAATTGAGAAACAATTTAGGTCTTTATGAGGCGAACCTTTACGGCGGCTCAAAAACTCTTAATTCTGCAACGAGCTCATTATCGGTGCGAACTCTGCTTAACGCCTCTGACGGCCGATAACTTCCATGCCGATCACAAAACACCCTGGTCAAAGGGAGGTGCAACCGCAGTTTATAACGGCCAGGCCCTTTGCTGCACTTGCAACTTAAAGAAAAGCAATAAAGATGAAAAGGATGCCAATGTCTTTTAACAGCAGTCGCACTGTCAATTACTTCGCCACTTACAATGCCCTTGTCATTGAACGGTTAATGTCGGGGAAGACGAAGTTATTTGAGCATCAGAAGAAAGCGTTGTTCAAGATGTTGGAGAAGGCGGCGAGGGGTGAACTCAATCCCAGTCAGCGCACGCCGAATCGTGGGGCCGGTTATTTGCTGATGGGGGTGGGGACAGGCAAAAGTGTGGTGATCGAGTGCTTGCCGTTTGTCTTAGGCGAGTATATGACAGGTCGGCAAGTGTTGGTAGTGGTGGATAATTGCACGCTGCGATCGCGCATTCTGCAAGATTTCCCAACCCACCCCATGACTCATGTCCCGCTTTACGACCAGTGGCCCCTCTATAACTTAGAGATTTTACTACCTGGGATACCCCCCCCACAGATTGCAGAATTGAAGGCGGAACAGTGGCGGAGTTATGCGTTTAGTTTAGAGACCGCCGATATTTTGGTCGTGAATCGGCAATTTTTAATTACGTTAGTGCAGAGGGGTGATTTAGACCCGGCACAAGTTGGTTTATTAATAATTGATGAAGCTCATCACGTCAGCGCCAGTACCTATCGGACTATTATTAACTATTTTGACCGCAGTTTATTATGTTTTCTCACTGGTTCGAGATTTCGCTCTGACTCCCGACCCATTCCCCATATTCGCTATACCAGTTTTGATGAGGAATCTGAGCAGGGTCAGTGGGTGATGCGCTACTCTCCTGTGGCGGATTTTGAATTTAATATTCAAGATGCCTGGAAACTAAATCCACCGCCGATTAAGCGATTGATGTATCAAGAAGCCACAAGCAAAGCGTTCTTAGTTGAAGAAGCAAACGGCGAGGAAGTTCAATATGAGCCAGAAGCTTTTTTTGCCAAAGCAGAATCTCATAAAGAATGGTTTCGGAAAATTTTATTAGCGGATTCTTTCTGCTTACCCGTTTTAGAAAAAGCAGTGGAAATTCTTGCTTTAAAACGAACGAGTGGTCAGCCACACGCGATGATTGTCAGGGCATTAAATATTCCTCACGCTCATCGGTTGTTTCAACTTCTCGATTCTTTTCCGCTCTTGCAGGGTCGAGTTGGGTTAGTACATTCGGAACGAGAAGGATTTGATTTAGCGGGAAGACCGAGCGATATTTATAAACAATTTTTTAGCGGCGAATTAATTTGTTTAGTTCACTGTTCGATGGTGGGAGAGGGTTTTTCTCATCCTTGGGCTAGTGTCAGTGTTTGCCTATGTGTGATGCGGTCGCTAACCGTAGGAGAACAGGAATGGGGGAGAATTATCCGCCGAGTTCCGGGCCCTTCTCCGGATAAGTTTCCGAATTTAGAACATCCAAATTGGGGGGTAGTGGTCAGCCATGAAGCGTTAGGAATTGGGGAACTATTTGAGCGGTTCCTACAAGGGCAAGTCACAGCCCCCATTAGTGGTTATTGGGATGAAGAAACAGGAGCGTGGAGTCCGCTGGAAGCGGAAGAAAAGCCGAAGCTTGTGGTTGAATATGAAGCAGGAGAAACGACGATTCAGCTCTCAAATACAAGGAGGTTAGAACCGGGAGACATCATTGTCTTGAGCATTCCGGTTGCTGAGGAAGCTTCGCCTGAGACCAGCATTCCAAAGTTTAATTTAAGTCAAGAATTAGGGGGGATAATTCCTAAAAAATCTGGGGAAATCATGGGGACAGCACCGGCTTCTAATTTACCGACCAATGAGCCGATTGTTTCCTCGGTTTCGGAAGAGAAGGGGCTGTATAATGTGTTTAAAGAGGCGGCGAAGGATTTGCTGAGTCAAATTGAGCCAGAGACGAGTCAAAAAGCAGCGGAGGAACCGCAGGAATCGATTCAAGATCGAGCGGTGAATTTAATTAGCGACCGCTTATCAGAAATTCGAGCCACTCGTTCTTTGAGCGTACAAATTGAGGCGATTTTAGATGATAAGACTGTACAGATTACACCTGTTTGGTCTAATTTGCCCACAGGAACAGAATTAGTCAGGAAACCGATGTGGAAGGAACGAGAAGAGGTGATTGCTCATTTCAAACAACACATTGGTTTAGATTGGATGGTAGTAGTAAATGGAGAAGCAATGACCTACAGCGATTATCGTCGGAAAACGGTCCTTCAACAAAAAGGTTTTGAACTGGATCGCAATGGGGAACTCTGCCGAGATGGAATACCACTGCGGGAACTCATGCCAGAGGGGACTTATGAGATATTTGTCAAGGGTTTAGAGGCAGAAATTGAACGAACTGAGGTGCAAGTCCCTCATGCGATCGTATCTTGTAGACCCGATGAAGTGAAGAAGAGTTTGCAAGCAAAATATGGGACGCGGGTAAGGGCGGAAATTTTCGGTTTACTGGATGAAACTTGGCTGATTCCCGATGGCCGAGCAGGCCGGAGTTTAATTGAGCACCCGCTAGAGTGTTTGCTGCCATTAATGGTGAGGGAAGAAGGGGGGGTGTTTGGGGGAGCAGTGGCGATCGCGGATATTGATTTTGATTATTATAAGAATAATGGGCAATTGCTGCATAAAGTGGTGTTTGCGTATATTAAGCGCCGTCGGAATAAGAAGTGGTCTGAACATTCGACGGAGAGTGAGTTTGAGGCAGCGGTACGGTTTGCCAAACACTTGTTAGCAGATGTGCGTGCAGAATTGATGAGCCGTCGTCGCAATTTTTCAGGAAATTCGAGTCAGGTTCAGGTGATTGATTGGAGTCGGAAGGTGAACCGGAATTCTGGGAGTGAAACGGGGGTAGGGAACGGTCGCTATCGGGTGAATTCACCTGCAAGTAGTGTGGGAAATGCTTCCAGTATGAGTGCCGATGATGAGATTGAGGAGCTGCCATTTTAGAAGAGAAATTTTCTTGTTTATGTATCAATTTTTGTGCTAAGCTAGTATCACTATAAGTTCGTGCGCTTTCAATTAGATAAAATTAGTTTTTGGCAGAAATTTTACCTGCTGTAATTATAAATTATTAATTTAAAAAAGCTGATTAAAAAGCAATTAGACTTTCAAAAATCGGTCAGTAACTTCGCCTTTCTGAGGATGAAGTGCAAGGCAGTCTCTTCCCTGGAAATAATATCCGCTGTACCCGCCATGCCAGAGTGAATGACACAGTGATTCCCTCCAGAACTCAACTCAAGGCTTTCTGGTTCAAGGGTGATTTCGTAGTAGCTAGCAGCACCTGCGATAGCACGACTCCCGAAAGTGGCATTGGCATCTTTTGGCAGTGTATAAGAGTCTGGAGAAATGCCTTTGACTTTCCCTCTGAGGAGGCCAAAATCAAGATAGGGACAGCCATCAACCCGGATATACGCTTCCTGACCAATTTTTACTTTGTCTCGATCCTGAGTTTTCACTGAAGCTTTAATTACTAAAGGAGCTACACTAGGGACAATTTGAGCAATGATATCACCAGGGCGTACTACTTGCCCTGGATTGCGAAGATTGATTTGCTGAATTGTGCCAGCTACTGGCGCCGGAACCACAGCAGTTTTCAGATCGGTTTCAAGCTGTTGGAGTTGTAGAGAATCGTGCTTAATTTGACTGTTGATCTCAACTTGTTGCTGAATGAGTTGCTCTTTTTCTTGCTTTAATTGGTCGAGAACTGCTTTGGCTGTGGCGCGTTGCTGAGCAATTTTCTCCTGTGCCATTGTCACCGTTCCCTTGTTAGGATTCAGGGAGGCTTTAGCTCCTTGCAACTTCGCTTGTGCGGCTGCGATCGCTTGTTGTTGTCGCTCAATTGTTTTTGTTTGTCCCTCAACAACTGCTGTTTGCGATGCTAAGGCTTGTTCTTGCTGAGCAACTTCTAATTGTGCTTCCTCTAATTTATCCTTAGGAATAGCTCCGGCTGCTGCTAAAGGCTGATATCGCTCTCGCTTCGCTTTTGCCCCCTTTAAAGCAACTGCAACTGACATCAAGCTGGCTTTGGCTGATTTCAAATCCGCTTGTGCTTTTTCCCATTCCTGTTGCGCTTGCCTTAAGTTTGCTTCTACTTCCTTCACTTCAGCAACACTGGTAGCTTGTTTGTCCTGATAGTCGCGCGCTGTGTGGCTGAGTTCGGCTTCAGCTAAGGCTAGCGTACTATTCGCGCGATCGCCCTCAGCAGCAATTCGACCGTTTAAAGCGCGAATCTGGGCATCGATTTGAGATAATTTCTCTTGGCTTTGCTGAATATTCCCTTGCAGTTGCCTTTTTTGGGTTTGCAGGTCAGAATCGTCGATATAGGCTAACGCCTCCCCTTTAGCGATCGCTTGATTCTCCTTCACCTCAATTCTCTTAACAGTCCCTCCTCTGGCAGCCTGAACGATTCGTAATTCTCCATAGGGGCGTGCAGTTGCAACAGCTTTGACCGTGACTTTATATTGAGTGATAGCAGCCAGACCAAAGGCTAAACCAACTGTTCCTACGATTAATAAACCCCCTAACGTTGTCCACCGGCTAATCGGTGGCAGGAACTCTTCACTACTAACTGGGCGGAGCAATTCTGAAGCAGGATCGCCAAACATGGAGATACTTAACCTGTAATCATTGCCTTCGGTTCAGAATCACTTCTTTTGAAATTTTTACTAGCTCTAAGAAGCGAAAAATTTAGCAGCTTAGCAGCATTCTCTGAGCAACCGTTGTGGCGTTTTACTCAGAGAATACTAAGCCATATCAGCCGTACCAGGCTGAGTTTTCTATGCTTGTACCAGTGGGAAGTTATTGGACAGAGCTGGTTTGGTGCTTAGCACTGCTGCATTCACACCCACATTGACATTTTTTAAGATGTCATTGTTAATCACATCAACTTGTATTAAACCTGCGCCCCCAGATACAGCTTCTAATTCTACTTCGGAAAGCTCTTCAAATAAAGAGCCGTCTAGAGTTAAATTGGACGATTGATTCTTTTGATTCATTACCATCATCTCCATCATTTTTATGAATCGGAATCGCTTTTATTCTCGAAAATAAAAGCTATCTACAGTGAAGCAACCTTTGACTCGATCAAGCCTCTTTTTTTAGAAATAAAAAAGGCTAACTTTTGTTGGAGAGCAAAAAATATTTTTAATTCCTGTTAGATTCACTAACTTTACATCGTCCTTGAGGATCAACCTTACATTAATTTTATTAGTAAGCTAGTAGCAAAATAGAAAAAACCAGCCATCTCTATTTGGGTTGAACTCTAAATCATCTTTCTTCTGCCAAAGGTTAGATCAGACAGTGACTTTTGTAAAAGGGGAATAAAAGCCGAATTCGACAGTGAGTTACTTCAGGATTTACTATCTTTACAGTAGACATTTTTGAATATGAGCTTTAAGCTTTAGCTTGAGTTAAAAGTTAACAGTTTACTGTGTTTAATCATTCACTTTTTTATCACTTTTTATGAAAAATTTTTGTATTTTACAGCACAACCAAGAAGACTGCGGGGCCGCTTGCCTTGCCTCTATTGCTAAACATTACGGGCGGACCTTTACACTCAACCGCATCCGGGAAGCCATAGGCACTGGACAGTTAGGAACCACAATGCTCGGCCTGAAGCGAGGGTCTGAAGCACTCGGTTTTAATGCCAGAGGTGGTAGGGCCTCAGCAGTCCTCTTAGATCAGCTTAATCAAGTACCTTTGCCCGCTATTATTCACTGGCAGGGCTATCACTGGGTCGTTCTCTATGGCAAACGAGGTAGAAAATACGTCCTCGCCGATCCCGCAGTTGGCATCCGTTACTTGTCTCGCCAAGAATTAGCAGAGGGTTGGGGGAATGGTTTGATGCTTTTAGTAGAACCGGACTCTACCCGCTTCTTTGCCCAACCCGATGAAAAAGCAGGCGGATTTGGGCGTTTCTTAAAGCCACTCTGGACTTATCGGGCAATTTTGGCAGAGGCATTTCTGATTAACTTAGTGCTTGGTGTACTTTCCCTCGCTTACCCCTTTTTCATTCAAATCCTGACTGATGAGGTGCTGGTGCGGGGAGATACTCAATTGCTCAATAGCTTGGTCATTGCTGTTGCAGCTATGAACTTCGCCAGCAGCAGCCTACAACTCGTGCAGTCTAATCTCATCGCTCACTTTGCCCAGCGGTTACAGTTAGGACTGGTGTTGGAATTTTGCCGGACAGTGCTGGGCTTACCTTTGCCTTACTATGAATCTCACCGTAGCGGTGAAATTGTCAGCCGCCTGCGAGATATTCAAGCAATTAATCAGTTAGTATCTCAAGTAGCAGTTCATCTCCCCAGTCAATTTTTGATTGCTGTAATTTCAGTGAGCTTCATGCTATTTTATAGCTGGCAACTAACTCTAGGTGCTGCTGCTTTTGCTGTCATCATGACTTTATCCGCGACAATTTTTCTGCCACCGCTACAACAAAAAACTCGCAGTGTCTTAGTAACCGAGGCAGGCAATCAAGGTGTTTTAGTGGAAACTTTTAAGGGAGCATTGACCCTCAAGACGACTGCATCAGCCCCCCAATTTTGGGAAGAATTCCAGAGTCGATTCGGGCGTTTAGCTCATCTCACTTTTCGCACGATTCAAATTAGTATTCTTAACAATAGCTTTTCGGGATTAGTTTCCAGCCTGGGCAGCGTTGCTTTACTTTGGCTGGGTAGTAGTCTGGTAATCGATCAAGCATTAACGATGGGTCAGCTATTGGCTTTTAATAGTATGAATAGTAATTTCCTCACGTTCATTGTGACAGTCATTGGATTTGCCGATGAATTTTACCGCGCCCAAACAGCAACGCAGCGCCTGACAGAAGTGATTGAGGCGACTCCTGAAACTCAATCTCATGCTCAAAAAGAATTTGTAAAAATTTCTGGAAATGCTGAAATTATATGTAGCAAACTCAATTTTTACCACAGTGGGAGAGTAACTCTTCTCGAAAACTTTTCTGCGACTCTTCCAGGAGGGAAAGTAATTGCTCTGATTGGAAAATCAGGCTGTGGTAAAAGTACGCTTGTTAAGTTAATAGCGGGTTTATATCAGCCTTTGTCTGGCAATATTCGTATGGGTCTTTATAACTTGCAAGACCTTTCTTTAGATTGCCTGCGACAACAAGTGGTTTTAGTGCCCCAAGACGCTCACTTTTGGAGCCGCTCCCTGATTGAAAACTTTCGCCTTGGCTCTCCTCATGCGACCTTTGAGCAGATCGTGAGAGCTTGCCAAATAGTGGGAGCTGACGAATTTATCAGCAAACTGCCTGATAAGTATCAAACTGTCTTAGGTGAATTTGGTGCTAATCTTTCAGGCGGACAACGGCAACGTTTAGCGATCGCTAGAGCCATTGTGAATGAACCACCTATCCTCATGTTAGATGAATCTACGAGCTCTCTAGACCCTGTGAGTGAAGCGGAAGTTTTAGACCATCTCTTTGCTCACAGGCGAGGTCAAACGACCATTATGATTAGCCATCGACCTAGAGCGATTGAGCGGGCCGATTGGATTGTGCTGCTGGAAAACGGACAGCTCAAAATGCAAGGGAGTTTGGAGGAGTTGCGATCGCAACCAGGAGAACACTTGGATTTTCTGACCCCTTAATTTAACTCTAATGCCATTTTTGGTAACTCAGTACCTACTCGATCATTTGTCAGGGTGGGCATTACCCACCCTACAATCGGATTAACTCAAGACTCCCGCCGGAATGCCTAAAATATCCTCAATTTTAGGCATCTCTTCCAACGGAATCACTCGCCCTTCATCGGCAAAACCAGAAATCTGATCGAAATTCAAATACCGATACAAATCTCCAGCAAACGGCTCAATTTTCTGACCCACAATCTCCAGATATTCCTGCACAGTAGGAATTCGTCCCAACATGGCACAAACAGCGCCTAATTCCGCAGAACCGAGATAAACTCGTGCCTCCTTGCCCATGCGGTTATTAAAGTTGCGAGTCGAGGTTGAAAACACCGTTGTTTGATCGGCAACTCGCGCCTGATTTCCCATGCAAAGACTGCAACCAGGCATCTCGGTCCGCGCCCCCGCAGCGCCAAAAATTCCGTAAATTCCCTCCTGCTTTAATTGATTTTCATCCATGCGAGTCGGTGGGCAAATCCACAGCCGCGTCTTCACCGCTGCTTCCCCTTCCAATACCTTCGCTGTGGCTCGATAATGACCGATATTCGTCATACAAGAACCGACGAATACTTCATCAACCCGATCGCCTGCGACTTCCGATAATAATTTCACATTATCCGGGTCGTTCGGAGCGGCGACAATCGGTTCTTTAATCTCGTTTAAATCAATCTCAATGATTTCCACGTACTCGGCATCAGGATCGGCTTCCATTAAAACTGGATTCGCCAACCATTCCTCCATCTTCGCCACCCGTCGCATGATCGTCCGAGCATCTTGATAACCCCGCGCAACCATATTGGTTAACAGCGCCACATTAGAACGTAGATACTCAGAAACTGTCTCCACACTCAGCTTAATGGTACAGCCAGCACAGGAACGCTCCGCCGTCGCATCGGTCAATTCAAAGGCTTGCTCAACCTTTAAATTCGGCAAGCCTTCAATCTCCATGATCCGACCTGCAAAGATATTCTTCTTGTTCTGCTTTTCAACCGTCAGCAATCCTTTTTGAATGGCTACATAGGGAATCGCATTCACAATATCCCGCAAGGTAACGCCTGGTTGCAATTCACCTTTGAACCGCACTAAAACAGATTCTGGCATATCTAAGGGCATTACCCCCAAAGCGGCGGCAAATGCCACTAAACCAGAACCGGCGGGGAAGGAAATTCCTAAGGGAAAACGAGTGTGAGAATCACCCCCGGTTCCCACTGTATCTGGTAATAACATCCGGTTGAGCCAAGAGTGAATAATGCCGTCTCCGGGCCGCAGAGAAACACCGCCCCGCTGAGCGATAAAATCAGGCAATTCTTTGTGAACCTTGATATCAACGGGTTTAGGATAAGCGGCCGTGTGGCAGAAACTTTGCATCACTAAATCGGCACTAAATCCTAGACAGGCGAGTTCTTTTAATTCATCCCTGGTCATTGGCCCGGTGGTATCTTGAGAACCGACTGTGGTCATCCGTGGCTCACAGGAAGTGCCAGGGCGAACTCCAGGTAAACCGCAGGCTTTCCCGACCATTTTCTGTGCTAAGGTGTACCCTTTGCCGGTATCGGCGGGCAGGGTGGGGCGGGTGAAAACTTCACTAATTGGTAAGCCTAAAGCTTCGCGAGTTTTATCCGTTAAGGTACGGCCGATGAGTAAGGGAATGCGGCCACCGGCGCGAACTTCGTCGAGAATGGTGTCAGGTTTCAGGCTAAAGGTAGAAATCACGTCTCCGGCTTCGTTCGTGATTTTGCCTTGGTAAGGGTGAATGGTAATCACCATTCCTGTTTCCAGTTGACTGACATCACATTGAATGGGCAAGGCACCGGCATCTTCAGCAGTGTTGAAGAAAATCGGAGCGATCGTTCCTCCTAAAATGTAACCGCCCGATCGCTTATTGGGGACAAAAGGAATGTCAGTCCCGATGTGCCAGAGTACGGAGTTAATGGCAGATTTGCGGGAAGAACCGGTGCCGACGACATCACCCACATAGGCGACGGGATGGCCTTTTTGCTTTAACTCAGCGATCGCTTGCAAGCTACCAGGAAGCCGCGTTTCTAACATGGCTAAAGCGTGCAAAGGAATGTCAGGGCGGGTGGTGGCGTGGGTTGCAGGGGAGAGATCGTCTGTATTGGTTTCTCCGGGGACTTTAAAGACGGTAACGGCGATCGCTTCTGCTAATTTCGGGCGACCGGTAAACCACTCTGCGTCCGCCCAAGAATCGATGACTTGCTTGGCATAGGGGTTCACATCCGCGAGGTTCAAGACATCGTGGAAGGCATCAAAGACGAGTAAGGTTTTGCTGAGGGCAATCGCGGCGGATTCTGCGATCGCAGGTTCCTGAGATTGCAGCAAGTTCACTAAGGATTGCACATTGTAGCCACCCAGCATCGTACCCAGTAGGTACACGGCCCACTGGCGAGCAATTAAAGGGCTGTGGATTTCACCTTTAGCAATCCCAGTTAAAAAGCCAGCTTTGACATAAGCTGCTTGATCGACGCCAGGGGGCACGCGATCGCGCAGCAATTCCAGCAAAGCTTCTTCCTCCCCCGGCGGCGGGTTTTTCAGTAGTTCGCACAGTTCTGTCGTTTGCTGAGCAGAAAGCGGCAGCGGCGGAATGCCTAAAGCAGCTCGCTCAGCGACTTGTTGGCGGTAAGATTCCAGCATTTCTCCTCCTCAGAAGGCTATTTCAATCGGCAATGTTGGCTTGCCGGTGGGGAACTGAAGTTGCACGGTTGGCAAAATGCCTCGCTCTAATAAAAACTTACCCCAGTCAGTGGCCGTTCGTTGCTTAGCACCAGTCAGCTGACAACTTGGCAATCTCTTTAGAACTTCTTAAACTTTAGTAACAAATACTTTCTGCTTGAGAAGTAAAAAAGTAAAATCATATACAGAGATCGAAGCATTCACCTTATCTCTGCATCAGGGATCAGCAATTTCTATAGTGAGAGTCGTTTGCAACAGGGTGCAGGAGCCCAGAGGTGCGACACAGCCAAGAAGAATCGATTCATCAACAACCAGAAAACCCGATCGCAGAACAGTGTCCGGGTTGTGAGTGGAAGCCTCATCTGGAAAAGACACTGCGAGAAACATCAGAGCTACTGCAAGGGTTTATGGAATTAGCTGCTACTATTGCCGAAGCCATCCCCATTCCCTTGGCCATCAGTCGTGCTACGGATGGTTTGCTCCTCTATTGTAACGATTTACTCAGCCTCACCCTGAAACGACCGATCGAAGAGTTACTCGGTCGTCCACAATCTGACCTGCACTACCAAACCTCTGATTGGCTGGAATTACGGGGGCTGCTAGAGAGCAATGGCTCGGTCAAGGAGGCTCAAGTGCAGTTACAGAAGGGAGATGGGGAGGTGTTTTGGGCAACTGTCTCCATGCGCTACCTGACCCTGAAGAGTGAGCCGGCAATTTTGTCAGTATTCTGTGATATCACCGAGCGCAAATGTACTCAACCCACCCTGCACCCACCAACGCTGACCTTTGAAAATATCACGGAGGGGGTGGTCTTCACTGACCTCCAAGGTCGAATTTCTGACTGGAACCCAGCCGCAGAACAAATTTTTGGCTATACCAAAGCCGAAGTTCTGGGCAAGAGTCCCGCAATGTTACAAGGTCCAGCCAAAGCCAATACCACGATTAGCCAAATTACGGAGGGCTTAAAAGCCCACGGCCGATGGTTAGGGGAAATCAACTTTATTGGCAAAGATGGCAACGAAGGGGTTTGTGAGGCAACGGTCACCTTTGCCTACCACGCTGGAGTGGTAGTGGCGGTCATGGCCGTGGTTCGCGACCTCACTCAATCGAAGCGGTCGCAGGCGAAAGAGCAGGAATTGCTCGCCTCGATTCAGTTGCGGGCTCGCCAACAAGCTGCTATCACCTATCTAGGACAGCAAGCACTCGCGGGTTTGGAATTGTCGGCTCTCCTTGACAAAGCCGTGACTCTGGTTGCCCAAACCTTGAATGTTGAATATTGCAAACTGCTGGAATTACTGCCAGGAGGTCATGCTTTTTTGCTGCGTGCGGGAGTTGGCTGGCAACCCGCTCTCATTGGCTATGCGATGGTGAGTGCTTCTCCCAAGTCCCAGGCTGGCTATACCTTAAGCACAGGCAAACCCATCGTTGTCAAAGACTTGAGGCTAGAAACCCGCTTCAGTGGGACACCGCTACTGCATAACCACCGCGTTGTCAGCGGTCTCAGCGTGATCGTTCCCACCAGTCGCGGTTTAGGGACTGGCGAACCGGGGATGAGTGACCCAGAGGGGAAGTTAAAAACGAGCGATCCCGAATCTCCCCCCTATCCTTACCCAACCTGGGGCGTGTTGGGTGCCCACACCAAGCAACAGCGACAATTCAGCCAAGATGATGTTTACTTCTTGGAAGCGATCGCGAATATCCTCGCTGCTGCCATTGAGCGCACCTCCTCCGAAGAGCGCCTGCAATTGATGGAGCGGGCCCTCAACAGTAGCGGCAACGGCATTGTGATCGCGGATGCTACGATCGCCAACAATCCGATTATTTACGTGAATCCCAGTTTTGAACGGATTACTGGCTATCGGCGAGAGGATGTCCTTGGTAACAATTGCCGATTTTTGCAAGCGGGCGATCGAGAGCAGCCCGCCTTAAACGAGCTGCGAACTGCGATCGAAGAAGGAAGAGAATGCCAGGTGATTTTACGAAATTACCGCAAAGACGGCACTCTTTTTTGGAATGAGCTTTCGATTTCTCCTGTTTACAACTCCCGTCACCATCTCACTCATTTTGTTGGCATCCAAACTGACATTACTGAGCGAAAGCGTTCCGAACAAGAATTATTTTTAAAGACCGAAGCTTTAGCAAATTTCAGTGCGAATCTCAAACAATTACACCGAATTACTACCTATCATTATCAAAATTTTTCGGAACTGTTTTCAGATTATTTAGTCGCAGGCTGTAAAATTTTTGGGCTGTCTACTGGCATCATTGCTCAAATCGAACATGACTCCTTTACCATTCGCTCAATCAAGTCAGACCTAGATTTTTTGATGCCGGGTCTCACCCTTTCCTTAGAAGACACTTACTGTTCAGCGACTATCCAGCTAAAAAAAACCATTGCTTATGCCCATGCCGGCAAAATTCTCGAAATCCAAGAACATCCAGCTTATCAAAAATTTAAAATAGAATCCTACATCGGTACGCCGATTGTGGTGAATGAAAAAATTTATGGCGTTTTGACATTTTACTCTCAGCAGCCACGGGCAGAAGCGTTTGAATCCCAGGAAAAGGAAATGATTGAGCTAATGGCTCAAAGCATTGGGAAATTTCTGGCCGCGCATCAAATGGAACTGGAACGTCAGCAGGCGGAAGAGGAAAAAACCCAGTTAATCGCTTCCCTCCAAGAAAGTGAAGAACGCTACCGTCGTTTGGTAGAGCTTTCCCCGGAAGCGATCGCAGTTTACTGTGAAGGAAAAATTGCTTATATCAATGCTGCGGGGGCCAGGCTGATCGGTGCAAACTCTCCCCAAGAACTCATTGGTTTCCCTATCTTGGATCTTGTCCACCCTGACTATAAAGAAATTGTCATTAGTCGCATTCGGCAAGTTCAGGAGGAAAATAAACCGATTAACCTCATGGAAGAAAAGCTAATTCGGCTAGATGGGAAAATCATTGATGTGGAAGTAGCTGGCATCCCAGCAAACTATCAAGGTAAATTAGCAACACAAATCATTATTCGAGATATTACAGAGCGGAAACAAGCCCAAGAGCAATTGCTCTACGATGCCTTTCATGATGCTCTCACTCGCTTACCAAATCGTGCTTTATTTTTGGAGCGCTTGGGGCAAGCAATCCGTCGTTCTAAACAATATGTAGATTATAAATTTGCGGTACTGTTTTTAGATTTAGACCGCTTCAAAGTTGTGAATGATAGTTTAGGACATATCGTTGGAGATCAACTGCTAATTACCATCGCTCGCCGTCTTGTTGCCTGTTTACGCCCTTCCGATACCGTCGCTCGTCTCGGAGGAGATGAATTTACGATCCTCTTAGATAATATTCAGAGTATCAGCGATGCCACATTTATTGCTAACCGTATCCAGCAAGAATTTGCCTCTCCCTTTCAATTAGAAAGCCACGAAGTATTTACAAGTGTCAGCATCGGCATTGTCTTTAGCCAAAGTGATTTAACGACAGATACCGCCGAAGATTGGAATCATCAGCGATGCCCTGTTTATAATAATCCTGAAGATTTGCTCCGGGATGCTGATATTGCCATGTATCGCGCCAAAGCACTTGGCAAAGCGAGACACGAAGTCTTTAACTTGGCAATGCACGATCAAACCTTAGCTTTATTAGAGTTAGAAACAGACTTGCGACGAGCCATTAAGGAGAGTTATCAAGGCGAATGGATAAATCTCACGAGTGACGATGCACCCAACTCCCTTAATTGTAAACAATCAACGGGCGACAATTCAGAGGCGTTAGTTCACCCCCCCAATTCAGGAAATAATGCCATTATTAGTCATTCTAAATTGCCTCGGCTCTGGGTTAGCCCCTCTCCTAGTCATAGCGGTCTGATTGAGAGTGAGAGTAGAAAAATACCGACGGGTAAGGCCGAAACGACCAAGCTGTTATTACATTACCAACCCATTGTCTCGTTAAAGACCGGTCAAATCGTTGGTTTTGAGGCCCTTGTTCGTTGGCAAGATCCGATTCGGGGTTTAGTTTCGCCTGCAAAGTTTATTCCAGTTGCTGAAGAGACAGGCTTGATTATTCCTCTGGGAAAGTGGGTATTGCGAGAAGCGTGCCACCAATTACGAATTTGGCAAGAGCGATTGGCAAAGGAGCGCGGAAAGGGTGAAACTTCTCTGCTGATGAAAGGTCAAGATCCAATGGCTAATTCTCAACTCACTATGAGCGTTAATCTGTCAGGAAAACAACTCGGTCAACTGAATTTAATTGAGCAGATTGATGAAACTCTAGCAGAAACTGGCTGCGATCCAAGTTGTTTAAAGCTGGAAATAACAGAAAGTGTGATTGTGGAGAATGTGGGCAGTGCTAGTTTGATTCTTTCGCAACTCAAAGCTCGGAAAATTCAGTTATCGATTGATGATTTTGGCACTGGTTATTCGTCGCTGAGTTACCTACACCGCTTTCCAATTGATACCTTGAAGATTGACCGCTCTTTTGTCAGGCGTTTAGGAAAAAGTGGGGGTCAACCGCTACAGATTGTGCGAGCGATCGTGACGTTAGCTCATAATTTGGGATTAGAGGTCATAGCGGAAGGTATAGAAACGAGGGAACAACTCCAAGAGCTTCAGCATTTGGAATGTGAACTTGGTCAAGGATATCTATTTTCAACTCCCCTCGATAGCAGTGCAGCAACGGATCTGTTAAGGAATCAGATATTAAATGTTAGTGAAAATGAGGCTTCTTGACAGGGAGCCTCTCCTTAATCGCAGACATTGGACACCAATTTTCAGGGGGATAAGGGATAGAGGTTAATCGCTTATTGATTGCATCGCAGCTTTAAGTTTATGCAGTCCTAACCAAGTGAATGTACATCCAAACAGATAATAAAGAAAATCCCAACCATCGAATGTAGTTCCTAGTAGGGTGCGACCGATGAAAGTAGCTCGAATTGCTTCTAAAAATGGGGGATGCCACAACTGAAGACATTCTAAGCAGGCTGTGATCGCAAAGACCCAAAGAGCAGCTTTGGCGGGTGAAGTTTTCGGCCGCACTAAAACAATGAGCAAAATCCAAAACATTTCATACAATATCCCTCCGGTGCTATCGTTAACCCACCTCTGGAACGGTCCGCGATAAATTTTGCTGGCAAAACCAATGGGCACGATCGCCATCCAAGCAAGGAGGACGATTAGACGATACTGGGTCATAATTCCAACTCGACAGCGATTATCACGTCGCTCGATTTAATGACGGTGCAGACTTGTTTGCCTGGAAAAATGCCGAATCGTTCCACGGAGGAGCGAGCGATCGGAGCAACAATTTCTATACCTGGCGCAATTTTTACGGCGACTTCAGCACTAATATCACCCACAATTACCTGTTTGACTTTGCCACTGAGGGTGTTGCGAGTGCTAATCCCTAAAACTTGAAATTTTCCGGAAGTTGCAGCTTTTTCAGCCACTGCACCACTGGGTGTGCTATAGCGATCTGGCGATCGCTGCCACTGCCGATGCAGACCCCGAACCAGCTCCCTCAAAACCTCTGTCTTGGAGCGCCTAGACTCCTGGCAATAGGTTTCTAAGAGTGTTCGTTCCTCTGCTGAGGATTGAAACGCGATCCATCCTCGATCTTTTTTCGGCATCGATAATTGCCAACTTAGTGGGTGAAGTTTTGACAATAATTTTTTCAAGGATACCAAGAAACGCAGGCGAATTGTTCTTGTCCTTGTCCTGATTGAGAGTGAATCTGTATCAAAATGAACCGATCATTCTGGTGTATCAGGAGCCTGGCAGCAACAGATTATACAAGAAGACCCTGCTAATAGATTTTTCTCAGCAGCGAATCAACAAGCTGCTACAACAATTTTCGATCGGTTATCATGAATAAAGCTGGTGTGGCAGCACAATGACAAACTCTGTCCACTCTCCCATCACTGACTCACAAGTTAAGCAGCCACCGTGAGTTTCTTCAACGATTTGGCGACTAATTGATAATCCTAGACCCGTTCCTTTCCCTACGGGTTTCGTTGTAAATAAGTAATCAAATATTTTGGGTTGTAATTCCTCTGGAATTCCTTTGCCATTATCTCTGATTTTAATGATAACATTTTGAGCATGCGGAGACAGAGCTGTTGTAATAATAATTTGGTTAGGATTGGCTTTTATTTCTTGAAAACTTCGCCCTTGATTGGCTTCTTCTAGAGAATCGATCGCATTTGCGATCAAATTCATAAAGACCTGATTTAGTTTTCCTAAATAACACTCAATGGGTGGAATTTCTCCATATTTTTTAATAACTTGGATGGCTGGACGAGTATCATTCACTTTGAGGCGATGGTGTAGAATCATGAGAGTGCTGTCGAGTCCTTCATGAATATTTGCTAGCTCTTTCGTAACACTATCAGCGCGGGAAAAAGTTCGCAGGGAGGTGCTGAGTTCACCGATCCGACCAATTCCCATTTTCATGGAGGAAAGCATTTCTGGTAAATCTTGCACAAGATATTCTAATTCAATTTCTTCAGCTTTCTCTTTGAGCTCTTCTCCAGGATCGGGAAATTTTTTTTGATAGAGTTGTAAGTAGTTAATTAAATCTTGGACTGCTTGGTTCGCGAGTCCAAGATTACCGGAAATACAACCCACAGGATTATTAATTTCATGGGCAATCCCTGCTACCAACTGACCAATAGAAGACATCTTTTCGGTAGAAATTAATTGCAATTGAATTTGTTTTAAGTGTTCTAATGCTTGCCAAAGTTCTAGCGTTCGTTCCTGTACCCGCTGTTCGAGTTGCTGTTTCTGATCGATCAATTCTAAATTCAGCCGTCGTAATTTTAAATGAACTCCAATTCTCGCGATTACTTCTTCACTGTGAAAAGGTTTAGTGATATAATCTACTGCTCCTAATTTCAATCCTTTCACTTTATCCACTGGATCGGACAGTGCTGTCATAAAGATAATAGGAATTTCTCTTAACCCTGGGTATCCTTGTAAGATGCGACAAGTTTCAAACCCGTCAATTCCTGGCATCATCACATCTAGCAAAATTAAATCAGGTGGATTATTTTTAACTTGTAAAATCCCACTTTCACCATCCATTTCCACTAAAACTTCATAGTGGTATTCTTCTAGTAGATTATATATGATTTCTAAGTTGTTAGAATTATCATCAATGACTAAAATTGTTCCTTTTTTGGCGTGAAGCATTTTTAAAAAACCTCCGATTCTACTTCCCGAAATATCAAGTCAATTCCTAGTCGCAATAGACTCTGTAAGGAATTGGCGAATTTTCTGAATATTAAACTCTTTCACCAGCTGATTTAAATGGTTCACAAAAGGTTCATATTTGGCATCAATGCTGACAAGGTGTCCTAATTCATGTCTAATCCCTGTAAATTGTCCTTTCTTGGCATACTCTACTAAATTAGCTAACTGCTCAGGTGGGGGGACAATCATTTCTACTGGCAGAGATGCTGCTACAGGAGTTGTTTTTTCCATCAGTTGCTGGTCATAAACCCACTCTAATTGTAAATGCTTAGCTAATATTTGGTAGAGGTCTTCCGCTTGCACAGGTTTTGCTAAAAAATCATCTCCCCCTACAGATACACTCTTTTGACGGTCAACGTCAAAGACACTAGCAGATGACACAATGACTCTGATATTTTTTAACAAGTCTGATTGTCGCAGTTCCTTCAGCATTTCACTTCCATTCATCACCGGCATTGCCAGGTCAAAAATGATTAAATCTGGCTGAAATTCTTGAGCTTTTTCTAATCCTTCTCGCCCATTATGAGCTTCCTGGACTATAAAGCCAAGGGGTTCTAGAAAATGGACAATGACTGAGCAATTTTCCCAGCGGTCATCTACGATCAAGATTCGTCGCTTTTTGCCAGTATAACCAATAATTTTTCCAGCCTGAGTCAGGGTACTTGTGTGCATCCAATCTGTCGCTAGTTCACAATTAATTTCAAATTGAAAGATACTCCCTCCATTCAGTTGACTTTGCACCTGAATGTGACTTCCCATCATTTCGATAATTTTCTGACTAATCGCTAATCCCAGGCCAGTTCCTTCTGCTTGGCGTTTTGTATCCCCCACTTGTTCAAAGGGTAAAAAGATTTTTTCTAATTGTTCGGACCTAATGCCGACACCCGTATCAATGATAGAAAAAGCCAATTTTTTAACGGATGATTCTAACTCACTATCCTGGACTGTAACTTGCAACGTGACACTGCCTTTATTCGTAAACTTGATCGCATTTCCTAGCAAGTTTAGCAAAACTTGGCGCAATCTTTTTTCATCACTCTTGATTCCATTCGGTAAGTTCACTGGTGGTTTATAAATAAAATCAATCTGTTTTTGCTCGGCTTTAATCCGGCAGATTTCCACCACTCCTTGCAGAAAAGATGGGAGATGAAAGTCTGTGATTTGTAATTCCAGTTTTCTAGCTTCTATCTTCGAGAGGTCAAGAATATCATTAATTAATGTTAATAAATGCGAACCACACTGGTAAATAATATTCAGTCCATGTTGTTCGCGGTCTGTCAAATTTTGCGACCGAGAAAGAATTTGAGCATACCCTAAGATCCCATTCAGTGGTGTTCTCAGTTCATGACTCATATTGGCGAGAAATTCACTTTTAGCTTGGTTAGCTGCATCCGCTGCTTCTTTGGCTTTTTGAGTTTGCCGATTGGCTCGTTGAATTTCATTAAACTTTTGCTCAAGGGTACTTGACATTAATTGGAAGTTATTGGTGAGGGCAATCATTTCCATGACTGAACTCTGTGGCCAAACAATCTCTTCTTGCTCCAGAAGTTTATCAGGGAGGTTGTTCGTTAATTGCGCCAGCTTCCAAATTGGTTTAACTAAGTAGCGACTGACTGGGTTTGCCAAGAGGGGTGCTAAGACCGCAATCAGCACTAAAGTGGCAAAAGATTGGATGTAAAAATCTTGTAAATTTTTAATATGAGGTGCGGTGGCAGCTTCAATAATCAGATCCCAAGGCATTCCCTCATTTAGAGAAGTAACCTGAACATAAAAAGATTTTTCCCACCGCTTAATTTGTGCCAGTCCTGAATGGGAGGGAAACCAGTGGTAAACTCCTTTCTCAAGTAAACGAACTTGACCCCCTTGAGGGTGATCGAATTCTTGCAGATTTGTGAGGTCAGAGCGAGTGCTAGTAATCACACGCTTGTCATGATTCACGAGACTAATTGCTAATCCCAAGGGATAAAAATGCGAACTCAGAAGTTGGTTGATCGAACTCAATTCAATTTCAGCGATAATACTGCCAAGCTGACGATTATTTCTGATAATAGGTACAGTCTCTATCATCACAGCAGATGCTTTTTGATCGCTGCCTGTGAGGATATCAACGATCTGAGGCTGTTGTCCTTGAGCCAACTCTCTTAATTGCTTACCGAGTATGGAAGAGTGCTCGACTGGAGGGATGACGACAATGGGATTCCCTTCTCTATCTGTCAAATAAAGCCTTTTAAAGCTTGAAAAGCTGCGTTGAGTTAAAGCAACTGCTGCTTGCAAGTTATCAGTTGGCTGCATCTCCAAGCGACTGGTTCCTACTGCTAACTCTTGGAGAGATTGCTGGCTTTGTTGATGCCATTCATGCAGTCTTGTCACTAAGGTTTTGGAAGCGCTTTGGAGATTAACCAGCACGGTTTGTTCTTGCTGTTCTGTCGCGTTCGCACTATCCCGAATAATCAAAATTAAGGCAGGGAAAAAGACAAACGCGACAAATAAATTAAACAAAGTCTGTTCAAAAAATAACTTTTTAGTCGCTTGAGGATGACCCACCCATTGATAAATTGGTAAATGGGCGATCAACAAACTTGCAACAAGCGCGTTGAAAATGCCATTGACAGCTTGCTTCAACATCACCAGCAAAACTGCTTTAGTTTCTATCCCCATGACTTGGCCATAGAATAGCCACACTAAAGGCATCCCAATCAAAATCCAATACACCACATCCCACAGCAGTAAATTATTGCTTCGGTGTCTTAACTTCCAACCCACAAATAATGCTTCTGCTGTGAAAATAATCATGGCATAGGGATGGTTCCAGAGAAACAGGGTCTGTAAGCTAACAATCAGCGTAGCAAGAATTCCCCAACTCAAACCATACAACCTGACTACGATTAAGGAAGCAATGCTGCCTAATAAAAAATCTATGTAAAAAACTAATTGAAGTTTAAAATAATTTCCAGCATATCCGGCTGCTATTAAAATGATTAAGGCTAACGCTGATTTGAGTAGGTTTTGCTGCTGATTTAAAGGGGTAGAAGCTGATTTTTTATCAAAAATTTTATTAAGAAACATGGAGTCTATCACCACTGTAATTTTTAATCAAAAAACCTCTTGATGCACTCCCTGTCCTAGCAAAATCCAGATTCTTGCCGATGCTACGGAAGAATACTTGAGCATTAGCAGCGAGTTTTTTTCGATACAAACTCATCTGCCAAACGATCTATCTAAGGATAGATTAACACTTTTTCTACAGCTACTACCAAGAAACTTCCCTCAACCTCTTGCAGAATTGAGGAAATAGCCCGGTAATTACGGAATTCACGCAAAAAAACAAATGTTTTTATACTAATTACTGATTTTGCTCGATCGCCCTCAGAATGACTTGAGCGGCACGGTTGCACGCTCCCGCATCCCCCAACGCTTCGCGCATCACCTGATAATTTGTCAAGGTCTGCTGTTGTCGCTCAGGATTGAGTAGAAATTCCATTGCACCGGCTGCGATATTAGTGGCCGTCGCTTGCTCTTGCAACCACTCTGGCACAATTGACTTCATCTGCACCAAATTGACCGGGGACATAAAGGGAATTGAAAACTTGAGCAGCTTGCGGGCCAACCAAAATGTAAACGGGTTCACCCGATAAACCACCAGTTGCGGCACATTAAGCAGAGCCAGCTCTAGATTCACCGTTCCCGATTTGGTAATTGCCAAGTCCGCAGCCGCGAGAATTTCTAGCGTCCGGTCTTCCTTAAGTTTCTCCTGAGCCAGGTGGGGTTGGGAAGGGTAGACTGTTGCTTGCAAGCCATAATCTGCGACCGCTTGTTCAATGGGCCGACGGTACGCTTCCCTCGACAAAGGAATCCAGAAGCGAACATCAGGTAATTGACGTTGAATTCTCTCGGCCGCCTCAAAAATAACAGGCATCATATACTTAATTTCTTGCTGGCGGGAAGCGGGTAAAAGCGCGATCGCCCGTTGTTGTGGCTCAATTCCCAAAGCCACCCGCGCCGCCTCACGACTGGGTGCAGCTTGCATCCGTTCTACCAGTGGATGCCCTACCCAAGTCACTTGCGCCCCTTTGCTCTCAAAATAACGCGCCTCTTCCGGAAAAATCGCCAGCACCCGACTCGCGATCGCCACTATTTTCTCTGCATCCCCCCAAGGCGGCGACCACACCCATACTTGCGGCGCAATGTACCAAATAATCGGCACCTTAGGCAAATGTTGGCGAATATAACGGCCAATACTAATATTGGGACCCATATAGTCAATCAGCACGACCACTGCTGGTGGTTGCGACCGCAGGTATTGCTTCGCCCTTTCCTGAAGTTGCAGCGTCGGCCAAATATAGGGCACCGACTCTAAAATCCCAACCGCACCAATTCCCGTGGTATCCCCTAACAGAGTTGCACCCGCTTTCGCCATCCGAGAACCACCCAAAGCCGTAATTTCCAACTCCATACCAGCCGCAGTTGCTTGGCGTTTTAGAGCTTCAATTAATAAAGAGCCTTGCAAATCGCCAGACACCTCACCCGTGCTGATAAAAATTTTCATACAGCTTTTAACAATCCCGATTCAATAAACCGCACAGACCTCTAGGAATTTCTCGGTTAGGGTTCCCCCAAGAAACCCAACCCATTCAGGATTTAGAATCAGGAATCAAGCATCCTGTCAGCAGCAACACTTGCACTCTGAATTCTCAGGGTTTCTCAGCTTCTCAGAGCCAATCTGGTCGCATCAACCTTGTCACAGAAAGGGACAATAAGAGCTTGACTCTGGTCCACCCTTTAGAAAATCATCGTTTCTTCTTTTCCCCTCTTCCCGCAAGGAAAGAGGAGAACCTGGAAACCAGAGCCAAGATAGAGAGAAACTAGAACTCATTGCTGAGAAATTTTGAGCGTCAGCTTGACTGACAACCTGTTTCTAACCCCCTATTTTCTACTCTTCTTCACCCTTAATTCTCATCCCCGGAGTCGGCCCCCGCCGTCCTGCCAGCAAAGACTCTTTCAGGAATCCCAATAAATGCTGTAAGGATGGGTTTTCCGCCAATAAATCTAACTGTTCCAACGCTTGATTCAGCGTATTTCCCGAACGATAGAGAATGCGGAAAGCCTTCTTCAATAGTTGGCAATCTTCCTCCGTCAAACCACCCCGCTTCATGCCAACCATATTCAGCGATCGCACCCTTGCCCGGTATCCTTCCACTAACATAAAAGGCGGCACATCTTGAGTGATGCGAGTCATCCCTCCCACCATCGCCATCTTACCAATGCGAGCAAACTGGTGAATCCCCGCCATCCCGCCCAACACCGCCCTCGACTCGATGTAAACGTGACCCGCTAAACCCACCGAATTAGAAATAATCACTTGGTCCTCAATCACACAATTATGAGCGACGTGAACATAAGCCATCAGCAAATTGCCATTGCCGATCGCCGTACTTTCCCCCGCTTTCGTAGCTCGATTAATCGTTACAAATTCCCGAATCCGGTTATCGTCACCAATTTTCACCCAGCTTGGAGCACCATCATACTTCAAATCTTGGGGTTCCAAACCAATCGCCACACTGGGGAAAATCTGATTGCGACAGCCAATTTCCGCAGGCCCTTGCACCACTGCATGAGCACCGATCGTTGTTTCGGGGCCGATTTTAACTCTTTCCCCAATCACAGCATAGGCTCCCACTTGCACAGTTGGGTGCAGTTCAGCACTGGGATGAATCACAGCCGTTGGGTGAATCAGGGTAGGCATTTGTCAGTTGTCAATTATCAGGTGTTAGTTGTTAGTTATTAGGTGTTAGTTATTAGTTTTCGGGTAGTCAGGCCACTCATCACTAACTGCTAACCACTAATGGCTAACGATGATTATCAATCGCCAGCTTAAATCCACGTTAATCTACGATTGAAAACATTAGTTCGCCTTCGCAAACTCGCTGCCCCTCTACTTCAGCGCGAGCTTCCATCTTCCCAAAGCGGCGACGTTTGACGCAGATTAAATCTACCGTCATCACTAACTGATCGCCGGGAACCACGGGGCGGCGGAACCGCACTTTATCAATGCCTGCAAACATTGATAACCCTCGCTCTACATCTGGAAGCTGAGCCAGCACAATCCCGCCTACTTGAGCCATCGCTTCCACAATCAAAACCCCAGGCATAATTGGCCGTCCGGGGAAATGCCCTTGAAAATGAGGCTCATTAAAGCTAACGTTTTTAATACCAACAGCCCGCTTTCCTGGCACATAATCAATAATCCGGTCTACCAACGCAAAAGGGTAGCGGTGGGGCAAGATTTGGTGAATTTCCTCAAGTGTAAACGTTGTTTTTACAGCAGGCACAACTTCACCAGTTGCAGCCAGAATCGCTTCATCAGGAGAAACGTTGGAGGTGTTAACTTCAGTCAGGGTGGACATTGCTTGGCAAAAATTAAGAATTGACTAGGGGTGTACTGGTCGTTGAAATTGCAGGATTTAATAGAGCTGATGGTTTAAGTTTCCCGTTCCTTGCAGCAGCTTTTATCTCCTACTTGGGGTGTAAACCCCTAGGTAATGGCTCCAGCCTGTTGCCACAGACTATCAACCTTGTCTATATTAGATGAAAGCCGACTCATACCGACTCAGGCTGTGAGTCAGGAACAGAATGGCTGGTCGGGCTGTGCCTCTTAGCAGAGAATGGTACAAGATATTTAGCCGGAACAGATCACCTTTTTCCCAAATTGACTCCTAGAACCCTCAGAGTCAAGAGCGGATCGCTTTTGCGAGTTGGATATGCAAGTTATGGCTAGCTTTGTAAGCCAGGTAATGAGCTGGTGGTATCCGACCCAAGAGACTCAGATCCCCCACTAAATCTAAGATTTTATGACGGACTGGCTCATTTGGAAATCTCAAGGGCGGATTCAGCCATCCAGAAGCATCACAAACCAAAGCATTCTCTAAACTCCCCCCCCGAATCAACCCCGCTTGCCGCAATTGTTCCACTTGGCGAGCCAAACCAAACGTGCGAGCTGGAGCGATCGCCTCTGCAAAACTCTCTTGGACCGGTGACCAACTATACCACTGATTCCCAATCGCCGCCTCTTCAAAATCAATCCCATAACTAAAGCGAGTTTCCCCAGCCGGTAACGCCGCCACAAACGCATCCCCCTCTCGCACCCAGATCGGCTGGGAAATTGGAGGAAGAACACCCACACCCTCACAGCCTTCCCCCTGGGGCACTAATCCCACGGTGGCGATCGCTTCTACCCAGTTTTTCGCCGACCCCTCCAGCAGAGGCACCTCCGGGCCATCCATCTCAATCCGAGCATTATCAACACCCATTGCCACCAAAGAGGCCAGCAAATGCTCCACCGTGCGGACCCGAGCTTCTCCAGCCGCCAGTTCCGTTGACAAAGCTGTTTGGCAAACCGCCTCCACCTGAGCCGGAATCCGAGGAGAACCCGGCAGGTCAACCCGGACAAAATATCGCCCTTCCCCCCTTCCTGCCGGCATCACTCGAACTTGAACCACTGCACCACTGTGCAGGCCCACTCCCGACCCGATCAATTCCTGGGCTACGGTGTACTGTTGGTCTCGTACCATGCTTTAACTCATGCCTTCCTTAGAAGCGCTCGCCAATACCAAAGTGCAGTCGAGATTTACCTTGGTCGTTAAATCCGAAATCAATTCTAATCGGGCCCAAAGGCGACTGCACCCGTACCCCCAGACCATAGCCAAACCCACTTCCTGGCTTCCCACGCACACCTGCGGGATTGCCGGGGACACTTTTGCCAGAACCTAAATCTGTCCCAGCATCTACAAACAGCGCCCCGCCAATGAAAGAAATAATCGGGAAGCGGTACTCTGCCGTTGCTTGCAAGAAACTGCGACCTGCTCCCACATCTCCTTCATCATAACCACGGATTGAGTTAGCACCACCCAGCGGAAAGGCTTCATAGGGAGGCAAGTCACCCAAGACCGTCCCCGCTTGCACGTTAAACGCCAAAGTCTGAGGGCCAGGAGCAAAGCGAGTGTACCGTACTGGGATGTAGTAGCTGTAGCTCCCCCGCAAGCGGTTTAAAAAGATACTACCCGAACCAAAGGGCACAGATTGCTCCACACCCAACCGCAGCACCGAACCCCTCGTCGGTCGCTGCAAGTCGTCGCGTACATCTCGGACAATTCCTGCTTGGAAGGTAAACAAATCATCTGAACCCGAACGACTGTAGGTCAAGAGATTGCCCAACTCATCGCGCGGACTGATCTTGCCATTGAGATCGCGGATCGTGACCCGTTGGTACTGGAAGCCCAGCGAAGCCGTCCATTCTGGGTCAATAAACACATTTCTGGAAAGGGGGCGCGTAAAAGTAATGCCTCCGCCCGTCCGGAGAATTCGCGGGCGGTCGCCATTCGGCAAGTACACCTCCCGCTTACCGCCGTCAAAAATGACGCTGATTGTGCGTCGCCGGAAGGCATTCACGGTATAGGAAGTGCGGTAGGGGTCTCCTGCGATCCAAGGGTCGGTAAAGGCAACATCCAATAACAGGGCTCGTTCCCCGATCTGTAACTCCGCCCCCAACCGTTGGTTGTTTCCTCCCAGGTTTTGCTGTTGGTAGCTGAGGGTGCCAAACAAACCGGTTGCCGAACTCACCCCTGCACCAGCCGCGATCGAACCCGTATTCTTCTCAATGACATTCACGATCACCCGGGCGCGACGCGGGTCAGAGGTTCCCGGTTCTAAAGAGAGTCGTACATCTTCAAAAATCCCCAAGCCAAAGACCCGTCTGAGGTCCCGTTCTGCTTTGGTGCGGTTGAAGACATCTCCTGGCTTCTGTTCCACCTCACGGGTAATGATAAAGCCACGGGTATGACCTTTGATGGGTTGGCCTTTAGCATCGGTGCTTTCCCCCTCTTTATTTAAGAAGCGGACTTCGATCGCTTCAATCACCCCTTCTGCCACTTGCAGCGTCACAGTGCCATCGTCGGCGACTTGTGGGGCATCCACCACCTGAGCTAAGACATAACCATTCTCTTGATACCACTGGTTGATTTTTTTGACCCCTTCCTCAAAGCGACGGAGGTTGAGAATTCTGCCGTACTGGTCGCGGAAGGCATCATTGAGCACGGTTTGTGGTAGCACGTTTTGACCGGTGAGTTGCACCGATCGCAGCACGGGGTTGGCCTGTACCACAAACGTCACCCGCACCCCTAGGGGCGTATCTTCTGGGACCGCCCGCACATTTTTAAAGAAGCCGGTGGCAAAGATGGCATTAATGTCTTGTTGCAGTTGAGTGCGAGTTGTGGTGCGTCCTGGTTGGGTACTAATGGCTCGGTACACCTCATCTTGCAATTCTCCTTCGACACCACTGACCGCAACTTCTGCCACGAGGACCTGTGGCTCAGACTGGCTCGCTGGTGGTGGGGGAGTACGCCGAGGCGGTATAGCAGGAGAACTGGGTGCTGGTGGGGTCTCTGTCCTCGGAGGAGTTGGCTGAGCTGGAGTGGGTGGTTGTTGGGCAATTTCAGCCGGAAGATGGCGGATATACCCAACCGGGGTACCGGCGGGAGAGGGGGTCTGGTTGACTGTTTCGACCGCTCCAGAAGTGAGGGTCTGAGGGGTAACGGGGAGAGGAAGGGAGCGATCAGCAGGCGTTGTCAATTTAGAGCTTGCTGTGGGTTTCTGCTTCCATTCCTGCGTCTGTCTGTCGCCACCCTCGGAGCGACCGCTGACTCCTCCAGCAGCCAGGGTAAATTTTGAGCCAGGAGTACCCCCTGTTTGTTTCCACACCTGCTGTGGAGTTGTCGCAGGGGGAGAGGGTCGAGCAGCTTCCAGAGTAGTAGTTTCGCCGGACGCTAAGTTTCCTGGCTGTTGAGGGGACTCTGGCAAGCTAGAGACTTGCGGCGGTTGCGCCGCTTCAGAAGCAACACCAGTTTCTACAGGTTCCGAAGCAGAGGTTTGGCAATTTGCGGAGTCTGATAATCCGAAAGTTGCTGAGGCAGTAACAAATGCTACAAAGACAGCAGATAAGCGCATTTTGGTTCACATTTTGAAGCAGTCCACACACCACATTGGTCAGTGGTCAGCAGTCAGCAGCCAGCAGTCAGTTGTTAGTTGCCCGTTGTCTTGTGCCAATGACCTATGACCAATGACCACTGAGAAACTGTGCAATTGTACCCCATCGGCGAGGCAGTCTAGGGGTTTTGAGCGAGAACCCTCTCTAGGACTTGCCTGTAAGCTGCTTCGACAGCCCCTAAATCGCGACGGAAGCGGTCTTTGTCCATGACTCGTCGGTCGGGGTCAGTTTCCGCCTGGTCCCACAAACGACAGGTATCGGGGCTAATTTCGTCAGCTAGGATCAAGTTGCCGTGGCTGTCAATGCCAAATTCCAGTTTGAAGTCTACTAGGGTAATGCCACACTGGTTAAAAAAGACCTGGAGCAATTCGTTAATCGCTCTCGCTTGCGTATCCAATTGCTCAACCTGCTCTGGGGTTGCGAGTTGCATTAATAATAAGCGATCGCGCGTCAACAGCGGATCGCCCAAAGCATCATTCTTGTAATAAAATTCCACCAGTGGCGGATGAATGAGCGTCCCCAACGCCAGTCCAGTTTGCTGGCAGAGGCTACCCGCAGCAATATTTCTGACTACCACCTCCAACGGAACAATGCGGACACGACGGACTCGCATTTGGTTAGCGGCTGGACAATCAATGAAGTGAGTGGGAATGCCTTTCGCTTCCAGCAAACGGAACAAGTGGCTAGAAATCGAGCAATTCATCTCGCCCTTGCCCACAATAGTACCCCGCTTCAGAGCGTTAAAGGCAGTAGCATCATCTTTAAACTCAGTTAGCAAAATCTCTGGGTCATCAGTTGTGTAGAGAATTTTAGCTTTTCCTTCGTAGAGCTTGCGATCGGCAGACATGAGGATTGGAGTTTTAAATTTGAGAGAAACGGTTGAGGCAGTCGGCAGTCAGACAACCGGATTGCTTCTTTGAAGGTGTTCTGCTACCAGTGCAGGAACCCTAAGATTTTTAGATTGTAGATTAACAGGGAACAGGGGGAAAGGGAAACGGGAAACGGCAAGGATGTTTCCTGCTGCTTTCGAGGGCGCTCAGCCTTGATGTCTCGATCTCATGAGAGGTTCAAACCGGAGTGGGTTAGAGCCTGGAATCATCAAAGATTGAGGAAGGTAAGCAGCCTGTTCTACAGTTAGCAAACTTCTTCCTCCGGCCGCGATCGACTTTCCCTCTTCTCCCTCCTCTGTGGCAAAAGCTTCTCGGTCAAAGGACAATAGAGGTGAAACGCCCCCTAGCTGACTCCCAAACCCTCTTTTGCTCCCTTGGACCACCTGTGAAGAACTGCTGCTTGAAAAACACTTGTAAAATAATCTCATTATGGAAGACAGAACGATCCACCTCTTGTTGGTAGAGGATGATGAAGTTGATGTCATGAACATCCGGCGAGCGTTCAAAAAAAACAACATCATCAATCCCCTCTACGTAGCAACGAACGGGCTAGAGGCTCTAGTCATGTTGCGTGGCAGCAATGGGAGGGCGCCCGTCATTCCCCCTCAACGACGGCTGGTCTTACTGGACCTCAATATGCCCAAGATGAATGGGATTGAATTTTTACGGGAGTTACGCTTGGACGACAAACTCAAGTCAATTCCTGTTATTGTTCTGACCACTTCCAATGAGGATAGGGACAAGGTAGAAGCTTATAACTTGAATGTAGCGGGCTACATTCTCAAACCTGTTACCTTCTCTAATTTCGTTGAAGCGATCGCCACGCTCAATAAATACTGGATGCTCAGTGAAATACCATGAGCGGGCGCTTTTTCTAGGGCGGGAAACAGTGGCGCGCCACCGTAGCAGCGGCATGAGGGATAAAACTTACACTTTTGGAACTTGAGGTGGAAAGGTCAGATCTTTCCCCAAAAATCTCGGCATTGACCATCAAACTTACTTGATACCCGATGCCTGATACTGAACACCCCATGCCTTCTTGACCCAACTGACTATGGAAGAAACTCTTAAAATTCTGGTCGTTGATGACGATGAAGTCGATCGGATCGCGGTTCGCCGATCGCTGAAAGCTGCGGGTGTGCAGGTGGCAATCTCGGAGGCTGAGAACTGTGTAGAGGCGTTGACCAAGCTTGACCTCACTGACTCCCAGCGCTCGCTGTCTTTGCCTAACGGGATAGTCAGTGCTTCCCGAAAGGTCTACTCAACGTTTGACTGTGTTTTCCTGGACTATCGCCTACCCGATGGAGATGGGTTAACGCTGATCCGCACCATTCGGGAAGCTGGGGTCAAAATTCCCCTGATTGTTTTAACCGGTCAAGGAGATGAGCAAATTGCCGTCGAATTGATGAAGGCAGGAGCAACCGATTATATCACCAAAGGGAAACTTTCGCCCGAAAATTTAGCTCGTAGCCTGCACCATGCCATTCGGATCTATCGAGCTGAAACCCAAGCCGCCCAAGCCACTGAAAAGCTCAAGGAAAGCCAAGAACGCTACAGATTGGTTTTAGAAGGAGTTAATGACGGGATCTGGGATTGGGATTTGACTAAAAATGAGGTGTACTGGAACGATCGCCTCTTAGAAATCATGGGTCTATCCCGCTCAGAATTCGGTACGGCAATGGAAGCATTCTACGACCGTCTCCACCCTGAGGATCGGCAACACTTTATCCAAGCTCTAGAAACGCATTTATATCATCCGGCTTCATCAGCAGCCGGTTATAGTGTCGAATTTCGCCTGCTTCACACCAACGGTACCTACCGCGACTGTACCTGTAAAGGTAAAGCTCAACGTAACGCCCAAGGACAACCGCTACGAATGGCCGGGATGATCAGTGACATTAGCGACCGCAAGCGGATCGAAGCGGTCCGCGATCGGGAACGCCAGCAGTTAGAGCAAATTATCGCTTGTGCTCCCGTGGCGATGGCGATGTTTGATACCGAGATGCGTTACCTGGTTCACTCCCAGAAGTGGCTGACTCAATACCAATTAGAAGGTCAAACCCTCCTGAACCGCAACTATTACGCAGTCCTACCCGATATTCCTGAGCGCTGGAAAGTCATGCACCAGCGGGCCCTCCAAGGCGAGGTTGTTTCAGCCAGTGAAGATATCTGGGAGCGGGCTGATGGCTCTACAATGTTTCTACGCTGGGCCATTCACCCTTGGTACAATCCAGATGGCAGTGTGGGAGGCATTGTCTGCGTGAGCGATACCATTGATGAATTGGTAGCAGCACGGGAAGCGGCTTTAGAAGCCAGCCGGGTTAAGTCCCAATTTTTGGCTAATATGAGCCACGAGATCCGCACTCCCATGAATGGAGTCTTGGGGATGGCTGGATTGTTACTGCAAACACCCCTAGACCAGCAGCAATATAATTACGCCTATACCATCCAACGCAGTGCAGAACATCTGGTGAGCGTCATTAATGATATCCTCGATTTCTCCAAAATTGAAGCAGGGGAGATGCGCTTGGAAAAGCTGGATTTTGAGTTAGATAACTGTCTGGAATCCGTGGCAGAGATGCTAGCAGCTCAAGTTGAAAAGAAAGGGTTAGAATTTGCAATTTTAGTAGACAGTGCTGTTCCCAGCAGTATCAGCGGCGATCCGGGACGACTCCAGCAAATTTTATTGAATTTAGTCAGTAATGCGGTCAAATTTACAGATGCCGGAGAAGTAGTGATTTCTGTGACGACCCACCGACCGGGAGAGACGGGGAGCGATCGCTTAGAAATAATGGCAGCAGGCGGATTGAGTAACCTGCCATCGGTCAAACCTGGCAACATTCTCTTTACGGTGCAAGATAGCGGGATTGGCATTTCTTTGGAAGGTCAGCGCAAACTCTTTCAGTCATTTTCTCAGGTCGATAGCTCTTCGACCCGACTCTATGCTGGTACGGGTTTGGGACTAGCGATTTGCAAGCAGTTGGTGGAAATGATGGGGGGCGAAATCGGAGTAGAAAGTGAGGTGGGGAAAGGTTCGCGATTTTGGTTTACCATTCCCTTTGAGACTCAACCCCAACCCTTGATGACTCCAGGGTACAGTCGTTCTCGGATGCGGGTACTCGTGGCATCCGCTAGTCGGTTAACTCAAGCAACCTTGCGGTCACAGTTACATCGAGTGCTGACGCGATCGCCGATGCAAGCCTGGACGGTAGAGGTTGATGAGGCAATCTCCATCGAAGCTGTTTTCAATCAATTGCAAGATATCAGGACGGGAGACCCCTATGATATTGTCATTCTTGACTTGGAACTACCTCAATTAAATTTAGAAGCGTTGGCTGCTGTCCTTCAGGACCAGGGGACTGATGGGTATGGGAAACCTCGATTAGTAGCCTTAACTTCTTTGCAACAACAGCCAAACCTAGAGGCGCTGTCTCAGTGGGGAGCGAGTGCCCACTTGATGAAACCTGTGACACCCTTACGATTATTTGAAAGCTTGTTTTCTGAGGGAACTGAAGTAGTAGCTAAGCAGAGGATGCTTCATTCTCCTCACTTACCCATTGCTAATTCTCAAAGACCGCTAAAGATTTTGTTAGCTGAAGACCATCCCATTAATCAATTAGTGATCCTGGAACAGTTACAGGTGTTAGGCTACCAAGCAGACTGCGCGGCTAACGGTCAAGAAGCCTTGGAGCAATTGGCTCAGCAACCTTACGATCTGGTGTTGATGGACTGCCAAATGCCTGTACTGGACGGTTACGCAACGACCCGAGCGCTGCGATCGCGAGAAGCCAGCGATCGCTCCCGTAGAACCATTATCATCGCACTTACCGCTCATGCACTACCGACCGATCGCGACAAGTGTTTAGTGGCAGGAATGGACGACTATCTCAGCAAACCCATTACTCTGGAAGCGCTAGCCGCCGTATTACACCGTTGGTCGCTTCTCCTCGATGAAACCTCCTCAAGCACATCCTCACCACCAGAAGCTGAACCAGTTGATCGTCGCTCAGATTTTCTAGAAGAGTCGCTAGTAGACCATAACCGTTTACAACAAATGGCACAGGTGAATATCAAGCTACCCCAACGTCTGTTCCAGTCCTTTCTAGAAAATGCCCAAGCTGACTTAGATGTGGCGCGGCTGGCAGTCCGAGCCCACGACTGGGTTACCGTTGAGCAGCAAGCACACCGACTCAAGGGTACTTCCGCGAATGTTGGCGTACCCGCTATGTCGAATGTGGCCGGTCAGTTAGAGCATCAGGCCCGCAGGTGTCAAATTGAGCCACCCCGAGAAGCATTGCCGATTATTGAAAGTGCAGAACAACTGTTAGCAACTTTATCCAGTCATCTGGCTCAGGTCAGGGTTTTTGTAGAAACTCGGTTGAATTAAGGGGGTTAGTTATTAGCGATTTGGCAACCATCACCCTTTATGATTTTTAGGAATGACCGATTAGAATCTCAAGATCTAATGCTTGCGAATTACAGCAGTTTTTAACCGCTGTCTGGTCCAGAGTCCAATGACCTAATCCCCATTCCCCATGCCCTATGACCTCCCATCAAGATGCTACTGTTATTTCCCAGAGCGAGCCATTGGCTGATAAGGGTGAAACACCGCTGATGGTTTTTGTCAAAGAGGTCTTGTTAAGCCATGACTTAAAGGAAAGTTGGGGCGAGAGCTTCCCTGTTTCCTTAGAACTTCAGTCACTCGCTAACTTAAATCTTTCCGACACTTCAGCCATTCTTTTAAAAATCGCGAATCACTGCCAGCACAGCCAAATTGGCAAAAAATTGCCGGTCGCTCTTTATCTACATATTTCTGCTTTAGAATCCCTCGATCCCCTCCTCAAATGCTATGAAAGTTGTGGAAGTCGCGCCTTAGAGAATTCTGTGCAAGCAAATGTTATTAAATTTCATACTAATCAACTCAAAATTTCTTATTTATTTTACCCTGATTTCGATTCCGACCCCCATCCTGCCCTAGAGGCTAGCACCCAAATTAACCTAGCAACTGGTAAAATTAACTATCATGATTATCGGAGTAGCGATAATCCTCCCATTCTCCACCGTAAAGAAACATTTGTTACTCCTAATTACCCTGAGTATGAAACTTTTTCTAAACTGACCCGCAGTGAAGAAGAATTAGGATTACTCGACAATACTCGTACCATTGGCACTCGGAGAAAATGGCTGCACTTATTACAAGAGTTTGGCGTAGAAATCCAAGGTCATGCTGTTGTAGAAATCACGAACAATTCAGCTAATTTTCCCTCGAAAACTCTCAAAATTGAACGCCACAAAGCTGCAATGTTCCGCAAGGAACTGTCTAAACCAGTACGACTGGCTTTAGAATCCAATCTCTTCACAGAGGGTACAACTTTTTTTGATTATGGATGCGGATATGGTAGCGATATTAAACACATTTCTGAGCAAGGTTACGCTGCTACCGGATGGGACCCTTATTATCAGCCAGATACCAATCGGACACCGGCGGATATTATTAATCTTGGTTATGTAATTAATGTGATTGAATCTCAGGGGGAACGGCGAGAAGCTTTAATCAATGCCTGGGAATTAACCAAAAAAGTTTTAATTGTAGCGGCTCAAGTCCTCATTGATGATAGAATTCGAGGTCAAATTGCCTATGGAGATGGAGTCATTACCTCTCGGAATACATTTCAAAAATATTACGAACAAGAAGAACTTAAAAGTTATATTGACCAAGTTTTAAATGTCGATTCAATTCCCGTTGCTCTCGGTATTTATTTCGTGTTTCGAGAGGAAGCGGAAGCGGAAAGCTTTCGAGCATCTCGCTTTCACCGTCGCCTCAGTACACCCAGAGTTTGTTTACCGAGTAAACGGTTTGAAGATTATCAGGAAATCTTGGCTCCTTTAATGGCATTTGTGAGCGAGCGGGGTCGCCTTCCAGTTTCTGGAGAATTGCCAGAAGAAGCGATAATTAAAGCAGAATTTAGAAATTCAAAAGCTGCTTTTAAAGTTATTTTGCAGGCAACCGACCCCCAAGAATGGGAGACAATAGCAAACAAAAGACGCCAAGATTTATTAGTGTACATTTCTTTGGCAAATTTAGGAAAAATTCTCCCCATCAAAAAACTAGCGCCCCAAATTAAAAATGATATTAAAGAGTTATTTGGGAGTTATAAAAGAGCTTGTATTTTAGCAGATTTAATGTTGTTTAGTTTAGGAAACCAGGAGATTATTGCTGACTGTTGCCGGAGCAGTCCTATTGGTCGTAAACGCAATCATGCTCTGTTTATTCACGTCTCTGCTTTGGAAGAACTAGACCCATTACTGCGGCTGTATGAAGGCTGCGCTAACCGTACCATTGGGCGTTTAGATGGAGCAACGTTGATTAAATTAAATGCGAAAAAACCCATTATTTCTTATCTTTTTTACCCGGAGTTTGATACAGAAGCTCATCCGGCTCTTCACACAGCTATGCACATTAATTTACGAAATTTCTCTGTTACTTATGAAGATTATTCAATTTCAATAAATCCCCCCGTTCTGGATCGCAAAGAAACTTATGTAACAGCTAATTATCCTTACTATCAAAAATTTGCTCAATTCAGCTATCAAGAAGAAGTTTTAGGACTATTCGATCGGGGTCAAACTCTGCGAACTCGTAATGATTGGGTCAACTCTTTACAAGAACACTGTGTGAAAATCAAAAACCATCGTTTGGTTTGGCGTTCGGATGCCGATCCAGAACAAGTCAAACAGATGAAGGCAGCGATGACAGAACGCTTGCAGAGACAAAAAGCGATGGCAGAGAAATGCCAACAAGAGGTAACAGCAACTTCCTCGGAATTAACGAGGGAACCTCCAGAGGAGAATGAATCCAATCTTGTTGAAAATGTGGCGTCCCTTACCCCCTCTTCTCCTCCAGATCTAGGGTGAGAGGGGTTAATCGCTCATAATTTGTAGCTACGGCTACATTTTTTTGAGGCGAACCATTGGGCGCGATCGCGTTGCACTCAGGTATAAACAGCAGCAGACAAGATTTTCGAGCGTAGCAGTTCCTGTGCTTCTTGCTTCACTCTACCTTCAATGACTTCTCTCTGTAAAGCAATAAAAGCCTCGAAGTCTTCTACACCATACTTTGTTCTCTGTAAAAGCAGGCGTAACTGTTCTTCAGATTCTAAGGTTAGATAACCGGTTGCTAAAGCGTGTTGGACAATGTTTCTGATTAAACCCATGATCAGGTTGACCCCAGTAGAGATAACTTTCACAACAACTTAATTCTCAAGCTTGACTCAAGCTATTCACCGTTTGTTTCCCAGTTTTGTTAAAACCCATTTAACTTCTATCTACAGAAATATTTGTATTTTAAGATACTTATACCTGAGGCATAGAAAAGCGACCGCTTTTGTGTAAAAAGAGCGATCGCTTCTTGCATTGAATTTTATTTATTTTCAATATTAAATTGACCAGTTGAGAGCGGGGAGACTCCCCGTACCCCTTGAAAATCCAAGCATTAACCGCTTAGACAGGAGCTAACAGCACAGCTTCTAACCGTTCTAAAGCTTCGTCCAAATCATCATTAACCACCTGGAAATCAAACTCACCGGCTGCTGCAATTTCTGCTTTGGCACGCTGAAGGCGACGTGCGATCGCTTCTTCCGAATCCTGGCCCCGACTCCGCAACCGTCGTTCCAACTCATCCCAAGAAGGAGGCAAAATAAAAATCCTTAACGCCTCAGGAAACGTCTTTCTAATTTGCCGAGCTCCTTCGAGTTCAATTTCTAACACCACCCACTTTCCTTCTTGAATGTGTTGCTGGACAGATTGGCGGGGTGTTCCGTACCAATTCCCAGCAAACTCAGCCCACTCCAGCAACTCGCCAGCCTCCACCATTTGTTGAAATTGCTGGCGGCTGACAAAATAGTAGTGCTGGCCTTCGACTTCCCCTGGACGCGGAGCGCGAGTGGTCACCGAAACCGACAGATAAAGTTTAGAGTGACGCTGAAGGAGCGATCGCACTAAAGTACCTTTGCCAACGCCACTCGGCCCGGTCAAAACAATTAATTTGCCATTAGTCATGGGTGATCAGCCATTCGTCATCAATCATTGAACAAGCGATCGCGAGGCATGGGAACCGATGAAAAATTTTCTTCGTTCCAGCTTTCTTTCTCCAGCAAAGGAGAAAAATTCAATCATCTCGGCCCTCTTTACCGACCACGAATCGGTGAGCAACTGTCTCTGGCTGAATCGCCGACAGAATGACGTGGCTTGAATCCGTAATGATCACTGCCCTCGTGCGACGACCGTAAGTTGCATCAATCAGTTGCCCCCGATCCCGTGCATCACTAATAATACGCTTGATTGGCGCTGACTCTGGACTGACAATCGCAATTACTCGGTTGGCCGAGACAATATTGCCAAAACCGATATTAATTAGCTGAATTTCCATATAAAACTCATGGCACTAATGCCTGAGGTTTAGTCAAGTGTTTTTCAATGATATCTCCAAAAAATCGGACTTACAAGGCTAAAAATCGCCAAAACCTGCTTTTTAGATTCGCTTTTGAGCCATTACTCTTTGACCAAAACTCTAGGGGAATCTGATGGAACAAGTTGCTTCTGGGGATGGGGAAGCCAGGAGTAGAGATGGGGGATTCGCATTTTTCAGCCTAGGTGGCGTTCGCAAAGGGGGTCAATCTCTGCCAGCATGAAATAAGGATGTTGATTGTTTGACCAGAGAAGGGACTTGCCGTGCAACCTGTTGACTTTACCACTCTGACTGCTGCGTGCTGTGAATTGCGAACTCAATGGCTGCCAGCACGTTTAGAGCAAGTGTATCAGCGCGATCGCTATACCGTTTCCCTCGCCTTGCGAACCCTGGAGCGACGAGGCTGGCTGGATATTTCTTGGCATCCCCAAGCTGCCCGTCTCTGCATTGGTAACCCACCACCCCGCACCCCCGATACCTTCACCTTCAGCCAACAGTTACGCCATCAACTCGGTGGCTTAGCCCTCGTCGCGATCGCCTTCACCGATCCTTGGGAAAGAGTCGCTGACTTGCAATTTGCCCGACGCCCTGGCGAACCTCCCCTCTGGCATCTCTACGCAGAAATACAAGGCAAATACAGCAACGCCATCCTCACCACCCAAGACAACCTCATCGTCACCTGTGCTCATCAAGTCAACAGCCAACAGTCCAGTGTCCGCCCAATTCTCACCGGACAACCCTACGAACTGCCCCCGGCCCTCACCGAACCTGCCCCAACTTTAAGCGAACCCCAAGACCGTTGGCAACAGCGAATTGCCCTCGTTCCTGGAAAACTACGACAAAACTTACTCAAAAACTATCGGGGCTTAAGTTCAGTGCTGGCAATCTCTATGATTCAAGCAGCCGGTTTAAACCCGGATCGAACCACCGATACCCTTACCCCAACTCATTGGCTACAACTCTATCAGCGTTGGCAAGAATGGCTACAAGCCTTAGAACACCAGAAATTTCAACCGAGTTTCACGCCCCAAGGTTACAGCGTCCTCTGCTGGGATGGCTGCGATCGCCCCAGCGAGGATCGTGCCTTACACCCGTTTACATCCATCCAAGAATTGCTCAACCGCTATTACACCGATCAAATCAACCACCAGCAATTCACCCAACTTCGCCATCAACTCAGCCAGAAACTCAGCAACCTTCTCAGCAAACTCTACCTCAAAGCCAACACCTTTAAAGAACGCTTGCAACAGTCCGATGATGCTGATTCCTACAAATCCCAAGCTGACTTGTTGATGGCCCATCTGCACGCATGGCAACCGGGAATGAAAGCGATCGCCCTCCCCGACTTTGAAACCAGCCAACCAGTCACCATTCCCCTCGACCCCGAAAAAAATGCGGTCCAAAACGCCCAGGCCCTCTACAAGCGCCACCAAAAGCTGAAAAGAGCTCGCGCAGCCGTAGAACCCCTACTGGCAGCCGTACAGGAAGAGATTGATTACCTAGAACAAGTAGAAGCTACCCTTTCTCAGTTGGAAGCCTACCGCACCTCAGAAGATTTACAAACTCTCGAAGAAATTCGGGGCGAACTCATCGAACAGCGTTACTTAGACTCCCCAGACTACCGCAACGATAAAACTTCTCCTGCTACAGCAGAATTTCACCGCTACCAAACTCCGAGTGGCTTTGAATTATTAATTGGCCGCAATAACCGCCAGAATGACCAGCTTACTTTTCGCATTGCGGGAGACTATGACCTCTGGTTCCATACCCAAGAGATTCCGGGAAGTCACGGGTTGCTACGCCTCAAACCGGGTACTGTCGCTGAGGAAGCGGATTTACAATTTGTGGCTGACTTAACTGCTTACTACAGCAGGGCTCGTCATAGTGAGCAAGTCCCGGTGGTTTATACAGAACCTAAGTATGTCTATAAACCCAAGGGTGCGAAACCTGGTATGGTGGTATACAAGCAAGAGCGAATTATTTGGGGGCGTCCTCAACAAGCTGTGACTTAGGGGATGGCGATTAGGGATGCCATGCTCAAGTTTCAATCAAGCACATCTGTCTAAAGATATAAAGTTTTAGTAAACTTTTATTAAATAAATTCGCTTTTATTGTTAAAATATAACCTGAGAGGGAAGATGTATGTCTTAGTACCCGCTGCCGCTTGGGAACGCGCAGCTTGGGTTTCCTCACGTTAGAAAACACAACGGAATCGATAAATTTTTACAGACCAGCTTTTACGAGAGCTGGTCGTTTCTCATCGGGACAAAGGGAAAGCAGGAAACTTAGAGAGGTTGCATTTTCTTATTGTCCGTCCGGATTCAGTTGCACAGACAGAGTGAAAGTCCACTTAGGGCTTGCTGAAAAAAGCGAAAACCTGCATTCATCAAGGGTCCATTCGGCCTGAAATGTCCTGTCAAGCGCTCCCAAATCTGGTGCGATACCTCAAAACGTTTGCACTTTTTGTCCCGACTCTCCTTTCCCCCTTTTCCCCCTTTTCCCCTTCTTCAGCAAACCCCACTTAAGTTCAGTAAAAACTCCAGTCCACTTGAGTAGACTTTCACCCTGAGACTGGGGTTTGAACCTCTGGCCGATCGGTTCACAGTCCCCTAAAAAGTGAAGGTGGTCCTGACGACACCGATCAGGAGGTCAGAATTTTGACGGTTGTGATCGGGGGCGGTAAGCCAAATTAAACCAGGGGTGATGGAAATATTGTCTGTCAGTTGAAACTGGTAGAAGCCTTCGATATGCAGCGAAGTGTCTTTATCCTTTGGCAAGCTGTTCTTGGAGGTACTGGTGACTTTGGGTTCCATACCGACGAGGATGCCTGCGACACTCCCTTCTTTCAACAGGTCCGGAAAAGCCAAAGTGACGGCCCAGTTCCAAATTTTCTGGCTCCCTCGTTCCAAGAGTCCATCCAGGGTAGAGAGCGTGCGTTGGTTAGTGTAGCCAACCCAACCCCCGATCGCAAATCGGCGGTTCAGTTGCCAGGATGCCTCTAAACCATAGGAGTTGCTGGAAACTGGTAGGGTTTTGTCGGTATCGATGCCGAAGAAATCGAGGCGGTAGGGGAAGTTGGCGGCATTGCTACCTGTGTTGGTGGTGATGTTGTAGGCATGGACATAAGTTAAGCCGAGGGTAAAGCTGTCACTTGGCTTAAAGGTGGCTTGGGCGATCGCGCCGTAAGGACCGTTGAATAAAGCTCTACCTCGTGAGGGGTTGGAAGCAAAGGGAGCTAAATATCCCAAACTCAGTTCTAAGCGATCGCCAAACTCCTGCTTCAACCCAATCCCTGCACCGCTGAGGTGGTAATAAATTGGATTACGAGTGGCAAAGTTGGAAAGAGCACCTTTGGCGCCGTCACCGTCAAAGAACGGGTTTACGGTATTGGTAAAGTCATCAGCAGCGCCCGCATTCGCTTCTAAAATCACCGTTGTCCGCTTGCTGAGGGGAAATTGATAGAGTAACGCATCTAAACCGATATCCGTACTAGGAGCGCCAAAAGGCCCCGAGTTGAAGCGCAGTTCTCCTTCGGGAGTGAAGGTGGAATTGGTCGAGAAGGAACCCATATTCACAGCTTGGAGACGAGTTCTGAGTAAGTCTTTCCCGGAAAAACTGGTGTCAAAGTTGAGGCGTACCCTGCTACCCAACGTGGTGGAGCGATCGGCCCGCCTGCCTACAGCATTTTCTCCCGCCACGATCCCAGCGAGTCCGAAAATCACTTCGCCGTTGAGTTTGGTTGTGGTAGAGAATTGGTTTGCTTCTAGTTCAGTGGTGCGAGCTTCCAAGCTGTCTAGGCGACCTCGTAGAGCACTGAGTTCGGCTGCAAATTCTTCTTGCAGTCGTTGCAGGGCGAGTAGGTCTTCTTTGTTGATAAATCTATTGGTACCCCCCTTGATCAGTTCGTTCACTCGGTCTAGGCACGCATTTAAACCGGCAGCAAATTCATAGCGAGTTAGGGCTCGGTTGCCACGAAAAGTGCCGTCGGGATAGCCAGCAATGCAGCCGTAGCGCTCCACGAGGGATTGCAGAGCTTGGAATGCCCAGTCTGTTGGTTGAACGTCGGAAAGTTGCGAGACTGAGGTGACTTGACTCAGAGGGTTGGGGCTGGCGTTCTCTGCTGCTGGGGAAATGCTGGGTTCTGGAGATAAGGAAGAATTTGGGGATTGGGAATAGAGGGTGGGGATTGGCGAGTGTTTGTCTGTTGGAGATGTGGCTGTTAGCGGTGGCTGTTCGGTGGCGATCGGGGTTGCGCTTGCTGCGGGTAAAGGGCTGAGCTCTGTTACAAGCTCTACAGTTTGCTCGGCAAAGGCGGTGGTAGATAAAGTTAAGCTGGTTGCGACCGCGACTGGACTCAGCCATAGCATTTTCTCTACAATTTTCGACATATTTTTCTCCTCACACCAATTTGTATTGATTGCCTTTGAGTATGACTCTTATTGTCACTAGTTGTTGATTGCAGCTTACTCAGGAATCCCCTTTCTGGCTATCCAGTGGGTAGGGATACTGGCTGGAACTCTTCATAAGGTTGACTAGCTTCCGAGAAACTGTTGAGTCCTGATGAGCTTCAATTAGATTATCGGAATTTTTATCTAAATGCAAATCTTTCTTATTAAAATTTTGAGGGAGAGCTACCCAATTTCAGGGTGGGGGAACAGAAATTCTGCTCGTCCGGTCTGGAAAAATCGATATTTTGTTGAGTGGGATGGTGCTGCTAGCTCAGAATGGGTCAGAGAACTATTGACAATTTATTTAAAATATGGTAAATAACTCGAAAAGAATGATGAACTGCTAAACATCAATCAATGAGCGGTCCCACCTCTGTCAACTCTTGAGTGAAGGGTCAGTAGTCTATTATCAGAAAACAAAAAGACTTAAATTCCTATTAGGAATAGAAACAGAACTTTGCCGTGCCCTTAAAATACGCCCTCGTTCACGAATGGTTAACGCCTTTAGCAACAGGTGGTTCAGAACTTGTCGTGCGAGAAATCCTCAAGCATATTGACGCTGATGTCTACGCCCTGATCGACTTTGAATCCAGCAATCCCCAAAGCTACCTATTCCAGCGACCGATTGGCAAGACATTTTTACAACACTTCCCCTTGGCCCGCAGGGGCGTGCAAAAGTATTTACCTTTGCTGCCGATGGCGATCGAGCAACTGGATCTGCGGGAGTATGACATCATTCTCTCGTCTTCCCATGCCGTTGCCAAAGGCGTCCTAACCAGTCCCCAACAACTGCATATCTGTTACTGCCATACACCAATGCGCTATGCCTGGGACTTAACCTTTGACTACCTCCAGAATTCTTTAGCGGGTAGAGGACTACAAGGTCTGCTAACGCGGTATCTGCTGCACAAAATCCGAATGTGGGATGTGGTCTCAGCGAATCGGGTAGACTATTTCATTGCCAATTCTCAACACACGGCCCGTAGGATTTGGCGGTGTTACCGCCGCTCAGCCGAAGTCATTTATCCACCCATTGAGGTTGATAAATTTCCCTTTCAAGCTCAGAAACAGGATTTTTACCTGACCGTATGCCGATTAGTGAGTTATAAAAAAATATCCCTGATCGTCAAAGCCTTTAATCAGTTAGGACGTCCTTTAGTAGTTATTGGCACTGGGCCAGAGTTAAAGCTGATCCAGCAAATTGCTAAACCAAACGTACAAGTGCTGGGTTGGCAGCCAGCAGAAGTCGTTGGAACCTATATGGCTCAGGCCAAAGCGTTCGTCTATGCAGCTTGTGAAGATTTTGGTATGGCAATGGTAGAAGCTCAAGCTTGCGGGACGCCAGTGATTGCCTATGGCGCTGGGGGAGCCTTAGAGACAGTCACAGACCTTCGCCAATTCCCGGACTCTGGGACAGGTTTATTGTTTTCGAGGCAGACAGAAGAGGCAATTGTTGAGGTCGTGGAGACTTTTGAGCAGTTGCAGGGGAAGTTCCAGCCAGAGGTGGGGCGGTCGCGAGCGGCTCAGTTTAGCCCAAAAATTTTTCAACAGCACTACCTAGGGTTTCTAGAACGCTGTTGTCAAGAATTTCAAACCAGAAATTTTTGAGCGCGATCGGGAACCAACTTTGGGTCAGGAAGGGGAACACAAGCAGTAGAGACCAGGCAGAAAGTGCCTACCAGCAAGGGGAACCCCCCAAGTTTGGGAAAAGGGTTTTACCCTGACTTGTCCCCCCAAGAAGGGTAAAATCTTGCCAACTTTACGTTTCCTTCTTCTTTCTTCCTACTTGCTTGCGTCTGGAGGCTTTATGATCAGGACTGTGTGTGGTGTGAAGTGAAGGAGTAAGATGACTGCCGACAGCCAACTCATCTCCGGCAAGTTAATTCGAGCTATCGCTCGGCGTGGTTTTCAGCCCGTCCTGCCTAGAGAGAGGCGTAGAGGTCTATCTCTACAGGACCTAAACGGAGAGTTCCTCAAACGGTTATTTGATATCTTGTTTTCCCTATCGGTTCTGATCCTGTTTGCCCCGGTCTACCTGCTTTTGGCTCTGCTGATTGCTTTAAGCTCACCAGGGCCAGTTTTTTACGTGCAGGAACGAGTGGGGCAAAACCATAGGCGGTTTAATTGCCTCAAATTCAGAACAATGGTGGAAAATGCTGATGAAATGTTGGTCGAGATGATGGAGACCTACCCCCACATCCGCCAAGAATTTCAGGATAACTTCAAGCTGAAACATGACCCTCGAATTACTTGGATCGGGAGATTCTTGCGAGTTACTAGCTTAGATGAGTTTCCTCAATTTTGGAATGTTTTGAAAGGGGATATGAGTGTTGTAGGCCCTAGGCCTCTCGTTGTTGAGGAACTGCCGAGATACGGTCGCCATATCAATAAAATTTTAACCATTAAGCCTGGAATTACAGGCTTGTGGCAAGTTTCAGGCCGTAATGACATTCCTTATCCCCGCAGAGTGCAAATCGATCTCTACTATGTAAACGCCAAGAATTTATGGATCGATCTGTGGATCGTTTTCAAAACGATTGGTGTAGTGATTTTCCCGAAAAATAACGGGGCTTACTAATGAGTCAACATCAGCGACCAAGAGTTAGAAATTGAGGTCAGCAGTTAGCAGTTAGGAGTTAGTTTTTAGGAGTCAGTACAACTAAGAACTAACAACTAACCGCTGACAATTGACGACTCAGGTAAAATCTTTGCGAAAACTATACAGTTACTTAACGCCATTCAGGGAATTTTGGGTTAACGTAGAAACTTGAAGGTAGCACTGGCAGGCAATCGCATCTTCCAGCCATTGCTGTTACAGTTTGTGAAGGAACAATCAAATGACGGAATGTAAGCGAGCGCTCATTACGGGCATTACCGGTCAAGACGGCTCCTACTTAAGTGAGTTTTTGCTCGAAAATGGATATGAAGTTCACGGGATTATCCGGCGGAGTTCAACTTTTAACACGGATCGAATTGACCATATCTATGTCGATCCGCACAATGAGGCTGCGAAATTATACCTCCATTATGGCGATTTGACGGATGGAACGACGCTGCGCCGGATTTTAGAGGAAGTTCAACCGGTTGAAATTTATAATTTGGGTGCTCAATCCCACGTCCGCGTAAGCTTTGATTCGCCGGAATATACCGTGGATGCAGTAGGGTTGGGAACGCTGCGTTTGCTAGAAGCGATTCGAGACTACCAGCACCGCACGGGAATTGAGGTGCGGTTTTATCAAGCGGGTTCATCGGAGATGTACGGAAAGGTACAGGAAATTCCCCAGAAGGAAACGACCCCGTTTTATCCGAGGAGTCCTTATGCCTGTGCTAAAGTTTACGCTCATTGGCAGACGGTAAATTATCGGGAATCCTACGGATTATTTGCTTGTAATGGAATTCTTTTCAATCACGAGAGTCCACGTCGGGGTGAGACGTTTGTAACGCGAAAAATTACTCGTGCGGTGGCGAGAATTTTAGTTGGTAAGCAGAAAAAGCTGTTTTTGGGTAATTTGGACTCGAAGCGGGACTGGGGTTTTGCAAAGGATTATGTCCGAGCAATGTGGTTGATGCTTCAGCAAAAGGAGCCTGATGATTACGTGATCGCGACGAATGAAACTCATTCGATCCGGGAATTTTTAGACATTGCCTTCAATTATGTAAATTTGAAGTGGGAGGACTATGTAGAGTTTGACCCGCGCTACCTGCGACCGGCAGAGGTGGATCTATTAATTGGGGATTCGACGAAAGCGCGGACGGTGTTAGGTTGGGAACCCTCGGTGACGTTTGAGCAGTTAGTTCATTTAATGGTAGATGCTGACATAAAAGCGGTGGATCAGCAGCTTCGGGGTAATGGCAACGGGTTTGATTAAGCTCTGCTCGCATGAGGAGAAAGACATGACAGGCTTAGATTTGAGCAATAAGCGAATATTGGTTACAGGTGGCGCTGGTTTCTTGGGGCGTCAGGTGATTGAGCAGTTGGTGAAAGCAGGGGCGAATGCCGATGGGATTGCAGTGACGCGATCGCGCGATTGTGACTTGCGGCTCATGGAGAACTGTCAGCGAGCGGTTGATGGACAAGATGTAGTGGTTCACTTAGCGGCCCATGTTGGCGGCATTGGGTTGAATCAGGCAAAACCTGCGGAGTTGTTTTATGACAACTTGATGATGGGGGTTCAGTTGATTCACGCCGCCTATGAAGCAGGGGTAGAGAAATTTGTCTGCGTGGGTACGATTTGTGCTTATCCGAAGTTTACACCAGTGCCCTTTCAGGAGGACGACCTTTGGGATGGATATCCTGAGGAAACGAATGCGCCTTATGGAATTGCGAAGAAAGCGCTATTAGTGCAATTGCAATCTTATCGTCAGCAGTACGGGTTTAATGGCATCTACTTATTACCAGTGAATTTATATGGACCGGAAGATAATTTTGATCCGAAGAGTTCTCATGTGATTCCGGCGTTAATTCGGAAAGTGTATGAGGCGCAGCAACGCGGAGATAAAACGTTACCGGTCTGGGGTGATGGTAGTCCGAGTCGCGAGTTTCTCTATTCAATGGATGCGGCGCGGGGGATTGTCATGGCGGCTCAGTTATATAATGACCCTGACCCAGTCAATTTGGGGACAAATCACGAGATAAAAATTCGGGATTTGGTGGAAACCATTTGTGAATTAATGGGGTTTGAGGGGGAAATTGTTTGGGAAACTGATAAGCCAAATGGTCAGCCGCGTCGGTGTTTGGATACGACAAGGGCGAAGGAACGATTTGGTTTTGTTGCTAAGGTTGGATTTAGGGAAGGGTTGAAGAATACCATTGATTGGTATCGACAACACGCAGCCTAAGTTTGAGAAACCCGGTTTTAGTTTGGAACCGGGTTTTTTAAGCTTGGTGTAATAAGATCGAGACAAGCAGTGACGAAGTGAACGATCTTTAAAACTTAACTTGACCAGAGTGAATTACCCCTATTTGCCCACAGGCATCTGTGTAATACCATTCACCTATAGAACCATAAATATTGATAGTCGTGCGACTTCGGACTGAACATAAAATCTCTCCATTCGGATATTTTCTTACATTAGAAGGTGGATCAAACACGACTGCTGTTCTTGCTGTAAAGGTAGGATTTCTATACTGACAGACTACATCTAACATATTTTGAGTCGCTTGAGACTGAGGACGATTGATCCTTCTTTCAGGAAAACTGGTCCAAGTCCCAGCCTCACAGTTAGCTTGACTTTGTATTTTCGTTTCTCCTAAGTAGTAAACAAAATCAATACTCCTGTAACTTGCCCTAGAAATAGAACATAAGTCCACGTTAACGCTTTGTCCACCTACAGCCTTACCTGCATAATAATTACAATTTTGAGCCTTAGCTATCTGATTAGGGCTGAAAACTGTACTAAAAAATACAGACGTGATTAATAGCTCGATTGAAGTTTTTATGAGTGATTTCATCTTCTTAGCTTCTGAGTGCAATAAATAATATTTTAAACAACAGAACGTCCATATCTGTAGGGACGCTTTGCAATCTATCGACTTTACCCACAGGCGATCGCATTCCACCCCGCTTCTAGGAACAATCCATCCCCGCATCAACTTAAGCAACGCACCAGAAATCTTTAGCTTTTACGATCGCACCTCCGAACTCTCCACCCTGAAACAGTGGATTGTCAAAGACCACTGTCGCCTCATTACTCTATTTGGCTTAAGTGGTATTGGCAAAACGGCTCTCACCGTTCAACTCATCCCACAAATCCAAGCAGAATTTGATTATATTATCTGGCGCAGCCTCAACCCCGCCCCGCCCTTAGAATTACTGCAAACTAACATCCTTCAATTCCTTTCTAGAGACGATCGCCCCCTATCCTTACCAGAATCTCTCCCTATCGATCGCTCACTCATCATTCTCGATGACCTGCAAAACATTTTTGCCAGCGGACAATTAGCCAGCCACTACCAACCAGGCTATGAAAATTATGGCACTTTCTTCAAACAAATTGCCACCTCCTCTCATCAGAGTTGCTTCATTCTCCTCAGTTGGGAAAAACCCAGAGAATTTGCTTCCTTAGAGGGCAAAAATCAGCCCTGCAAATCCTTGCAAATCGAAGGTTTAGGCGAGCAAGCAGGGGAACTCTTGAGAGAAAAAGGATTATTAGAAACGGAAAACTGGTCACAACTCATTGACCTTTACCAAGGCAACCCCTTATGGTTAAAAATCGTTGCTAGCACGATTCAAGAATTATTCCAAGGCCGAGTTGACACTTTCTTAAAATATGAACCCTTATATTTAGGGGAAGAATTAGCCAGTATTTTATCACAGCACTTTCACCGCCTTTCAGAATTAGAAAAACAAGTCATTACTTGCATTAGCCATGAAGTCACTCCCCTTGCCATCCCTCAATTGCTAGAAACAACTCAGTTGTCCCTCTCCCAATTATTCAATGTCCTGCAATCACTCCAGCGGCGTTCTTTGATAGAAATTGAGGAAGTTGACCCTGAAATACGATTGAGTGTTAAGCCTGTTGTCAAGCAGTATGTCCGAACTCACTTCCCTCAATAAAGCCGAATTAAGGCGATCGCTCCTCAAAACCCGTCAATCTTTATCACCGACAGACTGGAGAGCAAAAAGCGATCGCATCTGCACCCATCTGCAAGCCTCTCCCCTCTTTACCCAAGCTCAAACGATCCTCGCCTACATCAGCTTTCGGCAAGAACCCGATTTAAGCCCCCTGTTTAGCCACAAGCAGAGGTGGGGATTACCTCGATGTGTGGGCAATTCCCTCGCTTGGCACCTGTGGACACCGGGAAATCCCCTTCAAAAAGGAGCTTATGGCATTCTCGAACCTCACCCAGAGGCTCCCACCCTCGAACCCTTCCAAGTCGATTTAATTCTCGTTCCCGCAGTCGCCTGCGATACTCGTGGCTATCGCTTGGGTTATGGGGGCGGCTTCTATGACCGGATGCTGAGTTCCCCAGCTTGGGCCTCCAAACTCACTTTAGGAATTGTCTTTGAATTTGCTTATTTACAACAACAATTACCCCTAGAAGAGTGGGATCAACCCTTACAGGGGATTTGTTCCGAAATCGGTTTAAAAATGACGTTGTAACCTCTGAAACTTCTGGTTTTTATCTCTCTGAACCCAACGCAGCGGACTATTGTCCGCTGCGCTGTCAACCACGCTTGGTTAGACAAATACAATTACTATATTATGATGATTAAAGTCAAAAATCAATCTTTTATACATTTATTTACAAAAGAATTGCTAATAAATTGGCAGTCATTTAAGAGAAAAATTGATTAAAATTGAAAGTTGACTCATCCTATCATCCAGGTAACTTGATGAAAAACAGTAACGTCACAAATTCCCAAACTAACAGCCAAAGACCTGATGAATCTCCCTGGAGATTTATTGGCATCTATGGACTGCTGATCGCCATTGCCCTGCTGATGCTCTTTCCCCTGCTTTGGCTTTTGAGTACAGCCCTCAAATCTCCCAGCGAAAATATCTTTCAGTTTTCCCTGATTCCCGCTCAGCCAACCCTGCAAAACTTTATCACGGTTTGGCAAACCAACCCTTTCGGTCGCTACCTATTTAACAGTACCCTCATCGCTGTCCTCACAGTCACCTTAAATCTGCTCTTCTGTTCCCTCGCTGCTTACCCCTTAGCAAGACTTGATTTTCGGGGCCGTGACCTGATTTTTACAGGCATAGTTGCGACCATTATGATTCCCTTCCAAATTGTGATGATTCCTTTGTACGTTTTGACTGTGCAGTTAGGGCTAAAAAATAGCTATCTCGGCGTAATTTTACCTGGTATTGCTTCAGCCTTCGGCATCTTTCTGTTACGCCAAGCTTTTATGGGCGTTCCCAAAGAACTCGAAGAAGCAGCTCGCATCGATGGTTGTTCAGAATTGGGAATTTGGTGGCATATTATGCTCCCCTCAATCAGACCCGCCTTAGTAACCCTAGCAATTTTTGTCTTCATTGGATCTTGGAGTGATTTTCTCTGGCCGTTACTGGTTTTAGACCGGCCAGAATCTTATACTCTCCCCTTGGGCGTTGCTAATTTAGCGGGTACATTTTCTCTAGATTGGCGTTTGATCGCAGCCGGTTCTATTATTTCTATTGCACCGGTTTTACTGTGCTTTCTCCTGCTGCAACGCTACATTGTGCCAACGGATGCAGCCAGTGGAATTAAAAGTTAAACAAGGTTGGTTGGGAATGAGTTGAGGAGTGGTAAATTTTCATCGTTTCAGGGTTCGCAGCGATTTCCTTTTTCTCCTGTTCTTGCAGTTCCCAATCGATCCTTCATCCTTCCTGAGTCGTTCTCGCGATCGCATTTAACGGTAGCCTCGGTGGATAAAAACCTTCCTGCTTCACTCGCTTAATCTCAGCATCCGAAATCTGATCCTTCAGGCTTTTCGCCACCACCCGCACGAGATCCCCACGATCGATTACACCCGCCACTCCGCCAACCGGTGACAGTACAATGAGCCGCCATAATTGGTGGGATTCCATCCGATTAATGACTTCGACCAAATTGGCGGATGCTGGAACCGTTACTATTTGGCTCAAGGGCTGCAAAATATGATGCAGGGTTTGTCGTTCCCACTGACTACGCTCAATAAATCTCACATCATCGATAGACACCAAACCGCGATCGCGTCCTTCCGAACTCGCCACATAAACCGCAAACGGCGAAGTTTCCAGCAAATATTCCTCAGCAAACTGTCGTAGCGTTAAGTTAGCATCTACCAACCGAAATTCGCGAGTCATGGCATCACCCGCTTTGAGATTGACCAACACTTCCTGTATTTGGCTCGTGCGGATGCAAGCACTGGCACTTTGAAAGATAAACCAACCCACCATACCTGTCCAGAGTCCAGCGCTGAGCAATTTACCCTGGAGTAACAGCGGTGCTAAGGCCCACGCGACCGCTACACCCCCCACCAATTGGCCCGCCCGACCGGCCCAGCGAGTCGCCACAAAGCGAGATCCGGTCAACTTCCAGATTGCTGCTTTTAAAACCATGCCGCCATCTAAGGGCAAACCAGGAATCAAATTGATCGTAGTAAAGAGTAGATTCAGGCTCGCCATCTGACCCAAGAGCAACCGCAGTAAACTCCCGACAGGTTGAGCCTCCGCCAGCAAACCAAGCAGCAAAAAGAGTACCCCATTCACCGCAGGCCCAGCGATCGCGACTTGAAAAGCTTGACCAGGTGTTTTCGAGTCTTGTTCTAAAGCCGTCATCCCGCCAAACAGAGACAACCGGATCGAGTGTACTTTCATGCCGTGAGACAAAGCCACCAAGCTATGGGCCAATTCATGGAACAGCACCGAGGCGGACAGTAACAAAGCCATTGCCAAACCCACCAGCCAAGAAAGACTCGGTTCCCATCCCCGCTCGTTTAAACCGTTGAAAAGAGTGAACAGAACTAAAATTCCTAACCAAGAATAATCTAAAAACAGCGGAACCCCAAAAAAAGAGCCGATGCGCCAAGCAGCCTGCATAGAATTTTCCTAAATTGCGTTGAGCTGAAATCATTCTCTTCCTCAATCTAACAAGAGGTGAGAGAGCTGTGGCAGACCGTGCGATCGCAACCAGCATTGGCCGTTGACTGTCAGAGTGTCCTCAAAAAATACTTGCTGAGGGTGCTACCACACTCCCCAGCAAGTTGAATCCCTCAACAGTGAAACTTAGCTTGTTGCTAAACTCGCTAGAGCTGCTTCACTTCCGATACCAGCTTGGCCACCACATCCTTAGCGCTGCCAAACAGCATCATCGTCTTATCGTGGTAAAACAACTCATTGTCTACCCCTGAAAAACCCGCACTCATCCCGCGCTTAATCACGATCGCGTGTTTCGCTTTATCCACTTCTAGAATCGGCATTCCGTAAATTGGACTGGCAGCATCGTGACGGGCGGCCGGATTCACCACATCATTCGCCCCAATAATCAGCGCAACATCCGTCTCTTCCAACTGAGGATTAATATCCTCCATGTCATACAACTGCGTATAAGGCACATTCGCCTCTGCCAACAACACGTTCATGTGTCCCGGCATCCGTCCCGCTACCGGGTGAATTGCATACTTCACCTCAACACCGAGTCGATCCAACTGATCGGCCAACTCGCGCACTGCGTGCTGCGCCTGGGCAACTGCCATCCCGTAACCCGGAACAATCACCACCGATCGCGCATAACCCAACATCATCGCGCTTTCTTCTACGTCGATGCTGCGAACCGTTTTATCAATACTGCTGCCACTAGCGCCAGCTACGGTACTACCACCAGCGCCAAAGGCGCCAAACAGAACATTCGCCAAAGAACGGTTCATCGCCTTGCACATGATCTGAGTCAAAATGATCCCAGAAGCACCCACCAAAGCACCGGCGATGATCAACATATTGTTCATCAAGATAAACCCGGCCACGCTCGCAGCGATCCCAGAATAAGAGTTCAACAGCGAGATCACCACCGGCATATCGCCGCCTCCAATTGGCAGCACGAACATTACACCCAAAATATTCGAGACAGCCACGATCGCTAAGAAGACCGGCACATTCTCTGGATTCACCAGTAAATAGCCACTGCCAATCACCAGGACCGCTGCCAGTAGGGCGTTAAACGCTTGCTGCAAGGGAAACGTCATCGGTGCACCCGGTAGCAGTTCTTGCAATTTCGCAAATGCGAGCAAACTGCCTGTAAACGTGACACCGCCGATCAAGACACCGAGGATGATCGGAATCATCGCATCTACGCTTGCTGATTCGGAGATGCTGAGGTAGCGCCAATATTCACCGATCGCCACTAATGCAGAAGCTGCGCCTCCAAACCCGTTGAGCAAACCCACCATCTGAGGCATATCGGTCATCGCCACGGTTCTAGCCATGATCGTACCCAGAACGGAACCGATGACGATCCCCACTCCGATCAGCTCATAACTCACGACTTGCTGTTCGAGCAGGGTGGCTACGATCGCGAGTAACATCCCGATCGCTGCGATCACATTGCCTTGACGAGCTGTTGCGGGAGAGCCGAGTTGCTTCAACCCTACGATGAACAGTGAAGCAGCGATTAAATAAGTAATTTGAATGCCACTGGGTAAGAACTCGCTCATACCTTAGCCTCCTTCTTCTTGAACATTTGCAACATCCGGTCAGTGACTAAAAAGCCACCCACTACGTTAATGGTGGCGAGTACGATCGCAATGACGCCTAAAATCACCGTAATATTCCAATTCCGCTGACCGCTAATCAAAATCGCCCCTAGCACTGCAATTCCTGAAATCGCGTTTGAGCCAGACATTAGCGGGGTGTGCAATGTGGGTGGGACTTTATTAATCACTTCAAATCCCACAAAGGACGCTAAAACAAACACGACTAAACCGGCAATCAATCCTTCTGCCATAACACAATGGATAATGGGTAATGAGTAATGAAAAATCGCTTCTGAGAGCCTTCTATTCTGCCTCTAGCTAACGGCTGATGGATGAGGTGCTGTTAAGGCTTGGCGCACTCGCTCATTTCTGAGTTCGCCCGCATGGGTGACGCAAGCATCAGCGATGATATCGTCTTCAAAGTTTAAGTTGAGTGCTTTGTCTTTCACCATTAACTGAAGTAACGCGGAGATGTTTTTGGAATAAGTTTCGCTGGCGTGCACTGGCATTGAGGAGGGTAAGTTGAGGGGGCCAATAATGGTGACGCCATTCCATTCCACATCTTTTCCGGCTTCGGTGCATTCGCAGTTGCCACCTTGTTCGGCTGCTAAGTCAACGATCACGCTTCCTGGTTTCATCTGGGATACCATCTCTTTGGTGACAAGCAGCGGTGCTTGCTTACCAGGAATTTGAGCGGTCGTGATCACTGCGTCTGAGGCGCTGACATGTTGGGTAAGGACTTGGCGGGTGTATTCTTTCGCTGCATCCGAGAGTTCTTTGGCATAACCGCCTGCTGCAACGGTTTCTTCTTTGAGTTCGACATCAATGAATTTTGCACCCAAGCTTTGCACTTGTTCTTTGGTGTCGGGGCGGATGTCAAAGGCTTCTACCACAGCCCCCAAGCGCCGCGCTGTTGCGATCGCTTGTAACCCCGCTACACCTGCTCCCATAACTAGCACCTTGGCTGGACGGATGGTGCCGGCGGCGGTGGTTAACATGGGGAAATATTTGGGTAAGGCGGTGGCGGCAATTAGGACGGCTTTGTAACCAGCAACGTTGGCTTGGGAGGATAAGGCATCCATACTTTGAGCGCGGCTGGTGCGTGGGATCAGTTCCATGCTAAAGGCTGTCACTTTGCGATCGGCTAAAAGCTGTACTAACCCAGGTTTTCCCAGGGGGTTTAAAAATCCGATGAAAACCCCACCCTCCCGCAATTGATAGACTTCTGATTCTTGGATAATGCCAATTTTTACGACTACATCTGCATCACGCCACAGGGTTGCGGTGTCGTAAATGATTTTAGCTCCCACTGTTTCGTAGGCGAGATCGGAGAAGAAGGACTTCTCGCCTGCACCAGTCTCAACCCAGACTTCTACGCCCTGTTTCACCAACCGGGCGACAGCGTCGGGGACTAAGGCGACGCGGCGTTCACCGACCTCTGTTTCTTTGGCGATCGCTACTTTCATAAATTCTCCTTAGACTTAGTTGGAATGAACTCAATAGCTCTGCTTGTGAATGGTACTTGCCGTTTTTAGTTCCAAATGAGACCCTTGATACAGTTTGTTCTCCACCACTGAGATGAGAAGATTAACGCAGCTACTCGTGCTGTTCTCTGATTTGATTCCCTTCACAGAAGCTGAATCTGAGTGCAAGTGGCATAATCACAAGGCTTTAGATTAATGAGTGTTCGTCGCAATCAACCTCTGTTGATGATAATAAGGGGAGAAGTTAAAGACGGTGCAGCTTCTTTAACTTGTCTTATAGATTGCAGTAAACTCAACAGGTGTTTCTACCTGCTAGGAGCAGCGAATTTCCTCTCTCATTTTGTAGCTTTAATCTTTGCTTGGGTGCATCAGTCATCAGATAGTGACTTTTCCTCCCTCAGGGAGGCAGCATTTTTTAACCTTGAGCTCCCTGGTTTCTAGAGAACGGTACTCTCAGAAATTCCCCCACCACCCTTGACAAATGCCCCAAAATCTGCTTACATAGCGGTTGGCAAGGGTTTCTGCTGTGAAAAACCTTAGTTTTTCAGAGATAGCAATCCCTACTATGCGGTAAAATGTAAATTCATTAGAAAACATTCAAGACGTAAATTCCTATTAGGAATTAGAATATGCGACGCTTACTTTCTGCTTTGGCCGTTACAGGTTGTTTATTGACGGCAGCTCCGGTCGCGACTTTCGCGCAGGGGATGCCCGGATTCACCATTTTTGGCGGTCCTGAGCGTGGGAATCAGCTCAACTATCGCTTGGACTACGGGACGCCAGGAATGTGGGACCGCTATCGGCTGCGGATTCCCTCGAAAAAACTGACGTTTGCGATCGCTCAGCTCAATATTTCCTACCCGAATTATTATGAAGGTTCTTTCGATCCCAAACAGATCGAAGTGCGGGTCAAAAACAAGCCAGTTCCCCTGCAAGATGCCATTTGGGACAAAGAAAATCACTTCATTGAAATTTACCCCGTAGAGCCGATCCCCGCTGGTAATAATGTGGAGGTAGTTCTCTCTAATGTGAAAAATCCTAGCCCAGGGGGTATGTATAATTTTAACGTTCGCGTGCGCTCGCCTGGGGATGTGCCGATGCTCCGCTAT
>JBLNEP010000072.1:0-51764 GCA_050262755.1 Actinomycetota bacterium | reverse complement strand
CTATTTAGGGGATATCTACCGTTTAAGCCTCTCGATTATGACTTTTCAGACATCTGTGTGCGTTCAGCGCTTCTCAGGTACGAATGAGTCGGCTGAGGAAATTCGCGATCGCCTCACCCGTGCGATTCAAACCCATTTACTGAAACCAGGATCCAATGTAATCCCTCTTTTGTTGCTAATTTTAGGAAAAAACCCTAGTTGCTAATGACCTCGCTGGAGCGCTAGAGTCAGACAGGGATTTCAACCCCTGTCTAACAGCAAAAGTTTTCTCAAAGAACACTAAAACTCGCTTCGCCATCATCTGAAGATGACTGGAGCGATCGGACTAGGGAAGGAATTTCCTAGTAGACTCTCGGAGTATAAATTAGCCTGACTCAGGGGTTGGAGAGTTCTAGATGCACTCTTGCGACCGCTAGCAACTTCAATGCGTAACTAGCCGATCGTGAGTCATAGGTTGTTCTCTAACCACTCACCCTTTTTCAAAGGGTCAAAGATTGAGGATTGGTTTCAATTAATTTTGCCAAATCCTGCAAGAAGGCAGCAGCATGAGCACCGTAAATAATCCGATGATCGCAGGTAATATTGACTTGCATCTGCCGTTTAACTCCCATCATGCCATCTTCCGTGGCGACGACTTGGGGCCTCGCTGCACCGATCGCCAGGATCGCACCTTGTCCTGGTGGGAGAATGGCGTCAAATTTATCCACGCCAAACATCCCTAAATTTGACAAAGTAAAGGTTCCTGTGCTATACTCCGCCGGTTGCAGTTGTTTGGCTCTGGAGCGATCGACTAAATCTTTCCAAGCGCGCGAGAGCGAGTAAAGATCCACTTGATCGGCATTTTGCAACACAGGCGTGATCAAACCGCCATCATCCATTGCCACGGCGACAGCAATATTAATACCAGCACGGTACTGAATCCCTGACTCGACATAGCAAGCATTGACCAAGGGGTGTTTTTGCAGGGTCATGGCGACTGCTTTGGCCAGCAGTGCCGTCATGGTGACGCCTTTAGACTTGATCTGTTTGTAAAGCTTGTCGAGGTTGTCGGTGGTGATGGTATAGCCGACGCGGAAGACTGGCACCGCTAGGCTGGCAACCATATTCCGCACCACAGCGTTTTGTAGGGTATTGAGAGGTGCAACTTGACCAGCCGCCACAGCCGGGGTAACAGGGGCGGGTTTAACGGGGGCTGGGGCGGGGGTAATGGGGGCTGGGACTGCTGGGACAGCAACAGGGGCTGGTTTCGCCTTGCCAGCGGCAGCTTCGATATCTTCTGCAACGATCCGACCATGTGGCCCACTGCCTTGCAACTGACTCAGATCGACTTTGAGTTCTTTGGCTAACTTACGGGCGCGGGGAGAAACAACCAGGCGTCCGTTGTTGCGGTGGTTACTGGCTTCTGGCAAGGTAGAGGTGGTGGCAGCAACGGCACTGGCAACGGCGGCAACAGGGGCTTCTGCGGGTTTAGCCGCTGGGGCTGAAGCTGATTTTTTCTGCTGCTGAGCTTGCTCAATTTCAGCTTCTGTTTCTGCCACTAAAGCGATCGCAGCGCCAACCGGTGCAGCTTCCCCTGCCTGAACAATAATTGTGGCGAGATAACCCTCATAGAAGGATTCCACATCCATGTCTGCTTTATCAGACTCAACCACCACCACTGTCTCGCCCTTTTCCACCTTATCCCCTGGGGACTTGACCCAGGATACAATCTTACCCTCGGTCATAGTCGAACTGAGGGCAGGCATAAAAACTTCGTGAATCATCTCTCCAAAATCCTCTATTAGTCACTCATTGGCTAATGGCTAATCGCTCACAGTCAACCGCCAAAGTCAACTGTTAACTATGACGCCTTCCCAATTCCCAATTCCCGGTCTAAACATCTCCGCGAATTTCTTCAACGATGCCATCTCGCAGAAGAATTTCTACTTGCATCTTTTGAATCAAGTTTTCTCCGGGGATCACTGTGAATACACTTTCAATCTGACCCTGGCTCACTTCTTGTTCGAGTTCCAGTAACTGCACTTGTTGAAGCTGTTGTAAGCTTTGGTTCTTCTGTTCTAGCAGTTCGCTTTTCCGTTGATTCACCTGTATTTGAATACTTTCTATTTGTTGCATGACTTGTGGCCCAGGCGGTTGCAGGCTTTGCCTTTGAATTTCGCCAATCATGCGCTGACCTTGCATTTCTAGCTGCTGTAATTGAGAATCTATTTGATTGATTTGAGCTTGCAATTGCTGCTGCGCTTCCTCTTTCCAGCGCGGAGTTACAATGGCTTTAACGTTAATGGCTCGCTTCAGCAGTAATTGTCCTTGGGAGACTTCCATAACCATTTTGCTTGTTAGTTGTCTGTTGTCTATTGCAATTGTTCAGGAGGGATGGGGTAGCGATCAAAGCGACGCCCCCCTACGGGCCTGCAAGGGAATGTCAATTAAACATCTCGTCAATCATATCGCGGTAGCGTTCCATTACAACGGGACGCTTAATTTTTAACGTTTGGGTCAGCATTCCATTTTCTATCGAAAAGGGCTCTAGAATCAGACGGAAGGGACCGACTCGGTCATCAAGGCGATATCCGGGGCGGTTTTGCACCTCCCGATTGAGTTCTTTGCGAAATAATTCCTGAATCACCTTACCCTGCCAATCCACTTCCTGGAGAGGAGGGGTCTGACTGGCTGCCCACTTTTGAACAGCCTCCTGATTCGGCACAATTAAAGCTCCTAACGATTTCTGGTCTTGACCCACCAGCATGACTTGGTCAATGTAGGGGCTACGGACACAGGCATCTTCAATCGGCTGCGGTTCGATGTTTTCGCCATTGGTGAGGACAATGGTATCTTTAGCGCGACCCGTTAAAATTAAATCATTTCCAAGGGTCAGCCAGCCTAAATCGCCAGTGTCGAACCAACCTTCAGGGTCGATCGCTTTGGCGGTTGCTTGGGGATTGAGGTAGTAACCTTGCATGATTTGCGGGCCTCTGGCTAACACCAGGCCGCGATCGCCTGGGGGTAGAGCTTGTCTGGTTTCAGGATTGACAATTTTAATTTCTGTGGCAGGAAGGGGTTGTCCGGCAGAGCCACGCTTATTGTGCCAGGGACGGCGGACTGTGAGGACGGGAGAAGTTTCGCTAAGGCCGTAACCGACCAGGAGCCCGATGTTAACAATTTCAAAGAAGGTATCTAAGTGTAGCGCGAGGGAACCACCACCACTAATCGCCCATTTGAAGCGACCCCCGGTGGCTTCGCGGACTTTTTGGTAAATTAGTTTTTCGCCGAGAGCATGGAGGGGCCACAGGAGGGCGGTTTTGAGGCTGGCGAGCAATTGTTGGGAGGAAGAGGGAGGATGTAAGCTGAGGGTTAAGCTTTGGGCAATGCGACGAGCTTCTACATATTGTTGACTGGTCGTAAAGAAGAAGTTAATGAGTTTTTGTTTGTTAGCTGGTTGTTCTTGAAATTGCTTTTGAGCCGCTTCATAAATCGCTTCCCAGATGCGGGGAACGCTGATCATGTAATGGGGTTTGCAGGTTTTTAAGTCTTGTTTGAAGTAGCGGATACTGGTGTAAATTTGGGTACAACCTTGGGAGAGAAGGAAGTATTCGACGGTGCGTTCGTAGGCGTGCCAACTGGGGAGGACGCTGAGGGCACATTCCCCTGGGTGGGGTTGCAGAATGGTTCCGAAGGTGGTGATTTGGTGGAGAAGGTTGCCGTGGGTGAGGATGACGCCTTTGGGTTTACCGGTGGTGCCACTGGTGTAGAGGAGGGTGGCGAGGGTTTGGGGGGTATGGTTGCTGGGTTTGAGGGGTTGGTTGGCTCCGGCGGCCATGACTTGGGAAAATGTTACAGGGGTGAGAGGGTCGTTGGGTTCGGGTGCTTCGTCGGAGAGGAGGACGATCAGTTGCAGGGGTAAGTCGAGGAGGCGATCGCGCAGTTTTTTCAGTAAGGCGAGGTTCTCGACGATCAGACCGGTGCTGCCACTGTCTTTGAGAATGAAGAACAGTTCTTCGGGATCGGCCCCGGCCCCTCTGACGGCATTGGCGGCCCCAGCCATCATGGTACCTTGGTCGGCGATCATCCACCGGGGGCAGTTGTCGGCAAAAAGGGCGATGCGGGGGGGGAGGTTGCCGGCTTCGCTGGGTAGGACTCCGAAGCTTTGCAGGCCCGCGGCGAATTGTTGAATTTGTTGGTAGAGGTTGGTGTAGGTGAGTTTGATTTCAGGTTTGGCGTGGGGATCGTAGAGGGCGACGACTTCAGGGAAGCGTTGAGTGGCAAGTGGCCAAATTTCTGGCAGAGATTGAATTGAGGAGTAGTCGGCTGTGTGGCTGAGGTTTGCGCGTTCGCGTTCGCTCAACTGATAAGGAGTGGAGGCTATAGGGTGGTTCATAGCAAAAATCCTGAGTGTTTGAGGATGAAATGATTGGCTACTTCTTTAGTATTAGAAGTAACACAAGTCGGAGGCAGCAAGCGAGGGACAGTTTGCCAAGTGGCGAGACTGGTTATCTTTTCATCCATCTCATTGCCAGGAATAATTAGGAGTTGCTTACAAGCGTGTTTTTTGTCAAGCCATCACCTGATTTTACAAGGGTCACGCTCACCCAAAACCACAGCAAATTCTTGAGTTAACTGGTTATCTCTACGAGTTTAGAGGTCTGATGATTGAAAAAACCAAGTTGCGTAATCATCTAATAATTGAGCCTGGGGAGAGCCATCTGCCGTTGCTTCTAATTCTGCTAACGGGAGGGTAAATTTTTTTTGATCGGTGAGGCGTTGCACGTTGACAATAATGCCATCTTCTAGGTCGAAAACTCCCTTAAATTCCAATAAATGAAATCGCTCTGGGTTCGCAGAATGATTATTTTTTGATTTCCCTGACTGCTTCTGATTGCTGCCTTTGCAGCTTAATTCTTCTTCCCACCCAGAGTCTTTCCGCCCCATTACTTCACAAGGAGTTTTAAGATTCTGCTTGAGATAATCCAGAAATTTCTTGAGTTTTTTTAGGCTAATTTTAATATTTTTGGTCCCCAAGATTTTTTGAATTCTATGGTCAAATTCGTCAAAGTGAATAGTAGTTGGAGCCTCCCCATTCAAGAAGCTAAGCTGTTTAGCAAGCTGAGCGAGTGGTAGAGCGCGCAGAAAATCATCAATATCAGTTTCGTGTTTTTCGGTTCTTCCTGCTAGAATAGTTTCATCAATCTGAATCGGCTTTAACTCTCCTCTGGCAAGAAGAGATTTTCTGTTTTTGGGTTGATTGTTAAGTTGAGACATGGTTTGATTCCCTGATACAGGTTTATTAGTAAAGTATATCTTGGCAACAGTCCTCCATGCAGTTGATAGATAGGAGCAAGCGATGACACAACTACTCGACTCACCAGAACCGGAAGTTTACCAAGGACAATTCGGCGAATATACAATTACTGATAGCGATCGCGCGGGCGTCCTCGCTTACCGCATTAGCCTAATGGTAGCGGCTCTCACCTTTGCGATCGGCGTTGGTTTAGCGCTCTGGCAAGGTAATAACCCCACAGTACAACAAGCTTTAACCCCTCTCTACATCTGTTTTTCTCTCGTCTTAGGGCTAAGCTTAGCCACCATTCATATTTATCTGGCGCTACTGCACCGCTTGCTTCAGCTCTTTTGGGGCATCGGTGGCATCGCGGCGCTGGTTCTTGCAACTCAAAATAGCGAACCCCTCGCCCTCACTATCTACAACCAACCCCAGACCCTCTTCGGTCTGGGTTTTACCTTTGCAGCATTGGCAGGCATTTATTTTAAAGAAGCGTTTTGTTTCAACCGTCTAGAAACTAAATTCTTGACTCCCTTAGTGCCATTTTTGCTATTAGGACATATCGCTGGGGTGTTGTCAATTTATCAAGAACAATTTTTGCTGACCGTCTGGGCGTTCTTATTCCTCGTCTTTGCCTCGCGTAAGTTTTTCCAACCGATTCCCCAAGATATTGGTGACAAAAGTGTTTTTGAGCACTTAAAAAGTCAGCATTGATTTTTCAATAAACAATTCCCCTTTTTGTCATCCCAAAAACAGGCTTTTTGACTAACTTCACGCTGAGCAAGCCTTGAGGATGAAAAAGTCATCTTGCCTGTTCTCGCTCCGAGTCCACAACTTTTCCCTAGTCTCAATTTTTTCCAAAATTTAACTCAGCCTGAAATGAAAAAGGTGCAAGTTCGTCTGATTCAGCGCCGAGAAGCCTGGGTTTTGACCAGCCAAGGGTGGGCAGTGACATTATTGTGCGGCATGGCTGCTATGATATTTATACTTGGGAATTTATATCCATTTCTCGCGCTGAATTCCCCTGTAAAAGCGGATATTTTGGTGGTCGAAGGATGGTTACCAGACTATGCAGTTAAGAGTGCGATCGCAGAATTTAAACTCGGGAATTACCGTCAGCTTATTACCACGGGGTTACCCGTTGAAAAGGGGTATTATTTAGCAGAATATAAGAACTTTGCTGAACTCACCGCCGCTACTTGTATCGCCCTTGGTTTTGAGCGAGATCGAGTCATTGCGGTGCCTGCACCCAATGTTATCAAGCATCGCACTTCTGCCGCTGCGATCGCACTACGAGATTGGCTATCAACTTCTGAACTGAAAGTAAAGGCGATTAATCTTTATTCCCTGGGCGCTCATTCACGACGAAGTTGGTTGATTTTTCAAGCCGTGTTAAGTCCTGAAATTCAAGTGGGAGTCATCGCAGCAGCACCCCAGGATTATGACCCAAATTTCTGGTGGAAATCTAGCGCTGGATTTCGGACTGTTATTGACGAATTCATTGCTTATATTTACGCTCGCTTCATTGATTGGAAAGTATAGGGGCTTGGGTAAATTATTATTTTTTGATTTTGAGGATTCTCGCTCAGAAAAGTGATAAAATTTCAATAAATCTTTCCTGTTAAAAAATGACTCACACGAACATTAGTGGTCCTCCTGATTCCTTCACTCAACCTTTAGCATTTAAGACGAAACTTGCCTGTGGTTTGGGAGAAATTGCGGGATCGAGTACCAATAATATTCGGGCATTTTTTCTCTTGTTTTTTCTCACCAATATAGCCGGATTAAATGCGGGATTAGCGGGCGGAGTGCTACTCATTGGTAGAATTTGGGATGCGGTGAATGACCCCCTTGTCGGTTGGCTGAGCGACCGCACTTGCTCCTCCTGGGGCCGTCGCCATTCTTGGATGATTTACGGAGCGATTCCTTTAGGATTTTTCTCGTTTATTCAGTGGATTGTCCCTCAGTTTAGCCAAGATCCGGCAAGCAATCAGGGGGGATTATTTTGGTACTATACAATGGTCGGACTATTGCAAGATACTGCTTTCACGGCTGTAATTGTTCCCTACTCCGCCTTAGTACCAGAGTTAACTCAAGATTATAACGAACGTACCAGCTTAGTTAGTTTTAAATCCGTTTTTTCCCTCGGTGCAGCAATGGGGTCTCTCCTATTAGCTCAAATCATTTTTGCTAAGATTACAGAGCCAGTTAGTAAATATACAATTTTGGGGGGAGTAATTGCGGTCATTTCAGTTGTTTCCATTTACCTGTGCGTGTGGGGAACTCGCCAGCGACTGGTTGCAATGTCAAGTTATTTCACCCACACTCAAACTCAAGATTCTTTACCAATGCGAGAACAAATTCGCATTGTCTTTAGCAATCAACCCTTTCTCTGTGTGATTGGAATTTATCTGTTTTCTTGGGCCGCAGCCCAAATCACCGCTACCATCTTACCTTACTTTGTTGTTAACTGGATGGGAATGCCAGAACAGAATTTTACCTTTGTAGCAATCGCAGTTCAGGGAACAGCATTGCTGATGACATTTATTTGGAGTCCCATTTGCCAGCGAGTCGGCAAAAAAACAGTTTATTTCCTGGGAATTCCCCTCTGGATTCTGGCACAAGTAGGGCTATTTTTTCTCCAACCCGGTCAAGAAAGTTTATTATATGGGTTAGCTGTTTTGGCAGGAATTGGGATTTCAACGGTTTATCTAATTCCTTTAGCGATGCTACCGGATGTCATTGATTTAGATGAACTTAAGACGGGACAACGACGGGAAGGGATTTTTTATGGCTTCGTCGCCCAGTTACTCAAACTCGGTATTGCTCTTTCCCTATTTTTGGTCGGTAAAAGTTTAGATGGGGCAGGATTCATTTCCACACATTCAGGTGAGGCTGTCCCCATCCAGCCTGATTCAGCTTTATTTGCCATTCGTCTGATGATGGCTCCAATCCCAGCTTTGATTTTACTCTGTGGCTTAGTCTTAGCTTATTTTTATCCCCTGAGTCGAGAAAAGCACGCAGAAATTTTGCTACAACTTTGGGAGCGTAAAAAACAACATTAAATTCCCAGCAAATCATCCAGCTTACAGCGAGGGTAAATCATTGGTAGAAGAACGCGCTTACTGGCTATCATGGTCACAAATCAAGGGTGTTGGCCCGATTTTGCTGCAAAGATTACAGCAGCACTTTGGCAGCTTAGCAGAAGCTTGGATTGCAGCACCAAAAGAATTAGGGCAAGTGGAGGGATTGGGACGACAAACGATCGAACTGGTGGTGCAAGAGCGATCGCGCCTGTCCCCCCCAGATTTCCTCGCTGAACACCAACAGAAAAACCCTTGTTTCTGGACTCTCGCAGACGCCGACTATCCCCGCTTGCTCCGAGAAATTCCCAATCCACCCCCTGTGTTGTACTATCGAGGTCAAGTCGAGCTTCAGGAAAATCAAGGCCTCACCCCGACGATCGCGATCGTTGGTACCCGCACCCCCTCCGAATATGGCAAGCGGTGGACTCGCAAAATTAGTACCGCCTTAGCAAAAAGCGGTTTTACCGTGGTTTCTGGACTCGCAGCCGGTATTGATACAGAAGCTCATACTGCTTGCTTAGAAGCGGGTGGTAGAACCCTCGCCATTTTTGGCACTGGTGTTGATATTGTCTATCCTAAAGAAAATAAAAATCTTGCCGAGCGAATTTTGCAACAGGGATTAGCCATTAGCGAATATCCCGCTGGTACTAAACCTCATAAAAGCCACTTTCCCCGACGAAATCGGATTATTGCGGGTTTAAGTCGCGCTGTGATGATTATGGAAGCACCTCAAAAATCGGGAGCTTTAATTACAGCGTACCAAGCCAATGATTTTTGCCGAGATGTTTATGTGTTAACGGCAAGATTGGATGACGAACGCTCCTTTGGCTGCTTAGAACTCTTGAGCAAAGGTGCTCACCTCATCCCGCCACAGAGCGATCGCCTGTTAAGCGAAGAACGCCTGTTAGAAATGCTCGGAGCGATCCCGAACTTAGATGCGCCTAAGCAATCGTCGTTATTATCTGCGACAGCACCAACCCCAGAACCAGCTTTAGAAGCGGAACTTGCTCAGATCTTAGCCGCTGTGCGCTCTGAACCGACTCCCTTCGACGCGATCGCTCAGCAAACAGGGGTAGCGACAGGAGAAGTTTCCAGTGCTCTGTTGCAATTAGAATTATTGGGATTAGTTGCTCAATTACCAGGAATGTATTATCAGCGGTGTTGAGATAGTCAAAGAGGAACACGAATTTTAGAGATGACTGAAGAAAGCTCACTAATCCGAGCTGATTCCAGTTCCGGAATCAACGGGTTATCAACTGGATCATCCTCAAGAGAACTTACAATTTAGTGAGTACCCAGCAGGACAGCTATGGCGAAAAATTGTTTGCGAATTCATCACGAAGGAGATTCGATTCAACTTTCCTGGCAACGCGGAAAAGCCAAGCCTCGTCCTGCACCCTCAGTACCCTTTACCCATCCCTTTGACGAGCAAGCCTTAGCTGACTTGCGCTGGTATCTGGAAGACTATTTACGCTTTCCCTATGGACTGGCTCCCGACAAGGCTGCCAAGATTGAGCAAAAGTTTCAAGACTGGGGAGAGCAGTTATTTGCATTAGTATTTGGCAGTAGCGACAAGGCACAGGAATTTTTTCAGGCGGCGACTCACGAGGGGTTGGATCGGTGCGAACTGGTGATTACTTCAGATCGTCCAGCAGTGCTGAATTTACCCTGGGAATTATTGTACTCACCGAGCGATCGCCAATTTCTCGTACCCTCTTTAGCAGGGATGTCTCGCAGTCTCAGCGAGTACGCAGTGCACGCCCAAATCAGTGATTTACCCCAGGAGCAACTGAATATTTTGCTGGTCATTTCCCGTCCTGATGGCCACAGAGATATTGGGTTCAAAACCATTGCCCGTCCGTTGCTCGAAGCCTTAGCAACGATTCGTCAAAAAGTTAATCTTAAAGTGTTGCGTCCACCCAGCTTTGAGCAGTTTGAGCAAGAACTAAATGCTAATAAAGGGTTTTATCACATCGTTCATTTTGATGGACATGGAGATTTTGACCCCAATAGCAAAGAATTGCAGCATCGCTTAGGAACTGCGGGTCAGGGAGTGTTGGTATTTGAGGCAACTGATGGTTCGCCTCAAATTATTACAGTGGCACAGATTGCCCAGAATTTAGCAGATTGTCGCGTGCCGATTTTTGTGTTGAATGCTTGCAAATCAGGCCAAGAGGGAGAAGAAAAGTTTTCCTCAGTAGCGACACGCTTGGTGTCCTTGGGGGCTAAGGGGGTGGTGGCAATGGCCTATTCTATCTATGCTCAAGCCGCTAAACATTTCATGGGGCGGTTGTATGGGGAGTTAGCGGCGGGTGCGACTCTCGACAGTGCCGTAGCGGCGGGGCGAAGGGAGATTTTAAATCAGCCCCAGCGCCCTAGTCCCAAGGGCGATCGGCCACTGCAAGATTGGCTAGTACCGGTCCTCTATCAGCAGGAATCTTACCAGCCGTTTATTCCCACCCCTACAGATGCAGAGGTTCTGGATCTTGAGGAATTCCCAGAACCAACCGTTAGCAATTTAGTAGGGTTCCCAGAGGAGGGAGCTTACGGCTTTATCGGGCGAGACTATGAGATTTTGCGGTTAGAGCGGGCTTTTCGCCAAACCAATCTCGTGCTGTTGCAAGGCATGGGTGGCGTGGGCAAAACTGAGTTAGCTTGTGGGTTTGCCCGCTGGCTAGAGGAGACTCAGGGACGCTCAGAGATCTTCTTTACCTCTTTTGAACAAGGCGCAACCCTCACTCATGTCATCAATCAAGTAGGTAGAAAGCTCTGGGGAGATAAATTTACCCAGTATCTGCCAGAGAAACAACGTCAAAGTGTACTGGATTATCTCAAAGATAATCCTTGTTTATTGATTTGGGACAACTTTGAGCCGGTGGCGGGGTTTCCGGCGGGGAATGAGCCGTTATTGAATGCCAGTGAGCGAGACAATTTAAAACGGTTTCTCCAAGAGTTGCGGGGTGGCCAATCTTGGGTGTTGATGACCAGTCGCCGGGAGGAGTCTTGGCTCGATTGTGGTTACAGCTTACTGGAGTTGCGGGGACTGTGCAAGCAGGATGTGGAAGAGTTGGCGACGAAGATTTTGGAAACGGCAGGGGTAGATAGGGCGAAACTGCCGGCGGAATATCTAGAGTTGCTGAAACTGTTGGGGGGACATCCATTTTCCTTACGGGTGGTGTTGCCACATCTAAAAACTCAGACACCCCAGCAGTTAATTGAAGCGTTACGGCAGGGATTCGATCAGTTAGATGAAACACCCGATCGGGTGAGAGAGAAATCTCTGGCTGTCTCGCTAGATTATTCCTTTACTAAATTGTCGGAACAGGCGCGTTGGCATTTGCCATTTTTAGCTTTTTTCTCGGAACAAGTGGATGCCCATTGGCTCCATGTTTTTTCTAGCAATTCTGAGGATGAAGATGGACAGGCATATCGGGCGGTGTTTGGGGAAAATTTGTTAAAGGCGGATTGGATTAGGTTGCTCAGTGAGGCAGCAGCAGCAGGTATATTAGAACATCTCGGCGAAACCTACTACAAAATTCATCCGGCCCTGCCCTGGTATCTGCGTCAACGGCTATCAGAGTACCACGCTGCTGAGGATCTCAGGCAACTGGAAACCAGGTTGCTGGTTTTCTATGCTGTATTGGCGGATAACTATCAGCGAAAATTAATCAGCGATGCGGAACTGGCAAGCTTTGTGTTGCAAGTGGAAGAACCAAACCTGCTGCAAAATTTACGACTGGCAGAACAGCAGCAGAGTTGGGATGAAGCTCAAGCAATTCTACAAGCCTTGGGCGAGGTGTATAAGCGGATTGGTCGTAAACCTGAATTTAAATCACTGCGACAACGAGCCTTGAGTCAAATTGGTATCCAGCTCTCGCAAGCAAAGGCGAAGGGACAAGCAGTCTTTAACTTCTGGATGTATCTACAGGGACAGAATGCTGAGGAGGCCCTAGGGGTGGCTGACTTGGAAGGAGCGAGAGCAATTTATCAAGAAATCCTAGATGAGCTGACTTCCTTAAATGACTCCTCTGTGAAGAATAAAATTGCTGTTTCCTATCATCAACTGGGAAGGGTGGCCCAGGAGCAACGGCGTTTGGAAGAGGCTACTGCTTTTTACCAGAAAGCCCTACAAATCTTTGAAGATGAGGGGGATTTGTACAAGGTTGCCGATGCCTATCACAATCTGGGAATCGTGGCACAGGAGCAACAGCGTTTGGAAGAGGCTACTGATTTTTACCACAAAGCCCTGGAAATCAGAGAAGGTGCAGGGGATTTGTACAAAGCTGCGGGTGAGTATCACCAATTGGGAACAGTGGCACAGGAGCAACAGCGCTGGGACGAGGCGATCGCTTTCTACCAAAAAGCTTTGCAAATCTATGAAGATGCGGGGGATTTCTACAGCACTGCCACGGCCTATCACCAATTGGGAAGGGTGGCACAGGAGCAACAGCTCTGGGAAGAGGCTACTGCTTTCTACCACAAAGCTCTGCAAATCAAAGAAGACGCGGGGGATTTCTACAACGCTGCGGGTGACTATCACCAACTGGGAAGGGTGGCCCAGGAGCAACAGCGCTGGGAAGAAGCGATCGCTTTCTACCAAAAAGCTCTGCAAATCAAAGAAGACGCGGAGGATTTTTACAGCGCTGCCGATGAGTATTGCCAACTAGGAATCGTGGCACAGGAGCAACAGCGCTTGAGCGAGGCTACTGATTTCTACCACAGAGCGTTTAAAATTTTCGATCAGTTTCAAGACTGGCGCAAAGCTTCTTCAATTTTGTGGCGTTGGGGAAATCTGTTAGAAACTCTAGAGCTATGGGCTGAAGCTTTGCCAATTTATATTCATGCTTTTGGCATTGACATCGAACAGAATGAAGAGTGGATTAGCTCAGATATTAAAGATTTAGGGCGAATATTCAAGGTGTTGGGAGAAAGCCAGTTTGACACCATTTGGCAAGAAATGACAGGTGACAACTGTCCAGAAGATTTACGTTTAGCGATTCAGGCAGCAAGTCAAGAAAATGAGGAGGAGTCCTAGGGAAGTTCACTTAACCACTGAATAGGTTTTGCGAATACACTGAACCTTGAGACGAACCCTCAACTCCCTGCGGGCAAAGAAGAAAAAGGAGAATAGGGGGTATTATTAAGGGGGATCGTAAAAGATCTAATGACTGCATCTAGATCGGAACCGCTCTATGTTTGCATTAAAGCTGTTCTCAGCACTAGGCTGCGGGGTGATAGCCGGAGTCTTCTTTGCCTTCTCAACCTTTGTGATGAATGCGCTTTCCCGACTTCAGCCAAGGGAGGGGATTGCTGCGATGCAATCGATCAATATCACAGCAATCAATCCGTTGTTTATGCTGGTTTTGTTCGGAACTGCGACGACTTGCCTCTTTCTGGCTATCTTCTCAGTGTTAAAGTGGCATCAACCTGGCGCTATTTACTTACTGGTTGCTAGTTTGCTTTATCTGATTGGTACTATTCTAGTAACGATTGTGTTCAATGTGCCACTTAATGATGCACTGGCGACGGTTAAACCAGACAGTATTGACGGTGCAAATCTGTGGGCCAGGTATCTGACTAACTGGACCTTCTGGAACCATGTTCGGACAGTGGCGGCCCTTGTAGCAGCGGTATTGCTCACCCTTGCGCTCTGCGATCGCTCAGTACAATTGTAAAGTTAACCGTTGGCACAATCCGCTTAAAGTAACCCTAATGCTTTGAAACTGCGACGAGTAATTTCTAGCCGTTTAGGAGCATCATTGGCACTCGGCATGATTAGGTTTGTCGCAAAGACATAAACATTATTATTTTGCTGCAAATAGCCGACAAACCAGCCAATATTCGGAGTCACTCGATTAATCCAACCTGTTTTTCCGCGCAAAGTATATGTCGGGGTGCGCTCTAGAATCATGATATCTTTAACTAATTCTAGGGTGCGTTCTGAGAAGGGAAGATCGTTACGCTCCAGTCGTTGTAGAAATTCTATTTCCTGTTTCGGTGTAATTTGTAAAGGCCCTTCTAACCAAAAGCGGTCGATCTGTTCGGGAGTCCCAATTTGGCGATTACCATAACCCACCCGCTCGATAAATTCTTGCATGCGCTGATGACCAACTTTGCGAGCTAGAATCTGGTAGAACCAAACGGTTGAATCCTTAAATGCTTGACGCAAATTCGTGTCTCGATTCCAAGCAGGTATTTCACGCTTAATCCCATCCCAAGTTAACACGGCAACATCATCTTGAATGACACCTGTTTCCAGTGAGACTAAGGCATTGAAGATTTTGAATGTGGATGCGGGGAAGAAAGCAGTGGTATTTCGAGAGGGATTGTGTTCGTAAAAGCGATCGCGATTTTTGTCGTAGATTATAATTGAGCCATCTACACCTAAGTCTCGAAATGATTGTCCCAAATCAACCTGCTGAGCAATGGTTAGGTCTGATGAGACTAAATGTGCTTGCAAGGGTTGAGAGTGTAAAGGTTTTCTATATCCACTAACAATTAATAGCAGGATACATCCGAGAATCCCGATTAAGGTTGTGAGCAAATTTTTTGAGAGTTTTTGTTGCAATTTGTGCCTAATTGACTGCATAAATTATCTCCTCATCTGATTAAGTTAGAAGTATCAGCTCTTATTATAAAGGATAAATTGAGCCGAGAATTATAAGAGATCAGCTCTCGTTTTTTGAGTTCTGCAACCATCAGAGGTAAATGACCAACATCCAGTTGAAGGTGAGGGTAGGCTTTTGACATATTCTTAATGTTTCCAGAACTTGCTAAACTTACTCATTAGAGGGATAAATTTGCTCGCACTTGATGCTAACCTATTTCTCAGTTGGCGAGAAAATTTTTCTCAGTTTCTTAAAAAAACTAAATTGATATCAATTAGGACGCGAACTTTGATTTAACAAGAGATCCCACCCTGTTCCGCGCTGCGATCGCCAAGCGTAGCTTTTTCCCAAACTCATATCATCTCCTAAGAGCAAAGAGGAGCAACCTAGATAAAGTCTTGCATCAAGATTCAACTTTCTTTTATAATACAGAAATCATTTCAAACTTTTCTGAAAGAAATCTGCAACTTTTTTCACATAAATTTGTGGATTTTCAGCATAATTTCCAGCGTGTTCTGATGCTGTAGTTTCCCAATACTCTGCTGAAGTAAGGGCAGTTTTTAGTTGATAAGCATTAATGACAGGTGTATAAGGATCGAACCTGCTGTGAATAATCAAAACAGGTTTTGGAGAAATACGACCTATTTCCTGAACAGGCTTAGAAGAGGAGAGATCATATCCAGTTAACAAAGCTCCAAACATCATCGTAGAGGGAAGGAAGATCTGTGGTAATCCTGAGGCTGATTGCCAGTGCTTCTGGATAACTGGATACACCTCTGCATAACCGCTATCAATAACAACAGCCCCGATATCAGAATTCTCGGCTGCTGCGCCAATCACAGAGGCAGATCCCATTGAAACACCTAAAACTCCAATCTTTTTGGGTTCAAATCCCTCTGCTTTAAGCCATTCAACTGCTGCAATAATGTCTCTCCGTTCGGTGATTCCAAATGTGAAGCGAGAATCGTTACTTTGCCCGTGTCCTCGCAGATCGATTGTCAGGATAGAAAATCCTTTTTGATTCATTGCTGAAGCAAATTCAGCAAATTTTCCAGCAAACTCGCAAGTCCGACTAACATTTAATCCATGTACCAAAATCACTGCTTTATCAACTGTTGCTTGCGGTATAAACCAACCAGAGATTTCTACCCGATCGGAAGCCCTAAATTTGACATCTTGAGGAGGTGTGACAAAAACAGCTCTTTTCTCCCGATTGAAACAGCGAGTTGCTTTGGAAAGAATATGTGCTGCATAAGCAGAGATGCCCAAATACGTTAAGACTAGCAAGACTGATAGGCCAAAAAATAATTTAATAAAGATATAATACTGAAACTTATTGTTTTTAGCAAAATCAGAGTTTCTTTTCACCTCAGCCCCCTACTATTTCTAATAATTTTTGATTTGACTCTTATTTGAACGGAAGCTTTCAGGGAAAACTCCCGCAATCCGAAGGGAAGATTACCTGTATTCAATTTGCGTCGCACCGGTACAAAATCCCGTTTGCTTGGGTGTCTGGAGAGGTTTCTACCTCTTGAGCAAGAGTCATGGCAAGGATGCTAGTTCTCGCAAGAAAATGATGATTCTCGTCGGTATAGGTGCGGCTTTCAGCGGACAGCAACAAACCATTCAGTAACTCCCTCGGCGATCGCCTCCGCTAATTTCCTTTGTTCCTGCGGATTAGAAATCCATTCAAACTCCACTGGATTAATCAAAAAACCCAATTCTAGTAAAATAGAAGGAGCAACCGCCGGACGAGTCAAAGCGAGATTATCCCAATAAATCCCGTAGTCAGGGCGATTAAGTTTTGTCACTAAATAATGCTGCAAAAACACCGCTAAACTGTGCGCTTGAGGGTGATACCAAAAAGCACCGATGCCTTGAGTCTTGAGCGCATCGCCATTATCCGGTAAGGCGTTATAGTGAATCGAAATGGCGATCGCAGGTTCTTGCTGTTCGATCGCCTTTACCCTGGGCAACAGATCCACATCTACATCCTCCTCCCGTGTCATCACCACCGTTGCACCCTGCTTGACTAATTCCGATCGCACCAGCTTCGACATGATTAACGTTACAGTCTTCTCGCGATCGCCAGTCGGTGCAACCCCCCCTAAATCTTGTGGCCCGCCATGTCCCGGATCGAGCAAAATTTTAATTCCTGCTAGCGGTTTTCCCGGTACAGACATCCCACTCCCCCTAGGCGGATGCTTCAGAGATAACACCAAAGTTGTGCCATCATACCTCAACTTATAGCCCCACTGTTGAGACGATTTGAGATTAAAAATATATTGCAATTGATCCGGCGATACCTGTTGCCAATCTAATCGCGAAATCACCGGATCGTCATCGAGGCGGATGATATCAGTTTGAGCCGTTGTATTATATAAAATTAAAGTAAACGTGCGACCGCTCTGTTGCACAGCGACCGGAACAGGGACTTGCAACGGAAATCTCACCTCCGTCCAGTCCCCAACTTGACGAGCACCTACACTCCGAATCAGCGATCGCGGTGGTACAGCATCCCGAATCACGCGAACTTCAGACGCTTTGATCCAAGCACCATAATCGAGTTGTAACCATTCCCCCTCACGACCTGCGATCGCGGCCCTCGTTCCCTTTGGCAAGGGTGTTAAGCGAGAATAATCACTGCTGGGACCCGTCCTGGCCACCCCATTTTCAGCCGTGACTTCCGCGACCTCAAACTCCATCGGCGACAAAATCGTAATCTTGCCAGTGCCCTGTTGACTCACGGTTTGCCCGTTTAGGGTTAATTGAAACACAGGCACACCCAAATCGCCAGCAGCCTCCGCTTTTGCACAACCTTGATAGGTGCCGATCGCATTCTCAGTCGGAGAATTGCCACCCACTAACACAGCCTTATTATCTGGTAATTCAGCTTGTGACCGCGCCCTTAAAGGAATCGTTTGTCCCCCCAACTGAACAGTCACCACCGCGTTGGGAGGTGCGATCGCACTCAAACAAATCAACTCTCCTGCCCGCTTCACCACATCGACCGCCGGCAATAGCGAACCCTTCGCAAAGGCCACCCCCACCGGCACTTCTGGCTGATTTAACTTACGAGTAACCTTCAGATTAACTTCCTGGTTTTCATAGCGAAGAGTAAAGGTATTTTCTCCCACCTGTAACGGGAAACTCGGTGCAAAATGTCCGGCTGGACTGCGATTTTCAATCAGTTTACCATTGACAAATACCTGTCCCTGGGAAGGGGCCGTCCCAATCAAGAAGATGCGATCGGCCGTCGTTTCATGCTGGCGAGGAGGATAGGCAACAAATAGAGGTTGATCCGCCACTGCGACCGAGGCGATCGCGACCATCATCCCTAATACGATGAATCCTAACAGTTTTTTTATCTTCATAAAAGCTGAATTAACAAGATGGCTGTTACTTCCACTCATAGCAAATTGTCTCACATTATCAAGTCCTTCTTTCTGCAAGTTCTCTTGAGGCAACTGTGAGGGGTTCTTTTTCAGGGGTGTGACGGGGGAGCAATCAGATTTGAGTATTCGATCTCCCTTAACACCCAGAGATTGAGAAGTCATAATTTTTACTCAATCCCTTCTCTTAATTTAATTTTTGCTGACCTGCTTCCTCGTCTATTCCCTAACCCTTTTGGCAATCATTAACTGTAGCAATGATTTTTAATTCAAATTCTATCATTATGAGCGAGCAAAATTTACAATCAAATTAGGTGAGATTTAGCGGTGAGATTGCTCACTTTTTATCGAAATTGCTCTGAGGCTATTGAGTAGCAAAATTATCTCGGTTATTGGGTGATTTGTTCGCACTTATTCTCTCTTTTTTTGAAATTAAAATGAGAATTTACTGTTTTTTTATTCAATTTAAATCAATCAACAAGAATTATATTTAATTTCATAATTGCATCTAGACTCAAACCACTTTTATCGCACTTAAAACTACTTCTTAAAAGTATAAATTAAGTTTTTACTACCTTCAATTTTCCTGACCGATCGGAATCCTCTCAAATGGGAATACCTTTTAAAAGCGCGGTTGGTTGATAAACTGAGAGCAAATTCTGGTAGCATTAACCCGATCAAAAAAAGAATAGATCCGAGCTTTAATCGGACCGACAATTGGAAAAATTATTCTTTTCCCTTTCCCCTCTTCCCTGATTCCAGCACAACCGAAATGAATCGGACGCATCAACACAACAAAACCCGCCTTAGGCGGGTTTTATCATCTTTAACTCCTTGCTACAATGCAACCGCAGTCATTAACATCTGCATATTCTCCGCCACAGTCGCCATCAATTGATGTGTTGCCGGTAAACTATCAACCACGATCCCTGCACACAACAACATCATGTAGAGGATGGAATATTTAAACAGCGATCGCGCCACCCCCCGATCCTCTGGAGACTGCAACAGCATCCAAGCTTTTTGGACAAAAATTGCCCCTAGCAAAACCGCAACCCCCGCATACACCGCACCCGCAACATTCAGCGGATAAACAAACAGCAACGTTGCTGGCATCAAAATCAACGTATAAATCCAGATCTGAACCGCCGTTGGTTTATCCCCAGCAATCACCGGCAACATGGGAACCCCCACCTCAGCATACTCATCACGAATCATCATTGCCAAGGCCCAAAAATGTGGGGGGGTCCACAGAAACACAACCCCAAATAACAGCCATGCTGCCCAACTCAGATCCCCCGTCACTGCCGCCCACCCAACGAGAGGTGGAATTGCACCCGCAGCACCGCCAATGACGATATTTTGCACGCTATGACGTTTGAGCCAGTGGGTATAAACCAGCACATAAAAGACGATTCCTGCCATTGCCAGCAACGCAGCCAGCAAATTCGCAAACACAGTCAATAAGGTAAAAGAAAGGATAGCCAATGTAACTGCAAAAATTAAAGCATCCCGTCGTTTTACCCGTCCCGACGGGATCGGGCGCCAGCGCGTCCGTTCCATGATGTAATCGATGTCGCTGTCATAAATGCAGTTAATTGTATTAGCCGCCCCAGAGGCAAAAGTTCCGCCCGTCAGCGTCACCAGCAGTAATAAAGGATCGACTTCTCCCTTCGCCGCCATCCACATCCCTGCTGCTGTTGTAATGAGCAGCAGCAGGATAATCCTCGGCTTAGTTAATTGATAGTAACTTTGGAGAACCTGAAGTAAGTTTTGATGGAGGCGGGAAGAAGAAGTGGTAAGAATTTCTTGCATGGATTCTCAGTAGTTAATTTTCAGTTGTCGTTTGGGAATGAAGCGGTAGCTGAGTATCCAGCCACAGCAATGATGAGTTCCATCTCGTGAACCGTTGGGCTTTATTCCCAAACCGATAGCACGCGATCGCGCCAAGCTAAAGCTGTCAAAGCAACAAGCGTCCCCAGTAACGCCGCACCCACTGCTTGGTGGGCCACTGTCAACGGTTCTACCTGGAGACGGAGGCGGAAAGTTGCCACTCCCAAAATTAACTGGGCGATCAGGCAGAGTCCCGCCCAGTTTGCCAGTTGTCGCAGCTTTAAACTCAAGGCTGGGGTGCGCCAAGCTATGACAACCACTGCGAGGGTGGCGACGGTGGCTGGTACGATCCCAACTATGTGGCTATTCATCACCGCGCAGAGTTGTGATGCCCCGAAACACTGGTGCAGCGCCCACCGAGAACCTACTAAAGCACCTAGTAAGCTTTGCAGGTAAATCAGCACGACTGCGATCGAACTAACCCAAGGCAAGTTGCCAACTGTGCCAGTTGCTTGGTAAGGGGTTAACATCATTGCGATCGCCACCAAGGTGCTGAAAAAGACGAGGGCGGTTCCCAAATGAGCGGTCACAATATCGAAGCGGAGGAGTTCCGTCACCGTCAACCCCCCCAGAATGCCTTGAAAAATGATTAAAAAGAGTGCAAAGGCGGACGCCCAAGGTAGCCAACCGGGTAAGCGATGGCGAAACCAAGCTGATAGGGCCGTGAGCGCGATCGCACTCAGCCCAATCAAGGCTGCGTCCAAACGGTGAAACCATTCTAGAAATACCTGGAGGTTCATCTGCGCTGCGGGTACTAACTCGCCGTAGCACAGGGGCCAGTCAGGGCAAGCGAGGCCAGCATTCATCACCCGCGTCGCGCTACCAACCGCCATCAGCAGCCAAGTTGCGATCGCGATCTTCCACACCCAACTGCGGATTAGATCCCTCGGCTGCCACTGCACTTCTGGAAGCGCCCCTGGTTGATTCAAAACAGAGTTTGCCATGATTCGTACCTTAGCCTTAAATGGCAAATCAAACTTATTAAATACTGAGCCTTTGCTCAGGGTGAGCTTAACATCCTGTTTTTATCATAAACAGTTATATCCATTACAGTCGGGTGGGTCCAATCCCCTGATTTACTCTTTATCAAATTTTTATCTTTCTTTACTTTGTTAAATTTCATTGCAATTATGACGATCGCCCTCAGAAAAACATTAATTTTTGCCCTGAACCCAGTCTCAATCAGCGCTAGCAAGTCTTTGGCTTTTAATTGAACTCTAAAATTAACCTTAAGAATCAGCCGATTTAGACATTTTTCTTATAAGAACAAAGCCCAAATCAAAAATCAAAATCCTCAGACCCTAAAAAAATCCTAAAAATTAGCACCAGTAACATATTTTAATCAAGTTCCTGCTCTACCCTAAGATGTAAGTAGCCTATCCTAAAGAGGTAGGTAAGGCTACCATTGACCTGGTATCCAAACATGGTTGGCATCATCAGTACCTCCCTGTTGACACTTAGCAGTCGCTACCGCCGTTGTCGCACTGTGATAGCAGCAGGAAACCCACAACTGCAAAGACAGGGCGTTCCCCTGGATTGCAAACAGTGAATGGGGGCAAAGGCCAAACCAAATGAGATCAAAGGCAGCGACTCCTCCACCCTGGCGGTCGCAGCCCGGAGCAAGGAGGCAAAGCATGGAAAACGAAAAAGAAAAAGTACCAGTTTCAATCTTGACCTTAGTGGCTGGCATCGTCGTTGCAGGCGTCAGCGTTTGGTTCGGTCAAAATCACCACCTCCTACCAGAACAAGCATCGGAACAAGCTCCTCTGGTGGACGACTTCTTTAATGTAATGATGACGATCGCCACCGCCCTATTCATCGTGGTGGAAGGAGCCATCATCCTCTTTGCGATCAAATACCGCCATCGTCGCGGAGATGATGGCGACGGAGTGCCAGTCAAAGAAAACTTTGCCTTAGAAGTCTTCTGGACTGCTATTCCTGCGATCGTTGTCATCGGCCTAGGTGTGTATAGCGTAGAAGTGTACAGAGACATGGGAGGCTTCGATGTCACTGGCCACCCAACAATGGCCCACGCTCATCATTCCTCCCCCATCGCCCACCTGCCCAAAGGCAGCGCGATCGCAGCTCCCCTGATCGCAGAGGCCGAAGCTACCCCCGCAGAAGCAGTGGTTGCACCCCCCGAAAAAAAATACGGCTTAGGAGCAAACCCACAGCAGGAAGGCAAACCAGCCGATATCACCGTCAATGTCACCGGGATGCAGTACGCCTGGATTTTTAACTATCCCGACAGCGGCGTCAGTTCCGGCGAACTGCACGTTCCCATCGGCAAATCCATCCAGCTCAACATCTCTGCTCTAGATGTCATTCACTCCTTCTGGGTACCTCAGTTCCGCATCAAACAAGATGCCCTCCCCGGTATCCCCACCGAACTCCGGTTCGTCGCGACCAAAACAGGCGACTACCCCATTGTCTGTGCTGAACTCTGTGGCGGTTACCACGGTGCGATGAGGACACGAGTCATTGTTCACACGCCCGAAGCATACAGCAGTTGGCTAGAAGAAAACCGTATCGCCCAGCAACCAGACGCTCATCAAGTCGTAGCGGCTAACCCTGCTGACTTGCCAGCATCAGAGTTTCTGGCTCCCTACGTCAGCGAGATGGGGATCGAGGCCGAAACCCTTGCTCAGCTCCACCCCCAGCCTTAAACACCCAAAAACGGAGCGGGTTACGAAGGGAATGGATCGGTGAGCGATCGCAATCGCAGTTTAGAAGCAGCTATCCGTTCCCTCTCAAACCTTCCCTGGCAGCTAATTGCTCATTGTCCGCACAACACCTTATGGCACAAGCACAAATTCCCGTAAACGCAGCACCAGAGAAAGGTGCCCCCCATTCCCCGCACCCAAAAGCGTGGAAATGGTACGACTACTTCACCTTTAACACAGACCACAAAGTCATCGGCATTCAATATCTGGTCACAGCCTTTATTTTTTACCTGGTTGGTGGCTTGATGGCGATGGTGATGCGGGCCGAACTTTACACCCCCGAACCAGATGTTGTCGATCCCAATTTCTACAACGCCTTGATGACCAATCATGGCACTTTCATGATCTTTTTGTGGATTGTACCCGCTGCGATCGGAGGTTTCGGTAATTTTTTGGTGCCGCTGATGGTGGGCGCTAGAGATATGGCGTTTCCGAAGTTGAATGCCCTTGCCTTTTGGGTGAACCCACCCGCCGGAGCACTGTTGTTAGGCAGTTTCTTGTTCGGCGGCGCACAAGCAGGTTGGACTTCCTATCCGCCCTTAAGCCAGATTACTGCAAACACCGCTCAGACTATGTGGATTCTGGCGATCGTCTTGGTGGGGACTTCCTCAATTTTGGGTTCGGTGAACTTTGTCGTCACCATCCTCAAAATGAAGATTCCCAGCATGAAATGGGATGAGGTGCCGCTGTTCTGCTGGGCAATTATGGCCACCTCGGTGTTGGCACTTCTATCCACACCAGTTTTAGCCGCAGGATTAGTGCTATTGCTGTTTGACATCAATTTCGGCACTTCCTTCTTTAAACCCGATGCTGGTGGCAATATCGTGATCTACCAGCACTTATTCTGGTTCTATTCCCACCCAGCCGTTTACTTAATGATTTTGCCAATCTTCGGGATCATGTCCGAAGTGATTCCGGTTCACGCCCGCAAGCCGATTTTTGGCTATAAGGCGATCGCTTATTCCAGTTTGGCCATTTGCTTCGTGGGGTTGTTTGTCTGGGTTCACCACATGTTCACCAGTGGTACTCCTCCTTGGATGCGGATGTTTTTCACCATCTCCACCTTGATCGTGGCAGTGCCCACCGGCGTGAAAATTTTCGGCTGGGTGGCCACCCTGTGGGGCGGCAAAATCCGCTTTACCAGCGCCATGCTATTTGCCATTGGGTTATTAGCAATGTTCGTAATGGGTGGCTTGAGTGGCATCACCTTAGGAACTGCCCCCTTTGATGTTCATGTCCACGACACCTACTATGTGGTTGCTCACTTCCACTATGTATTGTTTGGCGGTTCAGTGTTCGGTCTTTATGCAGGAATTTACCACTGGTTCCCCAAAATGACCGGTCGGATGCTAAACGAAACCTGGGGGCGAGTTCATTTTGTCCTCACCTTCATTGGTACGAATTTAACCTTCTTACCCATGCACGAATTAGGGTTGCAAGGAATGCCGCGACGAGTCGCCATGTATGACCCGCAATTTACAACCCTTAACCATATTTGTACCTACGGTTCAATTCTGCTTGGTCTCTCGGTGATTCCATTTTTTATTAACCTGATTTGGAGTTGGCTTTACGGACCAAAAGCAGGCGATAATCCTTGGAACGGTCTCAGTCTAGAGTGGACAACAAGTTCGCCACCCCTGATTGAAAACTGGGAAGTCTTGCCAGTTTTAACTCACGGACCCTATGACTACGGGATGAATATTAACGGCAAGGTGAATGCTTCCGACTCGAAAGCAAGTGAACCTGTTGTTACTGAAAGTTAAAGAGTAATGGGTCAGGGGGAGAGTTAGGAGTCATATTTGACAATTGACGGTAAACCGTTGTGAAATTGTTAATAACTGACTCTTAACTCTTGACCCCTTACCCATTCCCAATTACCCACTCCTAATTACCCATTACCTGACTATTTGGAGAAGTATGCAAGGTTCAACCCTAGACACACCAGAGACTATTCTCAACTCGTCTATTTCGCCCGCAGCAGCTGCTACTGCTGCTGAACACCACGCAGAACACCCTGATTTACGGGTGTTTGGATTATTAACCTTCTTAATTTCTGAATCCCTCATGTTTGGGGGATTTTTCGCAACTTATTTGCTGTTGCGGGGGGGGGCAGAAGCTTGGCCTCCAGAAGGAACAGAAGTAGAACTTCTAGTACCAACCATTAACACCATCATTCTAGTTTCTAGCAGTTTCGTCATTCACTTAGGCGATAACGCCATCAAAAAGAATGATGTTAATGGTATGAGACTTTGGTATGCCGTAACAGCCCTCATGGGTGCCATTTTCTTGGGGGGTCAAGTCTATGAATACCTAACTCTGGGTTACGGTTTGACAACGAATGTATTTTCTAACTGTTTTTACCTAATGACTGGGTTCCACGGTTTGCACGTATTCATAGGACTGCTACTAATTTTAGGCGTGCTTTGGCGGAGTCGTCGTGCCGGTCATTATTCCGAAACAAAGCATACTGGCATCGAAATGGCAGAAATTTACTGGCACTTCGTAGATATTATCTGGATCGTTCTGTTTACACTGCTGTACATTTTGACGCTTTTTTAAAGGAATTAGAGATGGGGTTTTGGGGATAAAAAATCTCCCATCCCCCATCCCTTCCTCTTGACGATCGTCCTCGGTTTATTCAAATTTCTGGGTAATAAAGTATCACGAATTATTCATTCTGGTTGTACCAGAATGAGGGAAAAAAGAGCAAAACCGGGAACAAAAACGATAATAAACTAAATTTTGAGCATCAGCAAAGCTCTGGTCTTCCCTTTCCTTAACAAAACCGATGCAACTGGATTTGCTCTCTGTCAAATTATCCTTTCCCAATTCCTCAATATTCTATTTCCCGTCAGGAACTTAATTCCTTAATAGGGAGAGAAACAGGAGCATCAAACAGCTCTGCATTTCCTCAGTCCCTATTCCCCATTGCCCTCTTTTTCCTAGCAGAGACACAGCAAAACGCTTTACTGCTGAGGGCTTTCTTCAGGACTAGGTGACGGTGTCGGTGATGGGGGCGGTGACTGTTCCGGTGCAGGAGAAGATTGAGGTGACGGCGTTGCAGACGATCCTGTCGCAGGGGTTGGTTCACTGGGTGCAGGGGTTGACTGTTCCTCAGGAGTTGGCCCTGGTGATGAGGGTGCAGACTCTGGTGCAGGAGACGGTTGAGGTGAGGGTGATGCAGACTCCGGTGCAGGAGTTGGTTGAGGTGAAGCCGGAGTGGGTTGCCTTCCCGCAGGAGACGGTTGAGGTGAAGCCGGAGTGGGTTGCCCAGGCACCCCAGCACTACAGGTTTTAGCGTCGTATTTAAAATTAACAACTAACTGATAAAGCTTGGGACTGCGAGTGGGTGAGAAAGCGACATCTGTAGCAGCATCCACCGCCACGCGATCGAGGACTAAATTGCCTGAAGAAGCTAACAGTTCAGGTGCAGCGGCAATTCTCCCTTCTGGTTTCACCAATGCTCCCACAACCGCCTGGCCCTCTAGTTTATTGGGACAAGCTTCGGGAGGATAGCCAGCTCCCATCGGAGTTGGTTGTGTCATCTCTAGATCTGCATAAGCAGACCTAAATCTTTGAAACATGGCAATATAGGCTGTGGCAAAGTCGAGATTTGCTTCTTCGCGCCTAGAAGGAGAACCCGGTTGCAGCCCATTGTTGGCCTCTGGATGTCGCCGTCGCCATTCCTCAACGCTGATCCCTTCCCGCAGGGCACTCGCCAAGTCGCTGTCTGCGAGTCGGCTGCCTTTACTGGTATCTTTGCCTGTGGGAGCAGTGGCTCTGGGACTGGGTGTAGTTGGGCTAGGGCTAGAAGTGCTGCGTCCGCGATCGCCATAGTTAATCTTTGCTGTGTCCACATCCTGACCTAAAGTCTCAATCAGTCGTTGGCGGATTTTCTGCTCCTCCTGGGACATATTGGGCGAAAAAGGATCGTTTGGCGTCGGTGCAGTGGAGGGCGAGGGGATATTCAGTCTGGGTGGGGGTGGGGGAACCAATGGATAAGGAGTCAGCAGGGGTGGCCCTGAGGAAGGCAATCTTGCCGATGAAATCACATTCGGGGGAGGGGAAGCAGGCAAAGAACCCCCTGGTGGCAGGGGTGGCAATTTTAAAGAGGAGGGTTGGGGTGGCAGGCTAAAGGAAGGTGGAGCCGGCGGGACGGTTGGTAACGTTAGAGAAGGCGGGGCCGGTGGAATGGTTGGGAAAACATTGGAGGGAGTAGGAAGCGGTTTGATCGAGAACCGGGGATTTAAGGAAGGTGGGGGTGTGGGTTGCGGCAGGCGTCTAATTTCGGCAGCGTTTAATTCCACAACCCGCACAGGTGCATTTAAATTCACCTTTTCAGGATACAGATTTAACTTGGGCAATAGCACCAGCAGCAATAACCCGTGCAAACCGAAGGAAGTAGAGATTGCCCAGATTGGCTGACCTGTCAATTTGTTTGCTAAGAAGAAGTCTCTCGCCAAAGAAGACATATTAGGGACGCTCCGTTCAAAAGGCATTACTATAAAAAATAAAAAATTAACCGCGTTTGGCTCTCAGATTTTGCACCTTCTATTTTTAACACGCTCACTTGGCAACTGGTTACAGCCTGAACTCTAATCTGATACTTGGACGATCATTAAGGAAAAATAAGGTAACTGCAAGTGAGGGCGATCGCGCAAGCCAGCATAAATTTTTTGAGCAGGCAAGGTGGCTCGCTCCACGACATAAGCGCGATCGAGCAATCCCCGTCGCTGCAATACCTGCCAAACTTGTTCGTAGACAGAACTTACCTTCATTAAAACCACAGCTCCCGCCCAATCCAGAGCCGTTTCCAATTCTGTTACACTATAGAGCGCTGGTAAGACTGCTAGGCGGCGATCGCGAATCGTTAAGGGAATGCCCAAAGCCGCTGCCGAGGCCAAAGGAGAACAAACTCCCGGCACCGCTTGTACCATAGCTTCTGGGTGCAACTGTTGCAGCGTCTCAGCCAAATACGTAAAGGTGCTATAGAAGCTCACATCTCCTTCCGAGACAAAAGCCACATCTCGACCCCTTTGCAAAAATTGCCAAACTTGTTCCGCCGCCTCTCGCCACGCCTGCACCAACACCGCCTCATCCTGCACAAACGGGAAACTTAAAGGCAATTGCAACTGTTCCTGACTCAGCCATTCAGCAATAATTTGCTCGGCTAGCCCCAACTTACCCCCAACCCCTGCGGGAAAAGCAACCACCGATACGGTTTTCAGCAACCGTAGTCCTTTAACTGTGATCAATTCAGGATCGCCAGGTCCCACCCCAATTCCATAGAGAGTCCCCGATCGCACAGAAGTAAGCATCGTTTGCAATTTCACCCTTCCTCCGCTTCCAGCCAGAGGATTATGTTATCTCATCTTCGTTCAATTCCCTCTGCTTCCGTTCCTCTTTCCCTTCCCACTCCCCTGTTCCGCTTCTACCATCGATAACGTTGCAACCGAAAAGGCGCACCCTCAAAAGTAATTAATTCCAGTGGGTAAATGGGTGCTCCGCTGATCATGTAGCGTAAGATTTCTCGAACCTCTTCTCCGCGAAGCGACAAATGCTCTAAATCTTCCATCGCAAACCAATCAGCACCCAAAGTAAACTCATCCGGCTTTTGCTTAGGTGGTCTCTTATCTTGCGGACGGGCTACAAAAATCACCCTGACCCGAACTGAACCCGTTGGCATGGGTGTATGCTCAATCCTCAGAATCCCCTCCAAGATAATGGGAATCCCTGCTTCCTGTAAAGCATTGCGTTGAGCCGCTTCTAACAAATTTTCTCCCGGTTCCACGCGGCCCGCTGGTAGATACCATTGCTGCTCTTGTTTACGCTCCTGTACCAATAGAAAGCGGTGTTGTGAGTGAATCACGACTAGCGCAAAAAACCATGTTGGAATCGGCTTGCGAGCCATAGCATCTTCACAAAGTTCCAGTAGATCTACCCCAAGCATAAGGTTTAACGAGTCAGCAAGACACAAAGCTCATTACACCCCAAAAGGTACTCCCTCAAAAGTTATCAAACTCAGGGGGTAGAGCGGAGCACCGTTAGCAACGTATTTGCAGATTTCCCGAATTTCCTTACCACGCAGCGCCAACTGGTCAAACTCCTCTAGAGAAAACCAACAAGCAGCAAGCGTTTCTTCATCGGGTTCACTCTTCGGTGGACTCTGATCCTGGGGCCGACCCACAAAAATGACCCTCACACGAGCTGTCCCGATGGACATGGGGGTATGCTCAATCCTCAGAATACCTTCAAGCAAGATGCGAATTCCTGTTTCTGCTTGAATTTCGCGCCTTGCTGCCTGCACCAGCGTCTCTCCCGGTTCCACTCGACCCCCCGGTAAACACCAAGTAGATCCATGTTTGCGCTCCTGCACTAACAGAAAGCGCTTCCCCCACCGCACTACAACCAGTGCAAAATACCAACTTGGAATCGGGTCGCGAGACATAAAATTTTACCTACTCTGAAATTGACAATACAATACGGGTTGAATCAAAAAAGTTAGCGTTTTATCCTTGATCCTGCCTCCTTCCGTTATGCCATTGCCGACTGTGATCCTACCGGGATTCTTTGCCAGTGCCTGGGAATACCGCCAGCTCGAAAACTCCCTGAATCAGTTAGGTTTTCCGACTGTCAGCGTACCTCTCCGACAGCGCGATTGGTGGCCGACTGTGGGAGGGCGATCGATGGTGCCGATCTTGCGACAACTCGATCGCGCTGTTAAACAAGCGTTGCAGCAGTACAATGTCAGCCAAATTAACCTGATCGCTCATTCTGCGGGTGGCTGGATCTCTCGAATTTATCTAGGAGAAAAACCTTATACAGTTCACGGGGATGTGGCAGCAGATGTTGGTTTGTGGAGCGCTCACCCTTATGTACGCACTCTCGTGACTCTGGGAACGCCCCATGTTAGTCAAGAGCGCTGGACTCGCAAGAATTTAGATTTTGTTAAAATCCATTATCCGGGAGCGTTTCACCCGAATGTCCGCTATGTCTGCGTGGCTGGTAAGGCGGTTTATGGTCAGCGTGGATGGGGGGCATGGTTGGCTTATAACAGTTATAAGTTGACGGTTGGGGTTGGGAAAACCTGGGGAGATGGAATTACGCCGGTAGAGGCGGCGCACCTTGAGGGGGCAGAAAATTTAGTGTTGGAGGGAGTTTGGCATTCGCCTAGATCCCCTGGAAAGTGGTACGGTTCGCCGGAGGTTTTGCCCGCCTGGGTGGGATATTTAGAGTAATGATGAGGGAGGAATTGCCAAGGGACTCCAGAGTGCTGATTTCTATCCAGTTTCTGTCTGATTGCATCTAAAGAAAGTTTGTCTTCTGCGAGGCAGATTTCGCTCATTCCCCATTCCTCATTTCCCTATCTCCCTCAATCAAGGTTCCTACCGCGAAGCGGGTGGTTGCACAATTTCTGCTTGCTTCTCTAAGGTTGCTTCCTCTAAACCTGATACTTCTACCGATGAAGGCATCGGTACCTCTTCCACGGCTGGATGCTTCTCCAAAGTCAAACGAGATTGCTGGGCTCCCGATAGTCGCTTTAATAATTTTGGTTTCGGATCGTGCAGCAGGTAGATGATGCGATCGCCAGCCTGCCATGCCTCCGCCGCTGGTACTACTTGCAAATACCCCTGCCGTTCCATTAGCAGTGGCATCAATTCCCCTGCACGAATTAGTGCTTGCAAGTGAGCCATCTGGAATTCTAATCCAGATTGTTTGAGCGCAGTTTCTCCTAATTTTACTTCACCTTCACTCAGGTAGTCGTTCCAAGTTTTGAGGGGCAGATCGGCAATAAATGCTGGCTGAATCTTGGTTTTATTCGTTTGTCCATTCGCACCACTGGGAAAAATTGCTAAGACTCGGGGTGGCTTAAATTCCTCGATCGCTCGCTGGGCCAAAACTAAATTCACTTCCCCATTACTCGTCATCGCTAAAAAAGTACCCATTGATGCCAGTCCTGCTTGTTCTAAAACACTGGTATCCAGAGCACTGCTCAAAAACACCTGCAAGCCTGCTTCCTGAGCTTCTAGGCAAGCTTCTTTATCGGTATCGATAATCGCGGCTGCTTCTCCCCGTTCTTGAAATAAACGGGCAATTAATCGGCTCAGCGGATTCGACCCCACAATCACCGCGCCGGTTGCTGCCTTGGAGGTAATTCCTAATAATTGAGCGACCCAGCCAGCCGTTAGTCCTTGCACAAAAACTGTCATAATAATCGTTAAAAAGACGAGGGCTTTAATCGAGTCGCCTCCATTAATGCCACGCTGCGTCAGCAAAATGGCAAACAAAGATGAAACTGAAGCAGAGACAATTCCTCTCGGCGCCACCCAAGAAATAAATAATTTTTGCTGCCAATTCAAACCACTCTGCCACGTGCAAAGCCAGACATTGATCGGCCGCACCACCCACATTAAAGCCAAAACGGTCAATAGGCTTCCCCAACCCAGAGCTACTACACTTGCCAGTGATAAATCAGCCGCTAGTAGGATAAAGAGCACTGAAACCGCCAGCATGGTTAATTGACCCTTAAACCGCCGCAGCAGCCGTTCCTCTGGCAGTGAAGCCGATCGCAGCACGATTCCCGCTAGCACTGTCGCCATCAACCCTGATTCGCTACGGATTTCTTCTGCTAAGCCGAACAATCCCCACAAACCTGCTAAAACCACTAGGTTTTTTAAGTCTTCTGACAGGAATTGCGAGCGTTTGAGCATCACTCCCAGCAACCAACCTCCTAAGGCGCCGATGCTGATCCCGATACTCAATCGCACGATCAATCCTTGGAATAGCTCTACTAAGTTGGCATTGCCGTTCAAAATAATGTTGAGTACCAAGAAGGCGAGAATGGCTCCCACTGGATCGATGAGAACGCCTTCTGCCTCTAGCAAGGTTGCGACTTGGCGATCGACGGAAATTTGTTTCAACAAGGGACCGATCACAGTGGGTCCTGTCACCACCACTAGAGAGGCATAGAGAAAGGCAATGGGCCAGGGAAATTCCCCTAACCAGTGAGCTGCCATGCCACCCCCTAGTAATGTGATTAAGGTGCCAATGGTTACTAAGTTCCGAATACTACCAGAGACGCTGCCTAACTCTCGTAATTCTAAATTCAGACCCCCCTCAAATAAAATCAGCGCCACCGACAGCGATACCATAACTTCTAAACCACTCCCTAGCATATTGGGGTGCAGCAAACCCAAGCCATCTGGTCCTGCTAAGATGCCAAACAATAGTAAAAAGACAATTGCAGGGACTTTTAGATAGTCGGCCACAACTTGAGCACCAATGCCACAGATGACAGTGATGACCATCAACAGGGTAATGTTAAAGGGAATTTCCATAAGATATGACTGTGGCAAACGACCCGCTCAGGTGGAAACGCTGCTGTGCAAAGCAAGCTTCGTCTTGGGAGCTAGTAGCAATTACGCAAGTCCTGTGAGGGTTACTGGCATTAAACACGATAACTGTTGGCTTTTTTTAATGGAGTTTTACAGAACATTTGATCCAATTTCTAATGATACAAAATCCAAAGTTAAAACGCTTCCTCTTGTTTTTGCAAACCACAAAGAACCTGAAAAATTAATGGGGATTTAGAAAAAGTGAATATTGTAAAGATCCTGTCAAAAAGTGGAGGTGAAATGAGCCAAGCAGAGATTACTAGAGAGAAGTTCAGCAATTTTGTTTGAATTTAATCATAACTCTCCAGAAAAAACGGCACGGATTAAGACATTATAACATTTCTCACCCAAAGCAAAACAAGTGGTGGCAATGGAGCAGAGAATCGAAGGACTCTGTCACTGACTTACTAGTGTAAAAAGGTACAGGGGATTTCTCTAGAATTCCGAAACAGCGGATTTAGGAGACAGGGAAGAAGGGACTGGAGCTTGCACGGCTCTCCAGCATAGACAGGATGCTGGTTCCATCAGACATGAGCTGTGTGTGGGGTAAACATCTTGGCGATCGCGTCTCTTCTGAGAGACTGGTGTCAATCGCCCCTCTTCCGCAAGACTGATACCAGATGTCAGTCCTTCCCCTTCTCTCCCTGCTTCTGGATGAGCGACGATCAAGAGTTAGTGGTAGCCTGCCAACGACGAGCAAACTCCGCGAGAGTATCCGGGGACATTTGAGTTTGCAGCCAATCTAGAGCTTGGTCTTGGTTGGGTAAACCCCGATAAAACTTGCAGACATCGATCAGTCGGATCGGAGTAACAACTGGGGTTGGTGTCGGTGCAGGCGTTGGTGTCGGAGTTGTAATTTGATTGCGCCACCGGGTAGCAAAATCTGCTAAAACGGTTGCTGGTAGCTGGCTTTGTAACCAATCTAAAGCTTGATTTTGATAGGGCAAGCTCTGGTAAAACTTACAGACATCGATGAGTCGAACAACTGTGGTTTGTGGAACAGTTTGATTACGCCACTTTTGGGAAAATGCCAGTAGTGTTGAGGAGCTGATTTGGCTTTGCAGCCAGACTAGAGCTACATCTTGAGTCGTATTGGCCTGATAAGATTTGCAGACATCGATCAGCCGAATTGTGGTTGAGACAGGAACTGGAACAGGTGCTGGAACAGGTGCTGGAACAGGTGCTGGAACAGGTGCTGGGGTTGGTAAAACGCCACCCGGAAATTTACTGACGAGATTGGCCCAGGTTTTGATACCAGCAATACCATCGGCCTCTAAACCCTTTGATTTTTGGAAGGCAATCACAGCAGCTTTAGTTGCGGTGCTGTAGGTGCTGTCTAGGTTCCCTTGATAAAACCCCTTTTGTTTTAATTGTTTCTGAAACTCTAAAACTTTTGGCCCTTTAGCACCATCTTGCAAGCTTTCAAATATGTTGACATCGACATTACCAGCGACACCGGCCACTCGACCGCTATCGGTATATTGCCAGAAGGTCCAGGTACTCCAACCACCAGGAACCCAGGGTTCTTCAGCAGTAGTGTAGTGGGCGATCCAGAGGGGATAGTCACTTAAGCGCTTGGTATTAAGATTGCTCCAGAAACCAGGATAGGTGTAAATAATCGGTCGCAGGTAGGTTGCTGCTTCCACCGCTTCCAACCACTGGGCGGCGCGGTCGCACACTTCGGTCGCGCTTAATCCGCCTGTCGTTTCTAGGTCGAGAACCGGTGGGAGATCCCCTGGTTGGAGCTTCACAGTTTTGAGGAATAAATCAACCTGTGCTGTGACGCTGCTATTCGGCCGAAAGAAATGATAAGCGCCACGCTGGATGCCCACCGCCTTCATTGCTGACCAATTGCGGGCAAAAGTTTCGGCCACGAGGGTTGCACCTTCACTAGACTTGACAAAGGCGAAGGAAATACCGTCGTTGGCAACGGCTTGCCAATTGATATTAGGCTGGTAGTCGGAAACGTCTATGCCGCGGATGCTCATATTTGCAAGGAGTTTTAAACAGTTTGTTTGCCAGAAAATGCCACAAAGTTAAGCGTACATTAATTTTTTCGAGCCAAGCTGTCTCGACAATCTGCTCTCCTGATTTTTTGATTCCTGCCAATGTAACTGGAAAGGGTAACGCTCTTGCAGAATTTCAGGAAGTTTCTGGAGTGACGATCGCCCGTCGCCAACTCTGTGAAGAATACCAGGCCTTGTCCCGATCGCGCGTTGAGCTACTCAATGCCGATCGATCTCCTGCTCTTGCCTGGAAGCATCGATAATTAAGAAGTTGCTTTACAGGGGAGTTTGTGGAAGTGAACCGCGATCGCATTGAACCGGGTCCTGGTCAAGAATCTGTTTGGGATTATCCGCGCCCACCTCGGTTGGAAGATTGTAGCAAGCACCTCCAGGTTATTTTTAACGGAGTTGTGATTGCTGATACACACTCTAGCAAGCGGGTACTGGAAACCAGCCACCCTCCTGTTTACTACCTCCCTCCCGATGACATCCAAATGAGTTATTTGGTGAAAGTGGCAAAGGCTTCTTGGTGTGAGTGGAAGGGACAGGCTAATTATTATACGGTGGCGGTGGGGGACAAGCAAGCCCGCGAAGCAGCTTGGTTTTATCCAAATCCAACTCCTGCGTTTGCTTCTATTCAAAATTATGTAGCCTTTTATGCAAGTCGGATGGATGCCTGCTATGTCGATGGCGAACTGGTACAATCCCAGCCTGGGGATTTTTATGGCGGTTGGATTACTCAGGAAATTGTCGGACCGTTTAAGGGAAGTGCTGGGACTTGGGGGTGGTAAGCCATTAAAATATAGTCTTGATTCTTCAGATTGTTTGAGAGGGAATGGCAAGCATCAATCTGAGTTTTTACAGGAAGTCCTCACACTCTTTAGAACTGATTTACTAGCTTAAAGATCAGTTAAAAGTCTTCCCCCTCAACCCCCCACCCCACCCCTACAACCGACTCAAAGATGCCGTGAAAAGTCAGAAGCATTAAGAGAGGCTTTTTGACTCCTATTAAGAATCATTACAGTTGCGAAGAAGCTTCACAAATCTAAGTGGAGCTTTTTTGTAGGAATACGGACTCTACAAAAAAGTAACTCAGTAAATTCCCGGTAGCAGCTTTTGCAGACCTGAATTTATAATTAGTTTGTTATTTTTACATCTCTCTAAAGAAGGAACTCTCATGGGCAAACAATCATTATCGTTACATAATCGGGCAATCTCTCTCTTCCTAGAAAAACTTAGGACATTGGATGAACTTTACTTGCTCGCTTTGGGTGACCAACCCCAATTGTGGGTTTCCGTTGCTTACTTTAGAACAGAAGAGGATTGTCGCATCGGTCACAGTGGCACCCTTGACATTATTCTTAATATAGAATGCTCTGACCCTGGGCATAAAGCTGCGTTAATTTTACTCAAAACAGTTTATCTTGAGGCTGCTAATGCACTTGGTTTTAATCATTTAGCATTCACGGTTAATGGCAAAGCAGATTTTCTCTATCCAACTTGTTGGGCGATTGAGTCTCTATAGGGATGAGCTTGCCAGGAGATGCGATCGCTTCGTTTTTAGTTGTTACATCGATTCAGTTGGATCTTGTTCCCTGAGGAAACCCTGCCATCTAGCTAGATTGGTAACTCTCATGACGCGATCGCCGACACTTTAAAAGTTTGCTCGCTCTGCTGTCCAATGTCGGTCTGATGACTGATACACTTTCACCCCCTCTAACTCAGCAGCTTGAATCATTTGCGCCACTTCATTTAAGGTAAAAGCTGCTTGTAGGGAATCACTGAATAATTGTTTTTGATGGTCGTTACAATCAGGGGCATATAATTCAACGAGACGATCCCTCATCGCTCCATCCATCGGTCGCAGCAAATCTCTCAGAAAAATGCTGCCATTGGGTTTTAGCACTCGCTTGAGTTCTTTGAGAAAAGGCAGGGGATCGGGTAAGTGATGAAGAATGCTATTAGAAATTACCAGATCGAAGCTGCTGTCTGGATAAGGCATCTGTTTGGCATCCACCTGTTCTAGCTGGATTTGCGACTGCAACCCGGCCGCTTTGACATTTTCTCGACCGATTTTTAACATATTTTCGGATAAATCGATGCCGACAATCTGCCATTGGGGTTGCAGCTTGGCAATGATGATTGGAATGCGGGCCGTCCCAGTTCCTGCATCCAGAATCTTTCCGACTTCTGGCCCTAAAGCGGTCGTACTTTTGGCAAAAGCTGTATTGACCTCGCTAAAATCCATTGAGTCATACTCAACCGCTTCTTCCCAGGTATCCATCACTTCCGGTTCAAGCACTCGCTGCACAGTCAAATCTCCTTCAATTAAGTTCATAGTTACTGGTTAATCAGGGTTCTCAACCCTGCACCTCGTTCATGGCGAAATAGCATGATTTTATTATTTTGTCAAATTCATCCGGAAGACCGTGATGATTTTGAATCCCAATGGTGCAATTTTTGCATGAAATCAAGATAGTTTCTGCATCTGTCACAGTGCCAATTTCCCCGAAATTCATTGGGGGGTCGGCTGCTAGTGCTGGTTTGCTCAAAATTCCGGTCGCTCCCGAAAATTCGATCGCAGTTCCAAACTCAGCCACTCCCTTCAGCTCATCAGCCGGGTCGTCAATCAATATTCCTTGACTTGACTTTCTGTGACCTCCCAATCCATTCAAAATTTAAAACAAAACGAGCTTAAAAATTATTTATGCTGATTAACCCTGCCCAAACCACCCCCGACAATTCTAGATTGAGGATCTAAGGTCGCCACAGAATGAGGTAGTCAGACGCAGTAGCGATCGCTCAGTCAGTCAGTTACAATTAAATAAAGCGAAGTCATTATGAGTTTGAATAAATAGCTATGGCAAACCCAACCGTAGAAAACCTAGTGATTATCGGCTCCGGACCTGCTGGCTACACAGCAGCCATCTACGCCGGACGCGCCAACTTAAAGCCAGTCGTCTTTGAAGGCTATCAAATGGGAGGCATCCCAGGCGGCCAGTTGATGACCACAACGGAAGTCGAGAACTTCCCCGGTTTCCCCGAAGGCATTACCGGACCCCAACTGATGGATCGGATGAAAGCTCAAGCTGAACGCTGGGGAGCCGAACTCTACACCGAAGATGTCATCTCCGTTGACCTCAGTCAGCGCCCATTTATCGTTCGTTCCGAAGAACGGGAAGTCAGAGCTCACAGCTTGGTGATCGCAACGGGGGCGACTGCCAAGCGGTTAGGTTTGCCCAGCGAACACCAGTTTTGGAGTCACGGCATCTCAGCCTGTGCCATCTGTGACGGAGCAACCCCAATTTTTAAAGGGGTAGATCTGGCTGTGATCGGAGCAGGGGACACGGCGGCAGAGGAAGCCATTTACCTAACTAAATATGGTTCCCATGTCCACCTACTGGTGCGACGGGATCAAATGCGGGCCAGCAAAGCCATGCAAGACCGCGTCCTCAGCAATCCCAAAATTACAGTTTACTGGAACACCGAGGCAGCGGATGTTCTCGGTGAAGCGGGCGGTCGCATGGATGGGGTGAGGATTAGGAATAATCAGACTGGGGAAGAAAGCAACTTGGCAGTCAAAGGGTTGTTTTATGCGATCGGTCACACCCCCAATACACAACTGTTTAAGGGTCAGCTAGAACTCGATGACATCGGCTATATCGTCACGAAGCATGGTTCAGTGGAAACCAGCGTTGAAGGAGTGTTTGCGGCTGGCGATGTACAGGATCACGAGTTTCGCCAAGCAATTACGGCGGCCGGTACCGGTTGCATGGCAGCGATGCTAGCGGAACGATGGCTGTCGGTGAATGGGTTAGCGCAGGAATTTAAACAAGGAGAGGAAGCTGAGAAGTCAGCGGAGGAAGCGGCAACTCCTTCAGTAAGCCATACACCAGAGGCATTTGATATTAAGACAACGCGGCATGAGGGTGGCTATGCACTGCGGAAGCTGTTCCATGATAGCGATCGCTTAATTATGGTGAAATACGCTTCGCCAACCTGTGGTCCTTGCCATACGCTCAAGCCAATTTTGAGTAAGGTCGTGGATGAGTTTGAAGGTAAGATGCACTATGTAGAAATTGACATTGAGCAAGATCCTGAGATTGCTGCCAATGCTGGCGTCATGGGGACACCCACCATTCAGTTCTTCAAAAATAAAGAGTTGCTGGAAGAACTCAAGGGGGTGAAGCCTAAAAGCCAGTACCGCCAGTTTATCGAAAGTCATTTGTAGACAAGGGGGAAGCGGTCCTCTGTAGGATTGCTAGGAACCGAGGTTTTAAGCATGGGGGATGAGGGAGGAGAGACGCCATCCTCAATCCCCAGTCCTTAAAACCTATGTCAGAATGATGAGGACGTACATTCTGGGAGTGTTAGCATCGGCTGATGGCAACGACTGGATTCAAGCTGCCACGATTGTTAAGTTTTTCGGAGCGCTCCACCCTCTCGATGCAGATGATGCGAGTGGGTGTGGTCATCACTGCCGTATTTTTACTGACTGCGGTTTTATCACCAGTTTTACAAGGATGGGGATGGCTGCAAAACCCGACGGAGTTTCTGAGTTATCCGATCCACGAACCTCCTTCTGCTCAGCATTGGTTTGGAACGAGTCGCGAAGGTTATGATGTTTTTTCCCGGACGCTGTTTGGTGCACAGGCAGCTTGGCAAGTGGTGATTTTGGCGACTGCGATCAGTTTACTGGTGGGGGTGCCGCTGGGAATGGTCAGTGGGTATCTAGGTGGTCGGCTCGATCGGGTGTTACTGTTTTTTATGGATGCGATTTATACACTTCCAGGACTCTTGCTGTCGATTACTCTGGCGTTTGTGGTGGGAAGGGGGATTTTGAATGCTGCGATCGCTCTGAGTATTTCTTACGTGCCTCAATATTATCGGGTGGTGAGGAATCACACAGCGAGCGTAAAAACGGAACTTTTTATTGAAGCTGCCCAAGCAATGGGGGCGGATACTTGGACGGTACTTTCTCGCTACCTGTTTTTGAATGTGATTCAGAGTGTGCCAGTGTTGTTTACTCTGAATGCGGCTGATGCGATTTTAACTTTAGGAGGGTTGGGATTTCTCGGTCTGGGACTGCCTCCAGAGACACCGGAATGGGGCAGGGATTTACGTTTAGCATTGGAAGCACTACCGACGGGTATTTGGTGGACTGCGTTTTTTCCGGGTTTGGCACTGACGGCAATGGTGGTGGGTTTGTCTTTGCTGGGAGAAGGCTTAAACGAGTTTGTTAATCCTCGCTTGCGAGATCCTCAGTAGTTTTACCGAATAATTGCTACAAGGAGGCTCTACGGGTTGCACTCAAATTGGATGAGTGCGATCGAGTTTTGATGAGAAATAGTTGATTGTTAATCGGTACTTTGATTTGTTAAGAACCCTAATTATCGCTGAGCTTGCGTAATTGTACTGAAATTAAGGGTCTGAGATTCTTGAAATTTTAATCGTGAGTCAGTTATGCTTTGGAAGATGGCAGCCTGAAGTTTCACAAATTTGAGGAGCGGTCGCTGAGAATTTACTGAGTGGTTGAGGAAAAAATTTTAGGGGTGCTAGCAACCTTGAGACAAAAAGAAGTTAACTAGATTAGAATTGCGATAGAGTTAGGAATGCTAATGGGAGGAATTGGCAAGTTGAGCTAATGATATCGGAGCGCTAATATCTCTGCGTTCAAGAAAAATCCGGAGCAGTGCCTGAGTGATTTCGTCGATTTATAGTTAGGAGAAAGGTATTTGCTAAGCAGCATTGCATGGGAAGAGTACAGCACAAAGCCATTAGCGATCGCTTCATACAGAACCTAGGGAAGCGGTTGAGGACAGTCGAAGGGGAGGAGTCACCGAAGGCTCAAGACTTGGCGAGAGAAGGAGAAAACAGGCGCTGCTACCGGAACAACCGTGAGTTGCTCCCTGAGAAACAATACTTAGGGTAGCTTCCTATTGCCGGGTGGCCAGGGTATCTGAACACCTAAGCAAACCTGCTCGATTCACCGTTAACCCGACAGCCAAATCGGCTCACATTGCTTTCATGAGAAGAAAACGTTAGAAACTTAACGTGACTTAACGTCGCAATCAACCCCAATTTCTCAGTTTTGAGCTAACTTAGCATTAAAACCTTCTGTGGCATCGGTCTAAATGTTAACCGATGGTGGGATTCTCAACTTCCAGCTTGACTGGCTGGCAACCTCAGTTACTTGCTTGATGGGATTGAAAATCGAGTATGAGTGCAATTAAGGAGATGAAATAAAAATGGGTGCATCTACAGTGCTACGCCTGCCGGGAATAGAGATAAGTAAACAACTGTTTGCTGACTCTCCAACTAACCCTGCCAAAGCGGTTGATCGAGAGTTTGATCGAGGACAATGGCTATCCAATCTTGTGGATAGGAAAGTGCCTTTAGCTGAGTAACAGATTAACCTCACGCTAAGCTTACACTTGCAGACTTTTCATTTTTTTTTAGTAAAGCCTAAGAAACAGCATCCATTTTTTGTGAGAGAGGCTACAATCGGAAAGGTCTTTGCAAGATCCCAAAAAAATCCCTTGGTGCTTCTACCCAACGGTGTTGAGGTCTAAGCAATGTACTTTTGAGCCAACAAATTGGCAGTTAGCACGAGAGGCTGAAGGGGTTTACCATTCACTGACCTGTCTAGCTACAGGTAACAAACGTTCTCTAGTTATTGATTCTTCAATTCAGGAGCATGAGGAACGCGGCATGATCCAGACTAACAACGTACTCGAAACCAGCATTCAACCTGAGATGGACATTGAGTTGCTTCGGAACGCAGACAGCGTTCTGCCTGATAGTGACTTTGACCTCTTAATCGATGAGGGAGAAGATCGAGAAGATTATTTTGATGCTCAGGTTGAGGAGGACGACACGAAGTCTGGCAAAGTTGCTAAGGCCCGCCGTCGGGCTCAGGCGAAGAAAAAGCACTATACAGAAGACTCTATTCGCCTCTACTTGCAAGAAATTGGTCGCATTCGGCTGTTGCGCGCCGATGAAGAGATCGAACTAGCACGCAAAATTGCAGACTTGTTGGAATTAGAGCGAGTCAGAGAGCAATTGTGCGAGCAGTTAGACCGAGAACCTAAGGACAACGAATGGGCAACTGCTGTCAATATGCAATTGCCAGCATTCCGCCATCGCCTCCATATTGGCCGACGGGCTAAGGATAAGATGGTGCAGTCCAACTTACGGTTAGTGGTTTCGATCGCTAAGAAATATATGAATCGAGGGCTATCCTTCCAAGATTTAATTCAAGAAGGCAGCCTCGGCTTAATTCGCGCGGCGGAGAAATTTGACCACGAAAAAGGTTATAAATTCTCGACCTATGCGACTTGGTGGATTCGCCAAGCTATCACTAGAGCGATCGCGGATCAGTCGCGAACCATTCGTCTTCCCGTCCATCTTTACGAAACAATTTCCCGGATTAAGAAAACCACTAAACTCCTTTCCCAAGAAATGGGACGCAAGCCGACCGAGGAAGAAATCGCAACTCGTATGGAAATGACCATCGAGAAGTTAAGATTTATTGCCAAGTCTGCTCAGTTGCCCATTTCCCTCGAAACCCCCATTGGCAAAGAAGAAGACTCCCGACTTGGAGACTTTATTGAATCCGACGGTGAAACCCCCGAAGATCAAGTCTCTAAAAACCTGCTGCGGGAAGATTTAGAAAGCGTATTAGACACTCTGAGTCCCCGCGAACGGGATGTTTTACGGTTGCGCTACGGGTTGGATGACGGACGCATGAAGACCTTAGAGGAAATAGGGCAAATCTTCAACGTCACTCGTGAGCGAATTCGCCAAATTGAGGCTAAAGCCTTGCGGAAGCTGCGCCATCCCAATCGCAACAGCATTCTCAAAGAATATATCCGCTAGCGAAGCCGTCAGTAATCCCCCTAAAGGGTGATTAGAGATTAGGGTAGGCAGTGCTTACCCTAACTTGTCATGATGATTGTGTTTAAACGATAAAAAGTTGGGGTTTTTCCAAAAATCCCCAATTTTATTGCGGTTGTACCGGAAACAGGGGAAATGATGATGAACTCAATTGTGAGCATCAGCCAAACTCTGCTCTTCCCTTCCCTGAACAATTTCAATGCTACTGCATTGGATCTAAGTTCAGATTTTCCCTTCCCTGAATAATTTCAATGCTACTGCATTGGATCTAAGTTCATATTTTGTGGCTGTAAGCAGGAAATTTAATCCCACCTTTCCCAATATTTTGTGGCTGTAAGCAGGAAATTTAATCCCACCTTTCCCACCTGCAAGGGTCAAATTCGGAAAACAGGGGAAAAGGGAAAGAACCGCAATCGCGGAACAGATGAAAAGGGAGAATAGGGAAATAAGGGAAAGAAAAAGAACCGCAATCGTGGAACAGAGGAAAGGGAAAAAAACCGCAATCAAAGAGAATAATTGGACTCCCAGTGAAGGCAGAAATCAATCGTGAGTCATGAGTCAAACATCCCCTCTAGCGAGGGAAGATCGCCAGATCCGTGTCAGGATCAAACAGATGAATTTTATCAGGTGCGATCGCTAACCAAAGTTGCTCTCCGATGCGAATTAAGCGGTCTGGTCCCACTCGTACTTGTAAACGGACTCCACTGTCATCGCTCAAACTCGCCGATAACAACGTTTCACTCCCTAACGCCTCTACCAGGTTGACAGTCACAGGTAAATTTTTCGTGGCAGGTGGACTCAGACTAAAGTGTTCCGGCCTGATTCCCAAAATCAGCGATCGCCCATCATACCGGTGCAACGCATTCAGCCAAAGATCTGGCAATGTCAAGCGGAACAAGGGATGAACGATCAGCAATGGCGAACTAAATTGCACCGACAAGAAATTCATCGACCCCGTACCCATAAATTCCGCCACAAAACGATTAGCAGGTTGAGTGTAAAGTTCCAAAGGTTGGCCCACCTGCTGAATTTGGCCGCGATCCATCACCGCAATGCGATCGCCCATCGTCATCGCTTCCGTTTGATCGTGAGTCACATAGATCGTCGTAGTCCCCAATTGTCGCTGCAACTGCACAATTTGAGCGCGAGTTTCAGTCCTCAGCTTCGCATCCAAATTCGATAGCGGTTCATCCATCAAAAACACTTGCGGTTGACGAGCGATCGCCCGTCCCAGGGCCACCCGTTGCTTTTGGCCGCCAGAAAGCTGCTTCGGCAACCGCTCTAACAAAGATTCAATCTGTAATAATTGAGCCACCACCCGCACCTGTTCATCAATCACTTTTTCGCGCTCAGATACATAGCGCATCACAGCAGGAAACTTGCGACCTACTCTCACTAACCACTCTTCAACCCAAGCAGGAATCGAAGGTTCTGCATCCGAAACCCTCTCCTCTCTCTTGTGAGTCCGTCGCAAACCAAAGGCAATATTGTCATAAACCGTCAGGTGAGGATAGAGCGCATAATTTTGAAACACCATGGCAATATCCCGCTCTTTCGGAGGCAAATCGTTCACCAAGCGATCGCCCACCCAAATATTGCCACCGGTCAACTCCTCCAATCCCGCAATCAACCGTAGCAAGGTACTTTTTCCGCACCCAGACGGTCCCACCAACACCATAAATTCTCCATCTCGCACCATCAAGTTAATCCGTCGCAAAACCGCGTGAGCAGAAGAGACTGTACCTTCAGACTCCCCAGCGTCAGAACTTCCTTGCCCTGCTGTTCCTTTGCGAGCTTGAAAGCTCTTATAAATGTTTTCGAGAACAACCTGCGCCATCGAAGAATTTAGATTCAGTAAGGGGTAACGGATAGACAGTGAGTCAGCGATCGTATCTTGTGCCCAGGCGGGCGGGCAATCCCACCCGTCCCACCCGCAATCTTCGGAATCGAAACCGACTCATTCACAACCACTTCGTTAGGGGAGTGAGACCCCTAACCATGAACCACGAACCCTCCTAATTACTAACATTATCCCCCGATAACTTTAATAATTTTCTCAGCCGGGTTGAGGTGAACAGCGCAAGCACCCGCCGCATCTTTACCCCAGAAAGTAATCGAATCTACCCCCAAGCGTACATACCGCCCAGCACTCGTCAAAAGTTTCACCTCCTTACCAGGAACCGCCGCTAACAAACCGATCAAAGCATCCTCAGACTCCGAAAAGCGAAACGCTTGAGTGCCAATTTCGCCACGGTTCGTGAGACGGACAGAACCAACAGGCATCCGCTTTGCCCAACCCAGCTCCGAAATCAGCAATAAGCTACCGTCAGCACCAAGGGTGGCGCAACCCACCAACTGTTCTTGTTTCCGCAGTCTCGTCGCTTGAGAACCTTGGGCAACACGGCCCATCGGTGGCAACTGTTCATCATTCACCTCAAAGCGTAGCAACCGACCGCCAGAAGTCGCCAAGACCACTTGTTCCCCAGCTTGGCTCAAGCTAGCAAACCGTAACTCGTCATCTTCCTTCAGCTTAACGGCTGTCACCCCCCGATTGGTTAAATCAGCTAATTCTGAAAGGGGTAGGCGCTTAATTTTCCCTTGCTGAGTCAGCGTGACCAAGTCGATTGCTTCCGTATTTTCAGGCCAGACAAAGTAGGCGGTTGCGATTTCTGGCAAAGCACGACCATTGGCATCTTTAGCGGCGGAGGGTGATAGCAGTGTGACGAGAGGTGTACCGCGATCGCGACTCCCGGAAGCGGGAATATCAGAAACTTTGAGCGGGTAAGCTTTGCCCGTGCGGGTTAACACGACTAAAGTCTGATTGGTTTTTGCCAAAAGGGTACAGGCACCAAAATCTCCTTCTTTAGAGGCAGATGGAGAGGATTTGTCTTGAGAGCGACTGCGGCTGTGTTCGCCGCTTTTCGGAGATAACCGTCGCACATACTGGCGATGGGTAAATTCAATCAGCGTGTCTTCAGATTCCTCAACGGGGTTGAGTGCTGAGAGGGGACGGTTCGCTGGGGTCTTACCCTTGTCACCCTTGAGCTCCTCCGTTTGAGGGCGTTTGGCGGTTAGCGGTTGTCCGTTGACGGTTGATGGTTGGCGGTTGCCTGCTTCTCGGATAATGCGCGTGCGACGAGGATCGCCGTACTTGCGTTTGAGCGATCGCAATTCTTTCTTCAAGGCCTTGAGGAGTTCGCGGCGATCGGTCAATAACCGCTCTAATTCCTGAATTTTCGCTCTCAACTCGTCAAACTCAGCTTGTAAATTTTGCCTTTCCAAACCCGTCAGTCGTCGCATCGGCATGGCTAAAATTGCATCCGCTTGACTCTCACTCAAGGAAAGCTGATGTTGAAAAATTTCCTTGGCAGTGCTGCCATCAGGAGCATTTCTGAGGATATCGATCGCGGTGTCTAAATTAGCCAGAGCCAACAGCAACCCTTCTACCAGGTGACAGCGTCGTTGAGCGAGTTGTAATTCATGGGTGTAGTGGCGAGTGAGGGTTGCCTCCCGGAAATTCAGAAATTCCTGCAACAGTTGCCGCAGCGTTAATTGACGGGGTTGGCCATTGACGATCGCCAGCAAAATTGCTCCGAAATTCGCCTGCAAGTCCGTTTGCTGATAGAGACGGAAAAGCACGCTTTCCGGCGACGCTTCCCGCTTGAGTTCTATTACTACCCGGATGCCTTCGCGATCGCTCTCATCCCGCAAATCTGCAATTCCTTCCAGCTTGCCAGCATTCACTAATTCCGCCACTTTTTCAATCCAAGCCGCTTTATTCACCTGGAACGGGAACTCCGTCACCACGATTGCAGCTCTCGGACGACCCCGGCGACCTGCGGGTATCTCTTCGATCCGAGCCACTCCCCGCATCTGAATGCTGCCTCGGCCTTTGGTATAAGCATCAGCAATCCCTTCACTGCTGACAATTTCCCCACCGGTCGGGAAGTCTGGCCCAGGAATTAACTCCAGTAACTTCTGATCTGATAACTCCGGGTTGTCAATTAAAGCCACTAACCCATCAACGACCTCGTTCAAGTTGTGGGGCGGGATATTCGTTGCCATTCCCACTGCAATCCCAGCACACCCATTCAGCAGCAAGAAGGGCAATTGAGCGGGTAGTACCGTCGGTTCTTGCTGGGAGTTATCGAAGTTGCCGATAAAATCTACCGTCGCCTCGCCGACTTGTGTCAGCATCCCTTCTTGACCGATCGAGGCCAACCGGGTTTCGGTGTAGCGCATGGCCGCCGGCGGGTCATTGTCCACCGAACCAAAGTTACCGTGACCTGCCAACAGAGGATAGCGACTCGAGAAGTCTTGTACCATCCGCACCAGAGCGTCATAAACTGCTTGGTCGCCGTGGGGGTGATATTTACCCAAAACATCTCCTACCACCCGCGCACACTTGCGGTAAGGACGGTCTGGAGTTAAGCCGAGTTCGTGCATCGCATATAAAATCCGGCGGTGAACTGGCTTTAAGCCATCCCGCACATCTGGCAGTGCTCGCCCAACAATCACGCTCATGGCATATTCGAGGTAGGACTGCTGCATCTCGGTATGCAGAGCCGTTGCGATCACTTGCCCGGAAAAGAGGTTTAATTGTTTAGCCATGAGTCCTTGTGTCCGTTACTTCCTGAATGCCAAACAGCGTTATGCGCTTGCCGACGGGCCGATCCCGAATCAAAATTCAGCTTTCGCACTATTCACACGATATTCGATCGGGCACCTCCTGCGTTTGGGCGACAATCACGGCCTCCGCTAAAATTCTTAGAGGCTAGAGAGCATTTTTCCCGGGTCGGTTGCTCTACCGAACTAGGGTTTTGCCACTTTTACTTACAGATTGCTTCATCCTATGAGCAAGCAGGAAGGAAAATACTATGAAAACCGTTCTGATTGTAGAGGACGATTTAGTGAATGCTCGCGTCTTTTCCAAAATTCTGACTAAGCGGGGCGGCTTAGCCGTGAAACATACGGAAAATGTGGAAGAGGTGATACAGATTGCTCAGGCAGGGGAAGCAGACCTGATTTTGATGGATGTGTCTCTGTCCCGCAGTGTTTATCAAGGGAAGGCCGTTGATGGCATTAAGATTACTCAAATGCTGAAGGCCGATCCCCAAACGGCTAAGCTCCCAGTGATTTTGGTGACAGCTCACGCGATGGCTGGCGATCGCGAAACTTTCCTCGATCAGAGTGGTGCGAATGATTACATCTCCAAACCGGTGGTCGATCATCAAGAGTTTGTAGACAAAATCAAGTCGCTGTTACCCCAGGAGTGAGGCAGGGCTGTTACCCGTCTCTCAAAGCTCTAATCCGACAGGGGTTAAACGTCCTGGCGGGTTCAAAAGAGAATCAAACAGCCCTGAGCAATGAGGGGGACTGGGGACTGGGGAAAGAAAGTTGAGGGAATGCTTCTACGTTCTCTCTCTCGTCTCCTACCTTCTGCCTCTTTGCAAATGCGAGTTTTAAGGGGACAGTTGTTCGGCGGTGGGTGCGTCTTGAAGTTGAACGAGGGTTGCTTGGATGCGGGGGGTCGCGAGGAATTGTTGGGCCGCGGCTACTAAGCGATCGCCCCAGAGGTTCTCTTTCAAAAACTCAACCTTTCCATAGCGACTATCGATTCGCAGTGCGGTCTCTCCCATTGCTAATCCTTGTTCTTTGTCGCCTTTGCTATAAAGCGCGATCGCTAGGGCTAACATGGGTTCTGCTGCTTTTTTGTCGATGGTAATGGCTTCCTGCCACCGCCGGATCGCTGCTTCTACATCTCCCGTTTCATATTTGACGAGCCCTATATTGTTAATGGCTGGCCAGAGGTTTTTTTCCTGGGAGAAGGCTTTTTCATAGTGAGCGACCGCTTCGTCATACCGCCGTAACTTATAAAAAGCATTGCCTAAATCAAATAAGGCTCCTGGAGTATCAGGTTTAATTTTTAAGCCAGCTTGCAGTTGTTCTATGGCTTGGTCATATTGAGCTTTCCGAAAGTAAGCTTCCCCTAAGACAAACCGAACAGAAGCGTTATCGGGAGCGAGAGACTGCGCCTGCTTTAAAGCGGCAACCCCCTTATCCAAGTCTTTTAGTTGAACGTATAAGCTGCCCAATAGCGCCCAAGTTTCAGAGTTTTTGGGGGCGAGCTGGGTCGCTAGTTCCGCTCTCGGCACGGCCAGCTCATATTGCTGAAACCGCGCTAACTGAATGGCTTCCTCAGCAAGGCTCAATCCTGTTTGCTCTAATTCGGTTGAGTTCATTTCTAGGGTATGTGGCACTAATGCCTGTCCAGCCGCGGGTTTCGGCAAACTCCACAAGCAGAGTGTAATCAGCAGAGATACGAGAGGAATTGTCTTAGGCACAGGATCACAATCATAGCAACGGGTTTTCTGCTAGCTTATATCATTTTTCTGGATTGGTGCTTGCCCGTTTGCTGGAGTGAGGGGGAAGACCGTCGCGATCGCTGCTTGCCTCCTCATGCCAGTTGCTTAGTCAAATCATCTCTCTGTGTCTCTGTTCCTGGATGCCAGCGTTAAATCAAGGGCAACCAAATTTCAAACTCGGTTCCCACGCCAAATTGTGACCTCATGATCAATTTTCCGCCATGCTTCGCCGTCACAATCTGATAACTCACAGCTAAACTGGTTTCCTTCTCTGCGCGTTTTTCCGTTGAGAAGGATTCGAGAATTTTTTGCTGTTTCTCCACCGACATTCCCGGACCGTTATCGGCAATAACAATCGAAACCCAGCGCGTTTGAGTCTTTTCTAATTCACTGGGTGGGGATGAACCGACCTGTGTGGTAATTTCGATGCGAGGTTTTCTGGTCAGATCTGTGACGGCTGTCCCCCTAAATTCTTTCGCAAACTCCTGGCTGACTGCTTCGTTAATCAACGCATGGATCGCATTGGTCAAGACATTCATAAAGACTTGATTCAGTTGTCCTGCATAGCAAGGAACTGGGGGTAAGTAGCCATAGTTTTTTACCACTTCGATTTCCCCGGTCAATCGACTTTTGAGGAGTAGCAGAATGCCGTCGAGGATGGCGTGCAAATCAGCCGGTTTGGGATGGACATCATCGATGTGGCAGAAGTTTTGCAAGCTGGTTGCTAACTTCGTTAAACGTTCGGCTCCTGCTTTGATGCTGGCAATTGCCTGAGGTAAATCGCTTTGTAAAAAGTCAAATTCGATCTCTTCCTTAAGCTCGTTAATGGCTGCTGGCGGTTCAGGGGAGAGGCTTTCGTAGGCAGACAGTAACTTCATTAAACTCTCGCTGTAAGCGGTTACATAAGTTAAATTTCCCCAGATAAAGCCGACTGGATCTAAAATTTCATGGGCGACTCCATCGACTAAACGCCCTAAACTTGCCATTTTTTCACTTTGAATCATCTGAGCTTGGGTGCGTTCGTACCGCACCTGAGTTTCGATGCCTCGGATTTGCCAATAGGCGATATTTAAGCTGTGTATGTCTAATAATCGGTAGGAGTGGGGTTTGACTTCTACGACGATCGGTTCTCCCTGTAATTCTGGCGATCGCCGCAAGGCTTGCTGAGCTGCTGCCAAAATGGTGGTACTCTCAGGCAGCATTAATATCTCCGTGCGAGCATAACTATAAAGTACCTGTAGTGGCTGCTGAAAAAATAAGGTTAGTCCTTGGGGACGAAGCAGGTACTCTAGCAGGCGCTGCCTTGAAATCATGCCCACAAACTCGGTGCGGCTGCGCTTACTTGTGTTCTGGATTAAGACCACTCCTGGCAAGAGAGGGTATTGCTCAAAAATATGGGCAATGGTGTCTCCCAAACAACTGGATGCTACCTGAAACTTGTAAAGCGGCAAATCCCGGAGGACTGACTCTAAGGATAGGTCTTTATGACTTCCTGCGGACAGCGAGGGTTGTGATAGGTTAGAATCGAACTGATTTCCCACTGGTAGTTCAACGAAAGCGCCAACTGACGACGCCCAAACTTACTGAACGGTGCTGTTAAATTTTGCTACCAACCTAGCCTACCATACTGAAAGAAATACTTGGAAGTGCTACCTCTATTCGGGAGCGATCGCTGGTTTACAGGACTGGTAGCAGAACCTCGAATTCGGTGCCTGAACCCGGTGTTGAATGTAAATTTAATTGACCTCCGTGCTTTTCTGTAATGATTTGATTGCTAATGGCCAATCCCAGGCCAGTGCCTTTCCCAACGGGTTTGGTGGTGAAGAAGGTTTCAAAAATGCGTCGCTGAATTTCTGGCGGAATGCCAGGGCCGTTGTCGGCGATGCGGATGGCGATCCAAGCTGTATTTTGAGGTTTTGTCTCGGCTTTGCTTTTACTGAATTCGCGGTTCTGATTTGCTAAGAATAAGGAGTTTATGTCTCCCCTTAATTCTCGGCTAGAATTTGTCATCACTTCGGTCGTGAAACTCTCCTCTAAGTTTTCGATGAACTCGGTTTCAATGTGAATGGTGGGAGGAGAGGGAGTTGGTGTTTTCACTTCTTCTAAGGCATCAATGGCATTGCTGATAATATTCATAAATACTTGGCTGAGTTGCCCGGAATAGCATTTAACTAAGGGCAAGTCTCCATAATTTTTCGCCAATTGAATCCCCTTTTTAATCCGATTTTTCAGAATTAAAAGGGTGCTGTCGATACATTCATGTATGTTAGCTTCTCGCCGATGAGTTCCGTCCATGTGAGAGAAGTTATGAAGGCTAGTGACCAGTTCGTGTAATCGTTGACCGCTGACCTGCATACTTTTTAGCATTTCTGGCAAATCTTCTTGAATGAATTCAAAATCAATGGCTGATTTGATTTGGTTAATTTTTTCGTTGGGAAGAGCGATTTCTGATTCATAAGTTGACAATAAATGATTGATATCTTGAGCATAGTTCGAGAGGAACCCTAAATTTCCTAAAATGCAGGTGACGGGATTTCTAATTTCGTGGGCAACTCCAGCAACCATCTGTCCTAAGCTAGCTAACTTTTCAGTTTGAATCAGTTGAGCTTGGGTTTTTTGTTTCAATAATTGGGTCGCGAGTTCGTGAATGTGGGATTGAGCAACTAGCAATTGGTGGACATCGAGCAAACGATAATTTTGTAAGGGCATTTCTACGATAATTGGTTCATAGAGTAGTTCCGGCGCTCGTTGCAATGATTGTTTGGCTGCATCTACGATGCAAGTATTGCTCGAAAAAATCAAACTTTCTGTTTGAGCAAAGCGGTACAAAGCTTGGAGGGGCCGCTTTAAAAATAGCTCTCGTCCAAAGGGGCGACTGATATATTCTAAAAATCTCCTGCGGGAAATGATACCGACAAATTGCTGGCGGTCGCATAAGATCACGCCAGGGAGGAGAGGGTCGCCATCAAACATTTGAGCAACTTGTATCCCCGGAGTGGTAACATCTACTTGAAAATCGTAAAGCGACAGTTCTTGGAGGGTGGAGTCTAAATTAAGGGTTGGTTGAGCAGCAGTAGGAATGGATAAGGCTGCTGTCTGCGTAACAGAGGTATTTAACATCATAA
>JBLNEP010000071.1:0-78951 GCA_050262755.1 Actinomycetota bacterium | reverse complement strand
AAATACTGGTTAAACTCCGCCACACGCGATCGCCATCTAACAGCATATAAAACGAAATCACCAGAATCAGGATTAAGTCCAGAAACCAGTTCACCGTTCCCACCACCAATCCTAAACCGCTGGCTGCGATCGCCTGTACTTGTTCCTGTAGCCTAGCAGATAATTGTTGCTCCAAAATTGCCACATCAAACGGTAAATTTCGCTCCGCACTCCAAGCTTGAAATTCTGCCAGTTGTTGCCGCCCCGACTCCAATAATTCCGGGAACCTTGTGACCAATTGTCGCGCCTGACTCAACACCGGTGGCACAATTGTTAATAGAATCACCGCGACCGCTAACCCGGCCGCTAAATATACCAGTCCCGCCGCAATTCCTCGCGGCAAAAATGCTTGCAGCCGAGCCACTGCATAATTTAATAAAAACGCAATTAACCCGGCGGTGACTAAAATGCTAACCAATTCGCCGACATACTTAATTGCACCGAGAGTAAACCAACCCGCAACGAGGGCTAGCAGCCAAGTAATTAAAAACTGTTGGACGGGCGAAAAAACACCATTCATGGAGCAATGTTAGGGTGAAATCTTAACGATAAAATCAAAAACAAATGCCGACGCTTCCGCCAGCTCTTTTTAAACCGAGACAGCGACCTCGGTCGATCGATCGTGCTCCACCACAAACACATTGGAGTAGAGATTCGCAATAATTTGCTTTCCCTGTTGTGTCAGCGACAAATAATACAAAGCATCTTGGACATAGGGATGAACTCCCTGCCAGTAAAACTGGGAATACTTATTGCGTAAATCCCCTGGATTTTTATAGCCGACTTTCTGATTAAATCCTGTTTCCTCAAATTCGTAGTAAAGCGAACTGATTTTTTTGAGATAGCGGGGATCGCTGAGTTGTCCGATTAAATCCGCAGCTCGCACCAAACCCGGAAAATTAATCGTATCTTGATGATCCGACTCTTTCGGAACCGGAAAGCGAGTCAGTTCAATATTACGCTTAATTACTTCCGCATCAATCAATCGATGACCCCCAAAGCGTTCGTCAATAAATAACTTGGCGCGGTCCACATGATAAGGAGTGAGACTGGCATCGGTACAACCCGGTGGTAACGGCACCATTTCTCCCTGCTTGCCAGTGGCGTACCAGCCCGGTTGATCGTGTCGGCAAACTCCCTTGACATAGCCGATATCATGACAAACTAGGGAAATAATAAAATGCAACCAATCCTCACAGGAAACGCCGCCCTCGCGGATATGTTTTCCTCGCAAGATTTCCTGACCGACTAAAGTAACCAAGATGGTATGTTCCACATTGTGGTAAAGGGCGTCACTATTGGCGATATTTTCAAGCGCCATGTTGCCCGCCCAAGCGATAATATCTTCATAGTCAGGCTTATATCCTCCATAAGTACGGCGGTAGCCATCCCGAAGTTTTTCGGCAAAGGCGTTAATCAAAATTTCAGTTGCGTTAAAAACCATTGCAAGTTATTTTTGAGCAGTTCAAAAGTTTTTAGTTTTGCAGAATTCCCAGCAGTGGAAACAGCCATTTAGTTTCTTTTTTAGCATAAGCCTGCCCCTCAAGCCAAAGCCATCTGCTGAAGGAATTAAGGAAGGGAGATGATTCGCTCTGACCGAAATTGTAGTAAGGGTAACATCATTCCTGACTCATTCAGATCGAAGATGAAATGCCTTGTCTCAACCCAGCCTTTCTCACTGACCCCAGGAGCAGACAGTTCAGAGGTTGCACCCTGCGCTCGCTCGCTGAGAGGTTCGCCTCAGCTTTAAAATGAATCTGTATTCAGGATGCTAGCAAACTTTCTTTACAATAAGACATTAATAGCAAAAATATTGGGAGGAACTCCGATGACCGAGCCAGTTTTCTCAAGTGGGGAAGAGGAAGAACCGCTTCATTTTCCGTTAGAGGAGGAACGAAGAGGCTACCCTTCTCAGGGAGAAACACCGCCGGAGGCAACAGAAACTGCTGAAGGCGATTTGGGTCGCCAAAATGCCTGGGAAACTACAACGACCGGCGATCGCTCAGACTCCCTCGAAAATCCGCCAGAACCAACACCCGATCCAGAAGCATCCCAGGAAGAAATTCCAGCGAGCGAAGGGTTGGGAAATGGATGGGGAGGATGGCGGGGAGTCGCGGCGGGGTTGGTGATGGGAATTGCTGCCACTTTAGCCGGGATCTATGGCCTTTCTCAATCCAGCAACCGTCCTTCCCCGGAAGCGAAAGTGATGACCGAAACCGTGGAAACCCAAGCGGTAGAAGCTCCAAGTGTGACCGTGGCCCCGGTGGAAGTGGCAACCGTGCTTCGCACCTTGGATGGCACCGGTACCGTGGCGGCCCACGATTTATTACCCGTTTTGCCACAAGCCAATGGGTTACAAATTAAGCAAGTTGTGGTGCAAGAAGGGGATACCGTTGCCAAAGGTCAGGTGATGGCCGTCCTCGATGATTCAGTCTTGCGGTCGCAAATTGCCGAAGAAATTGCCAAAGTCGAATCCGCCGATGCCGCCTCCCGCCAAGCAGAAGTGCAAGTGATGCAAGCTCAGTCCGGCCAGAAAGAAGCCGCCGCTGGCATTGACCAAGCCCAAGCGCAGGTGGTGCAAGCGAAAGCAGATGCTTTGCAAGCAGCATCAGGCATTGAGACGGCAAAGGCCAGTGTCGCTCAAGCTCAAGCTGGTGTTGCTCAGGCCCGCGCTAAGTTAGAACAAGCAGAACGAGAAGTTGCTCGCTCTCAAGAATTGGCGAATCAGGGAGTGATTAGCCAGCAAGATTTGGAAAAGCGCAGAACTGAGGCGAAAACCGCTCAGGAAGATGTGAATAAGGCAATGGAAGAATTGAATAAATCCATTGAAGAAGTGAGGGTGGCCCAAGCGAAACTGATTAATGCTCAAGCGAATATTAAGACGGCGGAAGCGACGGTTAATAGCGCGCAAGCGAAGTTTGATACAAGTGTGAGTAATATTTATAGTGCGAAAGCCAATGTGGGGAATAGCCAAGCGAATATTCGCAGTAATGTGGCGCGGGTGCAGCAGTTGCGGACGCAGCTAGAACAAACCTTGGTGCGAGCACCTGAAAGTGGGATTGTTGCAGAAAGAATTGCTCGGGTGGGCGATGTTAGCAATGGTTCGCAAAAGCTATTTTCGCTGATTCGGGGTGGCAAGTTGGAACTGCAAGTGAAAGTCCCAGAAACTCAACTCCCGCAGATCCGAATTGGAGCGCCGGTGCGGGTGACTTCGGATATCGATGCTCGCATTGCCCTGCGTGGGATGGTTCGTGAAATTGCCCCGAATGTCGATCCACAAAACCGCCAAGCGACGGTTAAGATTGATTTGCCCCCCATTGCGGAAATTCGGGAGTCACCGCTGCGGCCGGGGATGTTTTTACGAGCTGCGATCGGCACTGCGACGGGTCAGGGGTTGAAGATTCCAGCGAAGGCGTTATTGCCGCAAGCGGATGGTAAAGCGATCGTTTATCGACTGCTTGGGGAGAATAAAGTCCAGGCTCAGACTGTGGAAATTGGCGAGATTTCCGGTGGTTCTGGCAAGGATTTAAGTCAGGCTAAGGTGGAAATTAAGAACGGTTTAAATCCGGGCGATCGCGTGGTGGTTACTGGCGCGGGTTATTTGAAGGATGGCGACCGCGTGAAAGTTGTTCCTGAAAATGGAGTCATTCCGAATGCTCAGTTATAGGGCGTGTCAACAGGGATATATCGTGAGTCATTAGTGAGAATTTCCGCTGACGTTCGTTGGCTCTAGGTTCTCATAAAGTTTGGTTAATTGAGGTCAGGGTGCGGTTCAAAATCGGGTATTATGAAATAATCTTCGAGTCAGTCAAGAAACAGAAGGAAAAATATCTAAAATAATCAGAAATCTTCTCTCAAACACTCTTGAATTGGGTAAATCTGGTTAAAAAATCTGGTTAAAAAAAACGGTCTTAAGGGATGATTTTAATCAAAAATTGAACCCAGTTCGGTCGATCGACCAGGTCCTAAAGCATCGGGAATCGCTCAACTGAATCTTTTGCCAAATTCACCCATCAATCTTACGATTAATTTCCTTAGTTTTTCCTCTCCCCCATCTCCAACAATGTCTTTTAATATTTCTGCCTGGTCCATTAAAAAACCCATTCCCACCCTGGTGATGTTTTTAATTTTAACCGTGGTGGGTTGGCTATCCTTTACTCAATTAGGCATAGATAATAACCCAAATATTGATATTCCAGCGGTTTCTGTCACCGTCACCCAACCAGGGGCCGGTCCTGCTGAACTTGAATCTCAAATCACCAAAAAAATTGAAGATGCAGTAGCAGGTTTGGGAAATATTGACAAGCTAACTTCAACCGTCAGCGATGGTATTTCCATTACCACCATTAACTTTGTCTTAGGAACCAATAGTGACCGCGCCACCAACGATGTCCGCAATGCCGTCGCCCAAATTCGTCAAAACTTACCCCAAGATATCAACGATCCAGTTGTCAAGCGGCTAGAGTTTGCCGGTGGTCCGATTATGACTTATGCGGTTAGGTCAGACAAGCGATCGGTGGAAGAATTAAGCGATTTAGTAGACCGCACTATTAGTCGTGCCTTACTGAGTGTATCAGGAGTTTCCCAAATTCAACGAGTCGGGGGAGTAGACCGAGAAATCGAAGTAGAATTGTATCCCGATCGCCTGGAAAGTTTAGGCATTACAGCCACTCAAGTCAACGATCAAATTCGTGCTTTCAATACTAATTTACCAGGCGGGCGGTCGGAAATTGGCGGCACAGAAAAAACAATCCGCACCCTGGGAAGTGCCGCCACCGTTGATACCTTAAAAAACTATCGAATTGTCCTCCCTAAAGCCGGTTCTGTTCCCCTTTCTAGCTTGGGAGAAGTCCGCGATGGTCATGCCGAACCCCGTCAGTTAGCACGCCTTTGGCAACGCCCAGGAAAAAGTCAAGAAGCAGAGACATCGGTCAATTTATTGGCGCCTTCTAACTTAAGTCTCTATCCGTATAAAGTCGTCGCCTTTCAAGTATTACGGAGTACCGGTAGTACCCTCGTCACCGTTGAAGAAGGCATTCGCAAGGCCGTCAAAAACTTGAGCAAAACGTTACCTTCAGATGTCAAGTTAGAACTGATTTTTACTCGCGCAACTGCAATCCGCGACTCCTATGAAGCATCCATTGATGCTTTAATTGAAGCGTCGGTCTTGGCCGTTCTGACAATTTTAATTTTCTTAAAGAACTGGCGATCGACCTTGATTACTGCTGTGTGTTTGCCCCTATCCATTATTCCCACCTATGCGGTGATGAAATTGCTCGGATATACACTCAATAGTATGACGCTGCTGGCCTTAGCGTTAACGGTGGGAAATTTGGTTGACGACACCGTTGTCGAGGTTGAGAATATCGACCAGCATTTGGAAATGGGCAAAACACCCCGACAGGCCTCGATCGATTCTTCTAATGAAATTGGGTTTGCGGTTATTGCCTGTAGTGCCACGATTATTGCTGTGTTTTTGCCGGTAGCATTTATGGGCGGTATCCCCGGTCAATTTTTCGGACCGTTTGGGGTAACGGTGGCGGTATCGACGCTGTTTTCAGTATTGGTGGCGCGAACAGTGACGCCGATGTTGGGTGCTTATTTACTGAAACCGAAACAGGCAGAAACGGGAAGGCACAAAGCGGCAGTAGGACGTTCAAAATTAACTCCTTATCGGAGTTTACTGGGTTGGGCCCTCAGACACCGGGTCACGACCTTGCTGATCGCGGTCGCATTTTTTATCGGCAGTTTGCAGTTAGTTCCGTTGATTCCGAAGGGATTATTTAATACCGGTGATACGGGATTGAGTACGATTTTGATTGAATTGCCTCCGGGTTCAACCTTGAATGAAAGCGATCAAGTGGTGCAGAAAACCATTCAACTTTTGCAACCCAACCCAGCGGTGGCCAGCATCTTAGCGACGGTTGGTAACAGTGACGGTGGCGGGTTTGGCAATGCGGAGAGTAGCGGCACCGTGAATGCGGGGACGATTTATGTGAATTTGTTGCCAAAGCAGCAACGGGAACTCACCCAGCAGCAGTTTGAACAGCAGATGCGGCAGCAATTTCGGCAGATTCCAGGGGCGAGGATTAGTTTTGCAAGTGGCGGGGGGGCCGGTAACAAAAAAGATTTAATGATTTTGCTGATGAGTGAAAATGCCACGGCGCTGAATCAGACGGCCGAAACCTTGGAACGCCAAATGCGGGGAATTTCCGGTTTGGTGGAGGTGAGTTCGAGTGCATCGCTGGTGAAACCAGAGATTGTGATTCAACCAGATCCGGCGCGATCGGCGGATTTGGGCGTGTCGGTGAGTGCGATCGCGCGGACTGCTTCTCTGGCGACGTTGGGAGATCATGAGGCGAATTTAGCAAAGTTTGATTTACCGGGGCGTCAAATCCCCATTCGAGTGCAATTGGCCTCGCAGTTCCGCAATGAAATTGACGCGATCAAAAACCTCCAGATACCAAGTCAAAATGGAGGATTAGTACCTTTGTCGGCGGTGGCGGATATCCGTTTGGGCAGTGGCCCGGCGACCATTGACCGGTCCGATCGCAGTCGCCAGGTGGTGGTGAGTGCCAATTTACAGGGAATTTCCTTGGGTCAGGCCTTGGAGAAGGTGAAGGCATTGCCAGTTTTGCAGAATTTGCCGCCGGATGTGGTGCAGCGATCGGACGGAGATGTCAAGATTATGCAGGATATTTTCGGCCGCTTTGTGGGGGCGCTGTTGATGGCAGTGTTGTGCATCTATGCAATTTTGGTGTTGCTGTACAACAATTTCCTGCTACCCCTGACCATTTTGGTGGCGCTACCGTTGTCGATTGGGGGTGCCTTGGGGGGGTTGATGATCGCGCAGAAAGAGTTAGGGATTTATGCGCTGATTGGGATTGTGTTGTTAATGGGGTTGGTGACGAAGAATGCGATTTTGTTGGTTGATTGTGCCTTGGCGAACGAGGCGGAGGGGATGCCACAGTTTAAGGCCGTGATGGAGTCGGGGGTCTCTCGTCTACGCCCCATCCTGATGACTTCGATTTCCACGATCGCAGGCATGATTCCCATTGCTTTGGAATGGGGGGCGGGGGCCCAGGTGCGGAGTCCGATGGCGATCGCAGTCATTGGCGGATTCACGACTTCGACGCTGTTGACCTTGGTGGTGGTGCCGGTGTTGTTTACTTATCTGGATCGTTGGCAACGCGCGATCGGGCAGATCTGGCGGGGCGGTCCATTGGCAAGGGCAAAACAATTAGGACTGGGGAAAATTGACGGGTGAGAGGGTAGACTTCCGATGGGGAAGTCGTTATAATGATCGTCTAGTCTGGTTGCACTCAGTAGAACTGAACGGTCAAATGTAGTTGGTCAGACTCTAGTGCGGACGTAATTCAGTGGTAGAATGTCAGCTTCCCAAGCTGAACGTCGTGGGTTCGAGTCCCATCGTCCGCTTTAAGGAGCAGTTGCTGAAAGCTTTACCTCTAAACCACTTTAGTCATCTCACCTAAAAGGATGTACATCTACCACCTTTACCTAAGTCACTTAACTTATGCAAGTCTCCTAAACTAATTCACCTATAAGTCACCTACTACATCTAGTGCTTAAGCTAAAAGCCACGCTATATCTAGTGTTCAAGCTTTTATTTATCAGCGATTCAAAACCTTAAGTCAGTGAGAATAAGTAAACCTCATACAACTGCTCAATGATTAGTTATTGAATATTAAGCAACCATAGAAAATAAGCTAGCTAATTATTCAGTGAGTGACTGTCACATTCTCTCTATGCCCTTAAATTTGAGCATTAAGCTAGGTCTATCCCTTCTCAGGTAGTAGTACACCTAAGGCTTAACTTTAAAGGAATGACTTAACCATAAGGCTTACAAGTTATGTATAAAATTTAGTAATTGATACTTATACTAATTGTTTTTATACAAATCGGTGTGACAGTTGAGGCGCTAATGAGATATCTAAATGTTTAATTTTGCTAATAACCAATAAGCAATATAGTGATTTCTTGATTTAACAGTGATAGGTAGGTGGGATAAGTATTTTTCTGGAAACTGGAAAGTCCAGAGTCCAGAGTCCAGTCTTTCCCTAAGGGTAGGTTGTGGACTGGACTTCGGACTGTAAACTACGAAAGTCCAGGGTTCAGCTTTTTGAACAGCGCCAGTCCGTCAAATGCCGTGCTTCTCCCTACACCAAGCTTGTCCATTAACTCCTTATAGTCAGCTTTAGGGTGTTCGTCTAGATACTCTAAAATTCGCTCCTGAGCGCTCTTCTTAGTCTCCGCAGAGCCTTCCTCATCATCACTGTCATCCTCAGCAATGCTGTAGGTCATAGTCTCTGGCTGTAGGACAATAGTCATCTCAATCTGTTCACCACAGCGGTTCTTAGGTTGGGTAAGCTTCCTGCGAGGGTCTTTAGCGTTACTACTTACTCGTTCCAAGCGAAGTACCACGTCTAAAGGACTAACTAAAGAAGAATGACCCGCTACCTTATTTAAGCTTGTAGCATCCCCTTTTTTATCGTGATGAACAAACAGAGAAGCTACCCCATAACGCTCACATAAATCAATAATTTTCTTCACGTAAGCTCCAATCTCTTCACTGGTTTCAAGTAATCCTAAAGGCTGTGCAATCGTACTCCTCACTGAGTCTATGACAAATAAATCAGGACGGAACTCATCAAAACATTCTTCCAATTCCTCCAGGTTTTTAGCTGACCAAAGTTCACCGCTGACTCCCCTTTTACTTAAAGAAGCAAATTTTCTTTCTCCTGAGTCTTTAAAACCTTGACGTGAAAGCCTGTTCTTTAAAATAACCTCTCGTTCATCAGAGCAGTGATACAAAACTTTCATAGGTTCAGGAACCTTATGCCCTAACCAGGTTCCTGATTGAGTTAAGGCGATAGCTAAGTTACTAGCCAGAATAGATTTACCACAGCCAGATTGTGCAGCAATCATGTTTGAACCCTTAACAATCAAATCAGGAATCAACCATTCTATGTCCTCGCTTTCTTCAAGCATTGCCTCACTAAAAAATTGAAAAAATTCTAACTTCTCAAATTTATTAGGAAAAATCAATCGCTCAAGCCAATCAGGTAATGTTTCAATCTTGGCAATGATTTCTGAAGCTGTCATATTGTTTGCTTCCAACCAGTCCATGATATCTAATCCTTGAGAAAGAGGGAGGTTATTAGGTAAGTAGGTTTCTTGCTCGTAAGGAAAGAAAACTCTGATAAGTTCTTTGCTGACGCCATGAGCAATTAGGTTCTTAGCGACAGATATCATGTGTTCTAAACCAGGCTTATCCCGGTCAGGACACAGAACTATCTCATAAGTCCTATTAATTTCTTCACAATTCTCATCATTTTTTAGGAAATAGTTTAGTTCTTCATGAGCCTCATCAATCTTTTTTAACAAGAACTTAGTGTCAGAATCTATCCATTTACCAGCACCATTAATGTTGGTACAAGCAAGTATCTGACGATAATCACGGTCTAGGTTTGACTCTAGTAAATATCTAGATAGTTGCTGCTCTAGGGCGTCTACACAAGGCTGCCCTTCAACGATAAACACATAAACTTTGGCACTGATGATGTTGTCAAAGGAACGAAATACCGACTCTGCTACGCTTCTTACATAAGGCATTATGTTAGAACGCTCTATATCTCCTAAGCCCCGAAGTTCCACCATACAAGGCTGCTCTTCATCTTCATAAGGATTATAGTGCCATTCTTCTTTTACGTGTGTCTGCCAGATTTGCTTGCCACCTTGACCATCATCTTCACGATGGACTGTTACACAAAAATAACCCCCTTGCTTTACTTCGTGACGCCATTTTCTGGAACATTTAAGGCGTACTTGCTTCTGAGATGCTTTTGGTTGATAAGTAGTAGATCTGGGAGCTATCGCTTCAATAATTTTTTCCTTGCCCTCTGGTGTCGCATTGCATTGACATTTAAAGGTGTTGTACTTCCCACTAGCTTTGTTAATCTTAAATCCACCGTCACCGCAGAGGGGACACTTACAGTGATAGTCGCTATCTGTCTCCTTAACAATCGTTAAGCTAGATAAATGGTCGAGAATGTAAAATTTGTTAGCAAGGCTACTGTTCATCTGTAGTACCATATATTTGTTGAGGATAAATCATATTCGCATAACCTTTCAAATAAGAGCAAGGAAAATGACTCGCTTTTTAGCCAAAGTGAGTTTTTTATTTCTTATAGATAGCTATCATTCTTTCTGATATCACTTAACACAGAGAAGTCTCGTGATATGCCTCAGCGATAGGGAAACACCCCTAGTCAGGGTAAGGACTTAACGCCCCCATAGGGTTGTTTAATTTCCCCTCCTGCTCGCTTCTTGTTTCAGAGCCTCTGTAAGCCTTCAAAATAAGGCACTCCAGCTTATGAAACCTTTTTCGCGACCCTAAGGGTTCAGTCAAACGTTCAGTAGATAGCCACAGGCGCTCACAGGCTTAAGTGGACTAAACCTAGAAACTCATAGACTTTCTAAAATTAGACATAACCTCTAGAGAGAGCGCTTCTGACGTTTATTCAGTGAGTAAAAGATTCTTAAGATTATTTAACAATTGGAACTCTGTAAGGTACTTGACAGCCAAGGGTTCATTTGCGATCGTAGTTAAGTGGCTTTCAAGTCCACTTCAATCAAAAACAGGACTGGCAAGCGTTCGCAGCGCTACACCAATCCCTAACCACTCACTAGAAAACGCCTAGGAGGGCTAAGTGAATATTACTGAGTTATGGCTTCAGCTACAAGAGTTGGAGCAACAGGTTAATGATGCTAAGTCTCAAGCTAAGCAGAGCAACACTGTTCTTTTAGCTGAACTTAACCTAATCAATTCCAAGGTACAAGCCAGTTATTCAGCTCAAAAACAACGCTTAGAAGCACTAAGCTGCTTCATTAAGACGCTCAGGGGGATAGTAGGCACAATGGTCAGTCAGAAGCGCCTACGCGAACAGCGTCTGTTAATGTCTGAGGTGAATGAAACACCTATTCAAGCTGTGACACCTTCAGAAGACACTTTAGGGGGAGGTCAGTAACCCTCACAGTGACCCATCAGTAAGAGCTTCATCATGACACCTCCTGAAAGGGAGGTTTTTTAGTGTTCAGAAACCTCAAACCCTTGCTGTAGCGTCTTTTCCTCTGTTGGGCTAGTGATTCCTGTCGGGAGAGTCCAGAGTCCAGTCCACAACCTACCCTTAGGGAAAGACTGGACTTCGGACTGCGGACTAAATCGACCCTGAGGTACTCAAAGGGTAGGGAGGCAACCGCACAATAAAAAACCGCCCGGTTTAGGGGCGGTCTAGTAGGTTAGGTAAGTTAGGGGCGATTAGAGTTCAGGTAGGTAGTCACCATCCTCATTCACTGCTAGGTAATGCTTCATCAGCGTGTCTGGGGAGTTACCCATCATGGATGATAGGGTTTTGAGGTCTGGGTTATGCCGTGAGGCGTGAGTACCAAAGGTGTGACGTTCATCGTACCAACATAGATAGAACTCAACTTCACCAAGTTCTACGAGCTTTTTAATGATGGGTCGCCACTGGCGATTACTGAAGTTGTCATTGGTTATGTACCCCCCTTTGGCGCTGGGAAACACCAAGTTGTTTTTGTTAGGAATTCGAGGTAATTCCTTGAGGAAGTCGGATAACTGTTGGTTGCAGTTAAAGATACGCGCTGTGACTCCATTTTTAGTCCCTTGCAGTAGCTCTCCTTCAGACCATCGTCTGTCAAAAATAATCTGCATCTTGCCGTTATCTTTCTCCTTAATTTGTTCCCACGTTAGTGCTATTGCTTCACTGGGACGGCAACCAGTTAAGAACCTAAATTCTACTAAAGGAGCGTAATAAGCGCTGCTGTAAGCAGATTTATCAGGGTCAAACCTTCCTGACTTAAAGGCGTTGATGATGATTTTTATCTCTTTTTTGGAGAAGGCTCTAATCTGCTTTTTCTTGGTTGTATCCAGTAGCTTATAAAGCTTGGTGAAAGGATTAACCCGATTGATTTTGTCCATGTCAATTGCTAGGTTGACCGCAGCGCGGACTATTCTCAACCGAGGTGCGATACTTCCATCCGCTTCTTTCTCCTTAAGCCAACTAAAGAACTTATCAGCATTGTCAAGGCTCAAGTAATCACTGGGTGCTTGGTCAATGTACTTGTCGATATGCTTCCATTGACTTTTTTTAGTTGATTCGGGTGCTGTAGGCTCCTTCAGTGACTTGTAGAACTCCCAGCATTCTCTGAGTCCCCATTCTTTAGGGCTAGAATCGCTTGGAGCGGTAGCGGTAGGGTAATTGACTATTTGAGCCTGTATGGGGCTATATTTGCTCAATTTGGCGTCCCCTATGGGGAACTCACCCAGTATCAAGTCTATTTTGATTTTTTCGGCGATTGCTTTAGCGTTAGCGAGAGCGAGTAAGTCATCGTACTTACCTAGTCCTGACAGACGGTAGGTCTGTCCCTGGTAGTCAAATCGAATTTGGATACTACCGTTGTTATTCAGGACGCCTATCTTCGGTAAGCGGTTTCTGCTATTAGACTGCATAGTCACCTAAAAGTCACTTAAACCTTTAGGTGAGATAGCTACAAGCTTTGATTTATCAAGGTTTCATGTCAGCTTCCCAAGCTGAACGTCGTGGGTTCGAGTCCCATCGTCCGCTTTAAGGAGAGTTAATTTTAGTAACAGTTTGAACGACATCGCTAGTCAGAGCGGTTGGAGGACTCGCATCATCAACTTTTGGAATGGAAAGACAGCATTCCTTAATTGATAGGAGACCCCAAGGGTGATGATACTTGCTACTTGGGGAAATACAAAATTATTTTTTCTTCACATATTATAGAAAATTGATACTCCGCCTCGAACTGAAGTTGGAGGAATTCGAGCTGAAATTCAGTAGCATCGACTGTGTAAAAGCAAGGGAAGCTCTGACCTTTGCTTAGGTCCACCCTTGAGAAATCATCGTTTCCCTTTTTCCCCTTTTCCCTTCCCCCTTTCTCCCTCTTCTCTTCACTCATCTTTCTGATGGAACTGCATTAAATATGAATCCGGTGAGTGGATGGACAGTGCCAAAAGTAAGGATAGCGATTTACAATGGGAGCAGGTGCATGACTGTGAGGAAAACAAGGGAAAAGGAGAAAAGAAATCGAGTGATCCTATTCTCTATGATACAACAATGAAAAAAACGTTTTATTCTGAAGTTATTCAGCGAGGTCAAAAGCTTTCTAGAGGGTAGCTAAAGTGATGAATTTTAATTACCCCCTAGTAATTATTACTTAATTTCGCTAAAATCCTCCAGGATAAATAGAACAAACTTACCTCCCTTCTTTCACAACAAAAGTCTTTGCTTAGTAGACGCTATATTAATATTTGAGTCGGCTCAAATCAAGTGTTTCTATTAGCTAGAGACTGAAGTTCCTGCTGAATTTTTTAGTCACTACTAAACCATTACTACTCAATCGTAAACAATTAGCAGCCCCTACCGTTTCTCGAAGGAAACTCGGAAGTGTTTTCTAAAAAAATCGCTTTTGTTTTTTATTAATAATTATATATTTACTTTTTTATATTTTTATGCTAGGATTGATTCCTTAAAAAGGATAGCAATTAATCAATCACTATATGATCTCACTTATTAACCCTTCTAGCGCTCATGCTTCCTTGAAAGTTCTGCTGGTAGAAGATCATGCTGATGAAGCAGAATTGATTGAAGATTTACTATTAACGATTAGAACAAAAACACAGATATTTTTGACAAAAGTTAAATTTTTTTCAGAAGCTTGTCAATGTTTGAGGCAAGAAAAATTTGATCTCGTTTTATTAGATCTTTCCCTACCAGATAGCCAAGGATTAGAAACGATTACAAATCTCCGTAAGCATGAGCCAAATACGGCACTTGTGGTATTAACAGCACTGAATGATGAAGAATTAGCAATTCAGTCCATTCAAGCAGGCGCTCAAGATTATTTAATCAAAAGAAAAATAGAGAGCGATACTCTCCTTCGTTCCATACGCTATGCGATCGAACGTCACCAGACTCAAGAAGCTTTGCGACAAAGCGAAGAAAAGTATCGTTCGGTTGTAGAAAATTCCCTGGTAGGAATTGCGCTCCTGAGTCCGACTTGCTGCCAGAAAAATTCAGAAAATAATGGTTGGATTGAAGTCAACGATGCTTTTTATAACTTGCTGGGATATAGCAAAAGCGAACTTGTACAGCAAAATTGGCTAGACTTAACTCATCCAGATGACTACTCCGCTAATTTTTACTTATTTTCTCAAGTATTAACGGGTAAATTGGATGGCTATATCACAGATAAAAAACTCCTCAAAAAAGAAGGTCAAGTCGTTTACGTGAGGGTTTCATTGCAACCTGTTCGTAACCAATCAGGAGCCATCGATCGCTTAATAGAAATTGTTCTGGATGTCAGCGATCGTTACTGCTATGAATGCCAACTTCAAGCATCTCAAGAATTTTTAAAACATACGATGAATGCTGTCGCCGATCCAATTTTTGTCAAAGATGAACAACTCCGTTGGCTCGACTTTAATGAAGCTTTTTGCCAATTGATGGGGAAACCCCGCGAACAACTCCTCGGGAAGTCAGAGTATGACTTTTTCCCGCCAGAACAAGCAGCTCTGTTTTGGGAACGAGACCGACAGGTTTTGAGAACAAAGCAGGCAGATGAAACCGAAGAAATTTTTATCGATATCCATCAGAAACAGCATATTCTCTCCACTAAAAAAACCGCCTTTTCCAGTCCAGATGGGAATCAATTTATTGTGGCTACGGTTCGAGATATTACTGAGTACAAGCGCCAACAAGCTGCTTTGCAAGAAAGTGAAGAACGGTTTCAGAAGCTAACCGCTAACCTCCCAGGCATGATTTATCAATTCCAGCTTTCAGCGAATGGCGAGAGACTTTTTCCTTACGTTTCTTCTGGAAGTCGTGAAATGCTGGAATTAGAACCAGAGACAATTGTGCAGAACCCTGCTTTGGTTTTTGCTGGCATTCATCCCGACGATCTCATCAACTTAGAAGCATCAATGGCTGCTGCAATTACAACATCCCTACAACCTTGGCAGTGGGAGTGGCGACATATCATGCCGTCAGGGAAAATGAAGTGGTTCAAAGCAGCTTCTCGACCAGAACGACAAACAAATGGAGATATCATTTGGGATGGACTGGTTATTGAGATCACCGAATTAAAACAGGTTACAGCCGAGCGCGACCGCTTCTTCACCATCTCCCTCGATCTACTCTGCATTGCAGGGTTTGACGGCTATTTCAAACGCTTAAACTCTACTTGGCCAAAAACTTTCGGCTATACAGAAACGGAACTGCTAGCGACACCAGTGCTAAATCTGATCCATCCCAGCGATCGACGCTCTACCCAACTGGAAGCGGCTAAGTTGCGGAGGGGTGAGACCAGCATTAATTTTGAAAACCGTTATCGATGCCAGGATGGCTCTTATCGCTGGATCGCTTGGACTGCTTCTCCCTTTATCGAAGAAGGTTTAATTTATGCAGTGGGTCGTGATATCACTGAAAGAAAGCAGGCGGAACAAGCACTTCGCCACAGTGAAGCGACAAAATACGCACTCTTAAATGCCATACCCGATATGATGTTCCGCTGTCGGGTAGACGGCACTTTTTTAGATTTCAAACCCGCTAAAAATACCCCCTTTTTTGTACCTCCAAGCGAATTTTTAGGCAAAACCATTCAGGAAGTTTTGCCACCTGATTTAGCCGAGAATTTGCTCAGAGCGATCGAGCGAAGCATTCAGACTGAGGAAATTCAAGTGTTAGAGTATCAATTACCCCTGGGAAACGAGTTGCACGATTATGAAGCTCGGATCGTAGTCAGCGATCCTCATGAAATTATCGCGATTGTGCGCGACATTACAGAACGGAAACAGGGGGAAGCTGCCTTGCAGAAGAGCCAGCATTTTATTCAACAAATTGCTGACTCTAGCCCTAATATTTTATATATCTATGACTTAATTGAACAGCGCAATATCTATATCAATCGCCAAATTGTAGAGATCCTGGGCTACACTCCCGAAGAAACTCAAGCAATGGGAAGCCAGGTGCTCTCTATCCTCATCCACCCTGATGATTTAGCGCAGTATCCCGATCATTTAAAAAAAATAGAAATTGCCTCTGAGGGTGAGATTTTTGAACTTGAATATCGAATGAGGCATAAAAATGGCTCTTGGCACTGGCTCATCAGCCGAGAACTTGTCTTTGCCAGAACCCCAGAGGGAAAACCCAAACAGATGCTAGGTACGGCAACGGATATCACCGCTCGCAAGCAGGTGGAAGATGAAATCTACCTATTATTGGCAGCAACCCAAGCGATTAGTCGCTCCCAGGATTTTCAAGATGCCTTAAGGGTGATTCTGGGGTTATTTTGCAGCACCATTAGTTGGGATTTCGCGGAAGCCTGGGTTCCCGATGCAGAGGGTAAAGTGTTAGAAAGTAGCCAAGGTTGGTATGCAAGCGATCGCGCCTTAGAGGAATTTCGGCGCTTGAGCAAAACCTTTACCTATGAAGCGGGAATAGGGTTAGCAGGACGGGTTTGGCAATCAGGACAGCCGGAATGGATCGCGAATCTTTCTGCAACGGATGTTTCCTTGTTCCGACGCGCTAAAAGTGCGGTAGAAATGGGACTCAAAGCTTGTTTCGGGGTGCCGATCTGCATTAATGAACAAGTGTTGGCTGTGTTAGTGTTCTTTAAGCGTAGCCCCAGCATGCAAGATCCGCGGTTGCTCAAGCTGATGATGGCAGTCGCCACTCAGTTAGGCTCCCACATCCAGCGCAAACAAGCAGAAGCGGCGTTGCGAATTAGCGAACAACGTTTTCAGTTGGCAATGGAGGCCAGTAGCTTAGGACTGTGGGATTGGAATGCTCAGACGGGTAAAACTTATTACGACTCTCAGTGGAAAGCCATGCTGGGATATCGGCCGGAAGAAATCGAGGAAACCATCGAAGCTTGGGAACAGTTGCTGCACCCAGAAGACCGAGAGCGAGTGAGGGCCGCGAGGAGCACTCATCTAGAAGGTGAGAGCCAATACTATCAGGCAGAATACCGAGTGCTGAGTAAATTTGGGGAGTGGAAGTGGATTGCGGATCATGGCAAAGTCATAGAGTGGGATGAATTCGGGAAGCCACTCCGAATGACAGGCACGCAAAGAGATATTAGCGATCGCAAAGTCTTAGAACAAAAGCTGCACAGTTCCTTTGCCGAAATGAATGCGTTGTTTGAGGCAATGACGGATATTATCCTCGTGATTAATCCCGAATCCTGCGAGATTAAAGTCGCGCCCACTAATCCCACTCGACTCTACCCAAGAGACATTAATATCATTGGTCCCACCATCGACCAATTTTTAATCGAGGAAAAGGCAGAGGTTTTTTTAAGTCAAATTCGCCAAGCGCTCGAACTCAAGCAAACAGTTCATTTCGAGTACAGCTTGATTGCCAGTGGCACAGAATTTTGGTTCTCTGCCAGCATTTCGCCGATCGCAGACGATTCAGTGATTTGGGTGGCCCGCGACATTAGCAATGTCTACGACGAACTCCGCCTACGCAAACAAGCAGAACTGGCTCTGCTACAAATTACCCAAGCCGTTGAAAGCACCAGCGATGCCATCAGCATCGTCGATTTAGAGGGTCGCTGCCTCTACCACAACCAAGCTTTGATTCAGCGGTATGGCTACACAGTCGAGTCCCTCAACCTCCAAGGCGGGCCCGTCACCCTGTATGGCAACCCAGAAGTGTGGCAGGGAATCTTGCAGACTGTTTCCCAAGGTTTATCTTGGACCGGTGAAGTGGAACTACTCACTCAGAGTGGCTCACTCGTGCCGGCGCTGGTACGAGCTGACTGTATCAAAGATGAAGCGGGTCATTTAATGGGTTTGGTGGAAGTGATTACCGATATCACTGCACGCAAACAGGCGGAACTGACTTTGCAGCAGCAATATTTGCGGGAACGGCTGGTGGGAGCCAGCGTTGAACGCATCCGCCAGTCCTTGAAGCTTGAGGAAGTTCTGAGTACCGCGGTTTCGGAAGTGCGACAGTTTTTGCAGACTGAGCGCGCCGTCATTTACCGCTTTAACCCGGATTGGAGTGGTGTGGTGGTGGTGGAATCTGTAGAGGGTGACTGGCGGTCGATTCAAGGACTGGAATTCCAAGACCGCTGTTTTGAGCAAACCTATATCCGCCTCTACGAAGAGGGCCGGATTTCTGTGAGCGAGGATATTAATGCTGGGGAATTTAGCGACTGTTATGTGAAAAGGCTACGCCAGTTACAGGTACGAGCGAAGCTGATTGTACCGATTTTCCAAGGTGAAAAGGTCTGGGGATTGCTCATTGCTCATCACTGTAGTGGTCCGCGTGTTTGGCAGTCTTCGGAGATTGAATCCCTCCGCCAGTTATGCGCTCAGCTCGCGATCGCTATCCAGCAGTCTACGCTATTTGAACAAGCACAAGTGGAAATTGCGGAGCGTAAAGCTGTAGAAATTGCACTCCGCCAATCAGAAGAAAAGTTTTCCAAAGCCTTTCGCTGCACTCCGAACTCGATCGCCATTATTGCCCTTAAAGACAGACGCCACATCGAGGTCAACGATACCTTTTTGAGCATGACTGGTTATACAGCAGCAGAAGTCATTGGTCGCACTCCCCAAGAGCTGAATTTGTGGGTTAATCAAGAGGACCGCCTGTCGATGCTTGAGAGGCTGTCTTCTCATCTCGGTGCGATTCACAATTATGAATTTAATTACTGCACGAAATCTGGGGAAGTAAGGACGGCGCTGCTTTCAGCCGAAATTATTAATCTCCGGGGTGAAGAATGCCTCATCTCTGTTAGCAATGATATTACAGACCGCAAGCAAGCAGAAGCTGCCTTGCAACAAGCAAAAGAAGCTGCTGAAGCGGCCAACCGCGCCAAGAGTGAATTTTTGGCGAATATGAGCCATGAACTCCGAACCCCACTGAACGGTATTTTAGGGTATGTTCAACTTTTGAAAGTAGACGAAAATTTAACGACAGACCAGTTAGAGAGCTTGGCTAATATCCAACAGTGTGGCGAACACTTACTCACTTTAATTAATGATATTTTAGACCTATCTAAGATTGAAGCCAGGAAAATGGAACTCTCTCCCACAGAGTTAAATTTTCCTCACTTCATCAAAGGAATTGCAAATTTATTTCAAATGCGAGCTGCCCAAAAACATATTCTTTTTAGCTATGAGCAGCTATCTCCCCTGCCTCAATATGTTTTTTTTGATGACAAACGGTTACGACAAGTTTTAATTAATTTACTCAGCAATGCGATTAAATTCACTAATTTCGGCTGTGTTACGTTTAAAGTTGGGGCAATTAATCAGGAACAAGTTGAAAGGGAGGGTGAGAATCGCTCTGAAACTACCATTCGCTTTCAAGTGGAAGATACAGGCATTGGCATTCATCCGAATAAATTAGAAGAAATATTTTTACCTTTTCATCAAGTCAGCGATCGCACCTATGCCATTGAAGGAACTGGGCTGGGACTTTCTATCAGTCAAAAATTAGTCAAAATGATGGGGAGCGAAATTAAAGTAAAAAGTAACTTGGGGGAAGGGAGCGTTTTCTGGCTCGACTTACATTTACCTTTAATTGAAGGTTTATCTGAATTAGTCCCCCTGGAAAAACGCCGAATCATTGGGTTTAACGGTGATAAGCGAAAAATTCTGATTGTGGATGATAACGAAGTGAATCGCCAAATATTAGACAGGCTGCTATCACGACTGGGTTTTGAAATTCAGCAAGCCGTGAATGGCGAAGATTGTCTAGAAAAAGCCCTTGAATTTCTACCGGATGCCATTTTAATGGACTTAGTAATGCCAGGAATGGATGGCTTTGAAACCACTAGACGGCTGCGACAATTGCCACAACTTCAATCTGTAGTCTTACTGGCTTTATCAGCAAGTGTTTTTCAAAATACTCAGCAGGAAATTCTCCGCGCCGGCTGCGATCATTTTATCCCCAAGCCCATCGAAGCCAAGCAACTTTTAGAACGATTACGGCTGTATTTGGAACTCGAATGGATTTATGAAGATCTGGAAGTAACGTGCCACCGCCAGGAAACAAAGGGGAAGAAAATCAGGGAAAAGTCCCCCTCTCCTCACGAAGTTAGCTCAATTTCAGCTCCACCACCAGAGGTACTCGCCACTTTATTACGATTGGCAGAAATTGGCGATATCGAGGAAATTATGGAAGAAACGAAAAAGTTACAAAACTTAGATAGTAAATGGGAAGATTTTGCCCATCAAGTGCGTCAACTTGCCAAAAAATTTCAGCTTCATCAGATTCAAAGTCTCTTAGAAGAGTATCTTAAGTAATGAACTAATGGCTGATTATTTCCAGTTAACTGTCAACCATCCTTAACTCTCACCATTGCGGCGCTGAGGCGAGAAGTTCCGTTGCTAAATTTTTCTGTAAAGGTTTAGAAAATAAGTACCCTTGGCCAAAATTACAATTGAGCTTTCTCAATTGAGTTAACTGTTCAGCTGTTTCAATTCCTTCTGCGACTGCATTGATTCTCAACACTTCAACAATGCTCATAATCGCTGGAACTAAACCTTGATTTCCGAGATTGCCATCGAGATGTTGTACAAAAGAACGGTCAATTTTTAGGCTATCCACCGGAAAGGAATGCAGGTAACTCAAGGAGCAATAACCCGTGCCAAAATCATCAATACTTAACCCGATTTTCCGATCCCTCAATTTCTGAAGAATATCAGCAGCTACTTTAGTATTTTCCATAATCGCACTTTCTGTAATTTCTAGTTTAAGAAATTGTGGAGCTAGCTGTGTTTCTTCTAAAATTTGATCGATATGTTCAATTAATCTGGGTTGAGCAAACTGTCGGACAGAAAGATTAACACTAATAGTTAGCTGACAATTGTTAGGATTGGTCTGATGCCACCGCTGAAGTTGCTGGCAAGCTTCCCGCAATACCCAGTTACCAATGGGATTAATTAAACCTGTTTCTTCTGCAACTGGAATGAATAAACCGGGTGGCACCAATCCCCGCTGGGGGTGCTGCCAGCGTACCAGTGCTTCAAAACCAGAAATCCGACCTGTATTCAGAGCAACGATCGGTTGATAGTACACAATAAACTCTTGCTGGTTGACAGCTCGGCACAGGTCATTTTCTAAATGTAAAGTTTGGATCGCTGCTTCGTGCATGGCTGGGTCGAAAATACGATACTGCCCTTTTCCTAATTTCTTTGCACGGTACATCGCCGTATCAGCATCTCGCAATAAATGTTCAGGTTTATCATAACGATCGTTACCCAATGCGATGCCAATACTAACATTAATAAAAACTTCTTGTCTTTGCAGTTGAAAAGAGAAAGACAAAGCCTTTAAAATTTTTTCAGCTACCTTGGTTGCACTGTCAATTCCTTCTATATCTGTTAGTGCAATCGCAAATTCATCGCCCCCTAAGCGAGCGAGGACATAATTCTTACCCAAGGTTTCTTCTAAGCGGAGTGCCAAAGAAACTAACAGTTCGTCTCCCACGGAATGACCGAGAGAATCATTAATAAACTTAAAGCGGTCGCAGTCTAGAAATAACACCGCAAACTGATAGCCTGGTTGTGCCTTCGCCCGCTCAAGCGTTTCTTCCAGTTGCTCCATAAATAAGACTCGGTTTGGCAAACCAGTCAAACCATCATAGAAAGCCATTTTGAGCAATTGTTCTTGGAGTTGCTTACGTTCAGCAATCTCTCGCTTCAATTCTTGATTCGCAACTTCTAGCTGACTGGTGCGCTCCTTGACTCGCTCTTCCAGTTGAGTATTCAGTTGTTGACTTTTCAGCTCTGCCGCTCTCAGTGCAAGTTGATTTTGCACCCGGATTAAAACTTCTTCCACTTGAAAGGGTTTCGTAATAAAATCTGAGCCTCCCACCGTAAACGCTTTCACCTTATCGAAAGCTTCACTCAGAGCGCTCAAAAAAATAACTGGGATTTTAGCTGTTTTTGGATTAGACTTCAGTGTTTCACAAACTTCATAGCCATCCATATTCGGCATCATAATATCGAGTAAAATCAAATCAGGACTGACCGTTTCTACCGCTGTCAGTGCCATTTGACCACTCAAGGCTTTACGAACGTTATAGCCTTGTTGCTCCAGCATTCTCGAGAGCAGACGCAGATTCTCAGGGGTATCGTCTACTATCAGGATATCTTCTCTACTCAGGTCAAAAACAGGGGAATCCATTTCCACTTGATATTCGCCACTCTTGTAGGATAGCGTTTTTACAGCACTCATCTCGAAATAATTCATAATGTTTTTTCTTGGCTCACTCCGAATCCTCAGTGGGTTGGGTTAATTTCCTCACCTCCTCAAATTGAAAGTTATCAATTAAGTCCGTTAACCCACGAATCAAAAAAGCATATTGAGGCGGGATTTGCTCTAGGAGCTGAAACATTAAAAAGTCACTGCCTTGGGACGCTGCATAATATAACTGTTGGATCCAGTCAGGTGGCATCACGTTCAAGGATTGCCGATCCAGGACTTGAGGTGAATGACTGCTTTGATTGTCTCCTGTTTCAGAGCCATCTGCAACCAGATTTTTATACAGATATTGCACTCCTAAATGCTTTTGAATTTTGGTTAGGAGTTCTTCCTCTCGAAACGGTTTACGCACGAAGTCGTCGCAACCAATCGACAAAATAAATTGTCGCTCCTCATCAAAGGCGCTGGCCGTCAGTGCAATAATCACGGTTGCTTGACCTTTGAGGTGAGCTTTGATCCGTTTGGTTGCTTCATATCCATCCATAATTGGCATTCGCATATCCATCCAGATCAAGTGTGGCTCCCAGCTTTCCCATACCGCTATCGCTTCTTTGCCATTCTCAACCTCCCGTACTTCAAAGCCTAATAAACTTAATAACTCAACTAAAAATAAGCGGTTGTTTGGCTTATCCTCAGCGACTAAAATGCGATAGGTGGGTTGATCCGGCGCTAAACCAATAATTTTTTGGTGATTCGACAGCGGAGCAGCCTCAACCTCTGCTCCTTCAATGAGCCCAACTTCAATCTTAAATGAAAATAACGTTCCGACACCTAAGGTACTGCTCGCAGAGATGTTTCCCCCCATCAGTTGTACAAATTTTTGACTGATCGATAAACCCAAACCCGTGCCTTGACCGGCTCTTAAACCAGTGGCTGTTTGTCCAAAGGCTTTAAACAATTTGTCGAACTCTTCACAGGCAATACCGGGACCAGTATCTTCAATCTCAAAACAGAGGATTAATTTGCCAGTTTTAACTGTTTTTTCCTCCTGATGCTGATTTGCTGGCAGTGGACAACTCAGTGTTGAGACTCGCAAAGTTACGCTGCCTATTTCTGTAAATTTGATCGCATTACCCAGGAGGTTAATCAAAACCTGTCGCAGTTTACTTTCATCCGTTTGGACATATTGAGGAACTTCAAACGCTCGTAAAAAAGTAAGCTGCAACCCCTTGGCTTGAGCTTTGAGTTGCAGCATTTCTTCTAAGTTGCTGAGTAGGTGGTACAGGTCAAAGTCATTTTCATGGAGGGCGATCCGACCTGCCTCAATTTTGGACATATCCAAGATATCATTAATCAACTCCAGCAAATGCTCACCGCTGCGGTTAATGATCCCTAAATATTGCTGGTGTTGAACAGATAGAGCGGAATCACGATTCATCAGTTGCGTAAAGCCGAGAATTGCATTGAGAGGAGTCCGTAATTCGTGACTCATATTTGCCAGGAATTCACTTTTCGCGCGGTTGGCAGAGTCAGCGATTTCCTTGGCTTTCATTAATTCAATCGACTGCTTTTGAGTCCGCGTTAATAACTCCGCCTGCTGAATGGCAACTCCTAATTGAGCGCCAATCTGAACCACCATGTTAATCTCTGTTTCTTTCCAGTGACGACTATGAGAATTTTGATAAATTGCCAGGAGCCCCCAGAGTTGAGAGCCGCAGAAAATGGGGGCAATAATATAAGCTCGCGCCTGAAACCGTTCCAATAATTCCAGATAACAACGATCGAATCCAGCCGTATAGATATCTGGAACACAACGGTAATTGCTTCCTTGTCGGTAAATGCCACCTTGGTTTTCTTGCAAGTAAGTATCTTCGATGGGGGCACCTACCGTATCTAAGGCTTTGACCGCGCAATATTCTTGATTAACTGCGACCCTGGTTAAAGCAGGCTGATTGGCTTGTTCTTCTACGAGAATTTTCCAGCCTTTTGCTACCGACTCTGAAACAAATTCTCCGCTCCAGTCTGGATTAAAGCGATACACTCCCACGCGGTCACAATGCAGAGCTTGCCGTAATTCTTGAGTCGTTGCTCGGAAAATTGTCTCAATCTCCAAGGTTTGGCGCATACGCTGAATGACTCTGGCGATCGCGGTTTCTCGCTCAGCAATTTCTTGCAGCGCCAATTCTGCTCGCCTGCGATCGCGCGACTCCATTGCTAAAGAAGTCATATAAGCCAAATAACTGGCAAAATTCTGCTCTTCGATGGCCCACTGCCTCGGAATTTTAATCTGCTCCAAACAAATCACCCCAACTGTCCGCCCTTGAAAATGAATCGGCACATCCAACATCGAGACAATGCAGAGGGGAACTAGATAAGAAGCAGTAAACTCTTGAGTCCGAGGATCGGTATTCGCATTATGAGCTGCAATCAATCGTTCTGTTTCTAAAGCGTGAAAATAAATTGGATACTGGCTTAACTTTAACCTAACCGGCAGGCGTTGATGTCGGTTGGGAGTAGATTCATATAAATCTGCACAATAAAGCTCATCTTTCTCGTCATTATATAGCCAGATACTGCCCCGCTCTATATTCAGAATTTGGCTCGCTAACTCAGTAATTTCTCGAGTCGCTTCCTCGAAATTCCCTTGGTAGATATTTTGGCTCTTCGCCAGCCGCAACAATCCCGCCTGCTGCTCTCTCAGACGAGTTTCACTGGAAATCAAGGCAGATTCTGCGGCAATTCTTTCTTGAATTTCTGTCTCTAGGGCTACATTTGCCTCTAATAATTCAGCGGTGCGTTCTTTCACGCGATGTTCTAACTCATCGTAAGCATGACTTTTCGCATCTTCAGCCCATTTCCGCTGAAGTTCCGCGGCGGCTCTGGTTGCAAAAACCGCCATAATTGCTTTGATATTTTCATCCGCAAATAAGGGCTGAGTATCGATAATGCAAAGATTGCCAATCACCTGCTGTGAGGTATCCAGCAGTGGCACTCCCACATAACTCTGTGCACCAATTGGCTCTAAGATGGGAGCGGCTGCTGGAAAAAGCTGTTGTAAATTATTTGGGTAGCAAGACATCTCTCCCGTTTCAATAACCACCTCACAGGGAGTCCCAGGTAGAGGATACTCGCTATTTTCTACCAACTGATCTCCTCCCCAAAACGCTAGCATTCGCATTTTGTTGGGTGGATTTCCCACGGCTTCTGATACTAAAACATAAGGAACCTTCAGAGCCTTCGATAACTGATTAACCAGGGCCGGGAAAAATTTATCTCCGGTAACGGAAGCAGTTCCTTGGGCAATACTTTTTAAAATTTGTTCTGCCTTCTGCCGCTCGACAATTTGCTGCTGGAGTTCTCGGTTAACAATCTCTAACTGCTCAGGAGTTTGTAGCCCTAAAAATAACGGCAGAAGTGTAATCATTTGTAAGGCAGTAAAGCCAGATACGATCGCTGTTATTGCTTTTTCAATTCCGGCTAGCCAGTAGGTGGGATGCCACAAAGTCCAGATTTCGAGAAAATGACCGGTACCACAAAGGATAATAAAAGCTCCGAATAAAGCAAAAATCCCTTGAAAGGGAAGATCTTGTCGCTTGCGAATGAAATAGATGAGCATTGCCGGAATTGAGAAATAAGCAATGCCAATTGTTAAGTCTGAGAGCAGGTGCAACCAGACTAAAGGAGCTTGCCAAAGATAGCAGTGACCGTGGGGGATGAAGTGATTCGATGAGAAGAGAGCTAGGAATTTTGTCTCCATGTTGTTAAAAAAATAAGAAGATGAACAGCTCGCTTTGAGTAGAATATACAAGGGAAAGGTGATGACTAAAACCTATTTGAAGTTCTCCCTTTTATATTGTAATCGGGCCTGCCTCCTGATAAAATTTTAAGAGGAACTAACTGTTCCCATTGAATTTTGGAGTTAATGGGACTTCGATCGCAAATTCTGCCCCTTGATTCAACTGAGAATAACACTGGAGTTTACCTCCGTGCTTCTCAACAATAATTTGATAGCTAATGGACAGACCTAATCCTGTTCCCGCCCCAACCGGTTTTGTTGTAAAGAAAGGATTAAAGATGCGCTCTTGTACCTGAGGAGAAATGCCAGGACCGTTGTCAGCAATGCGAATAAGCGCCGCCGGAACAGGCGGTCGGCCTGGTAAAATGAATGTTTCCAGTTCGGTTGTAATCCAAATCGTGGGAATGAATGCCGGTTCTCCCTTAATTTTTCCTTCCAAGGCATCAATAGCATTGCATAAAATATTCATAAAAACTTGATTGAGCTGACCGGGATGGCACTCAACCAAAGGCAATTTGCCAAAGTTTTGAATCACCTGAATTGCTTTTCGGTCCGGCTGTTCTTTCAGGCGGTGCTGCAACAGCATTAAGGTGCTATTAATCCCCGAATGCAGGTCAGCTTCCTTCATTTCAGCTTCATCCAGCCGCGAGAAGTTGCGGAGGGATAGCACAATTTCTTTAATTCGGGAAGCTCCTTCTTGGATAGAGGACAGTAATTTCGGGAAGTCTGCCTTCACGAAATCCAGTTCGATGGCTTCAATTTCCTCGACAATATCCGGGTCAGGAGTCGGATAGCGGTCTTGATACAGAGTAATCAGTTTCAATAAGTCGGAGGCATATTGAGTGGCCGGGGCAATATTGCCAAAAATGAAGCTGACAGGGTTATTAATTTCGTGGGCGATCCCCGCCACTAACTGACCTAAACCGGCCATTTTTTCGCTGTGAACCAGTTGAGTTTGGGTGCTTTGGAGCTTGCCGATCGCTTGTTCTAATTCGATCGCTTTGGCTCGTTCTCGTCTTTCCGATTCCCGCAGAGCCATTTCCGTCGCTTTGCGCTCAGCAATTTCCGTTTGAGCTTGCTCAAACAACATCGATTGTTGAATCCCGATCGCGAGTTGGTTGGCGAGTTGCTGAAATAAACCGATCTCCCCCTCTTGCCAAACTCTGGGTTGAGAACACTGATGAGCAATCAGCAACCCCCAAAGTTTCCCCGTTTGAACGATCGGCACCACCAACTTCGCTCTCACCTGCATCTCCGCCATGAAATCCACCAAACAAGGCACGATCCCGCCGAGGTCCCGGTCCGATACGGCACAAATCCGCCCCTGTATATACTGCTCATAAATTTCTCGGGGGAAAATCTCTTCCGGAAAGAGGATATTGAGGATGCTGCTGTACCCCGTGGCGGTCGCCTCTGCGATGGCACAACCGGTACCATTGGGAAAGATTTGGTACACCAGCACTCGGTCTGCTTGCAGCGCTTGTTGCAGTTCCGCAGCCGTTGTATTGAGAATCTCCTTTAATTGCAGGGATTGACGCATCCGTTGGGCGATCGCGCCCAGCAGTTGCTCTCGCAAAAATTGCTGCTGCAAGGCAATTTCTACCTGCTTACGGTCGGTGATATCCATCGCGGTGCCAAACAGGCGCACAACTGTACCAGATTCATCCAGCATTGCTTGACCCTTGGCGTTAATATAACGGATTTCTCCATGAGGGAGATAAACGCGGTGATCGATGTCGTAGGCACCCCCCTCTGTCATCACCCGTTGCACCCCTGCCAGCCAGCGCTCTTGGTCTTCCGGGTGAATCTGCTGTAAAATTTCCTCGAAACTGGGAATCTGACCGGGTTCTCGGTGATAAATGCGGAACAGTTCCTCTGACCAAGTCACCTGGTTGACAAAGATATCAAATTCCCAATTCCCGATCTGAGCAACTCTTTGAGCTTCTTGTAACTGGCGAGTGAGTTGCAGGCGAGCAGCTTCTGCTTGTTGGCGATCGCTAATATCTGTATTTAAACTCACCAGTCCGATGATATTGCCGTCACTATCCTTAATCGGATTGGCGCGAAGCAGCACTTGCATCCGGCGGCCGCTGCGGGAGATGTGCTCGACTTCCCCCACCCAAGGCTGACCCCCCATAATAGTGCTTAAGACCTCCTCGGCGACTTCTGGCTGGGTAAAAGCAATCCTCGGCCCGCCCACTTCATTAAAGGCCGCGGCGGTCGGATATTCATACAATTCTGTAAAAGCTTGGTTCTGGTAATAATGATTCCCCTCCAGATCCGCCATCCCCACCGCATCGCTGGTACTTTCTACCACCAAGCGGAAACGCAAGAGCTCTGACTCTGCCAACTTGCGCTCGGTAATATCTTGGTGCGTCCCCGTCACCCGCAGGGGTTTCCCGCCTTCATCCCATTCAAACACTTTACTGCGGGATAAAATCCACTTCCACTCGCCAGTAGCACTCTGCATCCGAAATTCGACCGCCTCACCGGTCTTCTCTCCGTGAGCGTGGGCGGTCAGCAGGGCTAGCACTTGGGGCAGATCCTCTGGATGTACCAGCCGTTCCCAGATGGTAAATTCATTTTCAAGTTTCTCTGGCTCATACCCCAACATGGTCTTTAACTCGGGGCTTAAATAAACTTGACCCGTGCGGAGTTGCCAATCCCAGATCCCTAAGCCGCTGGCTGCGATCGCCATTTGTAATCGCTGTTCGCTCAACTGCAAGGCGAGGGCGGCTCGCTTACGCTCGATGCCTACGGCAATTTCGCTGGCAATTAACGCGAGGCAATCGAGGGTTTTTAAGTTTAAGGGAGAGCGCGAAAATAATGCCATCACGCCCACCACTTGGTCTTCTACGATCAGGGGATAGCCTGCAAAGCCGACCATACCTTCTCGCCGGGCCCACTCGCGGTCGCTGACTGTGGGGTCATTTTGAACATCATTGGTTAAGTGGGGTTGCTTCTCGGTGGCAATTAAACCAATTTTCAAGTGCCCGACGGGGATACGAGCATGGGCGCCGTTGGTGTGGGTGTATATTCCGGCGGAAGCTTGCAATTCCAGACTGGTGCGATCGCTGCTGAGGGTCCAAATCCGGGCAAAGGCAACCTTAAAATGTCTGACCAGCGTCTGGACACAGAGGCTGAGCATACTAGGTAAGTCGCCACCCTGGGCTAGCGCTAGCCCAATCTCTGACCGCAGCGTTAACTGTCGGGCTTTTTCGATTAATTCTTGGGCGGTTTGCTTGAATTCTGTAATGTCAGTGGCGGTGCCGAGAACCTGTCGGGGTTTACCCTCAGGAGTTCTGGCAAAAATTACTTCTCGACTGCTGAACCAGTACCAGGTGCCATTTTTGTGCTGCATCCGGTACTCGATCTCAAAACACTCGCGGTCGGAACCATTCTCAACTTGATTTAAATAGTCGGGGAATCTCGCTAAGTCTTCTGGATGGGTGAGAGTGGGGAGTAGCGCAGCACCCATTGCTTGGATCTCGGTTTGGCTGTAACCTAGCATTTGGGCAATGCTACGGTTGACAAAGATATTTCGCTGTTCCACCAAGTCGTAGAGATAGAGGATATTAGGGCTGGATTCAGCGATTTGTTGAATGAAATGCTGGCTTTCTCGGAGACTCGCTTCAGCTTGTTGGCGATTGGTAATGTCGCGAGCCGCGCAGTAAGCGAATCCATCTTCAGCAAAGGCGGTACCAGTCCAAGCCAACCATTTATAAGAGCCATCCTTGCAGCGATAGCGATTTTCAAAGTTCACGCTGGGAATGCCACTAAATAGTTTTTCTACTTCTGCTTGGGTGGCTGGACGATCGAGGGGATGGACAAATTCTAGAAAAGGTGTGGCGAGTAGTTCTGCTTCTGTATAGCCTAAAGTTTTAAACCAAGATGGATTCAAGCGCTTGAAATATCCGTCTTTCCCAGCGATACAGAGTAAATCGAGGGAGAGTGTGAAGAAGCGAGCTTCACTGAGATGAGGAGTTTGTTTGAGCGGGGTAATATCGATGACTAAGCCATTCCAGATCGTACTGCCATCTGCTTGTTGTTCTGGCTGAGAGGCTCCTTTTAACCATTTGATGGTTCCTGATGGCATCCTCTGTCGCCATTCCTGTTGCCAAGGTTGCAGGGTTTGAGTCGCAATGGCAATTGAGGTTTCTAAGGCGGGCCGGTCGTCTGGGTGAACTTGCTGGAATAATTGAGTGGTGTTTGCGGGAATGGTGTCTGGTTCTAATTCTAAGAGTTGACGGCAACCCGGTGAGAGATAGGGGAAAGCAATTTCGCCGTTTGGGAAGAGCTGGAATTGATAAATTAAAGCGGGCAGACTATCGGCTAGCTTTTGGAAGCGATGGGGAGATTTGAGCGGTTCTGGGCGCTGAATTTTGCCGGTGAAGGATTGGCTGTTGCTGGCATTCTCAAAAATGATGGTTTGAGCAGGAATTGTCAGCGGAGTTGCTTGATAATCTGCTACGACTGCGGGAAGGGGTGCTTCTGGTGTCGCTAAGCTGACGAGGATGCCTGTAAAGCCGGTGGCGATTCCTTCACGAGTGGTGGTGAGATGTTGATAGACTTGGAATTTGTGGCATTTTCCCGATGCGGTGACGAGGCAAAGTTGCAGGCAGATTTGTGATTGTTGACCGGAAATTAAGGCGTTCACTGCTGCTTGATAGCAGGGACGATCGTCGGTTTGAATGTAATCTGTAATGGGAGTTCCTAAGCTCTGGATCACGGAAAATCCAGTAAGTTCTGTCCAGGCGGGATTGAGAAATGTCCAATTGCCCTGGCGATCGAGTTGGAAAATGACGGATTGAAGGTTATTAACGACTGAGCGGTATTGTTCTTCACTCTGTCGTAATGCTTCTTTCATCCGATAGCGCTCGATCGCATAATGTAAGGAACGAATCAGGGAACCGCTACTAATCTCGCCTTTGATCAGGTAATCTTGGGCTCCAGCTTGGATGGTTTGAAGGGCAAGCTGTTCATCTCGGTTAGAAGTCAGGACGACAATGGGAATGTTGTAGCTGTATTCTCGCAGTTGGGAAACGGTATCAAATCCATAACTGTCAGGAAGAGATAAGTCTAATAAAATGATGTCAAAGGTTTCTCGAATGACCGCTGCAATTGCTTGGCTCAACCGTTCAACGCGAGTTAAGAATTGCTGTTGTTTTCCCTGCTGCTCTAATAAAAATTCTGCAATTAGGTCTGCATGGTCAGCATTGTCTTCTACTAGGAGAATTTTTAACTGGCTCTGGGCGATGGTTGGCGTTAAAACTGATGGCATATCCCACGTTCCCATTAAAAAAGTTTGGACTACAATCAGAATATTTATCGGCTGATGACTATGGCTGCTTTTTTTAGCTCGATCTGGCTGTTGCTCTTTGAGGGAGCAGTCGGTAAACTTTTTTGATTCTACGTGCAATCAGCTATCAGATAATCTACTGCTAGCCTGGGTGATGTCAGGAAGTTTTGTTGGTTGATGATTTTATTTTTTTACAGGCGAGTCCCTGTTTTCTCTTCCTGCACCTAAATTTAAGCAAGCTCCTCAGCTAAATGATAGATTGCACCTATAAAACTATAAAATTTAACCTATAGTAATCATAATCTAAATTGTTGGTAGATGCTGGATACTTAATTAAAAGAAATAAGTTTATTTTTTTTATAAAGTTTGCTTTTGTCCCTCCTAGAGAGTCAATAGTTTTTACGGAGAAGTAGATGGCTCTCAACAATCGAGTGTCAGTGAAAATACGGGAGTAAAATAGCGTTTTGTCAGCCTAAGATTTGGTGAACAGCGTAGCAAGTGGAGCCAAACATCGTCAATATTAGATTGTAGCCTGATTTTTCCTCACAACTTGTCTGGGTCATCAGAACGCTACAATCCTACCTTGAGTTTCCTGGTACTCGATCGCTTATTTGTATAATATACTACAAATAAACCCTCAGGGGGACTAAAAACGCCTGATGCCAAACGCCCTTGGTAGCAAGTTTGTAGTTTCTGCACAAAATTAAAAAAATGTCAATATCCGCCCTGTAGTCTTTTTTCGGTTTCCCGAGCTCTCACTCCTGCTCAATAAGCTACAGAATTCATTATTTGTAATGACAAGCTTGATAAAATTGAGACTAATATCAGTTTAAATTAAAGATTACATATTTTCTGAGTAAGCAGAATGATTGCCAGCCTCACCAATGCTGATTCATCGTTCTCTCACAAATCGCGCGTTGGCTCCGTCTGCTGTTAGGGTCTTGGAGACAAAAAACCACCTGCTTCATACCGTTTACTTGAGAACCAATCTCTAACTTAAGATAGGTACCTACAGCTCAACTTTAGGCATTTACCTAGAACAGACGCGATGCTCTCATAACGGACTGATCCTATAAAAACATGACGACCGATGAAATTATTCTACTGCTAAATGCTAGCCAGCCAAAGCCCTTGACACCCTTGCAAGAATTGGTGCTGCGTTCGGCCTGGGAGGGAAAAACCTATGCTGCAATGACAGCAGAGGCCCACTATGGCGCCCAACGCATCCGAGAAGTTGCGGCTCACTTGTGGCGATCGCTCAGCGACTACTGGGGAGAACCCATCACCAAAGCAAACTTCCGCGACATCCTAGAGCGACATCCCCTCACAAAAGCTCAACAACAATTGATCGAGCGATACCGTCACCCATTAGCTCCCACCTCCTTAGAATTTCCCAGCGGTCCCGTATCCCTCGACTCTAAATTTTATATTCCGCGGCCGCCCATTGAAGAACTTGCTTACTCAGAAATTACGGAACCGGGGTGTGTCATTCGCATCAAAGCACCTCGGCAAATGGGGAAAAGCTCGTTGATGCTGCGAATTCTCGATCGCGCCACTACTGTTGGCTACCGCACGGTGAGTTTAGACTTTCAACAAGGCGATGCTGCTATCTTTACCAACCTCGATAAATTTTTGCGCTGGTTTTGCGCCTATGTCACCCGACAATTAAACTTAGAATCGAAACTTAACTCTTATTGGGATGAAGAAATTGGGAGCAAAGTCAGTTGTACAACTTACTTTCAAATGTATTTGCTCGCTGCCATTGAAAGTCCCTTAGTGCTTGCCCTTAACGAAGCGAATCGTATTTGTGAACATCCAGAAATTGCTCAGGAATTTTTTTCTCTGTTGCGCTTCTGGCACGAGCAAGCAAAACAAGTGAAAATCTGGCAAAAGTTTCGGTTGATTGTCACTTACTCTACAGACTTTGATATCCTCCTCAATTTAAACCAGTCCCCCTTAAATGTAGGTCTACCCCTGAATTTACCTCGGTTTAATTGCGAGCAGGTGCAAGAATTGGCGAAGCGTCATGGACTGGATTGGACTGATGGTAAAGAAGCCAAGCAGCTCATAGAAATTGTAGGAGGACACCCCTATTTAGTGCGACTTGCACTCTACCACTTGATGAATACTTCTGAGTCTTCTGTTGATAGATTTGGGAAATGTGGAGGATGGAAACAGTTCTTACAAGAGGCAGCCAGTCCCCAAGGAATTTATCACGAACATTTACAGCAAATTTTAACAACCTTGCAAGCAGATCCACCACTGGTTACTGCCTATCAACAAGTAATTTCAACCTCAAATAGCGTCAGGCTAGAACCCTGTCTCAATTATAAATTGTATAACATGGGGTTAGTTAACTTAGTGGGCGGTTGCTGTTCTCCTACTTGTGAATTATACCGCCTATATTTTGCTCCAAAACTGTTGTCAGAAACCCCTGCTTCTTCCCCAACTTGTCTGAATCAATCACAGCGAACTCAGCAAAATTTACCTGAATTAATTCATCGAGATGAACTGACTCAAATTGCCAACCGTCGCTACTTTGAACTTTACTTAGAAAAAGCTTGGGCGATGTTAGCACAAGAAAGAAAACCACTGTCCTTGATTTTAGCTGACATTGACCATTTTCAAATCTATAACACCACTCACAGCCGAGAAGCTGGGGATGCTTGCTTGCAACAGATTGCCACTGTCATTAACAAAGTCGTTGAGTTTCCGGTTGACTTAGTGGCGCGTTATCGAGATGATGAATTTGTCCTCATTTTATCAGCAACATCAGCAGATATTGCCTTCCAAGTTGCAGAAATTATCCGCAAAGAAGTTAAAAATTTAGCGATTGCTCATGATATTTATAAATTCGGGGGTCTTCCCGCTCCCTTTGTTACTTTAAGTTTAGGAATTGCGAGTATCATTCCCGATCGGGAAGAACCGCCGTTACTGCTGGTACAAGAAGCAGAATCAGCTTTGATTCAGTCGAAAAGAAATGGGCGAAATCGTGCGACGATTAGTTCTGGTTTAGAATGGCTTTGATGGGAGGAGTTGAGTGACGGTTACAACATCAGGGTTTGCTGACAAAATACCGGCTTCACTCAATCAATCGGTGGTAATATTTTATGGAACATCCAAGTCAGCCCCTGGAAAAAGACATGAAAGTTAGTGCCCGTAATGCCCTTAAAGGTAAGGTTACAAAAATAGTAACTGGAGCCGTTAATACTGAAATCAGTATCGAAATTGCGCCTGGGATAGAAGTTGTATCAATTATTACCAAGTCTTCCGCCGAACAACTCACTTTAACGGAAGGCAAGGAAGTCTATGTGGTGATCAAGGCGAGTGATGTCATGGTTGCTGTCGATTAAATGTTGCCACGAGCAAACTAATACCATTTGTTTGTAACGCTGCGCTCAAGATTAACGCTTCTCTATTTTCTCTGCCTTCGTTAGACGGAGCGATTAACCGTTTCTCAAAGCTTGATTCAGACAGGGGTTGATACCCCTGTCTCCTAGCAAAAACCCTCACGATGAGTATTATTTGTCTTTGAGTCGTTTTCAGACTCCTGTAGCTGGTTCTGTTTTAGAATTGATTGGCGGGAGTAATCCTCACATAAATTGAGCGACTCACTTCTTGATTAAGGGTTAAGCGAGCTGTCCCGGCTGCGATCACAAATTCTGGTTGTCGTTGTTCTAAAGTAATGGCAATGCCTGGTTTAATCCCCATTGCAGTCAGTTTTTCACGGGTGACTTTATCTACATTTCTGCATCGAGTCACAATTCCCTGTTCCCCTGCCTTCAGCAATTCCAACGAGGAGCCAGAAACCGTAAATTTTTTATTAAACATTGAGTAAAGTTCCCTAGAACTACTATTCTTATTGTGGAAAAAATTCGTTCAAAAACCTGTAACCTAAACTACAAACTCTCTCAAATTTCTGGCAAAATCTTAAAAATAGAGGATGGGGAGAGACAAAGCATAGCCTTGTCCTCCCAGGAGATGAAATCATGCAGGAAAAATCTTGATTGAGAGTTGTTTTAATTCAGATTTTTTATTTGGCTTTTGTAGAAATCCAGTACAACTCTAACCATAAGCGGGGACTGAGGTCCTTTAAGGTCGATCGAGGATCGCGCAACAGTCGCGTAGCATTAATGCAGACTACTTCAACGAGTCCCATATTTTCTGCTACTTCTCGGAGCACGTCTCTTTGAGCTTCTACTTCGGCAAAGGTTGCATCAGAGCAATAAATACCTAGGTAGTACAAGCGCTTGTGAATTCGACCAATGTAAGTCTCGATCACTTTAATATAGCAGTGGTGCAGTACAGCCCCTACTTTTGGGTAAAAGTTATCGATGACTGTGAGAAATTCCTGAGCGAGGTGTTGTTCACTAATCATTACGACACCTATTGTGGTATCAAATAAGACTTTTTTTAGTCTACCATAGCTTTTTTAACAAAATCTGTCTAATTCCTTGAGTAAAAATTACTAATTTCACCCTTAAATTTTCAACAAAAATTAACTTAAGTTTTACTAAAAAATTTTGGGAATTAACAAGATTTAATTGTTACTCAAAAGTAAGGAATGGGACTGCAACCGCGTTAGTAACTGAGGGGGAAGTTACATTCATACAAGGATCTAACTATCTTCAGAGGAGGTATGAGACACATCTGCTTTGACAGTTCAGCAACATCAATTTATAGCAATGAGAAACCACAACTTTTTAGAAAGTTGTGGCTCCAGGGGTAGACAATAAAATTTTGTAGAGTTTAGACGAGATAAGCTTCTTGGTGGGTGCGAAGCGTGCAGTCAGACCGCGGTTTAGCAACGCAGGTCAACACGTAACCTTTGGCCATCTGCTCATCATCCAAGAAAGTTTGATCGGCCTGATCGACTTCACCTTCCACAATCTTGGCGACACAGCTCGAACAAGATCCGGAGCGACAGGAGCATGGTAAATCGAGGTCTTGCTCTTCGGCTGCATCTAGAATGTAAGTCTCACTATCTACTTCAATGACAACGTCGAGGTCTCTCTTCTTATTCTGCAACCGTACTTGGTAAGTAGTAGCCATCGTGAAATTCTCCGAAATTTTGGCAAATAAATCTGAAATTAGGAATGGGGAGTGAGCAAATTAATTGATGCGAGAACTTTCAATTTCTCCCCAGTTACCTATTACCACCCTAAACAGTAACCCTTAAGTACAAGGCTGGGCTGTAGGAGTGCAGTCTCCAGCTTTGAAAGACTTACCACAGCCGCAGTTTTCACTGGCATTGGGATTGATGAACTTAAATCCAGATTGGGTAAGACCTTCGATAAAATCAATCACCAGTCCTTGGAGTAAAGGCGCACTTTGCAGCTCAACAAAAAACAGCACTTGATCGACTTCGACGGCGATGTCATCTGACTTCGGGCTGCTGGTAATATCCAAAGCATATTCGTAACCACTGCACCCACCGTCAACGACAGAAAGGCGAACTCCTTTTGGTGGGGCGCTTGGATCTTGAGCATTGCTGGCTCTTAGGAAAGTACGGAGCCGAAATGCAGCTTTTTCAGTTAATTGAAGCTGGAATGTGGTTGGGGATGTTGTGGTAAAAGTCATAAAATCTCCTGTTAGTTGTGAAAGTGGATGACAAAGACCATGGAAATGGCAAAATACCCTAGAGAAATGGTTGAGCGATCGCAGCTAAGCACTCGCAAGTGCCACTGATTGAGGAAGGGTGTCGGAAATGCTGCCACAGACGGGACAGTGCGGATCGTGGTAAGGGCGACGTTTGGCAAAATCCATAGTGGTCAAATCCATCGTTAGCAGTTGAGACAGCAACGGTTGACCAAACCCTGTGATCGCTTTGATTGCCTCCAAGGCAGTCAGGCAAGCTAAAGTCCCAGAAACCGCACCCAGCACTCCAAAACCACGCTTATCCCAATCTGGTTTTTCTGGGAACAGGCAAGATAGGCAAGGAGTTTTGCCAGGGACAATGGTAGTCAGGTAAGCTTCCATGCCGTTCATGGCTGCTTCTACCATCGGTTTACGCCAGCGGACGCAAGCTGCGTTCAATAAGTCGCGTTCTGTAAAGTTGTGGGCGCAGTCAAGGGCAACATCTGCTTGCAATACCAGGGAGTCTACGTTGTCTGGAGTGACATACTCTGCGATCGCTTCGATGGTGACATCAGGGTTGATATGTTCCAGAGTTTCCTTCGCTTTAAAAACCCTGGGCGATCCGACCCAATCATCGGTCATCAAAACTTGGCGGTTCATATCATCCAGGCGCAATTCACCGCCTCTCACTAGAATTAATCGGCCCACTCCAGCAACCGCTAAATACAGAGCCGCTGTGCCACCGAGTCCCCCGACACCTGTGACTAAAACAGTGGCTTGGCGAAGCTGGCGCTGTGCTTCCTCTCCAAAACCAGGAAGCATGATTTGGCGGCGGTAACGTTCTACTTCAGTCGCTGTCAAATCTAACACTGGATTGGCTCCTTATTCGACCTTAATGTCACCCAGCATGACAACATTTTTGGGTTTGTCGTTGAACACTTTGAACAATTTTTGCTCCACAGCATTTGAAGTTAAAAACACTTCATAAGCCTTTTGGAGAGCATCCCGGTATTGGCTCAGTTTCTCTGACTCGCTCAAGTCAGGTTGTGAGTCAATTTCTTCAAGATACTGAGCAAATTTTTTCAAAATGTGGAGGCGATTCACATTCACGACCTGCGGGTCATAATCCAGCTCAAAAAACTTGAAATAGTCCTCAGCATCGACTAATTTTTTGAAATCAGATAAAGTCGCTGTCATTTTTGGTTCTCCAGTGCTTTAAGCTGTTTTTTTAGGTCGTCTAATTGTTTGAATAGCTCATAGGTCCGGCCAGCCACTTCCATGATAGTTTCAAAGTCTGTGGGCAAACCCTCCGCTAAATCGTGGAGTTCCATTTTGAGCTGTCCCCCCTTACTATTGAGGCGCTTAATTCGAGTTTTAAGTTCCTCAATGTTTAAATCGTTCGTGGATGTTTCTGCCGCTTGCGCCATACACCTTTACCTTGGATAGTTGGTATTAGGAATTGGTAGCCACTTGCTTACCAATCACCCATTCCCCATGACTGATTAAATCTTCGCGACATCGCGGTGGCGGGTCGCTAGCTCAACCGCTGATTTAGTTATTTTGTCTCCCTCATCCGCTAATTTTTCAAAGGATTCAAAGCCAAACCGTTGAGCATCTCGCAGGGTTCGAGAAACAACTAACAGGCGGCCAGAAAATACTAGGGCCCAGCCAAATCCTTCGTGGCTTAAATCAAGGACCACTTGGCAAAGTAAACCGGTTTCCTGCTCAACTCGAGCAGCGACGGCGCGATAAAAGGAAGCAATTCGCAATTTAGTTACCGGATCGACATCGCCATCAACGGAGATTTTCCGCTTTTGTTCTTTGCTGAGAATGAAGGGTTTGAGCACCAGCTCATTTGACCAACTGCGGAAGGTTCCATAACTGTCTTGGGCCCGCATTTGGCGCACCAGTTCTTGTAAGTAAGGTGTATTGAGAAGTTCTTCAGTGGTTCTCTGTTCTACTGTTTCGGCACCGGTCATGTTGTTGTTTCCTTAATTAATTAACTCTGGAATGGTGAAAGGGATTGAGGGACTTTTGAGAAGGGTTATTCTTCCTCAAAACTTTCCAAACTATTTTCCTGTTTTTGCTGGAGAGCTTTGCGGAGCCAAGGAGGAGGACTTCCCTTCAGGGTTTGGACTAATTTTTCCAAAACTTCCCCAATTTCCTCTTCCTCATTTCTGGACTTGACGGGAGTCACCCGCTTGCGGATCAGACGAGCCGCCGCACTACCACCGATCGCAGCCACATAAACAATTGTGCAGTCAGAAAGTGCTTCGATTTTAGGAACGAGTTTGTCTTCATTACCATCTGCTTGGAGGTTACCATCAAACTCGATGGTTTCTACGAAGTCATATCCTTCTGGTGAGACATCGTAAACAGCCATTTTTTTTGCCCAGCCAAAGTGAGCATTAATATGAACCATATCACTGGTAGCGAAGGCTATTTTCATTAAAATTCTCCTTGTGTGAAATCAGCCTTAGGGAAAGATAAAATTCAGAAGCTTGTAGGGGAAAGATTCAGCAAATCTTTATTTTTGACTACCCTAGCTATTGCTTAATTCCTATTTTAATAATAGGACATTTTGAGAAAAATTCATCCTTTTCTAATGATGAACTTTCGATTCTTCAGCTTCCAATAAGAGGTTGCCCAGATCGAATAAAACCTGGGTAGTTCCTCGATAACCGACCGAGCAACGGTAGCCGTTACCCAACCGATCAAAAATTGGCATTCCTTGGCGGTAGAGGGGGATTCCTAATTTTTTAGCAAGGGTGCGACCGTGGGAACTGGCTATCACTAAATCCGACCCCAGCGCCAAATCTGCCAAATCTTCAAAATCTCCAATCACCACCTTTTCTACTGGTAATTTTTGCAGCAAAGGTGAGCGAGTTGTAGTAACAGCAGCCTGAATTTCTGCCCCCATTTCCTGTAAAAGCCAGCTTGTTTGCCAAAGTAAATCGGGTTCTAATCCCAGAGATACTCGCTTGCGACCAAAATAGAAATGAGTATCTAACATGGCATCTTGCAACTGACCCCGCTGGCGGCGATATCTCTCAGGCACTGGCTGCGAGCTGACTTCAGATAAAAGCTGAAGAAATTCATCAACCTTCCCCAAACCGCTCAGGCGATCGAAGACGCGGTAATCAGTACCAAATCGCTCATGCAAGGCCTCAGCAGCACCTCGCAGACTTTCCCCAATAGCAATGGTAAAAGCAGAGGAACCCACCTGACGAAGTTGAGCTAAAGTCGTGCCACCATTCGTCACAGCGCTGTAATTGTCGCTTAAATGACCATCCAGCGAGCCAGATAAGTCAGGAACAACGATCGAAGTCAAGCCAAAATTGGAGAGAATATCCTTAATTTCCTGTACATCTCCAGGGGAGAGGAAAGAACCTGCTAGCAGTGTTACTTGATTAGCAACGGTCTCTCCAGGAACAGGAATTTCTCTAACAATACTCTCAACTGCTGCTGCAAAACCATCTTGCAATGCCCCCTTAAAATCGGGAGTCGAAGCAAACACAATGGGGAAAGACTTTAACTCAGAGCGACGTTGGCGAATGAGCTTAAGAATGCCTTCTATATCTTCCCCGCGCGTTTCCGCTAAAGCTGTAGTGCAAAGACCAATAATTTCAGGTTTTGACTTTTCCAGTAGCGTCAAGACTGCCTGTTCAATGTTATCTTCACCGCCTAAGATGGTTGTAACTTCAGTCAGGGCCGTCGTAGAGAGGGGAATTGCTTCGCGGAAATGGCGGACTAAAATTACTTTGGCGAAGGCCGTGCAACCTTGGGAACCGTGAAACAGTGGCATGGTTCCATGCAATCCTAAAAAAGCCAAGGCTGCACCTAATGGCTGACTCATTTTAATGGGATTGACACTAACAGATTTTTGAGGAGTGGTGACAGTTGCCATGACAAGTTTAATTGACGATTGACGGTTGACGGTTAGGGGGGGTCATTCCTGATTTGTTATTCCCAAGGAGCTGGTTTTCTGACTTGTTCCCAAACAGGACTGTAGAGGGCTTCATCTAACTCTCGCGCCATCTCAACCATACCAATGTAACCAGCATAGGGATGGTGACGTTCTTGGTTGATATCGAGGAAGGGAATTCTCGCTTTTAAAGCGGTATATTGATTTCGACCGCCTGCGATCAACATATCTGCTTTGGTTTTAGCAATCACCTTCAACAGTTCTTGGGCGTTGCCTTTTTCTAACATGATGCCGTCTTGGCCCAAGAGTTCTTTGATGCGATGTTTATCTTCTTCGGTGCTCTTTTTCGTGCTAGTGGCAACGACTTCCATTCCTAAGTCTTTGGCGGCGGAAATAATCGACCAGCTTTTAACACCACCGGTGTAGAGAACCACTCGTTTACCTTTGAGTCGGGCGCGGTAGGGAGCGAGTTCGCGATCGAGGTTGGCTGCTTCCTCAGCGATCAGTTTTTCCACCCGTTCTTGCAAGTCGCGATCGCCTAATTTGGCCGCGATGTTTCGCAAGCAACGGTTCATGTCATCTACACCATAGAAAGATTCTTCAACGTAGGGGATGCCATATTTTTCTTCCATTTTCCGCGCCATATTGATCAGTGCTTTTGAGCAGATCATCACGTTCAGTTTGGCGCGGTGGGCACAGCAAATCTCCTGATAACGAGCATCACCAGTAATTTTGGCGAGGACACGAATTCCTAGTTTCTCGAACAGTGGTAGCACTCCCCACATTTCGCCGGCAATGTTGTATTCACCGATGAGGTTAATATCATAGGGGGTGGTGTATTCTGGTTCCGCTGTCCCCACGACATAATCCAGTAAAGCTTCGCCACCGATGCGGTTGCCGAGGTTTTTGCTGCCCACAAAACCGGGGGAATTGACAGGAATTACGGGAATGCCTGCTTTTTTGCTAGCAGCCACACAGACAGCATTGAGATCGTCACCGATCAAGGCGGTGACACAGGTGGAGTAGACAAATACGGCGGCTGGTTGGTAGCGGTTTTGAATTTCTTGTATGGCTTTATATAGTTTTTTCTCGCCGCCAAAGATGACGTCATTCTCACTTAAGTCAGTTGTAAAGCCCATTTTGTAGAGCGTTGGGCCAGAGGAGAGACTGCCACGGCTTCCCCAAGAGTTGCCAGCACAGGCGATGGGGCCGTGGACTAAGTGAGCAGCATCTGCGATCGGCACTAAGGCGATCATGGCTCCATCAAAGGCACAACCACCTTGGGCTGCTCCTGGCTGCGCCTGCTGGGTACAGCTCTTCTTTTTTTCACCAGTTTTGTGATTGTGCTCGCAGGCTTTTTCGTCTAGGAGTTCAGCAATTTTGCCTTTAGTGAGTTTCATGTTTTGTTAGTGGTTAGTGGTTCTTAGGGGCTGATTGTTAGCTTTTAGTTTTGAGTTGGTTAGGGGGCAATTTTATTCCCACTAACCCCTGACTACTAATCACTAACCGTTAACAAATATAGGCGGTGATATCTTGATTGCACTCATCAGCTAGATAGCTTAAAGCTCGGAAGCGCAAGCTGACAAATTCGTTGTAGAGGGGATTGAGCTTGCAGAGTGCGGGGATACGAAATAAAGTGCGCCCAAATAAAGTAATATCTCGCTCGAAGGGGCAGCAGCAAGGAATAACTTGGCAAATTAAATGGGCAAATCTGGCATTTTTAACTTCGACCGCATCCAACCAGCGACGCAGGGGAGAAAAAATATCAAAACCCTGGGATTGGGTGGCGATCGGGTGGTGGTGTTCGTGAGCGTGGGTGATAGTTGTCATAGAGTTCATTGGGAAGGGGAACGTAATTTTTTCGGGGTTGAGGGGAGAGTTTCCTCATTCGCTCAGTAGCAGCGTCCTAGATAATTGCGCCTCTACATTGCAGTCTTCTAACCTTGAAAGCCGTCAGGCGTCACCACTTGGTTTCGGCTGCTACGGTCGCGTTCCGCCCCAGCTTACTGACCTCTAATTGCCCTGTTAAATTTGAGATTTTAGATGGAGTTAAACTCTATCTAAAATCTCAAGAATTAACGTTCCTTAGCGAATCAAATCGTAAGAAATATCAGTCTTCGCTGGGATAATCGTGTTGCGATCCAGTTCATCCAGAATCCGGTTAACAATCCAGTTCAGGAGGTTGATCACGCCTGTATAACCGTAGGTTGCATAGCGATGCAAGTGGTGGCGGTCAAAGATGGGATATCCAATGTGAACAATTGGGGTGTGAGTGTCGCGCCACAGATACTTGCCGTAGGAGTTGCCAACGAAGAAGTCAACGGGCTCAGTGAACAGCAAGCTGCGGAGGTGCCACAAGTCTTTCTTCGTCCAGATCTTTGCCTTCTGACCGTAGGGGCTTGCTTGCAGAATTGGATAGAGTTCTTTCTCAAATGATTCGTCAGCATTGTTGCAAACAATATGGACTGGCTCAGCACCCATTTCTAACAGGAAGCTGACAACGCTGAAGATTAAATCTGGGTCGCCGTAAATCGCATATTGCTTGCCATGTAGCCAAGCGTGGGAGTCAGTCATGGCATCGACTGCGCGACCGCGTTCTGCTTCTAATTCCGCTGGAATTGGCTTACCGGTCAATTGAGACAATCCCATCAGGAATTCGTCAGTGCCTTTGATTCCAACTGGACGATAAACATGAGTCGGCCGCTGCCAATTTTGCTCAATCCACTCCCGGGTCTTGATGGTCGAATAGCGCTGCAAGCAAATGGTTGCTTCGGCATTCACAGAATCAGCCGCATCTTCCAACTTAGTACCACCGGGGTACATGACATAATCGCCGGTATTTGGAGAATCTAAATACTCGCTGTTGTCAGCCAGTAGAGTGTAGTCAATGCCGAACACTCCGAGGATGCGCTTTAATTCGCGCAGGTTGCCTGTGTAGGTTTCAAAACCAGGGATAAAGTTGATTTTTCCGTTGGTGGTTTCTTGTTTTTTGCCTTCTGTTAAGCAAGACAAAATCCCTTTCATCATGTTGTCGTAACCCAGGACGTGGGAACCAACGAAACTGGGAGTGTGAGCGTAAGGAACTGGGAAATCTTGAGGGACTGAACCAGCATTTTTAGCATTACCGATAAACCCGTTTAGGTCGTCCCCAATGACTTCTGCCATACAAGTGGTGCAGACAGCAATCATCTTGGGTTTGTAAAGAGCCAGGGTATTTGCTAGACCTTCAATTAAGTTCTTCAAGCCACCGAAGACTGCTGCATCTTCAGTCATGGATGAAGAAACGGCCGAGAAAGGTTCTTTGAAGTGGCGGGTAAAGTGGGTGCGGAAATAAGCAACGCAACCTTGAGAACCGTGAACGAAGGGCATGGTTTGTTCAAAACCCACTGCTGCCAAAATTGCTCCGAGAGGTTGGCAAGCTTTTGCTGGGTTAACGGTTAGTGCTTCACGAGCAAAGTTCTTTTCCCGATATTCCCAAGTCTTTGTCCACTCTGCAATTTCTTGAACCTGTTCGCTCGGCCGCATCCCTTCAAAGGACTTTTTATTAGCAAATAGCTCTTGATACTCTGGTTGGTGGAAAAGTTCGGCGTGGTCTTTGATTTTATCGACGTTATTCTGGCTCATTATTTCCTCCGAATTCCGTGGTGGTAATGGGTGTTAATCTTGCACTTTACAGGTATGGGGCTAGTAGTTAGTGGTTAGTAGCATCGGCTCTGGATTGACTAACAACTAACTACTAAAGGAGTTAGTAATTAGCTAGCGACTGCTTCTTGGTTCCAAGGAGCTTTGACTAATGCAAAAGCTGGGTTATTCAAAGCCATATCCATGTCGCGAGCAAAGATTGCAAAGCCGTCATAACCGTGGTAAGGGCCAGAGTAATCCCAGGAGTGCATCTGGCGGAACGGCAGACCCATTTTCTGGAAGACGTATTTTTCTTTAATTCCGGAAGCGACTAAATCGGGTTTGAGAGCTTTCACAAACTCTTCAAATTCAAAGCCGGTGACGTCGTCGTAAATCAGGGTTGCGTCATCGATGTAGTGAGTGGTACGTTTGTAGTCGTCGTTGTGAGCGAATTCGTAACCAGTGCCGATGATTTTCATGCCTAAATCTTGGAAGGCAGGGACAACGTGACGGGGGCGCAAACCGCCGACCATGATCATCACTGTTTTGCCGTCTAAGCGTGGCAGATATTTATCCAGAGTGGCTTTGATTTGTGCTTCGTATTTGGCAATGACTCGCTCCGCACCTTCTTTGATCTTGTCGTCGAAGAGAGCCGCGATCGCTCGCAGAGATTCGGCGATTTTGGTGGGACCGAAGAAGTTGTACTCCAACCAGGGAATCCCATATTTCTCTTCCATGTGGCGAGAAATGTAGTTCATGGAGCGGTAACAGTGAACGAGATTGAGTTTCACTTTGGGAGTGACTTTCATTTCGTACAAAGTGCCGTCTCCAGACCACTGAGCAACGACGCGCAGCCCCATTTCTTCTAATAAGATTCGGGATGCCCAAGCGTCACCGCCGATGTTATAGTCTCCAATAATTGCTACATCGTAGGGAGTAGACTCAAAGCTGTCCAATTCTTCTTTCTTGGTTTTGTCGAATACCCAATCCCTCACTGCGTCGTTGGCAATGTGGTGTCCTAAGGATTGCGACACACCCCGGAAGCCTTCGCAACGGACTGGAACAACTGTTTTGCCAGTTTCTTTTGCTGCTTTCCGGGCAACTGCTTCAATGTCATCTCCAATTAGACCGATGGGGCATTCTGATTGAACTGTAATCCCGTTATTGAGGGGGAAGAGTTCTTCAATTTCTGTAATCAACTTCGCCAGTTTTTTGTCACCGCCGAAGACGACATCTTTTTCTTGGAAATCAGAGGTAAAGTGCATCGTGCCGAAGGTATCGATGCCTGTGGTGCCGATGTAATAGTTGCGACGACCAGACCAAGAGTAATAACCGCAGCCGACGGGGCCGTGGCTGATGTGAATCATGTCTTTAATCGGCCCCCAAACCACACCTTTCGATCCGGCATAGGCGCAACCACGAGTGGTCATGACCCCCGGCAGTGATTTGATGTTAGACTTAACGCCGCAGTCCGATTTACCTTCTTCGTAGACGTTGAGGTGTTTTTCCCGCTTTTTGGCTGTTTTTTCGGGATAAGCTTCCAAAACCTCTTTAATAAGAGCTCTTTTGTCCTGCACAGTTTCCGTCATGGTTTTTCTCCAGCTTGAAAATTCTCAAAGGTTGTGATTGGGGGGCCGGGAGTTACAAGTGGTAAGGGTGAGTTGCGAGTAGAATATCGCTTTCGAGACTCAAAACTGAGAGTCAATAACTACCTGAAAACTCCCACCGGAACTTTGGAGTCAGTTGTCAGTTTCGAGCAAACTTCGGCTTTTTGACTGACAACTGACTAGAGATTTTTCTAGACCAGTATTCCAGCAGCTTTGGCTTCTTCTTCGGTTTGACCGACGATGGTTTCATCGGCTTCTTCGAGGATGCCGAATTCCATCAACAGGGCTTCCAATTCATCCATTTCGATGGGGGTGGGAATCCGCAGGTCATCGTTGTATTGAATCTTCTCAGCCAAGGTGCGATATTCAGCAGCTTGTTTGTGGGCAGGAGAGAATTCCACGACGGTCATGCGTCGCAGTTCTGCTTGTTGTACTTGGTTGTTGCGAGGTACGAAGTGAATCATTTGAGTGTTCAAACGACGGGCTAATTCTTCAATCAGCTCAACTTCGTGGGCCACTTGGCGCTCGTTACAAATCAAACCACCGAGACGGACACCGCCGGAGTGGGCATATTTCAAAATCCCACGAGCGATGTTGTTGGCCGCGTACATCGCCATCATTTCACCAGAGGTGACGATGTAGATTTCTTGGGCTTTGCCTTCGCGAATTGGCATAGCGAAACCACCGCACACAACGTCGCCCAATACGTCGTAGGAGACGAAATCTAGGTCTTCGTAAGCACCATTTTCTTCTAAGAAGTTAATGGCGGTGATGACACCACGGCCGGCGCAGCCTACACCGGGTTCGGGACCACCGGATTCAACGCACTTGACGCCATTGAAACCGGTCAGCAACACTTCGTCGATGTCGAGGTCTTCTACGGAACCTAATTCGGCTGCTTTGTGCAGAATCGTGGTTTGGGCTTTACAGTGCAGCATCAAACGGGTGGAGTCTGCTTTGGGGTCGCAACCTACGATCATGATGCGGTTGGTTTCGCCGTTACCGCTGTCCATCTGGGACAGAGCAGCGATCGTGTTTTGGGAAGTGGTAGATTTGCCGATACCGCCTTTGCCGTAGAAAGCAATTTGTCTCATGGTTTGTCTCCTGTAGAATTCTGTGGTCAATATGGGTTGGTTGTTAGCGGTTATTGGTTAGTTCCGAAACTAACAATGAACCAGGTTTAGCTTTTGTGAGGCATGACGCTCACTTCACTTCGTGAGATTGCAAAGGATGCGTCGGTTTAGGGAGCTGCACCAGGCGGCGATCGCTCTCTGGAGGAGTTCATCATGTAGAATGAGTGGTAATGCTACGGCAATGTTTGATTGAAATTTACTGAGAATTTTGAGTTCAAAAGGCGGCTTGTAGAGATGAATCGTCGTGAATTGAGATTGCCTTTTGAGAAAAATCTTTTCCTAGACTGCCTCGACTACCAGGGTCGGGCTGACGGATGCTTGCAACCGAGTTTCTATTGCTATTTTAAGGGTAGCACTGCTACTAGAGCAACCACTGCAGGCACCTTTTAGCAACACTTTTACGCGATCGCCATCTACGTCATAGAGTTCGACATCTCCCCCATCTCTCGCCAAGAGTGGTTTGACTTCTTTCTCTAAAACTTTTTGAATTAGAGAGATTTTTTGCAAGTTGGTGAGGGGTAGCGCTGTTGTTGATTTCTGCTCGGTAACCAAGGCGGTGTCTGTCCCCACTTGCAAGCCGTAACCATTGGAAGTTGCGACTGCTGTTTCTGAGTTTTCAGCTCGCACGGCGGCGATCAAGTCATCAATCCCAGCTAGGCAAGTTCCGCAACCACCCCCTGCTTTCACGTAGTTTGTCACCTGTTCAGCAGTGGTGAGACTGTTTTCTGCCACAGCGCGACGGATCTTGCCTTCACTGATGCCAAAACACTTGCAAAGTAAGGCGCTTTCGTCCTCTTCGTGCACTTCTCTTTCAATACCACGATATTTGAAAATCGCAGCTTCTAGCGCTTCTTGCCCCATCACTGAGCAGTGCATTTTTTCTTCCGGCAATCCTCCCAAAAACTCAGCGATGTCGCGGTTACTGATGTTGAGAGCTTGGTCGAGGGTTTTGCCCTTCACCAATTCAGTTAAGGCAGAAGAAGAAGCGATCGCGCTGGTACAGCCAAAGGTTTGGAACGTAGCATCAGCGATTTTGTCACTGCTGACTTCTACTTTTAAATGCAGCCTGAGGGCATCTCCGCAGGTAATGCTACCGACCTCACCAGTTACGATTTGAAACCCTGGTTCGTTCTTGTCTTCTAGCACTCCTTGATTTTTAGGATGATAGAAGAGTTCCAATACTTTCTCAGTGTAGTCCCACATAGGATCGATGGTGTTGAATGTAAGGAGTTTTGCAGATTCCAGTTATTAGCTTGAAGGCAAGAGCCAATCCTAATAACGCAGCGAAGAAAACTAAAATTAAGCTTGGAGCGGAACCTTGAACTAACCAAATTGCAACCTGTGAATGACCGTGAACTTTCAATTGCTAATTTGGGAATTCTTCAAACAGATAATGGCGATATTTAGATGCTTTTTCCTTGCCAATTTCCATTCTTAGTTCCGACTAAAGATTGAGAGTGAGGGGATTAGCAAACTGTCCTTGCTCGATACTTAATAATAAACCACAAATCCCCTCTCGAAACTGTTACCCAAGCTACCGAATTGATAATGCTTGTTCTTGTTCTTGCAACCAGCCTTCGCTATCACTACTGAAAGGAGACATTGCTCGCAAGCGTTCAATAATTCCCGGCATCACTGCGATCACTTGGTCAACCTCAGCCTCAGTGGTATAGCGCGAGAGCGAAAACCGGATCGAACCATGCAGCACGGAATAAGGCAATCCCATCGCCCGCAAGACATGAGACGGCTCTAAAGAACCAGAAGTGCAGGCAGAACCCGAGGAAGCGCAGATGCCATATTGGTTCAAGGAAAGCAAGATCGCCTCACCTTCAATATACTTAAAGCCAATATTCGTCGTATTCGGCAACCGCTCCTTGGTGTGCCCATTCACTTGGCACTCAGGAATAGCAGCAAGCAAACCAGCTTCTAAGCGATCGCGCAACTTCCTTTCTTGAGCAATATTCTGCAAATGCGCCTCCGCCAATTCCGCCGCCTTACCGAGGGCAATAATTCCCGGCACATTCTCCGTACCTGCCCGCCGACCCCGTTCTTGATGGCCACCGATCAGCAAGGGACGGAATCTTACACCTTTCCTCACATAGAGAGCCCCAATTCCCTTGGGCCCATGTAGCTTATGACCCGACAATGCCAGCAGGTCAATGGTGCTATTCTTCATATTCAGTGGAATTTTACCCACTGCTTGCACTGCATCAACATGGAAGGTTGCGCCCTTTTCTTTAGCAATTTGCCCAATTTGCTCAATTGGGAAAATCACCCCAGTCTCATTGTTGGCATACATCACCGAAACTAAAGCAGTACCGCCCGTGATCGCAGCATCCACTTCATCCAGATCCAGTTGCCCTTTACTGTCCACCGACAAATAGGTAACAGTATATCCCTGACCTTCCAACTGTTTGCAGAGGTTTAACACCGCTGGATGTTCGACTTGAGTCGTGACAATGTGCCGCTTATTGGGTTGCGCGGCAAGGGCCGCCCGGATTGCAGCATTGTCTGCTTCCGTCCCGCAACTGGTCAAGATAATTTCTGTGGTTTCAGCACCGAGGAGAGATGCAATCTTCGCCCTTGCTTCACTCACTGCGCGACCAACTTGCCCCCCAAAGGTGTGCATTGAAGAGGGATTGCCGTAATACTGAGTCAGGTAGGGCATCATCGCCTCTAAAACTGCCTCATCAAGGCGTGTTGTCGCATTATTATCGAGATAAATTACCGTCATAGTTGCCCTCAATTTCGTTGTCCGTTCGACTGGGATTCAAGGTTAAAAATTTAATGGCGAGTCGGCTCGATTCTCTCGCAGTTAGGACTCTAAAGAATGCGAATAAGCTTCTCTTCCTACAGCTTGATGTTTGCGAGATAGAATCTGCTTAGACAGCACTTGAGAATAAGTATTAAACCACTGTTGCCAATATCTAGCTTGTTTTGCTTGATTCATTTGGGTGAGTAAGTGGTGATAGGTATTAAACCAAGACTCCCAATAATTTCCACTCAAAGAACTCATACCAGAAGCAGCCACAACCTTCATGCCAATTCCTACAATCTGTCCTTGTCCTGAACTTGAAAAAGAGCCTTCGTCCTTGGAAACACCAGACACTTTTAAGCGAGTCCTTAACTCTTGTTTGGGTCCTGAAAGCTGGAGGTCAAAAATTGAAATTCCCTTGGCAGTCAGGGTCGTGGAACTTTCCACCGTAGCAATACCATCATTGGTGGGACAAACCGCCGCGCATTGGGGAACGCTGTAGACACCGGTGCAATTATTGCAGGCATCTGATTCGATCCAGTAGTGCAGTCCTTCGTTGCGAATTGCATCGGTAGGGCACTGACTCAGGCAGCGATCGCAGCTAATGCAGTTGCTAGTAATGGTGTAAGGCATGACCTAACCTCTTCTCATTTGCTAAGGACTATGACAAAAAGACAGAAGGCTAATAACTGTTATTTCTACCGAGCTGCATAAGAGGAAAGGATGAAGGACAATTCATAACACAGGTAAGCGTTGAGTCTTGGGGAGATAGCCTTCGAGTGTTTAACACCTGCACAGCCCTTCATCCTAAGAAATTCATCCTTACTGATTCCCCTGAGTTTCTAACCATTGTTGGTAGAAGTCCAAGGCAACTTTTTCAATGATGTCGTAAGCTTCAACCGGGACAATGCCAGCTTTTTGTAATTCTTCTTGCGGGCAGTGACCGATCTTGGAAACGAGAACCGCTTTGCAATCTTCAAGCATCTTGGTGACACCATCCAGCGATTCCTCTTCGCCGTACCCGCCTTGGCAATATTGATCGACTTTGCGGTGTCCGACAAATTTTGCTTCGGTGCCGTCTACTTCAAAAATTTGGAATTCGCGAGCGTGACCAAAGTGCTGGTTCACTAATCCGCCACCTTTAGTTGCAACTGCAACCAAAATTTTAGGAGCATTGGCAGCTTTTTTAGCAGCAGCTTTTTGCGCTTTGATGGCTTTGATTTCTTCTTGGGTTTTCTCAATGCTGGCTTGTACTTCCTGACGTTTGTCAAGGTCGTATTCAGGAGCCATTTCCATGAATTTTTCTTTGGTGAATTCCTGAGAGCGGTCTTCACCCAGTAACCCAACTGCATCAGCACGGCACTGGCGACAGTGGCGCATCATTTTCATGTTGCCAGAACAATTGTCTTGCAGTGCTTTCAGTTCTTTGGGAGTGGGACCCCGCTGTCCGGTTAAACCAAAGTGGGTGCCATGTTCCGGTGCAGAAATCAACGGCATGATGTTGTGAAGAAATGCACCGTGCTGGCGGATGACTTTATCAACTTCTACCAGATGTTCGTCATTAATTCCCGGAATCATGACTGAGTTGACTTTGCAGAGAATGTCTGCTTCTCTGAGCGCTTGGAGGCCTTCCATCTGCCGTTCGTGCAGGATTTTTACGCCTTCAATTCCGCGGTAGCGCTTGCGTTTGTAGTGAACCCAGGGATAAATTTTAGCTCCGATTTCTGGGTCAACCATGTTAATGGTGATGGTGACGTGATCGACATTAAGTTGTTTGATGCGATCGACGTAATCAGGGAGCATCAAGCCATTGGTTGAGAGACAAAGTTTGATATCAGGTGCTTTCTCTGCGATCAGCTCAAAGGTACGGAAGGTTTTCTCTGGGTTGGCGAGTGGATCGCCAGGTCCTGCAATGCCGAGTACGGTCATTTGGGGAATTTTACCCGCGATCACTAGCACTTTGTGAGCTGCTTCTTCCGGTGTGAGTAATTCACTCACAACGCCTGGACGACTTTCATTCGCACAATCATACTTGCGGTTGCAGTAGTTGCACTGAATGTTGCAGGCCGGCGCGACTGCTACGTGCATCCGGGCGTAGTGGTGATGGGCTTCTTCGCTGTAACAAGGGTGTTTGGCGATCCGCTCTTGGATTTTGGCGTCGAGCGTCGGTGCTTCCGCTTTGTTAGTGGAACTGCAACCGCAACTGCTTGCTTTTTTCGCTGTAGTCGCCTCTGAGGTAGAGAGTAGTTCTGTGGTTGATGACATCGAATTCCGTGGCTTAAGTAATGACTTTTCGGAGCGGGATTCGTCAGCGCCGATCTACTTAACCTAGAGGCCGAATCGAGAAGTAGCTTCTATTCATCGCCTCTCGTGCCTGACGTTATTGGATTTATAACAGCCACTTCAGAGCCAGTGAGGTTGCAGCCTCGGATTCAGATTTATTGAATTAATTAAGGGGGTACTCAGTGCCTCAAAGCCCCTTGCTGCGGAGATCGAAAAATTTCTTTGGGGTGTGGGTACGAGTATTTATGGGTAGGGGTACGAGTATTTATGGGGATAGGTACTGGTATTCATTGCACTCAGCCTAAAGCCTGATGAAGACTGCCAAGGAGTGCATTTTTACCTATCTCTTTTGGATTTAACTTCTGTACTCAAATCTTAGATTTCCCTGGAAATAAACTGGAGTAGGCTGACTAAAGACTACCCCAGCGCTACCACGGAATTCTAATTCTGTATCTAATTTATCATTATTATGGGCAAAAGCTAAAAATCTACCAAAACTTACAAAAGTTAATAGTCGGTTTGATTTCTTAGCTGCTACCCCCAAATCGATATTCTGTATCTAATTTGTCATTTTATTCCCTGAAACAGGTGATGGCCAAAAGTTTATGAAAATTTAAGACTTGGGTGGAGCTATCTTCCTGCTTGAGGATTGACGGAAGAGGGAGAGACTTGCTCATCAGCGTTGTTGAGCTTCATTCCGTAGCCTACATTACTATATAGATAGAGCTGGCTGAAAAAAATGCGTTTTGAGTACAGGGTTTTCAGCCACAATTTAACTCACTAAAAGTGCCTGCAAAGCTTAGCGGGGATAGGGTTTGCGCTTGAGTACATAAATACTCGTACCCATCCCCATAAATACTCGTACCCTAGGTGAAAAATACCAGTACCCCTATCCCAAAGAAATTTTTAAAGCCTTAGTCAATGAGGGTTTTTAAGCACTGAGTACATCTTTAATAATCTAATAAATCCCAATCCGCCTGAGTGGGAAGGTGTTGCTAGGAAACACCTGCTATAAGCATGGGAATAGTTCAGCAATCCTAGGTTCTTTTCAACGGCGGAAGTTGATGCTACAGCCTGTCACCACTCTCGAAACTGATCGTGTCTCCACTGTCGAGGGCAACCACCCTCGCTTTGCTGGTACCCAACCCTCAACGCGGCCCCGTACTGTGCAACCGATGCCTGAGGAGGGAGGGCTAGAAACACTACTTGCTGATTTTCGGATTATTTTTGAACGAGATCCGGCTGCGCGAAGCTGGCTAGAAGTGCTTTGCTGTTACCCTGGTTTGCACGCGATTTGGTTGCACCGCATCGCGCACTGGCTGTATTGCCAGTGCGTTCCGTTTTTTCCACGTTTGCTTTCTCACATAGCGAGATTTTTAACGGGAATTGAAATCCATCCGGGTGCGGCGATCGGTAAAGGGGTGTTTATCGATCACGGAATGGGGGTGGTGATCGGGGAAACTGCGATCGTTGGTGACTATGCGTTGATTTATCAGGGAGTGACGCTGGGTGGCACGGGAAAGGAAAGCGGCAAGCGCCATCCGACTCTTGGCAACCATGTTGTGGTGGGTGCGGGCGCTAAGGTGTTGGGTAATATCAACATTGGCGAGGGCGTGCGCGTTGGCGCTGGTTCGATCGTTCTCCGAGATGTGCCTGATTTCTGTACGGTGGTGGGCATCCCTGGCCGTATTATTTCTCGCACGGGTCACGGATGTCCGTTGGAACATGGGAAGCTTCCTGATGTGGAAGCGAGTGCCATCCGTGCTTTGGTCGATCGCATTGAACAATTAGAACGACAACTACAGAAACTACAGGCAACTGGGGGTCATCAGAATGCCTAATCGCTCTCGGGCTTTACCTGGCATCGTTGTCAATATACCCCGTCACGACCGCTGGCTGATTTATCACCGGTTGCAAGAGTTAATGATTCCCTGTTGGTGTCCAGAAGATGGTTCGTTGCGAGTTGAGGTGAATGATAGCAATGCTGCTGTTCTCCTCCGTAGTACCATTCAGCAATTCACTGCCTCTCGCTCTGAGCTTGTGGAATGGTTAGAGCGGTGTTGGCAAACCCGAATGCTGTAAGAGGTGGCCTCCCTAAATTGGGTTCTCATCTTGCCATCGGATCGACATCATTGGTCTGAACTCCATTAAAAGGTACCAATTAAAAATTAAAAATAAACTTCAGGGTTTTTTAATTTTTAATTTGTAAACTTTCTCTTAAACTTACGGTACAAGCGGTTAAAGGTGCTGTCATGGAACGCAGTCTAAAGCTTACCGAATTCGTCAACTTTTTACAAGATGAACTGGCAATTTCTAGTTCTGCGATCGCTGTAGCACTCCGCCGCTCTCAAGGGTTAGACGATCCTTTGCCAATGCTTCTTTGGCAGTACGGGCTAGTATCGCTAGAACAGCTACAGCAGATTTTTGATTGGCTGGACCATCAAACTCAGTTGCATGTCTGTGCAGAGCTTTACAATTAGTAAACTGACTGCAAGCGTTTGTGCTTCTTTGGGGAGCTGAAGTAGGAGGGTAAATCTCAATGAAGGTCGGTCAACAACTATTAAGAACTTCAAACTCTCCTTACCTTCTGTCTTCTCTCTTCTGCCTGACTCCAAGGATCGAGATTCAAGTTGCTCTACTAATTTGTGGCTGGGAGAAATTAGTAGCAGGAAGGGTTCGATCGCGGCTGTTGACAACTTGCCTCCATCGGCGATCAACTTTCTACCAACAGCGATACTCGAACCGCGACCGCTCAGTCGATTTTGCCTGTTTAAGTCAATGGAGTCTGCGCCATTGGGTCTGCTTTTCTCTCTTACTTTCAAGAGTTCAGCCATGAATCAAGTGCAAATTAACGATACAACCCTCCGCGACGGCGAACAAGCTGCTGGTGTTGCCTTCAGCATCGAAGAGAAAGTAGCGATCGCAACATTCTTAGATGCCATTGGTGTGCAAGAATTAGAAGTTGGCATTCCCGCCATGGGAGAAGTCGAAGCGCAAGCGATTGGCGCGATCGCATCCCAAGGCTTGAAAGCACAATTGCTCGGCTGGAACCGCGCTGTCCGCTCAGACATCAGTGCTTCCATCGCCTGTGGCCTCCAGCGAGTCCATATCTCTGTTCCCGTTTCTGACATTCAAATTGCCGTGAAATTCCAAGGAAAGCGGCACTTAATGCTGGAACGACTGCAAGATGCTCTCAGTTTCGCTGTCGATCGAGGCTTATCTGTAGCCGTGGGAGGAGAAGACTCCTCCAGAGCCGACGATAGCTTCCTGCAAGAAGTCGCCCTCTGTGCTCAAGAATGGGGAGCTTCACGGTTTCGCTTCTGTGACACAGTTGGCATTCTCGACCCCTTCACCACTGCCACTAAAGTGAGAGCCCTTGTGAAGGTGCTATCAATTCCCGTAGAAATGCACACTCACAACGACCTTGGCCTCGCCACTGCTAACGCCCTCGCTGGCGTCCAAGCAGGAGCGCTCTCGGTGAACACCACTGTTAACGGGTTAGGAGAACGAGCTGGCAATGCTGCCTTAGAAGAGGTCGTCATGGCTCTGAAGCGGATCTATGGCACTGATATCGGCATAGATACCAGGCGGTTACTCGAACTGTCGCGACTCGTTGCCAAAGCGTCAGGTAGCAGCGTTCCTCCTTGGAAAGCGATCGTCGGCGAAAATACCTTTGCTCACGAAGCAGGTATTCATGCTCATGGAGTCATGCAAAACCCCGTTACCTACGAACCCTTCGCCCCGGAAGAAGTGGGTTGGGAACGCACCTTAGTCGTGGGCAAACATTCGGGCCGACACTTGGTGACCAGTATTTTGCAGCAGCATGGCATCCAACTAACGCCAGAGGAAACTCAATCCATTATGGATGCAGTACGGGGTCTATCAGTCCAGGTTAAACGGAATTTAACAGTAGAAGAACTGCTGAATTTAGTACCTAAAAGAAGGATCGCACATGGAATCAGATGAAATCGAGCTCCTCGAACCACCAGTTTTTGAGATGGAGCAAAAAGTACGGGTTCGCAAGCTCATTCGTAATGATGGCACTTTTCCCGGCAAAATCATTGGAGAAACTCTCGTGAAAAAGGGGGATGTCGGTTATGTTGTCGGGATCGGCACTTATCTGCAAACTTCTTATGTCTATGCGGTGCATTTCCTCGAAAGAGGTGTCATTGTTGGCTGTCGTAAAAAAGAACTAGAATCGGTGGAGGAAGTTTAAAATGAAAGTTATGTTACGTCGCACTGCGGCTGGTCAGCTCATTGCCTACGTTGCGAAAAAAGACCTAGAAGAAGAAGTTGTTAGCGAAACCACTGGACCAGAAGGAATGATTTACACCTTAGCAAATGGTTGGGAGCTAGCGATCGCGAAATTCCCAGACCCTCTGCAACTTCCAACCACTGTAGAGGCGAAGCGGATCGCTTAAAATAGGGCAACAGAAGGGGTGAGGCTGATTGGACTTTCTCGCTCACCCCAACAGGCGACGCAGGGCTATTTTATCCTTTCCAAAACGACCAGGGAATTAAGACCGATACCGACTGCTAGAGAGCGAGTCGTTTTGAGTGGACTTTCAGGAACTGACATCAGAAGCCAGTCACTTTAGTTCCAAGCAGACTTGAGGAGAATAAAAAAGCCCTGCTCTTTGAGAGGATTTTCGCTGTTAGTTTCACCCCTCTCAAACGAGTATTGAACAATGGATCGCAGCCCTGCTCAGGCGGCAGACAAGAGACTAAGAGCAACTCAAAAAGTAGCTCTTGTGGAAGCAGGCTATGACTAATTTTTAGGAATCCGATCGAATCCAGTCGCAGCGAAATTATCCCGACCAGGAAAGAGTCAAATCTTGCCTCTGGTTCACAGAAAATAATTCTTTCCCTTTTTCCTCTTTTTCCCTCATTCCAGGGTCACTGGAATGAAGATCATCCCCACCGAATAGGAGTAAAATCATGACTCTGTGCAAGTCACGCTTAGATACCCCATTCAGCCTGGAAGGAACGTTTTTAGGGTTTGTGCGAGAGGACAATAAAATCAAATATTTGCGAGTGGCGGTTGTCGCTAACGAATTAACAGTTAAACTCTCTAAAGAGTTGCGGAAAAAACTCTATCAAATTTTAATGCCAGGTGATTGGATTGAGGTGACGGGAGAGCGGAAATTGAAGGCAGGCGGGGAACTGAAATTAAAAGCGTTGCAGGTGAATAAATTAGCCGTGGTTGTTGATAACACCTTGCCAGAAATCTGTGGGAAAGTTTCTGCTCTGAAGCCATCTAAAATTCGCGTGTGCCAGGGGTCCGGTTGTCGGAAGCGAGGCGGCAAAAAACTATTGTCTGGTCTGGAAGTTGCTTTAGAGCAACTGGGTCTCAGAAATCAGGTGATCGTCGAGCAAACAGGATGTGTAAAACGCTGTTCCTCTGCTCCTAATGTGGTTCTACCCGGTAAAAACCGCTGCGGGAAGCTGCACCCGGATGCGATCGCGCAACTCATCGAAGAACACTTTGCCGATCGCAAAAGTCAAGTTAGCAATCACTGCTCTGCAATTAACCTTTGATTTTGGATAGCGCTCATTGGCTGAGGAGAACCGAGAATGGCAACGGTAATTTTTTATGAAAAACCAGGCTGCATCAACAATACTAAACAAAAAGCGTTGCTGCTCGCCGCCGGTCACCAGTTACAGGCCCGCAATTTATTAGTAGAATCTTGGACAGCGGCAAACCTGCGCCGATTTTTTGGCTCTCGACCGCTCGCGGAATGGTTCAATGCGAGCGCCCCCCGCATCAAGTCAGGGGAAGTGATTCCTTCGGAGTTGGACGAGTCAACAGCTTTGGCGTTGATGGTTGCCGATCCGCTGCTGATCCGCCGTCCCCTGATCCAAGTAGGAGAGGTCTACGAGGTAGGGTTTGATGCCGCTCAAATCGATGCTTGGATCGGGTTACAATCTACTGATCGAACCAGCTTGGATCTAGAAACTTGCCCCCGCACCCATGAAGCTACTTCCTGTCAAGTCGTTTCCGGTTGAGGGAGTTGCTAGACAGTAGGGTGGTCGCCTCCACTCTACTGATGTTTAAGGAGTTGTGGATTGGTTTTCTAGCTAATGATTTGCAATTGCATGAGTTCTGTAGCTGTCAGGGGAAGCTGAAAGAGGAGAAAGGAGACGTGAATCTGCTGATGGGACTCTGTCCTGTATGCCATTGAATGTTGTTTATCAGAGAAAATAGCTAAGTAATCCAAAAATCAATAATATAAGAATATAGAGAAAAAATTTAAGAATATTGGCCGACAAACTGTAAAAATCTTTACTGAAATCCGTGTTAAGGTCGGCAGTCAGCTTTAAATGTATAGAAATATGAAATATTTATTAAAATGCTCAACTTGAACAACCAAAAAAAATTGCTTATGTAATGGTAAGGTAGTAGGGTTTTTTAATAAAGCTGTTACATTCAGCTCCACTCAAGCGACTGACCATCAAGGACTCTGCCTGAATGAAAGAGCTTTTTACCACGTTCGGAATTCTGGCTCTGTTGCAACTTAAGACTTGCTAATGACTGCAATTAAGAAAAGTTATTGGCAATTCTGCTGAGGTTCCTTAACTCTGAACCAATCATTTTTTATAGTATGGCTTATACAATTCCTAACAGTTGTAGTGGATGTGGTGCTTGTCAACCTTTGTGTCCTACTGGTGCAATCAGATTGGAGGACGATCAATATTGGATAGAGGCTGGACTTTGCAATAACTGTAAGGGTTACTACCCAGAGCCGCAGTGTGTAGTCCTTTGTCCTGCCAGTTACCCTGTGCCTTTGCAGCCCAAAAAGGGAAGGAGTAAGGTCAATACCAGAATGGCCACGAGTTCCGATCTGTTTGCAGACGGAAAGAATAACCCCCTCTGTACTGCGATCGCCATCTGGGAAGCGTGCAACCTCCTCGCACAGCGACAGTCTCTTTCCTGGCTTGTGGACTCCACCGACAAACTTGTTTACCACCGACCCGTCAATCAAGGCCGAGGTACGATCAGCTTCTGGATGACAGAAACCCCTGATTCAAATCCGCAGGCAGCACTGACTGCGGAGAAAGCAAGGTTGGATCTCGAAGCAATGGATATTAGATCGGCTTGCTTACATCTGATCTATGCAGCGCACGCGACCGCCTTAGATAAACCCTGGGAACAGGAATTTATCATTGACGATCGCCAAATCGAGAAGTATCTAGGGTTAGACAAGCGTAAGGACTTGAGCAAAGCAGCTAAACTCACCTTGATCAAAGAAATCGCCCAGCAACCCTGTCGCATTGCCACTAGCATTAACTGGCCACAGCAAGGCAAAATTAAAGGATTTTCCATAGAAGCCAGCCGTCTTTGGCACTTACTAGAAATCAAGCATTTGTTTCAGGAAGACAATCGCGGTTGCAAGCACCTGGTTGGTCTCACCTTTAGAATTCGACCAGGTCTCTGGTCGCAGTATTTCTTAAACAAGCAAGGTTGCAAAGACAGAACTGCTTTTTATCAATATGGCACTCTTTCTAAATCCCTGTTACACGCAGTGATGAGCATCTGGCAACAACATGAAGGGGCTGCTCGCATGATGCTATGGTTACTCTTTAAAACCAAGATGGGGAGAGAACAGCGGATTACAGTACCGACTTTAATGCGAGTTGCCTACGGTGAGGAAAAAGTTGTCGAAGCATCGTCCTACCGGGAGGAGCGAAAGCGACTATTACGCACGTTTGAAACAGATTTAGAAGTGCTGAGCCACTATGGATTAAAGCCAGTCTTCGATCCAGTCACTTACCAGCCAGAAATTCAGCCACTCTGGGCCAAGTTAGCTGACATTCCCGAAGATGCAGAAGCAGCACTCAATTTTTGGATTAATGATGGCTGCAACCAAACACGACTGACTGACAGCGGTCCTCGCGGTAAGTGGAATTTATTGATGAATGCTCGGATTTTATGGTTTGAGCTGCCGACTGAGTGGAATCAGCAACTTGCTGATTTTGAAAAGAAGAAGCAGCGTATCATCGCCAAGAAAAGTAAGTCGAAGTCGCAGCCGATGCTCTCCGGTGAACAAATCCTGACCGCTCGAAAAAATAAAGGGATCAGCCAGCGAGATTTAGCTCAAATGACAGGCAAGAGTCAGAGTTGGATTCGGGATCTGGAAAATGGGCGATTTCGAGCTAAGCTAGAAGACCAAGTGTTATTGCGGAAAGTGCTGGATCTGGCTTGAAATCGACCCAATTTTTCTAAATTGAGCAGCTAAAAGCCTGATGATACAAGGGAAATAGCAATATTTAGCAGGATGAATTGTGGAGAGTTATTGCTAATCCCCTTGACGCTTTGTACTGAATCAAAACCCCTCCTAACTTCCCCTGAATCAGGGGAAGTGCCAGAGCTAGCGGGCTTAATTCAGTACAGCTTCATCAACAATGGGTAAGACGACTGTAGCGGAAACAGAATTAAGCAGGGACAGGAACAGAGAGTGGCGCATGAGTGTAGCAGTTTTTTGGACAAACCCGCGAACAAGCTTCACAGCCAATACAATTCTCTGAGTTGGCGATCGTCATGACTTTACGCTCAATCTCTTCGTCGTCTTCGTCTTCAACAAATTCTCCGTCTTCATTGAGTGCCTTTAAGATCAGTACATCGCGACCACAAGCTTTAAAACACCTGCCACAACCAATGCACTTAGTTTGGTTGATTTGCTGCACAAAATGAGGAATCCAATTTTTACCGCCCAAGGTAATACCAGTAAGTGTTGCCATAAGTCGCTCTCCTGAACAGCTATCACTAATTAGTTGGTTTTTTTGACTTTCAATTATTATACCTTCTTGCCTAAGGGTTTTGTATTAAAAAATATTGCTCTTGTGTTAAAAAGCTTTTTATTTAAATTTAATTGACGATTTCTGTCGATAAAAATTATGCCGCTGTTACCTGACATTTTTTTGAAAATTTAAAAGCTAAAGAAAAACAAAATAAAAATCGGTAGTGATAGCTACAGTGGTGATAATAAAAACTGTAAGACATCAAACAAAAGGCAGGTCTGGAAGCGAGTTTTTACATCCCTGCCTAACACCAACTAAACACGGAAGGAGTAATACAATGCTGAAAGCAAAAGACATTATGACGGAAAATGTTGCGACCATTCGTGGCTCGGCAACGGTCGCTGAAGCCGTTAAACTGATGCGACTCAAGGAATTACGGTCTTTAATTGTGGAAGCTCGTAACGAGGATGATGCTTACGGGATTGTAACTGAGACAGATGTTGTCGGTAAGGTAGTCGCTTCTGGTAAAGACCCTAAGCAGGTGCGTGTTTATGAAATTATGACGAAACCCTGCATTGTAGTAAATCCTAATTTGAGCGTGGAATATGTAGCCCGGCTGTTTGCTCAGAATGACATCTGGCGGGCGCCGGTGATCCAGGGCGATCTGCTCGGAGTCATATCTGTGACTGATATCATGACGAAAAGCGATTTTTTAGATAGTCCAAAGGTGGATTACCTGAAGACGGAAATTGAAAGAGCGGTCGCAGAGGCCAAGGCTGTTACTGAAAGTAAAGGCTCTAATTCTCAAGAAAGTGTGGATGCTTGGGTACTGGTTGCTGATTTGCAAGCAGAATTGGGGAACTTCACTGGGGAAAAACAGGAAATCGTGACGGAGCAAAAAGTAGAGCGAGAGCTAGCGGCTGTGCATTAATCTGCTTTTAGCTGAAAAGAGAAACAACACCAAGGGATGTAAGGAAATTTATCGAGAAAAGAGCGATCCTCTGCGACCGCTCTTTTTTTTGACTGGGAGTCGGGTGATTCCCTCCATGACTCTGACTTTTTGGTGGTTGGCATTGCTGTTAGGGCGATCGCAGGGCTATGTTCAACTGCGATCAGTATTTCTACCTTCCCACCGGCTCGATCATCTTAGGGAAAAACAGGCATCTTAACTGGTTTGGAGCAAGGTGCAAAATACCGCTTCTACCCACCTGACAAAATTTTAGAACTTACACTGACTGGGTCATCAGCATTGTCTCTGGCTGCTATATCACTCAAGCTATGCTTTGACAAGAGCGAAATGAGCTTTTTAGTGACTTTCTCGTGAGTTGCTAAAACAGGCTTTTGAAAGCGATGGTTAATAGAGCAATAACCACTAGCGATATGAATTCTCAATTCTAAGTTACATCCTCCCTACCTGCTAATGGCAATGCCAAGAACTAACTGGCTGAATTCAGCCAGCCTTAAATTTTTTTACCAATATTTACTAATGTTAAGAAAGATTAAAGGTTTTTCTAAGTTGGCTAAAAAAATGGTAACGTTTGTAACTAAAAGCAGTTTTAAAAAAGATAAAATGTAATAATTGCCCTAAATTAGGAAATGAACCCCCTAGGACACGATCAAAGTAATTCGGAAAAAATGCCTGAGGTTTAGTTGCGGAATCAGGGAGCAGCTCGGTACAGCAATGCTACTACCACAGTAGAAGAAGTAGGAAGTGGCAACACCATACTTATGTTGGGGGTGAGGGTCTCATTCTCAAATTCCTGAAAATATTATTCATGTAGGGTGCTCGGAGATAAAATCTACCATTTTTCGGAATGGTACAAGCAGGTCAAATAGCCCGCAGGTCAGAAAAAACGATGGAATAACAGGGTGGATTAGTTTCTAATAAAGCAACCCCTAAAAAAGCAATGAGATCGAGGCTAAGCAAGGTGAAAAATCAGAAAAAAGATGCTTATCAATTGCAGCAAGAAATCCCACAGCTCATACAAGAACACTTAGGAAAAATTTCCTTAGATGAGTATGGGGTAGCGATTGCGGAGAATAATTATCTGATGAATGAGAGGTTAAAAACTACGTTAAAAGAACTATCTGATATTAAATTTGCTTTGGATCAAGCTGCGATTGTAGCAATGACTGACGAGAAAGGAATTATCCACTACGTCAACGATAAATTTTGCGAAATTTCCAAATATCAACGCGAACAACTAATCGGTAATACCCATAGTTTACTCAACTCTCACTACCATTCTTGGGAGTTTTTTCAAGAATTGTGGTCTACAATCAAAGCAGGTAAAGTGTGGAAAGGTGAAATCAAAAATAAAGCTCAAGATGGAACTTATTATTGGGTTGATACGACAATTGTCCCATTTTTAGATCGAGAAGGAAAACCCTATCAATATTTAGCGATCCGCTTTGATATCAGCGAGCGCAAGAAAACAGAAGCAGCGCTGCGAGAGCAAACTAAACAGCTAGAAGCAGCTTTATTGGAACTGCAAAAAACCCAAGCAAAACTGGTACAAACCGAAAAAATTTCTAGTTTAGGGCTACTCGTTGCAGGAGTAGCCCATGAAGTCAATAATCCTTTATCATTTATTTCTACTAACCTTTGTTATGCAAATCAGTATATCTATGATTTACTCAAACATCTACAACTTTATCAGGAATCTTTTCCTGCTTCCAGTCTTGAAATTCAAAACCATGCTGAGACAATCGATCTAGAATTTCTTTCGGTTGATTTGCCAAAATTATTAAACTCAATGGTGTTGGGAACTGACCGTCTGCGGGAAATTATGCTGTTACTCCGTAATTTTTCCAGGACGGATCAAGCGGAAGTACAGCCAGTAGACCTCCATCAAGGTCTAGATAGCACGTTGATGATTTTGCAGCATCGCTTAAAACAGCAATCAAAACGTCCAGCGATTAAAGTCATTAAAGAATACAGTAATATTCCCCTAGTAGAGTGCTATTCGGGGCAAATGAATCAAGTATTTATGAATCTTTTGGCTAACGCAATTGATGCCCTTGAGGAGCACAGTGCTAACAGCTCTTCTCAAGAAATTGAGAAAAGTTCTAAAACAATTTGGATTACGACTGAGAGGATTGCAAACAATCAAGTCGCAATTCGGATTCGAGATAATGGACCAGGAATACCAGAGGTCATGCAAGCTCGGCTGTTTGAATCTTTCTTGACGACGAAACCAGTCGGGAAAGGCACAGGGTTAGGACTATCCATTAGCTATCAAATCGTCACAGAAACCCACAAAGGCCAGCTCAAGTGTATTTCGACCCCTGGGAAAGGATGCGAGTTTATCATTGAAATTCCCATCAGCAGATAGGGCACGCTGGAAAAATCAGACTGCGGTCAGTGACCGTGATAGAAGGGTTTCAGAGAAAAATGCGCTCCCCCTCCGGAATGCAGACAGGGGTAGCGAGGGTAACAAGCAAGATGCGACCGCTCGATCTTCCCAAGGGTGATTGTAAAATTACCAACAATTCATTAAGCGATTAGGCGTTACTGGGACAGCGAGAACTCAGACACCCTAGGGTATCCTAATAATAGCTATCTATAAAATATGAACCTTGAGTGATAATGGTAGATAGCAACGGTCCATCATGCTCAATTTGGGAGAAGCAACTATGCTCGCGATTCCTGGCGTTGCAGTTCTCGCTCTTATCTATGAAAGTAGTAAATCCCTGGTCTACCGGGGTCGTTTTGAGCAGGACAATCAACCTGTCATTCTCAAACAGATCAAAGACGACCATCTCACGCCGGAAGAGCTAGCCAGATATAGACAAGAATATGAAATTATCTGCGACTTGAATTTGGAGGGCGTTGTCAAAGCCTATAGCTTGCAGCCTTTTAGGAAAACTTTAGTCATGATCTTAGAAGATTTCGGCGGTGAATCCTTAAAGATATTGATGGCTTCTCAAAAATTTACACTTTTGGGCTTTCTCACCCTCGCTATCAAAATAGCCGAAACTTTAGGAGAAATTCATGCAAAAAATGTTATTCATAAAGATATTAATCCCTCTAATATTGTTTTTAACCCAGCCACCGGACAACTCAAACTAATCGACTTTAGCATTTCCTCTCTCTCCAGTCGTGAAAATGCTCCCATCAAAAATCCCAATTCCTTAGAAGGGACTCTCGCTTATATCTCTCCCGAACAAACCGGCCGGATGAACCGGGCCATTGATTACCGCACTGACTTTTATTCTCTCGGCGCTACCTTCTACGAACTGCTGACTGGACAACCACCGTTTACCACAACGGATGCAATGGAGTTAGTCCACTGTCACATCGCCAAACAGCCAACCCCGCCCCATGAAATTCTCTCAGAAATTCCCTTGGCTGTTTCTGAGATCGTGATGAAATTACTCGCAAAAACAGCCGAAGACCGATACCAAAGTGCCTGGGGGCTAAAAGCTGATTTAGAATCATGCCTGTTTCAATTGCAAACTGCTGGCACGATTTCCGAATTTACCCTAGGGAGCCAAGATATTTCCGATAAATTTCAAATCCCTCAAAAACTCTATGGGAGAGAGCGAGAAATTGAAGCATTACTGAGAGCTTTCGATCGAGTTAGTGGGGTTCCCCCTTCAGAATCAGAAAATAACCAAGAACAACCCATCGCTTTCGCCTCTACATCGCGAAGCGAAATGATGCTGATCGCTGGGTATTCAGGAATTGGCAAATCTTGCCTCGTGCAGGTTCTCGAAAAACCAATTACCCGAAGAAACGGTTATTTTATCTGGGGAAAATTTGACCAATTCAAGCGAAGTATTCCTTACTCCGCTGTAGTTAGCGCCTTCTCAGAATTGGTGAGACAACTGCTGACAGAAAGCGAGGTACAGTTGGCACGCTGGCGAGAAAAACTCCAGAGTGCCTTTGGTCCCAACGGTCAAATTATTATTGATGTTATTCCCGAAGTCGAATTGATTGTCGGACCTCAACCTCCCGTTGCAGAATTAGGACCGACTGAATCACAAAATCGCTTTAATTTTGTTTTTCAAAACTTCATCCGCATTTTTTGTCAACCCGAACACTCCCTCGTCATCTTTTTAGATGATTTGCAGTGGGCTGACTCAGCTACCCTGAAGCTGATTGAATTAATGATGACGGATCAAGAGACGCAACACTTATTTGTCATCGGTGCTTATCGAGATAACGAAGTCAGCCCCACTCACCCTTTAATGATGACCCTGGAAATGCTGCGGAACCAGGGAGCAATCATCAACCAAATTGCATTAACACCGCTAGGGGTTGAAGATATCACTCACTTAATTGCTGATACTCTCCACAACGATCGCGAATCAGTCAAACCCTTAGCAGAACTGGTAATTAATAAAACCGATGGCAATCCTTTTTTCGTCAATCAATTCTTAAAAACCCTTTATCAAGAAAATCTCCTAACCTTTAGCCCTCCGCAGTCGGATCGTAAAGGCGGGTGGCAATGGGACATCGAGCAAATTGAACAGTGTGCCATCACCGATAATGTGGTGGAGTTGATGATTGGTAAACTGAAAAAATTGCCAGAGTCAACTCAGCAAGTGTTACGCCTCACAGCTTGCTTAGGCAATCAATTTGAATTAAATACCCTATCCCTGATCTATGAAAAAGAAGCTTCTTCAACGTTTCAAGATTTATTACCAGCCATTCTTTTAGGGTTAATTTTGCCTGTTTCTGAATCAGAGGCGAAGTCTGTTGAACTCATTAATTACCCGCTGCTGATCCTCAATTATAAATTTCTACATGACCGAGTTCAGCAAGCAGCTTACGCTTTGATTGATGACTCAGAAAAAAAAGCAGTTCACCTCAAAATTGGGCGACAAATTCTAGAAAATACTCCCCCGCAATATCGTTCTGAGCGAATTTTTGAGCTAGTCGATCATTTAAATGTGGCAAGGTCACTCATTACAGACTCAGAAGAACGACGGGAATTAGCTCAATTGAATTTAGAAGCAGCTCGAAAAGCGAAAGACGCCACCGCTTTTGTCGCAGCTCTGCAATATCTGCGAGCTGGTATGGATGGCTTATCAATCGAAATTTGGGATTCTCACTATGATTTAGCTTCAGCTTTGTATAAAGAACGAGCTGATGTTGAATATTTAAATGGGAACTTTGAAGATTCCGAAGCATTTATTAAGTTAACCTTAGAGAAGGTAAAATCACCCTTAGAAAAAGCTGAAATTTATAATTTGCTGCTGGTACAGTATGCCCTACGGGGTAAAAATGAAGAGGCAGTGGCTGCGGGAAGAAAAGCACTGATTCTGCTAGGTATAGAATTGCCAGAAACAGATTTAGAGGTTGCAATTGGAGCTGAATTTGCAGAAGCAAAAGCAAGTTTAGGAGACAAACAAATTGCACAGTTGAGTGACGAACCAGAAATGGTGCTACCGGACAAAAAAGTAGCTTTAAAATTATTAAATAATTTCTTGCCCTCAGCTTACTTCATTAATCCCGCTTTGTGGACAGTCAGTATTCTCAAATCCGTCAATCTGTCCATGAAATATGGCCGGGCTCCCGAATCTTCTTTTTCCTATGCCAATTATGGCATTCTCCTCACGGCTGTTTTTGGGGATTACAAATCAGCTTATGAGTTTGGCTCGATGGCGCTGAAGCTGAGCAAGAAGTTTGGCAAATTCGACTTAAACTCTAAAGTCGCTACGGTTTTCGCGAATGCCTTAAGTTATTGGTTTAAGCATCTCAAAGAAGCGATACCCATTAATAATGAAGGCTACCAAACTGGCTTGAACTCAGGGGAATTGCAGTATGCCGGTTATATCCTGAACTACAAAGCAAATTATTCATTTTGCCAAGGTAAAAATCTTCGTCAAATCTTAGCAGAAATTCCGAGTTATTTGCAGTTCTGCCAAAAAACCAAAAATCAAATGGCAGTTGATACCTTACAGGGATTGCAATTAATCGTCAAAAACTTAAGTAAGCTCACAACCAATCAATTAGATTTTAATAGCGAGGAACTCAGCGAATCTGAGTATCTGGAACTTTGCCAGCAACATCAAAATTTTTATTCTCTTGGCTTTTATTTTATCTTTAAATCTCAGCTTCTCTACCAGTATGGTCATTTACAAGAAGCTCTTGAATGCGTTCAAAAAGCTGAAAAACAACTTCAGTTCATTACCGGAACGTTTCTGGTCACTGAATATCATTTTTATGCCTCGCTGATCTTGGCAGCCCTTTATTCCGAAGCTTCAGAAGAGGAGCAAAAACAATACTGGCCAAGGCTAGAAGTCAATCAAAAGCAATTACAAAGCTGGGCAACAAACTGCCCGGAAAATTTCCTGCACAAGTCCCTCTTAGTTTCCGCCGAAATTGCCCGCTTTTCTGGAAAAGATTCAGAAGCAATTGACTTGTATGACCGCGCAATTTTGAGCGCTAGAGAAAACGAATTTATCCAGCATGAAGCCTTGGCTAATGAACTTGCAGCTAAATTTTGGCTGAGTAAGAATAAGCCCAAATATGCAAAAATTCACTTGCGTGAAGCTTACTCAGACTATTACCGTTGGGGAGCCACCCGCAAGGTGGAAGAGTTAGAGGAAAAATATCCCCAGTTACGCGAACTCAAGCTAGAGAAAAACAACTTTGCCAATATCCAAACTACAGCAACTCATACCTCGACGGGCGGAGACGCAGGACTGCTAGACTTAGCAACAGTTATGAAAGCCTCCTTGGCAATTTCTAGTGAAATTTTCCTCGATAAATTGCTGGCTTCTTTAATGAGAATTTCCATTGAAAATGCTGGGGCACAATCAGGTTCTCTGATCTTAGTGCGAGATGGAAAACTGCTGATTTTTGCTCAATCCTCCCTCGCTGGGGAAGACGTAAAAGTCCAGCAATCTACACCCATTGAGGAATGCCAGGATATACCCCTAACGGTGATTAATTACGTTGAGAGGACTCGCTCTGATGTCGTCTTAAATCATGCAGTTGCAGAAGGACGCTTTACTGCCGATCCTTATATTGTCAGGTATCAACTGAAATCTCTGCTCTGTACAGCGATCGTTAATCAAGGCAAACTGCTTGGGATTCTTTATTTAGAAAATAATTTAACAGTGGGAGCATTCACTCCCGATCGCTTGGAAGTGCTGAGGCTGCTTTCTTCTCAAGTTGCCATCTCCCTAGAGAATGCGTTACTCTATGCTTCAGTGGAGCAAAAAGTGCAAGAACGCACCCAGGAAATTAATGAAAAAAACCTGCGTTTAGAGCAAACTTTGAATGAACTGAAACTCACTCAAGCTCAACTGATTCATACGGAAAAAATGTCAAGTTTGGGGCAAATGGTGGCGGGAGTCGCCCATGAAATTAATAACCCCGTCAGCTTTATTTATGGCAACCTAGCACCAGCCGGCGAATATGTCAGAGACTTACTCAATATAATTAATCTCTACCAACAGCATTATCCACAACCTGTCTCAGAAATTCGAGAAGAACTCAAAAAGTTGGAACTAGAATTTTTAATAGAAGACTTGCAAAAAATTCTAGAGTCGATGAAGGTAGGAGCCGAGCGTATCCGTGATATTGTTCTGAGTCTGCGAAATTTCTCCCGCCTTGACGAAGCACAAATGAAGCCAGTCAATATCCATGAAGGCATTGATAGCACCGTGATGCTATTACAACCACGCCTAAGAAAAGAAGGGGGTCGCGCGGCGATTGAGGTGATTAAAGAGTATGCGCGACTTCCCCTGATTACTTGCTACGCTTCTCAGTTAAATCAGGTGTTTATGAATATTTTAAGCAATGCGATTGATGCTTTGGAGTTAGGGAGAAGTAGTCGAGAAGAATCGGGTAAAAAGCCTACCATTAGAATTGCGACAGAAGTCACTGAACGTCACTCTGTTATCGTGAGAATTACTGATAATGGTCCTGGCATGAACCCTGAGGTGCTGCACAAAATATTTGACCCATTTTTTACAACCAAGCCGGTGGGTTCTGGTACTGGTTTGGGGTTGTCTATTTCCCACTCAATTGTTGTGAATTCCCACGGGGGCCGGCTGAGCTGCAATTCTACGCCGATGGAAGGAGCAGAGTTTATGCTGGAAATCCCCATTCAGCCACAACAGGCACAGAAGTAAAAACTCACCAGCGATTCAAATCTCTGTCGCCTCGCACAAGTTGCTTTTAACTGATTTAAAAAGAGATAAGTGTGAGCTGAAGTTTGAGCAAGCTAAGGCTTTAATTTTTCGCTTCCCTAATGTTTGGGGAGGTAGGGAGGGGTGAGTTGTTAGGGGAGAGTCATCACAAAAAAATAGATCGAAATTAATGAGTATGATAAAATGAGCAATTGAAGAAATAAGCTGCTATACTATGCCCGATCAAAGCATCATCGATAAAATCAATAAACTTTTAGCTTTAGCCACTTCTTCTAATGAAAATGAAGCCACTGCTGCGGCTGAAAAAGCCTCTCTGTTGCTCGCGCAGTATAACTTGAGTTTAGCTGATTTGGGAAAAGATGAGGAATTCGAGATTCGGGAAGGAGTAATCGAGAGCACTCCGCGCTATGTGACTTGGAAAATGATTTTACTCTCAGGCATTGCTGAAGCAAATAGCTGTTCGGCCATGCGAAATAATTATAGTGGTGAGATGACTTTGGTCGGACCATCGACTAGCTTAATTGTTTGTCAGCACCTTTATCAATATTTGCGTCAAGCGATTGAACGACGAGCGAAATTCCGCAAAGGCAACGGTCGAGGTCTCGCGTTTCTAAATGCGTTTCGAGTGGGGTGTGCGACTCGCCTCAGCCAAAGGTTATTAGCTCAAAAAGAAGAAATGGAAACGTCAGGGATTGCTGGAACTGCTGATGCACCCGCTACGCCAGCGATTGTGGTGCGCTCAATGTTTGAGAGAAATCAGCAAGCGATCGCAGATTACTTAGAGCAGCAAGGCGTGAAAGTTAAAACCAGAAATGCGTCTCAGATTAGCAGCGAATTGGGATTTGCCTCTGGTTACCGAGTCGGCGACCAAATTAGTTTGCACCAGCAAATGCGATCGGGAGAGCAGGTTAAACGGTTAAAAGAAGGTTGACTGGGAAGGGGAAAGGGTTGAAGGCTATCACCCTCTCGGTCGAGCAACCATTAAATTTTGTTAAAATAAGATTTTTAGGACAATTTAGTAACGTAAGATACAGATATAATACAATTTTCTCTCTTGCCTGTGTTCAGGTAAGGTGAATCAAAAGTTCTTACGATACTACGGAGACAGCGAGGAAGTACCTACGTTAGAAGGGTGCTGCGGTCGCACTCAGTATTTAAGCTACTTTGACGGGGAACTTTAACCTTTTGCTTTTGAGCGAGAGGTTAGATTTTAATGCAAACAATAACAAAGGTGAATACCATGAACACAAAAGCCGATCGGCTCTTAAATCAAGTTCGTCAAGCTCAAAAACTTGGGCAGAAAATCTTGCAGGAAAGCACATTAAATCAAGAAGGAGTGATTTATGCTTTTGCCACTGCTGATACTTTAATTATTAACTGTAAAGACCTCGAAACGACCTGGCGTTTTGATCAAGAACAGTTGAAATTAAGGCAAGCAATCGCTCAGATCAAATCTTCGATTCAGACAATATGGATTGAAAAATCTGGAAAAGCTCTGTATCACTTTTAAAAATCAAACTTTTCTGGCTGCTTGCAGGCAATTTCATCGCGGCTCACTATTCACAGCTCTCTTCCTAAGATGACCTTGCTTTTTATACTCGGCCCAGGCTCGATTAATCGCCTGCATAATTGCTTTTGCCTCCGGCATCGCATTGCGATCGGGATGCCACTGGGCCACCAATTCTCGATGAACTCGTCTCACTTCTACCAAAGAAGCGACTGGCGAAACTCCTAAAATTTCCCACCACTCACCCTCAATGGGAGGAATCGGCAGCACTAAATCAACGAATTTCTCACCGTATCTACTCTTGATTCTCTCCCTCGCGCCCAAAAATCCGAATTGCTGAACAGCGAGATCCAGCCAGTCTTTGAGCAGGTAGCGACGTAAGACTTGAATTCCTGCATTACCGATCGCAACATCCGCAGTGGCATACATCGTTAACTCAGCGATAGCTCGGTCTGGTAGCGGTTCTAAATCATCAACTTTGCCTGCTTTCAGCCGTGCGATGTAATCCCTCACTTGTTGCTCGAATTTAATTGGAATCCGGATCGGCTTAGTAGTTGGCTTTGTTGGTTTGCTCGTCATTGTATCAACTCTCACCCCAATGGGAATCCGCATTGGCTCGACTTCCATTGTTCATTATCAGCGAGAAGTGTTCCCTGCTTCCAATGCTGAATCGTTGGACAACATTTCTAAAGCGCAGTGAGGTCAGGCAGAGAGCAGCAGGAAAGAAAAATTGAAAGTCTTAATATTAATTTAAATAACTTTGTTGAGTTTGACCGATGAACTGACATAGAGTCGAGGGTGATGTCAGATGGTTAGGTTGAGTACCTCGCCCCAACTTATTTCCATCATCGGCAAAAAACTTTTTTTGATATCATTAATCAAACGAAATTTGAGATTAATCGCTATTACAAACCGGGTGAGTGGATACTTGATTCACTCTTGTTTTCTGTTCAGTAAGAAGCTGATGCCAATTCCAGAGATTCACGTTGAACTCGACCCGCCATCGTCGCTAACTGCAAGCTCATGTAAGCATTGAGGTCTTCTAAGGTACAGCTAGCTGAATGTAGTAATTGTCCGATTAGAGTTTCAGCTTCGGCACTTAGGCGACCAGTGGTCAGAGCTTGTTGAACGATTTCGTGAATCATGGGAACACCTCATGTTGGTTTGCTTCGATAAAAACAGTATCAGGGGTTTTCTGGAAGTCCTCAGTGATGTTGGAGGAGGTTGCTTGTGACAGTTAGCAAACTGGCCGGTGATGTAGCTAACCTTTGTCTGTGACCACAATCACAAGCTTCACCCTCGCTTCCAACAGGCAACTCACAGTTTTTGTGTTACTTCATTCCAACCTCGCACTGTTTGGTGGACTCTCGCTAAGGAACACATATAGTCCTCGATCGCATAGTCCTCCAGCGCTTTGACGATGTAAGCCTGCGACTGCGCGGTTTCCCCCGCAGCTTCATAGAACAAACCTAAGTAAAGGTGGCTATAAAAATTGCCACGCTTTCCTTCTTTCTGACCCGCTGCGATCGCATCCTCTACGCTGCAATTGCCTGCATACAGCTCATAAATCTGTCGCATCACCAACCGCGAATCATTTCTCACCGGCAACAAGGAAGTCTGCGCCTCAGTCACACCGAATTGCTGAGCAATGCAGAGGTAGCGCCACACGGTTTCCTCCACATCTTGACCATTGACCGTTAAATCGAGTTCAAATTGTTTCGCACCCTCTGAAAATCTCCCGGCATAGTAGTAAGCCAGACCCCGCTGCCACAGATAAGGAGTCAGGCGCGGATCGAGTTGTTCGGCTGTGTCAAAATCAGCAATTGCTTCTGCTATCTTCGCGAGCTTAAAGTAAGTCATGCCCCGCCGGATGTAAGCTTGGCAGTTATAGGGGTGAGCTTGAATAATTTGATGCCAATCGGAGAGTTCTTTTTCTAACAAAGTTTGATCAAACATCGGCCGCCTTCTCCACTGCGATCGCAATTTTGCCCACCACTCGCCCAGACTCACTATAAATTTGAGCGGCTGCAACTGCTTCTAACGGGTAAGTACGGTCAACGATCGGCTGAATTTTATCTGCTTCTATCAACGCTCGCAGCGCATCTAAATCACGACTTTTCGGCTGAGCTACGATCAATTTCGCTTTTTTGCCAGGGAGGAATGAATGCAGCAGCAGGGGTCCGAAAATCTCTAAACTGGGCAACGTTGAAATATACACCCCTTCCGGTTGCAAAACTTTCTGGCAGTCTGCAAAGGATTTCGATCCCACTGCATCTAAGATCAGATCGTACTGTGTGGGTTGTTGGGTGAAGTCCGTTTGAGTATAGTCAATAATCGCATCAGCGCCCAACCTCCTCACCAATTCCTGATTTTTAGCACTACAAACTCCTGTGACTTCTGCATTCAGCGCTTTGGCAATTTGAACGGCAAAAGTGCCGACTCCCCCCGATGCGCCGTTAATTAATACCTTTTGTCTGGGTTTGAGATTGCCTAAATCAATGAGTGATTGCAGAGCGGTGAGGCCTGCGATCGGTACAACTGCGGCTTGGGTATGGCTCAGATTTTTAGGCTTTTTAGCTGCATACGCTGCCGGTACCGCCGCATATTCTGCATAAGCGCCACCCTTTAAAGGATTGAGGAAGGTATAAATTTCATCTCCGGGTCGAAATTGCGTCACTTGCGAGCCAACTTCCACCACAATTCCTGATAAATCAGAACCCATAACTCGTGGAAACTGATAGCCGGATAGCAGTTGTAGGTGTCCTTCCCTGATTTTCCAGTCTACAGGATTGACGCTACTCCCCTGCACTTGAACCAGTAGTTGGTCTGGTTGAATCGTTGGTTTCTGAATGTCTTGGTATTGCAAGACATCGGCGGGTCCATAGCGGTTGACGATCGCTGCTTTCATTCGTTTTCAATCCGATGAAACTTGGGTAATTTGTGAAAATCCAGGAAATATTATACAATAAAATTCATCAGCTAAAAGGATAAAATCATGTCAAAAAATCACTCAAAATCAGAGAATACAAACTTAGAGACTTGGCGCGAAAAAATCGAAATTGCCAACCGCAACAATATTTTTTGCCACTGTCGCCAGTGTGGTGCTGAATGGGTAGATTCCTCATTTCAAATTCGTTGTCACTGTGGCAGCAGAGAGGTGGAAGCAATTTCTTGCTGGCAGTTCCCTGATGATTAAACCGCTACGATTCCAGAAAATTCTGCAACCGCTGAATTACCGATTTTGCTGACATCATTGTCTCTGTTTTTTCTTCGGAAATGGTGGCGACGGGTTGACCCTGCTTGAAGAGGATCAAGGTGGGTAAGGGATGCACTTGATACTGATTGGCTAAATCGGGATTCTTTTCTGCATCGACTTTCACAATCTGTAGTTGAGATTTCAGAGACTCGTTGATTTGTTCTAAGACTACATCCATTAAGTGAGAAGGACCACACCAAGGAGCAGAAAAAACAACTAATACGGGTAAATCCGAGCTAGACAGTAAAGTTTGCAAATCATTCAACTGCTGTTGCAAGACCATAGGAGCAATCAAGCTAATAATTACAGACAATCTAAGCTTATGTTAAGAAAGTTTAAGTCGGTTGCCTTCATTCTAAAGTGATGTTATTAACAGAGGATTTCTCTCCAAAGAGGTAGTCTGCGACCGCTACCTCTCTCCACTGGTCATCTAAAGATACTACTCTAGGGGTTTGAACTGGATTGGGAGGCATTGTGATTCGTCAATCGAGTTGGAGTTTGGAGCAACATCCAAGAGGCTAAAACTCAATTTCTTACAGATGGATTCCTAGATTTTGTGCTGCCTATTACAAATCATCTTAAAAGAAATAAAACCTTCTGACATAACACTTATCCTTTCTTAAGTGAGAGAGGAACGGGAATCATCATTGTTATTTTATGAAGTAGAAACACTTTTACCAGATCATTAGCCAGAATCAGGATTAACCTGAGCAATTATCTGAGAAATTAAAACCTCATTGGCTCAGGTTAATTCTCTTTTTTTTTGACGAGACTTCATCGCCTAAAGGAGCTGAAAGCATGAGGAGTCACAAAGCAGCCTCTCGGTCGTTCTCCTATTTCAAAAATCTTGGTTTAGAAACCCTGAATTTAGGGATTCATCCCGCCCAGATATTACCCAAGTTTAGGAAACAACAAACTGTATTTTTTAATGGGGGTGTGGGTATCATCAAAAACTATTGCCTGGATGCAGGGAGTTGGTCTTATGCAGTGCAGATGGAAATGGGACCAGAACCAGAAATGGGGCGGATTGGTTATGAGACTACCATTCTGTTGAATGAAACAGAGATTGAGGGAGTGCTGAAGAATGAACAACCCGCTTGAACTCAGCTCAAAATCAGAATGGGAGATACCAGTCGGGATGAAATCATAGTTTCCCGGTCTCAAGTCCCACTTTTAACCCCTGCTTGCAAAAGCTAATTGTTTTCCTCCTAGATGAAGCCTTGGTTGCCAGCACTCAGCGAGTGGGTAATGGCTCCCCTATTTAACGGCCCCAAAAAATTGATGACCCTTCAGAGCAAAACACGATCATTTTTTTAATTTTTTCTTTAGGATGAGGTATAATAGAACTCACTAAAAAATCGCACAAATTTGGCGTTGTGACCGTTTATAGCTGCCTCTGGTTATCCGGTCTTAGTCACAAAAATTTGCTGAGCTTGTAAGCAAGTAAATGTTTAGTAAAAATCTCTGAAATTTTAACAATTACCCTTCTTAGGAGCATAAACCTTGACTCCCAAACTACCAGAGGAACTACAAACAGACACTCAGAGTATTTCTGATGGGGACGAAGGGAAATCTCTAACCATTAAACCTCGCCCCCCAGCCTTTGAGATCGTAGCGTTAACTGCCTCAGCGGGAGGTTTGAAAGCATTGCGCGATATCTTGTCTAAATTACCGCACAATTTTCCTGTGCCGATCGTGATTGTACAGCACCTAGCTCCAAAGTACCGCAGCTTCACCGCCCCGATTCTCGATCGCAGTTCGCCGTTGCAGGTCAAGGAAGCACAGGACGGAGAACCCTTGAAAGTCGGTCAAGTTTACATCGCACCCCCCGATTATCACCTGCGAGTCAACCCCAACCACACCCTGCATTTGTGCCAATCAGCAAAAGTACATTTTGTCCGACCTGCGGCAGAGGTTTTGTTTCAATCCATTGCCATCATTTATCAGCACCAGGCGATCGCAGTGGTTTTGACCGGTGCTGACAGCGATGGACAACAGGGTGTACAGGAAATCAAAAAAAGAGGAGGTGTTGTGATTGCTCAGAATCGCGAGACTTCCCAAATCTTCGGGATGCCTGCGGCTGCGATCGCCACTGGCTGTGTAGATTGGGTCTTACCACTGGACAAAATCGCCCCTGCCTTAAAAAATTTAGTAACAACCGGAGATATCAAAGGAGAGACTTTGTGACCCAGAGAGGCGAAGATCCAGCGTTTGAAGCATTGCTCAACTACCTGAAAGAAAGCCGTGGCTTTGACTTTACTGGTTATAAGCGCCCTAGTCTCATGCGTTTAGTGAAAAAGTGCATGGCTAAAGTTGGAGTGCCATCTTTCACTGAATATTTAGATTACCTCGAAGTCAACCCTCTGGAACTCAATTACCTCTTTGATGGACTGTTGCTCAACGTTACAACCTTCTTTCGCGATGCGCCAGCCTGGGAATTTCTCTCAACAGAGATCGTTCCTCACATTCTCAGTGCAAAATCAACAAACGCACCCATCCGAGTTTGGAGTGCTGGTTGTGCTTCCGGTCAAGAAGCTTACACCCTCGCCATGATCTTTACCGAAGCTTTAGGGGTGGAAGCATTTCGGTCGCGCGTGAAAATTTACGCCACCGATCTAGACGAAGCAGAACTCACGAAAGGACGCCAAGCCATTTATGCAGCAAAGGAACTGCGACTTCTACCAGACAGTTTGCGTGACCAATACTTTGAACAGGTTGCAGGTCAATATGTTTTCCGAACCGACTTGCGACGCTGTGTGATTTTCGGTCGCCATGATTTGATTCAGAATGCTCCCATTTCTCGCCTGGACTTACTGGTCTGCCGAAACACCTTAATGTATTTCAATTCAGACACTCAAGCTCACATTCTCAATCGGTTTCACTTCGCTCTCAATCAAACGGGATTTTTATTTGTCGGTAAGGCGGAGATGTTGCTAACTCATGGCAACCTGTTTATCCCAGCCAGCCTGAAACATCGAATTTTTGCGAAAGTACCGCGAGCGAATATTCGCCAACGTCCTCTGATCGTCGGAGAAACAGAAAATATGGAGGATGAACATCAACGAACCGGCACCTCGCGCTTGCGACAGGAAGCGTTTGAGGCTCAGCCAGTCGCTCAGATGATCGTGGATATTAACGGCAATTTGGTGATGGCGAACCGACTAGCGCGGATGCTATTTGCTCTGAGTTTGCAGGATCTGGGTCGTCCTTTGCAGGATTTAGAAGTGTCTTATCGACCGGCGGAGTTGCGATCGCGCATTCAGCAGGCTTATACAGACCGCACCAGCGTCAAGATTTCTAACGTTGAGTTGCTCAGGTCAGATGATTCTAATACTTATCTCGACATTGAGGTTACTCCCTTAATCGACCCTATCGAGGGTGAGTTTGGAGTCTGCATTGATTTTATGGATGTCACGCGCTACAACCAGTTACAGCGAGAATTGGAGCGCTCCTCTCAGGAATTAGAAACAGCCTATGAAGAGTTACAAAGCACCAATGAAGAGTTAGAAACCACAAATGAAGAGTTACAAAGTACCAATGAAGAACTAGAAACCACAAACGAAGAGTTACAAAGTACCAATGAAGAACTGGAGACCATGAATGAAGAACTGCAATCTTCTAACGAAGAACTCCAGGCAACGAATGATGAACTCAGCAAGCGAACAGAGGAAGTGAACCGCATCAATGCTTTTATGAAAGCAATCTTAACGAGTTTGCGGGTGGGGATGGTGGTACTTAGCAATCGATTAAGTATTCAACTCTGGAACGACCGCGCTGAGGAGTTATGGGGATTGCGTTTAGAGGAAGTCCAGGGTCATTTTTTCTTTGATTTAGATATTGGTTTACCTTTAGAACAACTGCGGCAACCGATTCGGTCTTGCCAGAGTGGAACCAGTGATTATCAAGAGATTATGGTGGAGGCAATCAACCGCCGCGGTCGAACAATTGGCTGTCGCGTGATCTGCACACCGCTGATTGTGGGGAGCGAGCAACAAGGGATTATTCTATTAATGGAAGAGC
>JBLNEP010000070.1:0-18756 GCA_050262755.1 Actinomycetota bacterium | reverse complement strand
CTAAGATTTAATTCGCCTAATTGGGTAATAATTAAGAGTTTTAAGAATGCTTTTTTCCGATTATTCATTATTCACAATTATCAATTTTTGTCAAGTTTATTTAGATGCGTTTACCCTGCCAACTGTTGAGGGTTAAAAGCTAGAAGTCAAGCGGTAAAAAGCCAGAAACTTGCTTTTGGTTACTCAGGTACTCATGAGTTAGAAGGACTCTCCCTCACGCTCTGAATTCCAGATTTTATGGGGAATGGTAAAGTAAAAAGTTGAACCCGTTCCCGGTTGAGATTCAACCCAAATTCGACCCCCGTGGCGCTCCACAATTTTCTGGCAAATTGCTAAACCAATGCCTGTGCCTGAATATTCCTCTTGGGTGTGCAAGCGCTGAAAAATTTGGAAGATTCGCTCTGAGTATTTTGATTCTATCCCAATCCCATTATCTTGTACAGCAAATAACCAGCAATCTTCCTGGTTTTCAAACGTTACTCGAATAACAGGTGGCTCGTCCCGGCGATACTTGATGGCATTACTAATTAAATTTTGAAACAGTTGCACCAGTTGAGAACTATCAGCCGTGACAAGGGGTAAATTGCTACGGGTAACAACAGCTTGGTTTTTGCGGAGTGCTAAATGTAAATTAGCACAGGCTTCTTCAAACACTCGATTGCAGTCAGTGGCTGCAAACGGCTTATTTTTTCGGCCAACTCGCGAATACTCTAACAAATCGTCAATGAGGACTTGCATTCGCAGTGCACCTTTAACAATTTTATTAATAAATTTCTTAGCATTCGCCTCAAGTTGGTCTTGGTAACGAGTTTCTAAGAGTTGAGCATAGCTAGCAATGGTTGATAATGGCGCTTGTAAGTCGTGGGAGGCGACATAAGCAAATTGCTCGAGTTCAGCGTTGGAACGAGCCAGTTCTTGGGCGTAACGGGTTTGCACCTCTAAACTCGCTTGTAGTTGTTCCTGTGCTTGTTTGCGTTCAGAAATATCTTCGATCGCGCCAATTAAAAATTGGGGCGTACCTGTGGCATTTCGCATAGCAGAGGTGGTACTATTTACCCATCGCACCCCGCCATCCTTGCGGATATAGCGCTTTTCTAAGGAGTAAGTTTGAATTTGACCGGCTAACAAGTGACTCACATAGTCTAAGTTAGGTTCTACATCATCTGGATGGGTAATTTCCTGCCAAGCCATTTCTAATAATTCTGCTTCAGTATATCCCATGATTTCACAGAAACCTGGGTTGACTCGAAGAAACTGACCTGATAGTGTTGTCTGGGAAATTCCGACTGCGGCTTGCTCGAAAATTGCGCGGAAACGTTCCTCACTTTCTCGCAAGGCAATTTCTGCTTGTTTACGCTCTGAGACATCTTGAATAACACCAATGAAATACTGAATTTTCTCAGCGATCCGCATTGTTGAAATCGTGACATTCACCCACCGGACCTGACCATCTTTACGGATATAGCGCTTTTCCATTGAAGCGGTGGGGAGGCTACCCACCCACATTTCCTGTATATATTCACTCTCAGTTCCTAAGTCATCGGGATGAGTAATTTCCTGCCAAGTTCGGCATAGCAGTTCAGACTCCTGATAGCCAAGAATTTCACAAAAGCCTGGGTTCACTCGTAGGAATTGACCTGACAGGGAGATGTGAGCAATTCCCACTGCGGCTTGTTCAAAAATCGCGCGGAAACGTTCTTCGCTTTCTCGCAAAGCAGTTTCTGCTTGTTTGCGTTCTGTGATATTGCGAAATGTGATGGCAAAACCGTCATTTAACTTAACTGCTGCAATTTGTAACCAACAGCCATTCAGAGGCCCTTTATGATAAAAAAATTCTAGCTCAAGCGGCTGACTTGTTTCTACTACAGAGACATAGGCCTCAAATAAGCCATTGGTTAGATGCTCTGGCATTTCTACTAATAGCTGCTTGCCTACGAGTTCATCTAATCTCCGGTTCAGCATTTTTTCTGCTGTCGGATTCAACAAGATTAGCTTGAAATCTACGATTTTTCTCTGCTCATTTCTAAGCGCAGAAAATGCAGCGACTCCATCTAGGGAACTATTTAAAATTCCTGCTAAGAGGGATTGGGACTCTTGTAGCTTTTCATTCCGCTCTTTTAATTGCTGTTGTAGCCTTTGAATTGCAATTTGCTTGTCGATTCGTGCTAAGACTTCTTCGACTTGGAATGGCTTCATAATATAATCGACGCCACCCACTCGAAATGCTTTTATTTTATCATAAACTTCATCAAGAATACTTAAAAATATAACAGGAATTGCTCGAGTTTGTTCAATAGACTTCAGTTGTTTACAAACTTCATAGCCATCCATGTCTGGCATCATAATGTCCAGCAAAATTAAATCGGGGGGAGATGAGAGGGCTGCATTAAGTGCCAGTTGTCCAGAGATAGCTCTTTGAACTTGATAGCCCTGTTCTGTCAAGACATTTGACAAAAATCGGAGATTGCTGGGCTGGTCATCAACAACTAATATTTTGATTTTTTGGTTATCCATTGTTTGAAAATAAAATTTGCTTCGTTTAATTCAAAAAACAGTTTAAATTATTTTAATATTAAGCGAGCGAGATGCACGAGTCGATCTAAGCGAAAATCCTCGAGCAAATCCTTCAAAGTTTCAGCTAAAGTAGGGGAACTATCAGGTATCTGCTCGAGCAGCAAGCGTACTAAATCTTCATTGACTTCATTAGCAGCCTGATGAAGTTCCTGCACCCAAGCCAAAGGCATCTGCTCTAAGAGCGGTAAGAAAAATGAATCTGGTTTTTCATATAAGGCATAGCGTTTGCCAGCGATAGGTGGGGTTGGCAAGGGTAACTCTTCATAAAGGTAGCGCACTCCTAAGTATCGTGCCATCATGGCAAATAATTCTTCTTCTTTAAAAGGTTTACGGACAAACTCATCGCAGCCAGCAGCTAGAATATCGCTTCGCTTTTCTTCAAAAGCGCTGGCAGTTAAGGCGATAATTACAGTAGGGAAGCGGGGAGGTGATGAAACCTCTGTAGTCATAGCTGCCTTTTCCCTGGCTCTAATCTGTTTAGTAGCTTCTATACCATCCATGATGGGCATTCTTGTATCAATCCAAATCAGGTGGGGTTGCCAATTTTCCCACATAGCAATGGCTTGTAAACCATTTTCAGCTTCTTTGACTTCAAAGCCGATGGGTTGGAGCAACTTAATTAATAAAAGGCGGCTTTCTGGAGTATCGTCAACAACAAGAATTCGATAGAGTTCTTGATTAGACTCTAAGCCAATGACTCGCTGGATAGGTTGGATGAACACTTCTGAAGCATCGACTGGGAAGCAATGAATATTAAATCTAAAGGTAGTTCCGGCTCCGACCACACTGTTTAGGCTAATATTTCCTCCCATGAACTCTACAAATTTGCGGGTGATTGTTAAGCCTAACCCTGTTCCTTCCGCAGATTTTTTACCCGATTCTGTTTGTACAAATGCTTGGAATACAGTTTCGATTTCTTCAGGTGCAATTCCTACGCCAGTATCTTCTACTTCAAATTCTAATTGAATGGGAATTCCGACTTGCTCTTCTGTTTTTTTTATGACTCGCAATGTAATACTACCCTGTTGAGTAAATTTGAGAGCATTGGATAGCAAGTTCATTAAACAAGCTCGTAATTTCTTTTCGTCAGCTTTTATATATTGTGGAACTTCTGGTTGGAGAAGAAGTTGAAAATTTAACCTTTTTCTTTCGGCTTTAAAGAGAAAAATTTCTTCTAAATTATCGAGAAGCCGATATAAATCAAAATTGGTTTCATACAGGGCGATAATGCCAGCTTCAATTTTAGATAAATCTAAGACATCATTAATTAATTCTAGTAAATGCTCGCCACTACGGTTAATAATCCTTAGATTTTCCACCTGTTCTGTACTGAGAAAAGGGTCACGGGTCATGACTTGGGTAAAACCCAGAATGGCGTTGAGGGGAGTCCGTAGTTCATGACTCATATTGGCTAAAAATTGGCTCTTTGCTTGGGAAGCAGCAGCAGCAGCTTCTTCTGCTTTCTTTCTTTCTAAAATTTCTTTTTGTAATTGTTCGTTTTGAGCCATTAATTGTTTTTGTAGTCTTTGGATGGTCAGTTGATTTTCAACTCTTGCTAAAACTTCTTCGACTTGAAAGGGTTTAGTAATGTAATCAACTCCACCTATATTAAAAGCTTTCACTTTATCTAAAACTTCATCTAAAGCACTAATAAAAATCACTGGTATTTTTGTGGTCTGCGGATCGCCTTTGAGTTGTTCGCAGACTTCATAGCCATTCATATCTGGCATTCTAATATCGAGTAAAATTAAATCGGGGCTAGCCGAGCGAGCTGCTCTGATTGCCATTTTGCCATTAACGACGCCCCGAACTTTATAGCCACGTTCGGATAGAGTAGCTGATAAAACTTGCAAATTTTCTGGGGTGTCGTCAACAATTAAAATATTACCTTTGTTGATGTCAGGCTGAGGGATATTCATTGATTACTAACTGTTAATTGCTGCTCAAGTAGGTTGTTGGCAATGAAACTGAATTTAATACGGGGGAATAACTGGTTAAACTCCCTGTAGCCAAGGCTGCTAGGGAGGGTAGACTGAGGGGGGTTCCATCTACAACTGAGAGGAGGAGTTTCTCAGCTCTTCAATCAAATCAATGATCCGATCGCACCGAAAGTTATGGACTAATTCTACTAAGGCTGTGCCCAGATTAGCATAATTAGGAGGAATTTGATCGATCAGACGAAAAATTTCTTCATCATCAACTGAATTAGCAGCACTATACAATTTATCTACCCATTCAGGTGACATGGCTTGGAAAGATGTAGCATCAAGAATAAAAGGTGAGTTGTGCTCTTTACCGAATGCTAGTTCACTTTTTTGTATTAAGGGGGAAGTTGTTCCCACTGGCAAGGTCGATGTAGTTCGTTCCTCATAAACGTAACGCACTCCCAAATATTTAGCAATCTTTTCCAAAATTACCTGTTCTCGAAATGGTTTAGCCACAAAATCATCACAACCTGCTGACAAAATCACCGATCGCTCTTCATCAAAGGCACTAGCGGTTAAGGCAATGATCACAGTAGCCTGACCTTTTAAATGAGCTTTAATTTGTTTCGTCGCTTCATATCCATCCATCACGGGCATTCGCATATCCATTAAGATTAAGTGCGGTTCCCAACTTGACCAAAAATCAATGGCTTCGGCGCCATTTACTGCTGCACGCACTGAAAACCCGAGGGAGGCCAAAAGTTTCACTAGCAAGACGCGACTTTCCAGACGGTCTTCGACCACTAAGATCCGGTATTCCGCTTGTCCTGCCTCTAAACCAATGACTCGGCGACTCACTTGCAAAACTGGAATTTCGGAATTTTCAGCGAGTTCAAACTTAATATCAAATTTGAAAATTGTTCCTTTTCCTAGGCTACTATCGACGGCAATATCACCGCCCATAAGTTGTACAAATTGGCGACTAATGGGTAAGCCCAAACCAGTGCCTTCTAAAGATTTTCGACCTGCTTCAGTTTGCATAAATGGTTTAAATAAATTACTAAGTTCTTCTGGGGCAATTCCCGGTCCTGTATCTTCAATTTCAAATTGAAGATAATAAGCTGCCTCACTATTGCTATTCTCTGTCCATGCTGGTTCAGAAGGCTCAATCTGACTGTCAAGAACTTTTACTTCAGGATTTCTAGCTTTAAAACTAAAATCAATTGAATTTTGGCAGGGGATTGGATGACTCAGCTCGCTGTTTGTTTCCAGTGTCAACAAACCAGATGCTTGATTTTTGACTCGTAGTGTCACCCCTCCTTCTGTAGTAAATTTAATGGCATTTCCTAAGAGGTTTATTAAGACTTGACGCAATTTACTTTCATCCGTTTGTATATAGCGAGGTAGGTTAGGAGCCAGATCAAAAATTAGCTGTAAACTTTTTTTGTTGGCTTGCAATTGCAACATTTCTTCTAAAGTCTGTAGCAAGCAGTAAAAATCAAATTTATTTTTATTAAGGGTGATCCCCCCTACTTCAATTTTTGACATTTGCAGAATATTATTAATTAAATTTAGCAAATGTTCACCACTACGAATAATAATTTCTAGATGTTCCTGCTGCTCGAGTTTAAGGGATGAATCGCGAGCTAATAATTGGGTAAAACCGAGAATTGCATTCAGAGGGGTACGTAATTCATGGCTCATATTAGATAAAAATTCACTTTTAGCACGATTGGCTCTGTCTGCTTCTTCTTTAGCCTGTTGTAGAGCTAATTCTGCTTGTTTGCGTTCGGTGATATCCATTGAGGTTCCTACGAGTCGCACGGTCTGACCTTGACTGACAATTGCTTCTCCTTTGACTTCAATGTAGCGGAGTGAACCGTCGGAGCGCACGATTCGGTACTCGATTTCGTAGGATTTTCCAGTGTCGATCGCCTGTTGCATCGCGCTGCGAAATGCAGGTTTATCATCAGGATGAATTAAATTACTCATTTCAGCAGAAGTCAGCACTTTTTGATTGGGATCGAGGTCAAAAATGCGGAATAGTTCTTCTGAACAAACCGTTTCTTGTGTGAAAGGATCGAATTCCCAGCTACCAATATGAGCAATTCTTTGAGCGACTGCTAGAGATGCTTCTGAAGCTCGGATTTTTTCTTCTGCTTTTTTGCGATCGCTAATATCTTGGCTGACAGAAATTACACAAGTTTGCCTATTGATTGTAATAATTTCTGCTGAAAGTAAAGCAGTTTTTACTTCACCTATTTTGGTACGGAACTGGAATTCATAATTCCGAACAACCCCATTTTCTCTAAGTTCTTTAAAGAGTTTAGTGCGGTCTTCATGATTGAGCCAAATACCTAAATCAACGGCAGTATAGCCGAGGATTTCTTCACTTGCATAACCGATCATCTCGCAGAAAGCATCATTAACCTCAATATGGTGGCTATCGCTGAGGCGAGTAATGGTAATTGGGTTAGGAGAAGCACGAAAAGCTTTAGCAAACTTTTCTTCAGACTGCCGTAATTCAGCGGTTCGCTGCTCAACTAAATTTTCTAATTCTTGATTTAGTTGCTGAAGTTGGATGTTTTGTTCCGCTAGTTGCTTTTCCATCAAATAGCTGTTGACTGCTTCTTTTACCGTCAATTTTAAGTCTTCTGCTTGCCAAGGTTTGGCAATATAACGGTATAATCTTGCATATTTAATGGCTTGGGCAACCGCTTCTAGATCGGCTTGCCCTGTTAACATAATTTTAATAGTTTTTGGCAAAATTTCGTGGATACGTTTTAATAACTCCTCCCCTTTCATGCTCGGCATCAAATAATCAGAAATTACTAGGGGAATTTCATGTCCTTCTTCTAGCAATTCTGCTAACAATTCTAAAGCATCTTCGCCACTTTCAGCCGTTTCAATGAGATAATCTTCTCCCAAAGCTTTTTTTAAATCTATTTTTAGACTCTCAAGAATAATCGACTGATCGTCAACACAAATAATTACTAATTTTTTCATAGCCGTGCTAAGCCTGATTTGATAGTATCGATCAATTCTTGGCTATCCCAAGGTTTGTATAAGCAAGCATGTAGATCCGCTTGCTTCTTCACTCGTTCAATTGCTGACTCACTGGCTTGCCCTGTTAACATTACTTTAACAATTTGAGGATATTTCTCATGGACACGGATCAGAAACTCGTCTCCCTTAATACCAGGCATTAACCAATCAGAAACAATGACTAGAATATCATTATCTTCTTCTTTGAGTTCCTCAATAATTTCCAGAGCTTCGTCAGCACTTTCAGCGAATTCGTAAACATAGCGATCGTTAAACTCTCTTTTAAGCTGAATTTTTAAACTATTTAATACTACAATTTCATCGTCAACACATAAAATCACAGCTTTTGACATTTTTGACTCCTGGGCATCAACCCGATAAAAAAACTAAAGATCCTTTGGCGATCGACCTTCTCTACTTATATTTTACCCTGAGAATATACAATTTTTATGACTTTGCTGATTACTTGTAAAACCTTGTTTTTTGACAAGATTTTATGAATGGTTTATAGATAAAATAACAAGATTATTTACGGTCATCATTAGCAAGGTAAGATGACAGTAAATGCCGTGTTTCCTAGTACACTCGCTACTTCAATTTTTCCCTGATGCTTTTCGATCACTTTTTTAACAATATTCAACCCTAAACCACTACCCTCACCAGGAGGTTTAGTTGTAAAAAATGGCTCAAAGATATGTGGTAGGCATTCCGCCATAATTCCCTTCCCACTATCCGCGATCCTAATTTGTAGAGTTTCACCTTGCTGCTTCACCTCAATTTGCAAAACCCCCTGATTCTCCATTGCTTGTAAAGCATTGTGAATCAAGTTTGTCCAAACTTGATTTAGTTCATCAGGATAACATAGAATTAGAGGTAAGTTCTGCTGATAATTCCGTAGCACTTCTACTCCCTGTTTTAAATAATTTTGGTAAAGGATTAATACTGTTTCTATGCCATCGATAATATTTATTAATTTCTTTGCTTCACAAGAGTCATGGTGAGCATAATTTTTTAAAGCAAATACAATTTTAGCAGCACGTTCAGTCGCTATTGCAATCGTTTTTGTACTTCTCTGAAGAGTTGAAAATTGATAGGCAACTTGTAAAATTTCTTGAGATTTTTCTGTTTTTAATAAAGAAAAAAATGGTTCAATTTCACCCCGAATCCCAATATCAACCAAAGTACAAGCAAGGCTCTCAGCTCCTTTAAACCCTTCCGATTTAAGCTGGGATTGTAAAGCTTTTCTATAGCAACGTGTTTCTTTACTTGATAATGTATCTGCGTATTGGGTTGAATAGTTCAATAGCGCAAAAAATTCTTGCTGATGTTCTGGGGAAAGCTGCTGAAAAAAAGCGGGTAACTCTTCAAGGTTTTTAAACAAAAATTCAGTAATATTTTGGATAGAAGCTCGAATCGCTGCTAAGGGGGTATTAATTTCGTGGGCAATGCCAGCAATCAATTGTCCCAAAGCTGCCATTTTTTCAGAATGAATCAGTTCTTTTTGAGCCAGTGTTAATTCTTGCAATGCAGTTGCTAATTCTGCATTTTTTTGTCGTAGCTCTGACTCAGCTCGTTTACGACTGCTAATGTCGCGGGCCACCCAAATGGCTGTGTTGTGCGACAACGGCGAAATGCAAGCAGTGAACCAAAGGTAGCCCTCGTTTATCGATAAACAATAATCAAAATTGATCGCTTCTTGAGTTTCCAAAACTTTCTGAATGTACCGCCAATAATCTTCTGATTTCTCATTTTCAAACAAAAGTTCGATTGTCCGATCGACAATATTGCGATTTGGTTGATAAAGAACCGCCATATTTGTCGGAAGAACTTCGATATTTTTGTGAGTATCAAGAACAATGATAATATCAGTCATTGCTTCAAAAACTGCCCGCATTTTACTTTCAGAAATATGTAATTTCTCTTCAAGGAGCATGCGCTCACGAATTTCCTGTTGTAATTCTTGGTTCCTTGTGGTTAATAAAGCAGTCCGTTCTTGAACTCGCTGCTCGAGTTCGGCGTTGAGGCGACGGATTTCAGCTTCTGCTGCAATCCGCTCCTGAATTTCTTGCTTGAGGCGAGCATTAGCCTTAGTTAGTTCTAAAGTTCGCTGTTGAACTTGTTCTTCTAAAGTTTCTTGAGCTTTTCGTAACTCCTCTTCTACCTGTTTTCGTTGCATCACTCCCTGCTCCATTTGCTCATGAACGATTCTTAGTTCTTGAGTTTTTTCAACAACTGTTTCCTGCAAAATTTCTACAGTCGTGTGTACTTCTACAGGAGGGAGAGCGGACAGAATGCTAGTTTGAGTAAGGAGGCCAGCTAAATAGCCTGCTTCATCGACTACAACTAATGGTTGGAGCAATTGCTGCTGCATCATTTTGTAAGCCTCCCACAAAGTAGCCTTCTGATTAATTAAATTTAGGGGAGGATTCATCACTTTTTCAACAGTTGTTTGAAGAAGATCGAGCTGATTACTCCTAAATTTAACAATATTTTGCGCGGTAACAATGCCCACAGGTTTGAGGCTTTGAGTGCCAGACATGATCTGTGAATAATCAGTATTCATAGCACAGATAACCACGCAGCTTGTACCAGCATTCGCCATCTGCTGAGTAACCTGAAAAACCGAAGCATCATTGGGGGCTGTCATGAGCGAAGTCACCATCATTTCCCCAATTCGGAAGCCGTGAAGAAAATCAGTAGGTTTGAGGATTTGCCACAAACTTTTTAGTGTAATCACACCGAGTAATTTTCCCTGTCCATCCAGAATGGGAAGGTGGTGAAGCTGGGAGGATCGCAACAATGTTAATACTGAGTAGAGATTACCTGCTGCTTCTAAAGTAACGGTAATGACATTTTGTATCATTACTTGAGCAAGGACCGCTCCTTCCAGCGGAATTTCACGGGCAGTCAGTTTCACAAGCTCGTGTTCTGTAAAGATTCCCAGCAATTTTCCTGAGGAAACAATTAAAATATAACTGGCGCTAGCTTGACTCATGGCTGCGATCGCATCAATCACAAGAGTCTCAGGAGACAGCCGGATGGGATAGCGTTCAAGAGCCTGCTCTAGTATTTTTTTAGTTTCAGAACTGCCTTTAACCATAGGAGAAAACCTCAGAAATAGCTTAACTTTGATTTTTCGGCAACCTTTCCCTAAGCGATCGTGGGAATTGAGACAGTAAAAATAGTTTGACCCGGTATTGATGAAACCTCTATTTCACCTTCATGCTTTTCGACGATCTTTTTGACGATATCCAATCCTAAGCCACTGCCTTCTCCTGGGGGTTTTGTTGTAAAGAATGGCTCAAAAATACGTGGTAGGATTTCTGGAGCAATGCCCTTACCATTATCCGCAATGCTGACTTTTAAGCTATCTTCTTGATGTTTGGCATCAATTTTTAAGACTCCCTTATTGTCCATTGCTTGTAACGCATTATGAATTAAATTGGTCCAGACTTGATTGAGTTCGTCAGGGTAACACAAAACCGGAGGTAAGTCAGGAGCATAGCTTCTCCTCACTTCAACGCCCTGTTTCAGATGATTTTGATAAAGGGTTAAGACAGTTTCAATTCCTTCGGGAATATGAGTTTTTACCTTTTCAAGCGAGGAGTTATAACGAGCATAAGTTTTTAAAGCAAATACAACTTTTGCAGCTCGTTCTGTGGCAGTCATAATAGTTTGAGTGCTTCTTTGCAAGCTAGCAAGTTGATAAGCCATTTGTAAAATTTCACGGTGATGTGAATCTTGCAAGAGCAGTAAAAAGGGTGAAATATCATCATAAACACCAATATCGACAAATGTATCAGCAATCGTATCAGCATTTTGAAAGCCGTGGGATTCTAACTGTCGAATGAGCGCTCTTTTAAAGAAGCGTTTTTCTTTGCTAGATAGGAGGGACGCTGGTTGGCTAGATTTTTTGAGTAAAGCTAAGAAATCCAAGTAACGCTCACAGGTAAGGCTTTGCAGAAATTCTGGCAACTGTAATAGGTTTTGCTGCAAGAAATCTGCAATATTCTGGACTGACGACCGAATTGCACCTAAAGGAGTATTGATTTCGTGGGCAACACCAGCAATGAGTTGCCCCAAAGCTGCCATTTTTTCAGATTGAATTAGTTCTTGTTGAGTAGCTTTAAGATTGTCTAGAGTTTGTGAAAGTTCTTGGGTCCGTTCTTGCACTTCCTTTTCTAAAATGCGATTATATTCGGCTAGCAATTTCTCCGCTTGTTTGCGTTGGGTAATATCTTGAAAGGTTAGAATGGCATAGATAATATTTCCCTTGTCATCTAAAATTGGTTTTGCCTGTATTTCTAGTGGGATAACTTTTCCATCCAGATGAACTTCCAAATCATCAGTGGTAACCATTTCACCCTTAAGAGCTCGTAACGCAGGCAATTGCTCAGTTGGAAACTGACGATCGCTTCCTATTTTATAAATTTGAAACGCTGAAGCTGATTTTTGCCAGGGAGGATCTGGGAGAGAATTAGGACAGAGTAAACGTTGTCCTGTTTGATTCATATAGGAGACTTCTCCCTTGGGGTTATAGACAGAAACTCCCACTGGTAAAGCTTCTAAAAATTGTGTTAACTTACTTTCACTCTCGCGAACTTCTGCGTAGAGCTTAGCATTAGCAATTGAGACTGCTGCCTGGGTTGACAAGAGTTTAATGACTTCCAATCTATTACAAGTAAAAGCTCCTATCGTCAAATTATTTTCTAAGTAAATAATGCCGAGGAGCTGACCTTGATTTAGCAAGGGTGCACATAATATTGATTTAGAGTGATGGGTTTTAATATAAGGATCGTTAGCAAATTTACTGGGAAGACTCGCATCATTTTTAACGACACTTTCTTTAGTACGAGCAACATAGTTAATAATAGAAACAGGCAGATTATTTTCCAGAGGGGCTGATTGCAATACGTTTGTTTGTAAGAGCGGGAGTCCCCCCTGAACTTCTTCTACACTTCCTGATGCTTCAATGAGTAGTTGACCATTAGATTCTAAGATCAGATAGCCCAATTGAGCCCCCGCATTTTCAATCAGAATTTTCATCAAAGAAGCTAGCAACTTAGCTAGCTCAATTTCACTGGCGATCGCTTGAGAAGCTTTCATAACAGTCGCTAAATCTAAAGCTTCTCCTAAACTGCCACTGCTTGAGATCCGGCCTGTTGTTGCCTCTGAATCAGTGAGATGGCTTCCAAGGGTTGATTTAATGATTAACTGCGGGTATCTTGCTTCTAAATCCTCAATTTTAACCTGAGCTCCCCAACGAATATAACTGTAGTGAGCTTCGGTCATATAAGTTTGTGCAATTCTCTCTAAACCGCGAGTTAAATAAAATTCTGCGGCTAATTCATAAGCTAATGCTTCTTCATGAAGATAGCCATTTTTTCTTGCGCCTGTAATCGCTTTTTCATAAAGTTCTTCTGCCTCCAGAAATTTTCCTAAAACTCGTGCTTTTTCAGCTTCTACTAGCTCATATTTGTGTTGGAAATTCATGGGGGCGTGGTCAGCCCACAGCTTCATTTTTTGCTGGTTAACAACTACTTTTTTCAAAGCTTCTATTTGCTCAGAGTGGCTGGTATTAGGGTAATCAGCTAAGAGCGCGAGAGAATAATAAAACGGATTTTGAGACGCTGTAAACAAGCCGATTGCACCATGTTCATACTGAGTTGCTAAAACAGCATTTGTAATTGCTGCTTTGTAGTTCTTCAATAAATAATTCAGGATCGTCTTCGCTAAGTAAATCGCATAGAGGGACATGAGATTATTCGCCTCTTGCAAAAGTGGTAGCATTTTGCTTTCATCAAAAATCTCACCCATTAAATCGTAGGGATTTACCACCTTACTACTCAGGTTCAGTGCTAACTGCCCCCAAATTTGAGCATGATAGAGCGAAAAGCTTTGTTTGAGAGTTTGCAGCAAACTCATATATTGTTTTTGTTCCTGCTGAACGATTCCTAAATTCTTTCCAACTAATAATCGATTCGAGCAATAGTGCAAAGCAGCGTAACCAGTGAATTCAATATCTCCATTGTCTAAACCAGTTTTTACCGTTTCCCGCAAAGGCTCAATTGCGTTTTGAGCTGGCTCTTTCCAATGGATAATTAGCCCATAAAATAAGTTTCCAACTTTAGTTTCTACTTCTCTAGCCTTAAATTTTTCTAAAACCTGTAGAGCCAGTCGCCCAAATTTATAACCAGACTTAATATCTACCAAACCTCCACATAATAGTAAACCATAAAAAGCGTAAGCAAATGCAGATAAGGGAGAGTTTCCATGTTTAATACAAAGATTTACCATTGTAAAGACAATGACTGATAACAGTTGCGGATCGGCAATAAAAGCCGGAACCGATATACTCATTAAGATTCGCATTGCTCCCAAGAAAGTCGGTTCAATCATTTCTGGCAATTCATAGAGTTCCTCGATCGCTTGTACTTGCGGCGGTACCTCTAAGAGGGATATTCCCAGTAACTCCAACACCTCTAACCCTATTTCAATGGCAGTTTTTTGATAATTTTGAGCGGCATATAGTAAAATTTTTGCCTCGTACACCTTGAGTTTGTCAAGAACCGTCTTGGCGTTTTTCTCAACCAGATTAGCAATTTGCTCAACCCGCTCAAAGTTAGTATTTAATTGTTCAACTTCTGCAAGAGTCGTATAGAGATCGAGGGTGAGATTGTACTGAGTCTGCCAACTATCTCCTGCTAGAAGATTTAAACCAGAATTTAAATACTCCGCAGCCGCTTTATAAGCGATGGCTACTTTTGCTTTTTGAGCAGCCATCAAGTTTAATTTAGCAATTTCGTTTCGCTCTGCTTGACTGAATCTGAAGGGTAGGGTGTCTGAGTTCTCTCCTAGACCTAAATTTAGATGATCGACAATTTCAAAGATTTTTTCTAGCAACAGTTCTGGAGCAGTATTCTGCCAGAGAAGGTGACCAATTTTAAAGTGAAGGGCTTGCTTTTGGGTTTCATCAATTAACGTATAAGCTGCTTGCTGTATTCGGTCATGTCCAAATTTAAAATTTTGAATTAATAGTTGAGAATCTAACTCTGAAGTAGGCTGAATTAATCCAGTTTTAATCGCACTGGTTAATGCTTGAAACGTTTCTACTGGTGATTGTTCACAGATAATCGAGAGAGTCGTTAAGTCAAAATCCGACCCTACACAAGCCGCTAAGCACAAAACTCGTTGAAGAGAGGTTGGTAATCTCCTCAAGTTATTAATCATTAATTCTACGACATTATTGGTAATACTTTTTGCTTCAATTTGAGCAAGATTCCATTGCCAACTCAAGCTATTAAAATTAAAAATAAATAAATTTTCAGCATAAAGTGTTTTGAGAAACTGATTCACAAAGAAAGGATTTCCTAGCGTTTTTTTTGTCACCAGCTCTGCTAAAGGTTTGACTGAATTTACTTCACGATGTAGCGTCTCGCTAATCAACTCGGTAATATCTTCCAGTTCTAAGGGAGTTAACATAATTTGATTAACCGTTGCTCCCTCTTTCTGAAGTTCCTCAAGCATGAGCATTAAAGGATGATTAGCACTGACTTCATTGTCCCGATAAGCTCCAATTAAAAATAAGTGCTTGGTATCTGTATCCATCATCATCAATTGAATTAATTTTAGAGAGGCAGAATCTGCCCATTGTAAATCATCTAAAAATATGACCAAAGGATGATCGGACGCACAGAACACCCGAATAAATTTTTGAAACAATAAGTTAAAGCGATTTTGAGCTTCAGTCGCTCCTAATTCCGGCAGGGGGGGTTGTTTCCCTACAATTAATTCCACTTCAGGGATGATATCAACGATCGCCTGACCATTAGACCCAAAAGCTGCTAATAGTTTTTGTTGCCACTGTTGAAGTTGAGTTTCAGTTTCAGTTAAGAGTTGCTGTACCAATCCAGCAAACGCAGTAACAACAGCACTATAAGGAGTATTTCGTTGAAACTGTTCAAACTTCCCCCCAACAAAATAACCTCGTTTTTCTATGACCGGTTGGTAAATTTGTCGTACTAATGCTGACTTGCCAATTCCAGAATAACCAACAACCAGCATCAGTTCCACGCCCCCTGGTTTGACCTGTTGCAAGCAGGATGAAGCGGCTTGATTCTGCTCCGTTGCTGCAACTCGCTCAAATGCAGCTAACAGAGTTTCAACTTCTCGCTCTCTGCCATAAAGTTTTTGTGGAATCTGAAATTTATCTGAAATATCATTCTCGCCTGGAGAAAAGTCTTCAATTAATTCATTAGCATCTAACTGCATCTGGCACAAGACTAAATCTGCTTTAATTCCCCAAGCACTTTGGTAGCGGTCCTCAGGATTTTTCGCTAACAACTTCATCACGATATCTGAAACTACTTTCGGGATTTTGGAATTAAGTTCCTGGGGAGAGCGTGGCTGTTTAGCAATATGACAATGTACTAACTCGATCTCATCTTTTGTCTCGAACGGCAATTTTCCTGTCAGCATTTCATAACAAGTAACGCCGAAGGAATAAAAATCTGTCCGATAATCAAGGGAACGGTTCATTCTCCCAGTTTGCTCGGGTGAAATATAAGCGAGCGTCCCTTCTAAAAGATGAGGATTTTTCATCGTAGGATTTTCGCGGCTAAAAACTGTAGCCATGCCAAAATCAATAATTTTAAGCTGCCCGGTTGTCTGGTTCAAAACAATATTGGAAGGATTAATATCTTTATGAATAATATTAGCAGCGTGGATTTCGCTAATAATTTCTATAACTTCAATTGCAATCTTAAGAAAATCGGGGAGTAAAAAATTTTGCCGCTCCATCAATACCTTTAACGATTCACCACCAAAATCTTCTAAGATAATGACCAGAGTTCGTTGATAATTTTCTAAGCTGTACGCTTTAACAACTCCTTCTAAATTTAGGGAGCGTACAATCTCATATTCTTGCTGATAGCGGGTGAGTTCAGTCGGTGCTGGATAATCTTGCTTAAGGACCTTGAAGATCGCAGGTTGACCGTCTGCAGAACGAAAGCCCCGATAGACCAGGGAGTTGGCACTTTCATAGATTTGAGCTAAAACCTGATAACCAGGAAGGTTCATCATGCTAAGGGTATCTGTGGCAAGTGGTTTATGTATATCAGTTTAGCGATTGTCGCACCCCTGAAACCCACATTCCGCATTCTTGAGTGTCACCCTTGATGATTTCAGAATCTTAGGCAAGCTCAGCATTAATTTCAATAGTAATTGCTGAGTTCGATCATGCCCCTCCTCTTTATTCTCTTGAGATTCTAAGCCAATCCCTCATCCTAGTGTCAACTGCTATCATCAGTTTCTTACGACAATTCAGGGGCCGCCAGCAATCCTCCAGAAAGACCTGCTTCTCGCAAGCGATTTGCACCGATATTACGACTGAGTACCGCTAAGCCTGCTAAGTGTGCCTGCAATCCCGCAGTGCTTGCACAACAATCTGTTAAAACAATGGGTTCGATGCCAATATCAAATAGATCCATTGCAATTTTTAGCACACACATATCGGTATCGATGCCAACGACTAGAATTTGTTCAATTCTGTGTGCTTGAAGGTAGTGATTTAACTCAGTTGGCAGGCCACAAAGACCCGGCTTAGAAAAGACCGTTTCTGGCTGAGTAAAGGGTTGCAGTTCAGGAACAATCGTCGTTTCTGGCTCTTCGGAGCAACTATGCCAATTTAATAATCGCTGGTACGGCCCATCTGTAGTATTGAGAAACCGCGTAAACAAAACTGGTTCATGCTTTTCTTGTTGAATTAAGCGGGTAATGCGTTCAGGAATGTGATGGGTAAATTCGTTAATAAAACCAGTTTGTACATCAACAATCAATAAAGGTTGGTTCATGGAAAGGATAGGGCTGGCAGCAACGGATAATTGGAAATCTGTTTCTCGATCATGTCTGCTAACGGGGTGAAGTTTCCACCTACCAAAAGGTGTAATTATGGCATGAGAGCAAATCGGATCCCATCAAAATTGTTCAGGAAAGGGAAGATCGGAGCTGTACTCTGACCCACCGTTGAGTGCATCATCGTTTCCCCTTTTCCTACTCATACCGCTGCAACCAGAATGAATATCACTGAGTCGCTGACTCGATCGCATGCCAGCTCCAAAAACAAGTTAATGGTTGCCACTACGACTTCAGCAGACTCAGCAATTGTTATTCACAACTTGCGTTAAATACTGCGTTAAAGTGAAGGCATCTACTCCGAGTTCAGTCCGCTCCTTAGCCGCCAAAATTCCCGCTTGAGCGTGCCACCAAACGGCAGCTTGTGCGATGAACTCTACCGGAAACTGACGAGAAGTTTCTGGTGCCAACAAGCCACCCAGTAAACCTGTGAGGACATCGCCACTACCCCCTCTGCCAAGCGCTGGGGTACTTTCAGGATTAAGCCAGACTGAGCCCGCGCTATTAGCGATCGCCACTCTTGCTCCTTTCAACAGCACCACCGCCCCACTCTCGCGAGCTGCTTGTTGAGCTGCAACCGCTCGATATTCCAGTTGATTGGCTAAATGAGGGAATAAGCGCTTAAATTCCCCAGGGTGAGGAGTCAGAGTCGTCGGGGCTCGCCGCTCAGACAAAATCGCGTTTGCACCCAGGTGAGCCAATACATTCAAACCGTCCGCATCCAATACTAAGGGACGATCGCTCTCTAAGACTGCTTCCACCACCGAGGCGGCATCTAATGTCAACCCAGGGCCCGCCGCGATCGCATCATAAGCCTTTAAATCCACTCCCACTGGCAACACCCGGATCGCGCCGCTTTCAGTTTCAGGACAACCAATAATCAAAGCTTCTGGCAACTGAGCGCTCAGCAACAATTTAATCGATTCTGGCACTGCGATCGAAAGCATCCCCACACCACTCGCCCTCGCTCCCAACCCTGCCAAAACCGCCGCACCACTGTAGCGGCGGGAACCTGCCACTAACAGCAGATGACCATTGGTGTACTTGTAACTAGCGGGATGGCGAGGGAGGGGTAGGTGTGCAACTGCGCTGTCTCTAGTAATTCGTCGCATCAGCGGTAACTCGCCTAACACCGCCGTCACATCTGCCAACGGAATGTCAAACTCGATTAATTCAGCCTTGCCAATATAATCTAAAGCTTGGTCTTGCAGAAATGCCAATTTCCACAAACCCAAACAAAAGGTATGAGTGGCACGAATAGCAGTTCCTAGCACTTCTCCTGTATCTGTGTGCAACCCTG
>JBLNEP010000069.1:0-102414 GCA_050262755.1 Actinomycetota bacterium | reverse complement strand
ATCTCAAGACGATCTGCGACCGCCTTCTGTATAGCGAACAGCGAGTAGGACGGCTCTTAGGACTTTATCAGCAAATTTTACTCCGCTCATCCGGCGAGGATGAATCATCCCTCGAAGAAGCGGGAATTCCGACAGATAATAGTTCCGAACAAGCAGAACTAATCTTAACAGGATTGGTGGAAAAGCGAGAGGGAAGTCTGAGAATTAAAAATCCGATTTATCAGCAAATTTTTAATTTAGATTGGGTCGCCAAACAACTTGCCAACCTCCGTCCTTATTCTCAAGCGATTAATGCTTGGATTATCTCTGGATATCAAGATAACTCCTGGTTGCTACGAGGCAAAGCTTTACGGGATATGCTGAGTTGGTCCCAGGGAAAAAGTTTAAGCGATGTTGATTATCAGTTTCTAGCTGCCAGTCAAGAATTAGACCGACAGGAAGCTCAAAGAGCTTTAGAAGCAGACCGACTTCAGGAAGTAGAAGCACGATTGGAGTTAGAACGACAGCATTCTTTTGAGCAACAGCGTCACTTGAAACGACAACGGGTGATGTTAGGAATTGTCAGCGCGATGATGGTGGTAGCGATCGCACTAGGATTCTTAACTTATCACCAATATCAGCAAACAGCTGTGAGTGAATTGCGAGCGATCGCACTGTCTTCTGAGGCGTTGTTTGCTTCCAATAAAGGTTTAGATTCCTTGCTACAGGCAATGAAAGCAAAGCAGAATCTGCAACATCTCAGCGAGGTAGATGCGAAGCTGCGATCGCAGATCGATCAAATCTTGGAACGAGTTGTCTTGAGCATTCAGGAATATAATCGCCTCAATGGTCATACTGCTGCGGTTTTAGGCGTTGATTTCAGTCCCGATGGCCAACAAATCGCCACCGCCAGTGTCGATGGCACGGTCAAAATTTGGCAGCGAGATGGCACCTTGAGCCACACCTTAAAAGGACATCAAAGCGTGGTGCGAGTCGTCAAATTCAGTCCCGATGGAGAAATTTTAGCCTCGGCCGGAGATGACAAAACCATTAAACTTTGGAAGCGAGACGGTACCTTGCTCAATACCATGCAAAGCAAGGTCTCTGGACTGTGGGGTCTTGATTTTAGTCGAGATAGTTCGACGCTGATTGCAGGTGGTGTAGATAGCACCGTTGAACTGTGGACACGAAGGGGTCAATTATTAAAGACGTTTGAAGGTGAAACAACAGGAATTCGTGCTGTAGCCTGGAGTCCCGATGGTCAAACAATTGCAGCAGCAGATATCCATAATCATGTCCGACTCTGGAACCCAGATGGCAGCTTGCGAACCGTCTTGCGAGGACACACAACACCTTTATATTCCTGTGCTTTCAGTCCTGATAGCAACCTGTTAGTGACTGGAAGTGTGGATGGCATGATTAACCTGTGGAACCGAGAGGGTACATTGCTATCCACTCTGAAGGCCCATGATGCGACGGTTAAAGAATTGCGGTTTAGCGCCGATGGCAATTTGTTTGCATCTGCAAGCTGGGATAAAACCATTAAAATCTGGAAACGGGATGGTACTTTGTTATCGACTCTGAGAGGACATGACGCGGCAATTTGGGGGATTGCGTTTAGTCCAGATGGTCAGACGATCGCATCTGCGGGCGCTGAGAATGTGGTAATTCTTTGGAAAACCCAGAACCCATTTCAGAGAAGTATCTATGGCTTAACGGGGGTGATGCGCGGTTTAGTATTCAATCGGGATGGCAGTGCCATTGTCGCCTCAGGAACGGACCCAACTCTCCAAATTCGACAACTCGACGGTACTTTATTACGCACCATCAAAGCCCATGATGCAGCCTTAGGCTATATCGCTTTAAGTCCTAATGGCAAAATTCTGGCATCCGTGAGTGAAGATAAAACCCTCAAACTTTGGAGGTGGGATGGGACGTTGATTCAGACTTTTACTCCCCATTCAGCGACTGCTTTATCAGTGAGTTGGCATCCTCGCGGAGACCTCTTGGCTTCCAGCACGGCTGATGGCAAGATTTGGTTATGGAAGTCTGATGGTCGGTTGCTGAAAACTTTCAAGGGTCAGGAATCAGAACTCCCCATTTGGGGCTTGGAATTTAGTCCGGATGGTCAAATTCTTGCTTCAGCAAATAATGATAAAACCGTGAGGTTGTGGAATGAAAAGGGGGAATTGTTGAAAACTTTGCAGGGGCATCAGGCTGTGATTTGGACCGTTGCTTTTAGCCCGGATAGTCAAATTTTAGCGTCTGCAAGTGGAGATACCACGGTGAAGTTGTGGCGACGAGATGGAACTTTGATTCAGACGCTAACGGGTCATGAAGCTGCGGTTTGGGGTCTTGCTTTTAGTCCAGATGGCTCTCTGATTGCGACGGCTAGTATTGATGAAACGGTTAAAATTTGGAAACGAAATGGGACGTTATTAACGACTCTCAAAGGTCATCATTCAGGGGTGCGAGCGGTTGCTTTTCATCCTCATCTGCCACTGATTGCTTCTGCGGGGGATGACCAGACGATTATTTTGTGGAATTTAGAGCGAATTTTGCATCTAAATTCCCTTGCTTATGCTTGCAATTGGACCAAAGATTATTTACAAACGAATCAGAAGGTCGATCGCGAGCAAGCTTGGCTTTGCAAAAATGAGCGGTCAGGATTGACGGTTAGCTGGTAACTGAATGGGAAGTCGGGGACAACGGGGAAAGCGGTCGCACTCTTTACCCTACAGCCGTTGAAAACTGTGGTAGAGTTTTAATCATAAATGAATAAAAATGTCAAGCTACAAAGCCCTCCCCTTTCACTCTCAGAGCTGTTACCTGTCTGTTGATGGCGATCGTCGGAGCAGGGTTTCTATCCCGGTCGCACAGCGAACGCCCTCTTGAGGGTCTAGAAACGACTTGAGTCATCCACAGAGAGACTGCCATCCTCCTTAAACTCAGCTTTCATTACCAGGCGAGGAGCCTTCAGGCGTTATCCTTAATTGATAAGAATAGTTTCCGAAAGGTTTGGATATGTTTGCACCAACTCTATTGGGTATTCCCAGAAATTTATTCCTACCATTTCTAATTAGCGCGATCGAAGCCGATAAATCCCTATTAGGGCTGGAAACAGGAGCTGCATCGGAAAACATCGCTACCATTTTAATTGTGCTGGTTGCCATCGGAATTCTAGGGTGGGGGTTTATCCGCGCCCGGCCTTTCGGCAAATTGGGAATTCTCGCCTGGTTGCAGTCAGTGGCACTAATGCTTCCCTGGCTGTTATTCTTTGGCTTGTTTGCAGCCGGGATTTACATCAATTTGGTGGGGATCTTGTTTCTGTTGGTCGCCTCCACAGGACTCTACATTTACCTGGGAAAGCAACTGCGAGCAGCGGGTCAAGATGTGGTGCTGCGTTCCCGCACCGATGAGCAGGAAGCATCCTCGGAACCTAAGCAAGAATCAGCTAAGGCAACAACCGACGCTCCGACGATCGAGGTGTCAGAAGTGGTTCCGATTCCTCCAGAGGATTTAAAAGCGATTCAAGGCATCTTTGGCATTGATACTTTCTTTGCTACAGAGACCATTCCCTATCAGGAAGGGGCGATCTTCAAAGGAAACCTACGAGGTTCTCCGGATCAAGCTTATTCTCGCTTATCAGCGAGTTTGCAAGAAAGATTAGGCGATCGCTATCGACTATTTCTAGTAGAAAACCAGGATGGTAAACCGGTGGCGATCGTTTTACCCAGTACAAATGACCCGCAATCGGCGACTCTGACCCAAAAAATCCTAGCGGTGGTGCTGCTACTGGCGACGATCGCCACCAGTCTGGAAACAGCCTCGTTGCTATTAGGATTTGACTTCTTCAATGAACCCCAGCGGTATGCGGAAGTGGTGCCGATCGCGGCTGGACTGTGGGCCGTTTTAGGGTCTCATGAACTCGCTCATCAGATCTGGGCGAAGCGACACAATGTACGCTTGAGCTGGCCCTTTTTCATTCCCACTTGGCAAATCGGTTCCTTTGGTGCGATCAACCGTTTCGAGTCGCTCCTACCCAACCGAAAAGTGTTGTTTGATGTTGCCTTTGCGGGACCGGCAGCGGGGGGATTGGTGTCTCTGGCGATGTTGATTACAGGGTTGTTGCTGTCTCACCCAGGTAGCTTATTTAAATTACCGGCTGATTTTTTCAAAGGTTCGATTTTGGTGGGAACCTTGGCGCGGGTGGTGTTGGGCCCGGCGCTACACCAGGCGATGGTTGATGTTCATCCGCTGACGGTGGTTGGTTGGTTGGGTTTGGTACTGACGGCGATTAATTTAATGCCGGCCGGACAGTTGGATGGAGGCCGGATCGTACAGGCGATTTATGGCCGCAAGATTGCCAACCGAGCAACCTTTGCCACGTTTGTGGTGTTGGCGATCGCGGCTGTGGCGAACCCACTGGCTCTCTATTGGGCGATCGTGATTTTGATTTTACAGCGGAATCAGGAGCGGCCGAGTTTGAATGAGCTGAGCGAACCTGATGATGCTCGTGCTGCTTTGGGTTTGTTAGCTTTGTTTTTGATGGTGGCGGTGCTGTTGCCTCTCACTCCTGGTTTGGCGGGTCGTTTGGGAATTGGCAGTTAAAGTGCCTGGAGGTGGGAGAAGGAGCGATCGCGGGTTCTTTTCCCATTCCCTTCTACCTCTGTCTATGAGTGGAAACTTCCATGGATTCTACTGAGAGCGAGGAGAAACTGATGAAGAGCGACCAGAGCTAACCGAGGAAAAACTTAGCTTTTTTTTCCGTTCGAGTTCAGGCTTGCAGGAGGTAAACTCACGATCGGTAGCGAACGCCTTTTCTGTGGAAATGGGCAGTGATGGGAAGAATCAGCTTAAAATTTGTTGAAATTTAGCTTTTTTCCTCCCGAATCTATCCTCTGTGCCTCTCAAATCCGTATCACCGGAAACCAAAGAATTTTTCTTCACTCTCTCTCCTGTCCCCGTTGAAATGCGGAAAGCAGATTGTATAAAATTAACTGTATTACAACCCTATTTGCGTATAAACTAGCTGCACAGGATAACAACCAATCCACGGGGTTGAAGTTGAGTTCTCAGGGAACTCAGGGGCGACCACACAAGCATAACCCGTAGGGAGGGGACGATCGATGAGTCCTTTAATCCATCTAGATGAGGGGCTAAGGGAAGATGAGATCGGATGCTGAGAAGTGTAGCTTGCTAAGGGTAACTGCTATGATACACAACTTTTTTCAGCAACTAAGGTAAAACTATGACTCACGAACTCCCGATCGTCTATTTAATTTTTGATCTCGGCGCTCTGATGGCAGGAAACACTCAGATCTGGCGAGAATATGGGAAAGTGGGCTCTTGCTATGTTCCGGAAGTTGTATTTGAGGAAATCGACTTTCTTGCACAAAGAGCTCCGGAACCGGCCCAAGAGAAAGTGGCGAGAGAATTCCAGCGATTTTTCCCGGAGAGTGGTTGGCAGAGGACGGATGCACAGGAGACTCATCCTGCGATCGAGCCAGGACGAGCGGCCAACCAGAGTAAATATACGCGACTGGTAGTAGCGACTGCCCATTGCGTTTATGGTTTTGCTCAGGAAAATCCGCAAGCCTTGGTGGTGTTTATCTCGAATGGTCAACCACTCTTGAAGCGAATGCAAGCCTTACAGGCAACGAATCTCTGCGGAATTACAACGGCGATGCTGTTACAGTGGGTCCGTAAGGGAGAGCGTCCTATCTGGGTGAGCGAGCAATTGCAAAAGATGATCGAGTCACTCAGCCTGTCGGCGATTCGTTCCTTCAGTCAATTGCGAGTGCACACACACAGCGTCACGACTGGGCACTCCCTGAGTCCGGAAGCACAGGTCGCTCAGGTTGAACGGGAAATTACCGCGGCTTCAAGGGGAAAACCTGCGATCGCGAATGCTGGTAGTAGTTCTTTGCTGCGGAGTCTAACTGTGCAAAAGCCAGTGGCGGCTTCTCATCCTGTCCATAAAGTGACCCCTACTACCAGTCATTCTGTCTCTTCACGGTCCCATGGGGTGCGACCGCGACGCCAGGAGGAAGAGCGTTATGATTCCATTCAAGTTCGTAGAAGAACGTATCAAGAGCCAAAAGGACCCAATATTATTAATCACCTGATCAATGCCCTCATGGCGCTGTTTTTCTTAAGCATTGCGGTGGGACTTGTATGGCGGGCCCTTTCTCCAGCTAGTTTTAAAAAGGAAATTTTGCCAAAGTTGCCACAGCAAGTACGGCCTTATCTTAAGTAAAAAAATCACTCAAAATTACTGCCCTGACTCAGAGCGTGAGCCAGGGCAGATCGTAAACAAAAACAAGCAATTCAGCATTCCCATTAATCTCGCGAATCACCCCTTCAGGCAACGACTGACTCTTGAGGACGAGCAAAAATCATTCGACCCGCTGAAGTCTGCAATGAACTGGTTACGACCACGCGAACTTCACCGCCCACATAGTTGCTACCTGATTCCACTACCACCATTGTGCCATCTTCCAGATAGCCAATTCCCTGAGAGGGTTCTTTCCCTTCCTTGCGGATTTTCAATTCAATGGTGTCTCCCGGTAAGTAATTCGGGCGCACTGCATGAGTCAAATCGTTAATATTCAGGCCCGGCACTTTCTGCACGCTGGCTACTTTTGACAAATTGTAATCATTCGTCAGCAGAGTCCCGTTAATTTCCTGGGCAAAACGAACTAACTTCGCATCGACCGTTCCCAAATCTTCATAGTCCGCAGAGTGAATTTGAATCCGATCCGGGTAAGCTTCCATGAGTCGGTTCAGGATTTCCAGCCCCCTGCGTCCTCGTACCCGCTTTTGGTCATTGGCAGCATCTGCGATCAATTGCAACTCTTGGAGCACAAATTGAGGCACGAGAATTTGACCTTCTAGGAACCCTGTTTCTAATAAGCTCTCAATCCGACCGTCAATAATGCAGCTTGTATCCAGCACTTTGGCAGAGGCAGGTTTTAGGGTTCCTTCTGCGACTAATACCGGGTCTAAGCTGTGGGGATTAATCAGTCGCAAAAAGCTGCGGCCGTGGGTATCCGCCAGATCGATGCCTAAAAAGGCAAACATGAAACTTCCCAGCACTGCCACGAGGGGCTTAATAAATGCAAACTCACGGGGGATCGGGAGCAGGAAGAGCGGGGCTAGCATTAAGTTGGCAACTAACAAACCAATCACCAAACCGATCGCACGAGTTAGCAGTACGTCGATTGGCATCTGGCGGACTTGCTTCTCCAGCCGTCGATAGGTGGTCTGAGCGACTAACCCCATGACAAATCCGAAGACGGCACCAAATGCTCCTAACACCGAGCGCAGGCCTTCGATGTTGGTGACTTGATCGAGGACACCACCTGGTAGCAGCTCTATGCTGTAGAAGCCTATGCCTGCTCCTGCGAGTATGAATGAAATAATTATGATTGCATCAAGCATTATTCTGGGTTGAATGAATGTGCTTATATTATATCTTTCACTTGTTAATTCTACTATTCCCGATTGTTCGTCAATCGTAGAGCCCTGACTCTGAGAGATTTTGTGGATTAATTCAGTCTTGGTGGTTAGCCCGGTTGGGGGATGACGAATTTTGTCGGTAGGGGTTTGTCAGCCTGCTAGGTGCTGTGCCACTCAGGGGGTATTGCCTTGATTGCCTGGTTTGAAAGGCACTCGACCGCTGATAGAAACATGAGGCAGCTGAGTGTTGAGAGGGGTTCTGCGATCTTGCTGACAGCCGCTGATTAAATTCATAATTATTATTAAAGAATCTGTAATTTAAAATTTAGGTCTTAAGTGATAGAATTCCACTCTGATGAGCTTGTGTTAACCCTTAATCACTCGCAGTTGCCATCGCAGCAAAAACAGCGAGTCGTAAATTCCACCCTTCCCAGTTCGGCTTATATCCATATTCCTTTTTGTCGGCGACGTTGCTATTATTGCGATTTTCCGGTTTCGGTTGTAGGCGATCGCAAAAATGGCAGCAATTCCCCTACCATCGCTCAATATGTTGAGGTGCTGTGCCAAGAAATAAGCACAGTTTCTAGGAATAGTCAACCCTTAACTACCATTTTTTTCGGAGGCGGGACTCCCTCACTCCTGTCAGTAAGCCAATTAAGCCAGATTTTGGGAGTGCTCGATCGCCAATTGGGGACCGCAGCCGATGCGGAGATTTCCCTAGAAATTGACCCAGGAACGTTTACTCTGGAGCAGTTGCAGGGATACCAAGCAGCGGGAGTTAACCGGGTGAGTCTGGGAGTCCAAGCCTTTCAAGATGAGCTATTGCAACGGTGTGGGCGGTCGCATACCGTCTCCGATATCCATGCAGCCGTTCATACCATTCACCAAGTAGGAATTGACAATTTCAGCTTAGACCTGATTTCAGGCCTCCCCCACCAAACCCTAGAACAGTGGCAAGCTTCCTTAGAAGCGGCAGTTGCCCTTTTGCCGGCTCACCTGTCTTGTTATGACTTGATTGTAGAGGCAGGGACGCCCTTTGGTCGTTACTACCAAGCCGGAGAGCAACCCTTACCCACCGACGAAACCGCAGCTCAAATGTATCGGTGCGCTCAGCAAATTCTCACCCAGGCGGGATACGAGCATTATGAAATCTCCAATTATGCCCGACCCGGTTATCAATGTCGCCATAATCGAGTTTATTGGGAAAACCGTGCTTTCTATGGGTTTGGGATGGGAGCCGCGAGTTATCTCGACGGGGTGCGGTTGACGAGGCCGAGGAAAACTCAGGAATACCGCGACTGGGTGCGATCGCTCTTACAGTCCAATTCGGTCACTTCCCCTCCCTGCAATCATCTGCCAGATTCTGACTCGAGTCCAGCAAGTGGTTTGCCGATGGCAGAGCATGAATTTCTCCTAGAAACCCTGATGCTTGGGTTGCGTTTAGCAGAGGGGTTAAGTTTGCGAAGGTTAACCGAAACATTTGGTCAAGCACGACTCCAACAGATTTGGCATTGTTTACGCCCCTATCACCAGCAGGGATGGGTGGAAATTGTGGACTCCGATGGGGAAACGACCTTAATGCCAGGGGAGGAAGAATTACCCATCGCTGGTTCTTTACGGCTCACCGATCCCGAAGGGTTTTTATTTTCTAATACTGTTTTAGCCAGTTTGTTTCATTCGCTCCCTGTTTAGAGAACTGGGAAAGAGAAATTGCTAAGACAAGGACTTTTTAGCGAAAAATGGTGTAAAACGTTACAACTTCTGCCTCTGATTCTGAAAAAATTGATGATGACAGGGCTTTAACTTCGTATTAAAGACTCTTTACCTAATTTTCCTTTTTTTCCCTATTATTCCCTTAGTTTCCTTGCCTCTCTCCTATCCTCCCTCATGCTGCGAGAACGAGCTGGGCGAGCTTCGTAAAACTAAACAAGTTAGTTTTATTTTTTTTAAGAGAGGATAAAAATTGATAGGATTAAGGGTGATCCCCTTTACAATTCCTTACAAGATCAAGTAAGACTTTGGGTAGAAGCAAGGGTCTAAATGCCGATGCCATACTGAATAGTGATGATCTGGAGAAGTGCAAGATGACAACTCAGACTTTGGAGTGGAAGCAGAGCTGTAGTCAGTTGGTGCCTGCTAGCAAACCGCAAAGCAACCAATTGATTTCTAAATGTGCTTTTTGCCGTCACTACAAAGCGCAGAGAGGATTGAGTGGTCATTGTCACAAACTGAATGCACCAGTTTTGGGCCGATGGCAAGCTTGTTCTCTCGGAATTCCGCCGTTTGCACCTTTTTGGGAAAATCTTGAGTGGGTTAGTCGTTAACCTGCAAAGTTCCTCATTCATGTCAATGAGCATCTAAGCAATTTTACTCTTACTTATTTTCAGCTATGATGAACTGTACAGGGTTGCTGATTAATTACACAAAAGGAATGTAACTTGCAACTATGACTCTCACACTTGATCGGCTACCTCCAGAACTATCTGGGCGAATTCTCTGCTGGTATATGAATCTGACCGGCCAAGTCCAGGTTGCTCGAATTACAAATATTCCTAATTGGTACTTCGAGCAAACCGTGTTTCCAGGGGAACGCTTTTTATTTGAAGCGGTGCCAGAAGCTGAGTTAGAAATTTATGAATGCACAGATTTTGGCGAAATAAGCTGTGAAAAGCTGAGGTGCGACCGTTTACAGGTTAGCGAAGGTGGCTCTTCCGTAGCGAGTCATTAAGTTTCTCTCTTCCCTCTCATCCCTGATTCGTTAACAGTTAACGATTAAAAGTTAACTGTTAGCTCCTAAGCAACCGTCACGCTCATCGCCTGAGTCGCAATTCTAATCGGAACTTCAATCCAGAATTTTGTACCTTCACCCAGTTGAGAATAGCATTTTAGCAGGCCTCCGTGCTGCTGCACCACAATTTGATAGCTGATCGACAGTCCCAAACCGGTGCCTTTTCCCACTGATTTAGTGGTAAAGAACGGATCAAAAATTTGGGTGCGGATTTGTTCCGGAATCCCGATTCCGTTATCACCGATCTGAATCACGACTCGGTTTCCACAGACTTTCGTTGTCACTATAATTTGACCAGAACGGGGTGGGGAGTTTTGTTCGATTGCATCAATGGCATTATTTAAGATATGCAAAAATACTTGATTTAATTCCCGCGCGTAGCACTCAACCAGGGGTAACTTGCCATAATCTTTAAGAATTTCGATTGGAGTGTAAGCATTATGTTGCAAGCGGTGCTGAAGCGTCAATAAAGCACTATCAATTCCTTCATGGAGATTGACTAACTTGAGTTCAGCTTCATCTAACCGGGAAAAATTTCGCAAAGATTGTACCGTTTGGCGGATGCGTTCCGCGCCAGTTTTCATCGAATCAAACAACTTCGGCAAATCAACACTCAAGAAATCCAAATCTATTTCGGCTAGTTTTTCAGCAAGTTTTGGGCTAGGTTTGGATTGTTCCTGCTGATAAAGGTGCAGCAGTTCTAGGATTTCCTGGGTATAAGATTGAGCAAAGAGTAGGTTGCTATAAATAAAGGTAATCGGGTTATTAAACTCATGGGCAATTCCTGCCACCATCTGCCTTAAACCCGACATTTTTTCAGTTTGTACCAACCGTGCTTGGGTTTGGCGTAATTGCTGCATTGCTTGATTGAGGTGATGATTAGAATGCTTTAAGGCTTGAGTCAGACTTTGCAGGCGCAAACCTGCTCTCACCCTTGCTAATAATTCTTGTAGTTCAATAGGTTTGGCTAAGAAATCATCCGCTCCTGCATCTAGTCCCTTGACACGGTCATCAACCAACTCCCTCGCCGTTACCAAAATAAAGAAAATTGTCGCAAGATTAGGGTCAGCCTTTAGTTTTTGGCACAAAGCCAAACCATCCAGTTTTGGCATCATCCAATCACAGACAATCAAGTCAGGCATCAGTTGATGAGTGAGCAATAATCCCGCTTCTCCATCCTCAGCTACTGTCACTTCATGACCTTGCTCTTCTAAAGCATTCTGTAGGATGAGCTGCGTAGTTATATCATCATCAATTACAAGAATTTTAGCCATTGGTTACTGGGATAGGTGATGGTTAATAAACAGAAGAATTTGCTGTAACTGTAGCTCCATCGCACTCAACAATTGAGGGCAATCAGTGAGGGTTTTTTGACGAGCTAAACTTTCCACTTGAGCTGCGATCGCAGACAATGCCACTGCTCCCACATTAGCACTGGCTCCTTTGAGGCGATGCGCCTGCTGTTCGACTTCTGAGTCATTGAGCGCTGCGATCGCCTGTTTCAGCTCAGCGATATCCACCACAGCCCGTTCCGTGAAGACCCGCAACAATTTACGTTGAAACTCCACTTTTCCTCCTGAAACCGCGTTGAGGCGGTGCAGATCCAGTGGTGCAGGGAGGGACTGGGAATTGTCAGCAGCCATAGGCTCTGCATTCACTTTCTCCTCTTCCCGTTCCTCTGTCGGCTGTGGCTGAACTTTCTCTGACCAGCGGAGCAAAACCGTCTGCAACTCTTCTTGCTCCACAGGTTTGCTGAGATAGTCATCCATACCAGCCGCGAGGCACTTTTCGCGATCGGCCGGCATGGCATGAGCTGTTAGTGCAATGACCACCGTCTTGCGGACAGCTTGGTGAGATAACCCTGACGCCTGCATCGATCGCTCCTGCTCCGCTTCCCGTCGTCGTAAGGCTTGAGTCGCTGCATAGCCGTCCAGCAGAGGCATTTGGCAGTCCATAAAAATTAAGTCATAATGCTTTTCGCTCAGTAAATCTAGCACCTCCTGACCATTATTTGCTAAATCCGCTTGATAGCCTAATAAACTTAATTGATTTAATATCACCTGCTGATTAATCGGATGATCCTCCGCCAGCAAGAGACTCAAAGCTGCAACAGGGCCAGGCAAAGAATTTTGAGCCTGCAATGCCAAGGGTTCACGTCTACCTTCCAAAGCCGAAGCAATGCGAGTTGCCATTGCTGTTAACAGGGCATCAAACAAGCGCGATGCTCTAACCGGCTTGATCAGATAGCTAGAAACCCCTCCTTGCAGCAGTTGTTCCGCGACATCCCGCTGATTAATGGAAGTCATCATCACCAGCTTTGTTGTTGTTAATGCTGGATCGGAACGAATTGCCTCCGCCAAATTATCGCCATTGTATTTCAACAGTTGCTGGTCAAAAATAATGGCATCATAGGGATCGCCTTGAGCTGCTGCGAATCTAAGTTTGGTTAATGCTGCTGCCCCATCAGTGGCTTCATCTAGTTCCATCCCCCAAGAGCGAGTTAGATAACGGACTGCTTGGCGTACCGTTGCGCTGGTATCTGCTACCAACAACTTGAGATCCATCAGTGCTTCCGGTACTGCCTGCTTGCGGGTGGCTTCTTGCTTGAGGAACTTCGCTGTAAACCAAAAAGTTGAACCCTGAGCGATCGCACTTTCCACGCCAATCTCGCCACCCATCAGGTTCACCAACTGCTTAGAAATCACCAAGCCTAAACCCGTGCCGCCATACTTACGGGTGGTAGAAGCATCTACCTGTGAGAAGGCTTGGAATAGCTTTTCCTGGCTTTCAGGTAAGATGCCGATCCCAGTATCAGAAACTTCAAAACGCACCAGTGCCGTTCTGGTAGTCTCAGACTGGAGGTAAGTCTGTAAAACGACTTCACCCACAGAAGTAAATTTAATCGCATTCCCGATTAAATTTAAAAGTACCTGACGCAACCGGCCTGGGTCGCCCTTCAGGTGTCGAGGTACTTCTGGAGCGATTAAAACCGCGAGTTCTAGACCTTTATCCTCTGCTTGAGTTGCTAGTAAATCAATGACAGTTTCGATGCAATTTTCTAAGTCAAATTCTAAGCTTTCCAACTGCATCTCCCCAGCTTCCAACTTCGAGAAATCGAGGATATCGTTGATGATTGCCAGCAAGTGATCGGCACTGGTGCGAATGGCTTGCACAAAGTCCCGTTGCTTTTGAGTCAAATCTGTTTTGAGCAACAGTCCAGCCATTCCCAGCACTCCATTCATGGGAGTCCGAATTTCGTGGCTCATATTTGCCAGAAATTGAGACTTGAGGCGGGAATTTTCCAGTGCTGCTTCCCGTGCTTTCACCAATTCGTCAATGCGATCGGCTGCAATCACAATACCACCCACCTTACCAGTGGGTTCGTACCAAGGATGAATGGCCCAACGGATATAGCTGTGGGAGCCATCAGGGTTGACCATGATATCCTCTGGATTAGACAGAATTTCGCCTTGCAGGGCTTGCTCGTGGGCTGCTTTCCATTCAGCCGGCATCTCAGGAAAAATATGGTAGTGGCACTGTCCCACTAACGTCCGTGCCTCTGGTTGAGTTGATGATTCCGCCTCTGCGCCCACCAAGCCAAAATCTGTTAACCACTTGTCGCTGTAAGCGATGTAGCGCATTTGGGGGTCAAACATAGCCATTGCGACTGGGGCATTGGTGATAATTTGCCGTAGTTGTTGGCGTTCGCGCTCCAGCTTGGTTTCGACTTGCTTGCGATCGCCAATATCTTCTATGACCGCGATCGCATAGCGCTGTAGTTTTTCAGGGTCATGCTGTCGATTCATCCCCGACTCTGAGGCGAGGGATACCGTGAGGTTCACCCAGATTGTTGAGCCGTTGTGATGAAGATAGCGCTTTTCAATCGAATAGCTAGGAATTTTTTGAGTCCAGAGTTGGTGATACTGATCTACATCCAAATTCAAATCTTCTGGGTGGGTAATATCCTGAAACGCCAGTTGAGAAAGCTCTGTTTTCCCATAACCAATAATGTCACAAAACCGTTGGTTTAGTCGTTGAAAGCGTCCATCACTGGCAATGTGAGCAATGCCAACGGCTGCCTGTTCAAAGGTATCTCGAAATCGCTGTTCATTTTCCTGGGATTGAGAAATTTGTGACCGCAGGCTGCTTTCCATTCGTCGCAATAGAAACATCGCCACCAGGGAACCTGACACGCCTAAGCTAGCGGCGAGAATTAATACCAGCCAAGTCACCTGACGCTCATGTTCTAAAGTACGTTTTCGCTCGATTAATAGCTCTTCTTCCCTGGTCAAGAACTTGTCTAAATCTCGGCGGGTACTGTCCATTGCTAATTTGCCCTCCACCAAAAAGCGTTTAATTAGAGCCGTTTTAGTGGCTTCTGGCTTTTGGGAGTCAACCGTATCTAAAATTCCCTGCAAAAATTTGATTCGTTTCTGGATCGAGGTTTCCACTGCTAAGAGTTGGCGGGTTTGCTGGGGGTTATCCTCAACGTAATCGCGCAATCGATTCATAGAGTCGGGAATCACCGAAACGTTGTTGTTATAGGGTGCTAGAAAATCTTGACTGCGAGTGAGAGCATAGCCTCTAATCCCGGTTTCTGTATCAATCAAAGCAGTTAGCAGGCGCTTCGCTTCAAATTGTACATTTTGAGTGTGTTGTACCCAGCGCTCAGCCTCTGCTGTTTTGAGCTGAAACCAGCCAAATGCTGTCAGGGAAGCAACTAAACAAGAAATTGGAATAGCAGCGATCGCGGTTCCCCGTTGGTCCAGTGCAGAATAGGCCATTTTAATGTTTTGGTGATGCGTGGGTGAATTCATAGCCTCACAGTTACGGTCTGATGGCTAGATAATTTGGTTGAAGCAGTTTAGATAATGAATGAGTCATAAGTAAGAGAAGTTACGTAGGAAATATAAACCTTGAAAACTTGACTGAAACTACAATAAAAGATCGGCGATCGATGTTTCAAATTTTAACGCAGTTCCGGAGAAAACTGACTATAACTGCCACGAGCAAATCTGAGCGATTTGAGTGGCGAGTTTGGTTGGGTCGAAGGGCTTAACTAATACGGCTAAAACTCCAAGTTCCGCAAGCTGATTCTGTGGCATTACCTGTATTTTAGCAGTTAGCAAGATGACTGGAATCTGCCGAGTTACTGGATTTTTTCGGAGTTCTGCTAGGGTCGCTAACCCGTCAATATCCGGCATCATCAAATCGAGGAGAATGACATCTGGCTGCTCAATTTCAGCTTTGATGAGTCCCTCGTAACCAGAAGTAGCTGTCAAGACTTCCCAAGCTGCTGTAATTTTTAGGGTGAGTTGAATGACTCGACTCACCCGCTCTTCGTCATCGATAATTAAAATTCGTTTTGTCATGCTGTCTGTCGCTTGCTGAGAGCTAGACAATTGACTCAATTTCTTTTCACAGATAGAGGTCACAGTATTAGAGAGAGGGATAGATATCGTTTCTGGTTTCATGTATAAACTTAAGTGAGAATCAACCTCGCTAACTAGATTTGGCTAGTTGGGAGACACTGTTTGTAAATGGTACTCCGTGCGAGAGCGATCGCTACACCTTAATCAAACTTAGCATTGATTCTGAGCTTGCAGTTTGATTGTAGAGAGCAAACTTGAAAAAGTTGTGAAATTTGGTTGAAAACGGCTATCACGATTCTACCTGGCAAAACATAACGAGGGTCTAGCTAGACCCGTGATAAATTTTACATTTTGTTTTAACCACTTATGACCTAGAATCTATCTTAAGAGGGAAGTTTTCCCAAAAAATATACCTAAAGATAGAAATTAAACCGGCGCCAACCATTGGCAGTATGAGACTCTTACTAGTAGATGACGATCGCAATCTTACTCAAGCCATGCTGAAAGCTCTGGCTCGTCAGCACTATGTTGTAGATATTGCTGAAGATGGTCAGAAAGGCTGGGAATTTGTGCGCTCCTACACCTATGACCTGATTTTGCTAGATATCATACTTCCGAGGCTAGATGGAGTTAGCCTTTGCCAAAAGCTGCGACGCGAAGGCTACCAAATGCCAATTTTATTGCTGACTGCTTGTGATGGTAGCAGTGAGAAAGCGAAAGGATTAGATGCCGGTGCTGATGATTATGTAGTTAAACCTTTCTCCTGGGAAGAACTGTTAGCACGAATTCGGGCTTTACTACGCCGAGAATCTGCTCCTTTACCTGCGGTTTTGGAGTGCGGAGCTCTCTGTTTAAATCCAGCAACTTGCGAAGTTACTTATGCAGGAAAAAACTTGTTCCTCAGACCGAAAGAATATAGTTTATTAGAGTTATTTCTGCGAAACCCTAGCCGAGTCTTTAGTTGTGGAGCAATTTTGGAACATTTGTGGTCTTTTGAAGACCCACCAGGGGAGGAAACGGTCAGAGCTCATATTAAAGGACTGCGACATAAATTAAAAAGTGTTGGTGCTCAGGATGCGATCGAAACTGTTTATGGCTTGGGATATCGATGGAAGCAACTGAGTGAGAGCGAAGCGATGCAGAAGTCTGATGGCTCTGAGATGTCGATCGCACTGCATGATGCCTTAACCGCAGCTTGGGAAGAAATGAAACCCTCAGTTCTAGAGCAGGTGACACTCCTAGAGCAAGTTGCTGCGAGTACAACCACCCTAAACAGCGGACAGAGACAGCAAGCGATCGCAGAAGCTCATAAGTTAGCTGGTTTAATTGGAGCCTTTGGCTTTACCACCGGCACTAGATTAGCTCGCAAAATTGAAAAGTTGTTACAATCTCAGCAACCTTTAGAACCCTGTTGCCTTGCTGACTTGCAAGGGTGGGTGACTGTATTACGCCAAGAACTCTCAGGTGTGAGTGACAGCAACAGAGAAGCATTCACCCCTACCTTAAATCTCCCGCTAGAGAGTCAGAAACCACCCATTACCACTCGCTCCTCAGCTCCAGAACAGCACAGAAATAAGGAGCTTTCTACTCTGTCCTGCGTCGTTCCGTTTACCAACTCTCCTCACCTACATCCAGCCTCTTCCCAAAGCCTCTCTCCCCTCAACTCGGAGCCAGCTAAACTATTAATTGTCGATGACGATCCCCACAACCATACTGTTTTACAAACTGTGTTAGAGCCTTGGGGACTCAACCTCACGATGGTGTCCGATCCTTGGCAATTTTGGGATGCGATCGAACAGGTAGCGCCGGATTTATTGATGTTCGATGGGGAAATGGCTGATTTAAGCGGTTTAAAACTTTGTCAACAGGTAAGGAATACACTACGATGGGCTGGGTTGCCGATTGTGTTTCTCACAGCTCACAGAGATACAAATACCTTACAACAAGTATTTGCTGCCGGAGCTGATGATTTTGTCAGTAAACCCATTGTTGCTTCGGAACTGGTTGCGCGAATTGTTAGCCGCATCGATCGTAACCGTTTCTGGCGACGACTGGTAGAAATTGATGTGTTAACTCAGTTAGTAAACCGGACTCAATTTAGCAAAGACTTACAGCTAATGATGTCATGGGCTGAACGACATCAGAAGTCCTTTTGTTTAGTGTTACTGAGTTTAGAGTCATTAAAATTTATTAATTATCAGTATGGTTATAAGGTGGGTGATGCCATCTTACAGCGAGTCGGAGAATTGTTAGTAAAATCTCTCCATTCTAGAGATTTGGCTGCTCGCTGGAGCGGCAGTAAATTTATGATTGAGATGTATGGTGTTAGTAAAATTGAGGCAGAGGAACGGCTCAGTCGGCTCTTGAAAGGTTTTAATGAAGAGGGGTTTACAGCTCCAAATGGCACGAAGTTTCCCCTGACTTTCAGACGAGGACTGGCTCAATATCCTCAGGATGGCAATGAGGTTCAAATTTTATTCCAAGCAGTTGAGACTTCCCTGGAGCTGTTAAACTCATCCTATGCCTAAAGTATGAGGAATCAGCCTGAAGCGTTGATGGTTGGCAGTTGGTGGTTCTATTGCTTAACTGCTCTCAGTGATGTCATCCACTCTTTTGTATAGCAAACTACTATCGTTAAGCAAAATGATCTCTAAATCTAAGTTCTAACGTGATATTGTTTCTAAGCGGGAAAATACTACAAAATTTCACAAGTTTTTCAGAATTTTAGCTTAGATTGAAATTTAGTTGGTTGGTATACAGCTCAATCGAGGCTGTTTTCTATCCTGACCTTTGCTCATCTATCATGACTTTCACTTTTTTCTCTGAATTTCATGAAATTTTAATGAGAAATTTCCAAATCTTGTTTTTAAACTCTATAAAATGGTCCTGATTTATGAAAATGATGCTGGATTTTTTCGATTGATTTTGATTAATCTTAGATGAACAACCTCAAAATAGCCAGAGAAACAATGCAATAATTGACGTTGTTTGAAAGAAATCAGAGTTTGAATGATAGAATTACCCATGTCAAACCATGTGCTTAGTCTGGTTATACAACCCGCCGATCTCAGTAGTCGATTTTATTTGCTCAAGCTAGGGTTTCAACCTATTCTCTCAGTCCCTCAACTTTTATATCAAATCCTTCATAGTCAACAAATAGAGGAGTTAGTTTTACAGGTAGCAAACCTTCCAGAAACGCTCCTGAATGCTTCGCGGTTTATGTTTTTAAAAGCGGAAAATCTCTGCACCGAACAATCACTGTTTGCTGCCAGAGAAATTCTCCTTGAATTTCTCAATGCTCAACCCCTCAGTGAACTCACGAAATACTATAAATATCGCTGGTTTCTGGAGCGTTTAGAGCAACAACATTTCTTTTTTAAGTACCAGCCTATCTTTAATTTAAAGTCCAAGTGCATTGTTGGTCATGAATGCTTAATTCGCACAATTTCTGACCAAGACAAGTCAATTAATGGCGGCCAAATTTTAGAGGCTGCTATCGTCATGAACTTAACTCAAGAATTAGACGAATTAGCGCGAAAAATTTGCATCCAATCTCTGGCGAATTTTGACCGAAATCAAACCTTTTTTATTAATATAATGCCAAATGCTATTATCAAGAATCCTCACTCTCTCCAACAAAATATCGAACTCATTCTTAATTTGGGGTTGCAGCCCCAACAGATAGTTTTTGAACTCACAGAATTAGAAAAATTACAAGAAAATCCAACCTTAGCAGCGCTAATCAAGCAAATACAAAAATGGGGAGTTAAAATTGCGATAGATGACTTGTGCAGTAGCACTTCTGTTGACCACTACTTTATGGAATTGCAGCCGGATATTATTAAAATTGACCGCCAAATTATTCATCAATGCAGCCACTCTAGTCTGAAACAAATTTTGATTTCAAGTTTACTAGGAGCTGCTCATAAATTTGGCATTTTTGTAGTTGCAGAGGGTTTAGAAGAACCAGCAGATATCGAATGTTGCCGGGATTTAGGGATAGATTTTGGTCAGGGGTTTGGTCTAGGTCTGCCTGAGCTACTACCGCAAGATACAGAGGGTAGTTGTAACCATCAGCATATTTGTAAAATTTCTCTATGAATCATCCAATTAATTGGCTTGACTTCTATTTAAAGACTGCATGGATTTTAGCATTATCACTCTTATTTTTAGGAATTTTCGTGTTAAACTTGGCGGAAGAGTGGATGTTTGTTCTTGGCATCAGTGGCTTATTTTGCTTTTTGATCCAACAACGGTATTGTTTAGGGAATGGGTGGTTTAGAAAACCAGCCGAGGAAGGAAATATTAATCCTCAAAATCACCTCGGAGCCAATCCTCAACAATTCCCCAATTTTCCACAGATTGCAGAGTGTAGACCCGTTGAGGAGGAGTTGCAACAATGCCAACAATTCCTTGCTAATGTTCTGGAAAGTATTACAGAAGGTTTCTTCGCAGTTGATCGGCAGTGGCGGTTGACCTATGTCAATCAAAAAGCCGAACAATTTTTACAGCGATCGCGCCAAGAACTATTGGGCAAAAATATGTGGGAAGCGGTCCCAGATGCGATCGAGCAGTTTTTTTGGAAACACTCTCAGCAAGCGGTCGCTGATGGAGTTACGGTAGCCTGGGAAGGGTTTTATCCGCCACTCAATGCTTGGTTGGAAGTGCGTGCCTATCCTTCACAAGTCGGTTTATCGATTTATTTCTGCGACATTACAGCCCGCAAGCAAGCGGAAGAATGCTGCGCTTTTCAAGCTTCTCTGTTGAATCAGGTTCGCCATGCTGCGATCGCCATTGACTTGGAAGGTCGGGTCACTTATTGGAACCCCTTTGCAGAGCAGATGTTTCAGTGGCAAGCTGCGGAAGTTATCGGTAAACGCCTATTTGAATTGATTATACCGCCAGAGTATCGAGGGATTGCCCAGGAAATCACAACCGCAATGGTGCAGTCAGGTTATTGGGAAGGGGAATTTACCGTTTGTCGCAAAAATGGTACCACTTTCCCAGTTTATGTTGTGGATACCGTGTTGCGGGATTCGCAGGGTAACTTGAGTGGTTATCTGGGGATGAGTATAGACATCAGCGATCGCAAGGATGCAGAACAAGCCTTGCGCGAGAGTGAGGAACGCTACCGTACCCTCGTCAAGAATTTTCCGAATGGTGCTGCGTTTTTATTTGACCGTAATCTGCGCTATATCATTGCTGATGGTAAAGCGTTACAGTGGCTCAATCTTTCCAAGGAAAAACTAGAGGGAAAAACGATTTGGGAATGTTTTCCTCCGGAAATCTGCACAGACTTGGAAGCCCTGTATCGAGCAACTTTAGCCGGAAATATCGTGGTAGCAGAAACTAACTATGCTCATCGGATTTATGCCAACCAGATTCTACCGATCGCTGACAGTCAGGGAGAGGTGGTTGCAGGAATAGCCGTTGCTTTAGACATCACAGAACAGAAACAAGTGGAAGTGGCTCTCAGAGAGAGTGAGGAAAGATATCGGCTGTTGTTTAACAACAGTAACGATATGGTATTCGTGCATGGAGTCAACTCGGAGGGAGAAGTAACCAGTTTTACTGCGGTGAATAATACGGCTTGTTTAAGGTTGGGTTATAACCGGGAAGAACTCCTGGTTTTGACACCCAGTGATATTCTTTCTCCCCAAACCATTCAAGAAGGGTCGGCTATAATGGCCCTGCTCTTAACTCAGAAGCACGCTTTATTTGAAGCGAGCCTTGTGGCCAGAAATGGTCGCTACATCTTAGTTGAAGTGAATGCTCACTTGTTTGATTTTCGGGGACAACCCACGATTCTCTCGATCGCGCGCGACATTACCGATCGCAAGCAGACAGAAGCTACTTTGCGGAGGAGCGAAGCTCAATTCCGCCAAATTTTTGCTAGTGCGCCCATTGGCATGGCCCTGGTGAGTCTTCAGGGAGAATTGGTACAAGTCAACCAAACTTTATGTGAATTGTTGGGCTACAGCGAGTCAGAACTAAAAGGCATTAATTTGACAGAGATTACTCACCCAAAAGATTTCGATCGAGAATTGGCTTTGATGGCACAGCTTATGGGGGGAGAAATCACTAGCTATCAATTGGAGACACGCTATCTGAAACCGAATGGTGAAGTAGTCTGGGCTTCGCTTACCTGTGGTCTACTTCCAGATCCTGATAGTCAAGAAGTTTGCAAGTTAGCGATGTTTGAAAATATCACAGAGCGGCGGACCGTAGAGCGGATGAAAGATAATTTCGTGTCTGTGGTTAGTCACGAGATGCGAACACCTTTGACTTCGATTTGTGGAGCTTTAGGTTTGCTCGCAACGGGACAGCTTGGGTGTTTGTGTGCAGATGGGGAGGAACTTTTAAATATTGCTTTTTTGGAATCGCAACGATTGGTACGCTTAGTGAGTGATATTTTAGATTTGGAGCGGATTAAGTCAGGACATCTGACCTTTGTGAAAGCAGCTTGTCAAGTGGCTGAGCTGATGGAGCGAGCCATTGAGAGTACCAAAGCCATTGCAGAACAAGCAGGAATTACCTTGGAAGTAACCCTTGTTTCAGAAGTAGTTTGGGCGGACTGCGATCGCATTCTGCAAACTCTGACTAATTTGTTAAACAATGCCATCAAATTTTCTGCTGCCCATAGTACGATTTGGCTCAGAGCAGAACGATATCAATTTCCCGAACTAGGCAATAGAGAAGAGGGGGAAAGGTTGAACGTTTCACCAGTTGTTTTAATTAGTGTTCAAGACCAAGGAAGGGGAATTCCAGCCGATAAATTAGAAGCAATTTTTGAGCCATTTGAACAAGTCGATGCTTCAGATTCACGACAAAAAGGTGGCACAGGGCTAGGATTAGCAATTTGTCGCCATATTGTGCAGCAGCATGGAGGACAAATTTGGGTCCAGAGTCAGTTAGGAAAAGGTAGCCATTTCTTTTTTACGTTGCCGATTCTGAGAGGAAATTAAGTGAGAAAAATGGGTAACTGGGAACATTTAATCAAGTCATTTCATCTCCGGTCAATCAACCCTAATCTGCATGAGAGTACGTCAGCGGTCTTTGTTCTGGTAGCGATAGATTTCAACCTATCATCATCTTGAGTATTTGCTAGGGGCGGATTTAGGCTAAGTTATAGTATAATATCCGCCCCAAATTTACTCAAAAATGAGCTGTTCTATTTCTAAACGCCAAGCAATTGACTGGTGCGTGCGATCGTAGTTAAGTCAGCTTCTTTGTAAGTAGATAGAAGACTCAAAGCATTTTGATTCTGAAACTCTGTAAAAGGATTCGTTCCTTGCCCAGTCGCCAAGAGGAAGCTATCAGGTTGAACCAAATTTTGGTCGCTTTGAGTGGGTACGCCTGTAGCAATCAAATTTTCATCGCCTACCGCCAAGCTAGACTGACTCTTTTGATCGCTTCCTAACAGAGAATCAGCACTTGAACTGCTAGCAGTTGAATTACTATCAGAAGTACCAAGCAGTGGATCAATGGCAGAACTTGTGCGAGTGTTCCCTGCTTGAGTGTTGCCAAAGACAATGTTACTGAGGACTTGACCAGGGTTAACTGTGACAGTAGGAGAGAGAGTTGTTTGGACAAAACCAGTTGGCGGTACTTCTCTGAGAGTATAGGTACTAGCTGGCAAGCCTGATAAACTCCAATTACCTTGGGCGTCACTGACAGTAGCAGCTTCTCCAGAATCGAGGCGGCCGTTATTGTTGATGTCAATGAAAATTTGAGCATTCGCCAGCGCTGGTTCCCCTGGATCAGCACTACCATTACCATTAAGGTCGTTAAAGGTAGTGCCAGTAATCGTAGCAGACCGAAGACCAGGACTGACTGGGGAGATCTGGGTTGTATTGCCAAAGTTGATGCCGTTGAGGTTGCTATTAGCGGTAACCGTGACAGTTGGAGAAGGAGTCGTTTGGCGATAACCAGATTGCTGAACTTCCAACAGCGGATAAGTACCCACTGGCACATTTCCGAAGAAGTAGTTACCCTGGGCATTTGTGAAGGTACTAGCTTCACCTGAATCTAGTTTGCCGTTGTTGTTGGCATCAATAAAGATTTGGAAGTTAGGAAGTGGAGGTTCTCCCGTATCTAAAATGCCATTGGCGTTCAAGTCATTAAATTTCATCCCAGCAATGCTACCAGTGGCTATGGGGACTGTGTTGCCAAACAGGACGCCATTGACGTTTTGACCGGCCGTTAAGGTGATGCTGGGGTTGGCGGTGGTTTGGACGAACCCTGATTGTTGAACTTCTTTGAGGTTATAAGTACCAGGGGAAAGGTTGGCAAAGGTGAAGTTGCCGTTGCTATCAGTCCGGGTGGAGGGTTCTCCTGAGTCTAGTTGCCCGTTATTGTTGAGGTCTAGGTAGATTTGGAAGTTGGAGAGGGAGGGTTCCCCAGAATCGAAGCGACCGTTGTTATTGAGGTCGTTAAATTTGAGTCCGCTGATACTGCCGGTGACTATGGGTACTGTGTTGCCAAACAGGACGCCATTGACGTTTTGACCGGCCGTTAAGGTGATGCTGGGGTTGGCGGTGGTTTGAACGAACCCTGATTGTTGAACTTCTTTGAGGTTATAAGTACCCGCAGGCAGTTCCGAGAATGACCAATTACCGTTGCTATCGGTTCGGGTGGAGGGCTCTCCTGAGTCTAATTGTCCGTTGTTGTTGAGGTCTACATAAATTTGGAAGTTAGAAAGGGCGGGTTCCCCGGAGTCGAAGCGACCGTTGTTATTGAGGTCGTTGAATTTTGTGCCACTAATAGTACCTCCGCGAAGACCCCCTGGTAGTTGACTTGTTGTATTGCCAATGACAATGCCGCTGAGGTTCGTATTGGTGTTAATGGTGACAAAGGGGGTTACTGTGGTTTGGCGGAAACCAGTTTGCTGGACTTCCCTAATTGCATAAGTGCCTATGGGAGGGTTGGAAAAAAAGAAGTTGCCTTGGGCATTTGTGAAGGTACTCGGTTCACCTGAATCGAGAATACTGTTGTTGTTGAGATCCAGAAAAATTTGCCAATTGGAGAGAGGGGATTCTCCGGCATCAAAATTGCCGTTGGCATTGAGATCGTTGAATTTAAGCCCGCTAATTGATTCTGGCATGATAATTCCTCTAATACCGAATGACAATGGTTACAAGGAACGTCGTCGCAAAAGATTTAGGAGTTTTTAAGGAGATGCAGTTGTTTTATCCGGAAATATAGCAGATTTTCTTCCGAGCTGGGGATTTTATATAAAAATTTTAAGTAATTATCCTGAAATCAGGAAGCAGCTTAATTTATATAACCTGCTTTACTTTTATGAAGTGACAACTAAGTTCCAAAATCTAGACAGTGAACAAATGCTGTTTGTAAGCGCAAGTGTGCCCAATTTCTGAGCCGATGGAGAAGTTTTTACGGCAGATTTTTGAGCGAATTAGAAAGAAAAAGGAAATTCAGGCATCCAGCTTAATCGCTGAGAAGCCTGAATGATATGAATCAGGTACAACCAGGCTGAAAATCTAAGTTCTCATTCTAGTTGTCATTAAGCGGGGAACAAAGAACTTTGATTGACACCCAAAAGTAGGTTATTGAAGTTGGGGTCTTGCAAGAGTTGTTGTGCAGTTAGAGAACTTGAGCCCAATGATAGATCAGACACAGGTGTGACCTGAGTCGAAACTCCAGCAAGCAACAAGCTATCAACCGATTGAGCAGTAATATCGCCACCGCTGGTTGTGATATCGGAACCAGTTCTAGTAGTTGTGGTCGAAGTCGTGCCTGTTGTGGTCGAAGTCGTGCCTGTTGTGGTCGAAGTTGTCCCTGTGGTTGTCGAAGTTGGCGTTGGCGGGTTAGATGCAGGTTGGGTATTGGGCCCTGGCACCACGGCAGTGAACGGATTGGGGGTCGTCCCGATCTGTAAACCGGCTGGTTGCAACTCGAATACTGAGTAAGTACCGGGCGGTAAATTGCGGAAGACGGCAAGTCCATTCGCATCAGTAAGAACCAAGGGTTCGCCTGGATCTTGGCGTTGGTTCCTGTTGAAGTCCAGAATGAAGGGGGTGTTGGGAATGACCGGCTCACCCGAATCTTGTACGCCGTTACGGTTGATGTCCTCAAACTTCTTAACGGTGAGGTCATAGAATTGACCGTTGCCAATCGTAGCACAATCAAACTTCTGACCAGGACCCAGCAGTACATTCAGAGGGGGAGTGGTTTGGAATGAGCCAGGAGGTGTTACTTCGCGAATCGAGTAGTTTCCTGCTGCCAAATTATTGAAAGACCAGAGACCAAACTGATCGGTGACGCTTGTGCGTTCTCCTTGGTCTAAGACGCCATTGCCGTTAGCATCGATATAAACAGTGACGCCTTGAATTCCCCGCTCATTCCCATCTTTATAGCCGTTATTGTTGAGATCGGAGAATTTGCAGCCGGTGATCTGACCTAAGGGTGCATTACCAAAGACGATGCGAGCATCTTGACCGCCGATGGTAATGTTGACTGGATTCGGGGTGGAAGGTGAAAAACCAGACGGGACTACTTCCCGAACCGTATAGTTACCTGGTAGCAAGCGGGTGAAAGCAGCGTTACCGTTCACATCGGTGGTGACTGTCGGTTCGCCCGAATCAATTTGGCCGTTGTTGTTAACGTCGATAAAGAATTGAGTGCCAGGGATGGGAGCTTCACCTGGATCTTGGATGCCGTTCCCGTTGGCATCGTTATATTTGAAGATGGCAATATTGGGTCGGGCGTTACCAACTGGAGTCGAGGAAGTCTGACCACCCGAGGTGCTGTTAGGGATAAAGGTGATGGGTGAAACTGCGGGAGCCGGAGGAAATGTACCATAGGTAGCAACAGTGAGTCCGCTTGGTAAGGCGGCTGCCTGTGCATAGGTTCCGGGTGCTGTTACTTCAATGGGGTTGGGAGTTGTTGAGATCGGGAAGTTATCATTACCGAAGCCACCTGGGAAGATTTCCAGTAGTGAATAACTGCCTGCTGGCAAACCAGTGAAGGTAACATCTCCATTTTGATTGCTGGTGGCAAAGGGTTCGCCTGCATCTTGGCGACCGTTCCGGTTGATATCTAAGATAAAGGGAACGTTGACTAACGGTGTTTCGCCTGCATCTTGGACACCATTCCGGTTGGTGTCATTAAATTTTCTGACTCGGATGGTGTAGCTGGGGGCGTTGCCAATGTCGGCGCAGGCCCAGACGTCGTTAGCGAGTAAGTTGACGTTGAGCAGAGGAGTGCTTTGGGTAAAACCAGCGATCGGCACTTCTCGAATTGCATAGGTTCCCGGTTGTAAGTTATCGAACCGATAGTTGCCAAATCGATCGGTGATGGTTGAGGCTTCCCCTGGGTCGAGTCTACCGTTTCCGTTGCTGTCAATAAAGATGGTTTGACCGCCAATCCCTGCTTCTGTACCATCTCGGTAGCCGTTGTTATTGGAGTCGAGGTATTTGCAGCCGATGATGGTGCCACCTTGAAGTTGGGTATTGCCAAAGACAACGTTAGCATCGGTGGTGCCGAGGGTCACGATTAGGGGGTTGGCTGTTGTTGACCGGAAACCTGTCGGTACAACTTCCCTCACCACATAGGTGCCTTGTCGTAAACCACTGAAAAAGGCTCTTCCTTGGCTATTGGTGACAGCAGTTGCTTCTCCTGTATCAAGTCTGCCGTTATTGTTGCTGTCAATGAATAGAGTAACGTTGCCGATGCCTGGTTCATTTGCATCGGGAATACCGTTGGCATTCAGGTCATTAAATTTGAATACCGAGATGCTGGGTGGGGCATCGCCCACTGGAACTGTTAATTGGCTAGCTAGTAGCTCATCCGCCATGATTTCTCTCCTTCACACCTAAATCTACGTAAATTACAGGCTAGTGTATCGGTTTGTCAATGACTGATTAGGTTTTCCTAATCGCTGAAAACCGGTACTCAATCATAGTGATACATCTGCAATTCTTCTGAGGCTCCTCATGCAATATCGCAACAGCTTAATGCTTGTCGCTGGAAAGTATATCAGGTTTTCAAGATACGTGGCAATTGAAGGGTGGCGCATTCTCCCGTTACTGTCAAATGTCAGGGTCAGGTGATAAGTTGCTCGCAAGTTGAAACCTTGGAAAGTGCTGGACCACCAGCACTTGAGGCCCAACTTACGGCAGGCTCTGCACCGTGACGATCGCTCTTCAACTCTCAACAATGAGTCCTCCTTCCCGGTTGGAAGGCTTAGCTCTATCTACCAGCCAACTTCACTTTTCCCGGAAGCTGGGCAGCAGTAGGAATAACCAAGCATAGAGTATCATATCAAATCCGGTTACAAACTCTTTGTCAAAATTGTCGAGGAGAGGGGGCTCCGGAGAGATGGGAAGGGTACAAATCGGCAGCTCACGATCGTTTCGATTTTTCATTCCCTTGAAATTCTCCTCTTCCTACCCCCAAACGCCCAAATAGGGGAGAAAAAACCTACTCCACATGAGAAAGAAGCAGAGCAATGCTTAATTGTTCCCAAGCAGAGCGATCGTTAAATTTGGTACTTGGCTCTTTTGCAGTTGATCGGCTTTTTTGTCCACTGTAATCAACGATTGAGAGCTGTTGAAACTAGAAGCAGCAATTGCCCAATCTTGCTGCTCTGTCCAAGGGAGAATTTGATCCATGCCTAAGTTGGAAGTTACCAGTAAAGGATTGGTTAAAAACTCCATCGCTGAGCGATCGCTACTACTATCCGTCAGGGGATCGTTGAGCAATGTACTCTCTCCTAACTCTTGTGGTAAATTCCCGATCAGGCGATCGCTGCTACTGGCCTGGAGACCGGTGGTGACGTTCACGATCACTGGTGGTGTGGTTTGAATAAAACCGGGTCGTGGTACTTCCCGAAGAACATAGGTACCGGAGGGAATGTTGCGAAAACTGTAATTGCCTTGAGCATCGGTAACGGTTACAGGTTCTCCCGAATCAAGCCGGGTATTGTTATTGAGGTCGATGTAAATTTGCGAGTTAGCAAGTGGGGGTTCTCCGGGATCGAGGCGACCATTAGCATTGAGGTCATTGAATTTGACGCCACTAATGCTGCCTAACACCACTGTGTTACCAAAGGCAATGTTGGTGGCATTCGTGCCGTTGCTAATGGTAATCGGAGTGGGATTGGGACTCGTTTGTCTCCAACCTGCCTGCTGCACTTCCCTAACTAAGTAGGTGCCTTCCGGCAAGTTCACGAAGGAGTAGTTGCCTTGGGCATTGGTCCGAGTCGTTGGTTCCCCTGGATCGAGCTGCCCATTATTGTTCATATCAAGGTAAATTTGCCAGTTGGGCAGTCTGGGTTCTGCGGGCTCGTTAACACCGTTACCATTGAGGTCATTAAATTTATACCCACTGATTGCGCCGAGGGGAAAATTATTGCCAAAGGTGACACCACTAACGCTAGCACCACCATTGACGGTGACCGGGCCAGGATTGGGGGTCGTTTGTTTCCACCCAGCTTGGAGGACTTCTCTGACGAGATAAGTACCTGCGGGCAAGTTCGCAAAGGTAAAGTTACCTTGAGCAGTGGTGAAGGTAAACGGTTCGTTGGGGTCTAGCTGGCTGTTGCCGTTGAGGTCGAGGTAAATTTGCCAGTTGCCGAGGGCAGGTTCGTTTGCATCTCTCTGGCCGTTCGCATTCAGGTCGTTAAATTTGATGCCACTGATGCTGCCGACAAAGAAGTTATTACCGAAATTGATCCCGCTGACGTTAGCCCCTGGGTTCACAGTAATGGGAGTGGGATTGGGAGTGGTTTGGATGAATCCAGATCTCTGAATTTCGCGGACGAGGTAGTTACCAGCGGGGATGTTGCGGAAACTGTAGTTACCTTGGGCATTAGTAAAGGTGAATGGTTCGTTGGAGTCGAGGTTGCCGTTGCCGTTGAGGTCGAGATAGATTTGCCAGTTAGGGATGGCAGGTTCGCCTGGATCTTGGCGAGCGTTGAGATTGAGGTCGTTAAATTTGATGCCACTAATACTGCCGACAAAGAAGTTGTTACCAAAGTTAATATTTCTGATGTTGGCGCCACTGGTAATGACGATGGCATTTGCATTGGGGGTGGTTTGCCTCCAACCAGATTGCTGGACTTCTCGGACGGCATAGGTGGCTGGTGGCAAGTTGAGGAATGAGTAGTTGCCTTGGGCGTTCGTGAAGGTGAACGGTTCACCTGGATCGAGGCTGGCGTTGTTATTGAGATCGAGGTAGATTTGCCAGTTGGCTAGAGGAGGTTCATTAGGTTCGATCAAGCCGTTGGCATTGAGGTCGTTAAATTTAATGCCACTGATGCTACCGACTTGGACATTGCCAAAGTTGACATTGCCTACGTCGGTTTGCTTCGCTGTGATAGTGCCACTGATTGGTTCTGACATGATGTTGCTCAGGCAGATTGACGGTCTTCCGTTAAGCCGAGGCTGTAACGGTTCAAAAATCTGTAGCGCAATCTAGCAGTTTTTTGCTAAAGGTAGCAATTTAATTGAGAGGAATTTTTGGGCGAGGGTAGGGAGTGCGACCGCCCCTCAAAAAAATAAATTCGCACTTCCTCTGAGCGAGAGGCAAGTGCGATTGCTTGCATGACGCTTTAGTGCCTACCATTGCGGATTAGTAAGCGTCTTGCAATTCGTAGAAATCAGGTGAGATATAATCTTTCCGCAGCGGCCAGCCGACCCAATCTTCGGGCATTAAAATCCGCTTGAGGCTGGGGTGTCCTTCGTAAACGATGCCGTACATATCGTAGGATTCCCGCTCTTGGAAATCGACGGTTTTCCAGATCCAGTACAGTGAAGGCACTCTCGGATCTTCGCGGGGCAGAAATACTTTGACGCGGACTTCCTCGGGGCGATCGGCATTGTCACTGACTTTTACTAAGTCGTAGAAGCTGACCAACTCTTCTCCGGGTCCTACATCGTAGGCCCCTTGACACCGCAAGTAGTTGAAGCCATAAGCATAGAGGGCTGTTGCGATCGGGATTAACACTTCCCGGTCAACTTTCAGGATTTCAACGCCCTGATGATCTGGGGCGAGGGCTTCGTGTTCAAAGCCATTCTGAGTTAACCACTGGGAAACTTTACCAGCTTCTACAATCGGGGCTTGGGGATCAGCCACGGTTGACCTCCTGTTTTTGTGTGGCTTGCAGGGCTGGGGGAATGGGCATTCCTATGGCTTCGGTCAATGCCTGGGGTGGTGTAAACCGAGTAGGTACCTGCAAATATTTACCATCCAAGATTTCGTCTACTACTTTCAGGTTGTGGGAACGGGTGTAGTAGCGGTGGGTTTGCTGCAAATTACCCCGTTCTTGCAGGGAATCGTTGGCAATTTTTTTCCGCAGTTTGATGATGGCGTCAATAATTGCTTCTGGGCGAGGCGGACAACCAGGGATATAGACATCTACAGGAATGAGTTTGTCTACACCACGCACGGCTGTGGTTGAGTCCGCGCTGAACATCCCGCCGGTGATTGTGCAAGCTCCCATCGCGATCACATATTTAGGTTCCGGCATCTGCTCGTAGAGACGCACTAAGGCGGGAGCATATTTCATGGTGATCGTGCCGGCTGTGATAATCAAGTCGGCTTGTCGGGGGCTGGAGCGGGGTACGAGACCAAACCGGTCAAAATCGAAGCGAGAGCCGATCAACGCTGCAAATTCAATGAAGCAGCAAGCTGTGCCATAGAGCAGTGGCCACAAGCTGGAAAGTCTTGCCCAGTTGTAGAGGTCGTCAACGGTGGTCAGGATGACGTTCTCAGACAGCTCGGAAGTAACTTGGGGGCGCTCAACAGGGTTGACAATTTGCGCTTGTTGTCCTTTGTCAAAACTTAAGACCATTCCAAGGCTCCTTTGCGCCATGCGTAGACGAGAGCAATAACTAGAATTGCGATAAAAATCAAGGCTTCAATGAAGGCCAGCAGTCCCAGTTGGTGGAAGGCAACAGCCCAGGGATAGAGAAACACAGTCTCTACGTCGAAGACGACGAATACCAGGGCGAACATATAGTATCGGATGTTGAACTGAATCCACGCTCCCCCAATTGGTTCCATGCCGGACTCATAGGTGGTGCGCCGCTCGTAGGGGCGGCTTTTCGGTCGCAGCAGCTTGGATGCTCCAAGGGCGAGGACAGGTACTAGGCTGGAAATTAGCAAGAAGCCTAAAAAATACTCGTAGCCGCTGAGTGCAAACACGATGATTAACGACTGCCTCGGTAAAACGGTTTTGTTACTTGTTCTTTACATTATATTAAAGTGGACGGGACGGGCAAGATGCGCTTTTGACCTAGAACTCTGAGAGACTGGGCTTGCGCTTCCCGAAGCGTGAAAAAACGGGTCTGTCGAGGTGAGGGGAGTCGGAGAGATTTTAGGCAAGAGGGTGTCTGAGAGTTCAGTATGAGATTGAGGAGATCTTCTGTAATAATCTTTAATAGTTATTTTAAGATTGGCTTACATAATTTTGTGGAGCTATGAGCGATCCAGCCACCGAGGTCAAAACGCTAGATCGGTACGAATGCCGTGCCTGCGGCTACGTTTACGAACCCAAGAAGGGCAGTTCTCAAGGTCAAATTCCCGCTGGGACGGCTTTTGAAGATTTGCCACAGCGCTGGCGCTGTCCGGTTTGTGGTGCGGCGAAGTCCCAATTTACCAATATTGGTGAGGAAGAAGGGACTTCTGGATTTAAGGAAAATCTGCGGTACGGCTTGGGCGTCAATAGTTTAACGCCCACGCAGAAAAATCTGCTCATTTTTGGTGGTTTGGCTGTTGGGTTTCTGTTGTTGCTGAGTCTTTATGGTTTGCAGTAAGACGATTGTGAGATTTTGGAAACGAATTGTAATCTTATTGGCGGCTGTGCTAATCTGTGCAGGTTGCAGCAGAATAGCTGCTATCAGTACCAGCCCGTGGCAGGTCGTTTCTCTACCAGTACAAACTAATTTGCAGGATATCGGGTTTACGAGCAATCCTGAACATGGTTGGCTGGTGGGTTCTGAGGCGACGTTGCTGGAAACTGTGGATGGCGGTAAGACTTGGCAGCAGAGGCACTTGAGCTTGGATGATGATAAGTATCGCTTTTCATCGGTAAGCTTTTCTGGCAAGGAAGGTTGGATTGTGGGACAGCCTTCAATCCTGCTGCATAGTGAGGATGAAGGACAATCTTGGTCTCGTATTGCTCTGAGCAGCCAACTTCCAGGTGCTCCCAGTACAATTGTGGCTTTAGGACCACAATCAGCTCAGATGACGACGGATGTGGGGGCCATTTACCAAACAGCCGATGGGGGTAAGACTTGGAAGGCAGTGGTACAGGAGGCCTTTGGGGTGGTTCGCAACATCAATCGCTCTGCTGACGGCAAATATGTGGCGGTTTCGTCAAAGGGGAATTTTTATTCTACTTGGCAACCCGGTGATAGTGCTTGGACGCCACATAACCGTAATAGTTCTCGCCGCCTTCAGAATATGGGGTTTGGCAAGGACGGGCGCTTGTGGATGCTGGCACGAGGTGGCCAGATTCAATTTAGCGATCCTGAAAATGGGGAAGAGTGGCAAGAACCTTTTAATCCCGATCGCGCATCGAGTTGGGGTTTGCTGGACTTGGCTTACCGGACTCCTGAGGAAATTTGGGCTGTTGGTGGTGGCGGGAATTTGCTAGGTAGTTTTGATGGTGGGAAGACTTGGCAAAAAGACTGGTCGGCTGACAATGTGCCTGCCACTTTTTACAAAATTGTCTTTATGACGCCTGAGCAAGGATTTATCATTGGTCAGAACGGGACTTTACTAAAATATCAAAGTTCAGCGCAAGCTGCTTGATAGTAAAATTGTCATAAAGATTGTGTGTTGAGCTGTTGTTCAAGGAGGTATCTAAATGTCGGGTTCAACTGGTGAGCGTCCGTTTGGGGACATTATTACAAGTGTGCGCTATTGGGTGATTCACAGCATCACCATTCCAGCGTTGTTTATTGCTGGCTGGTTATTTGTGAGCACGGGTTTGGCCTATGACGCTTTCGGGACTCCTCGTCCAAATGAGTATTATACTCAGACGCGACAAGAGTTGCCGATCGTGTCCAATCGTGCTGAGTCCAAACAGCAAATTAAACAATTCATTGGTAAGTAGTTTGAAAAGGAGTTTGAAAGCATGACGAGCAGAACCCCTAACGAACCAGTTTCTTATCCGATTTTTACGGTGCGGTGGCTGGCGGTTCATACACTGGCAGTTCCGACAATTTTCTTTTTGGGCGCGATCGCCTCTATGCAGTTCATTCAACGATAGGAGTTAGCAATGCCAGAGCGTCTTCCGAACCCTAATAATCAGCCTGTTGAGTTAAACCGGACTTCTCTGTATTTGGGTTTGTTGCTGGTTTTTGTCATGGGCGTGCTATTTTCCAGTTATTTTTTCAACTAACTGGAGTTTTATCTCGATTGCGAGTATCTAATTGGGTGAGTTAATTTTTGAATTAAGAGGTGACAACTGTGACTGAATCAGGAAGAATTCCTTTGTGGCTTGTAGCGACTGTTGCTGGACTTGGCGTGATTACAATTGTGGGTCTTTTCTTCTACGGTGCTTACGCTGGTTTGGGTTCTTCTATCTAAGGAAGAATTAAACCGATTGGCTCCTTCCTGAAAAGGCAGGTTAAAAGTCCCTATAAATCTTGACTTTTTTGCACTTTTCTCATATAGTCCTGCTCTTTTGCGAGCAGGATTTTTTATAGTGGGAGTGAGAGGAGTCATCTTCATTTTGGTTGGAATGAAGGGAAAAGGGGAAACAAAAATTTTCTCAATTCCTTGGTACTAGGGGTAGCAGGAAAATCACTGATATCCAGGTCAAAAACTGTTGACGGGGTTGTCATCCCGTCAGATAAACTTAATTCAGTTTTACTAACAACGAGGGGCTGTACTTTTCGATATATTGAGCAATTAAATGATTCTGAAGACTCATTATTCTTATACTTTAATCAGTGCTATTTGTTTCGATCGGGGTCAATTTTTAGAGGGCGATCGTTGGTTTGATCGAGCAATTAAACGCAGTGCTTTACTGAGAGATCGAGATGCAAAAATGAAGCGGGTTGTTAAAAATGCTAAGGATGAAAACAAGCGTCGGGAAGTTGTTGAATATCTGCTGAAAAAAGAGCCACATCGCTATGGTTGGGCTAACTCTTATCTGAAGCAGCCCAAAAATAAAGGTAAGTGAGTATAATTAGAGGGAATGGGTGAGAGCGATCGCACTCCTTCTTTTTATCACTTAACCCTAATTTTAAATCATTTTCATGGATTCCCTCACTACTTTGGGATTACTTGCTGCTACCGTAACCACGAGTTCTTTCTTACCCCAAGTGATTAAGACTTGGAAAAGTAAATCGGCTAAAGATGTATCATTTGCCATGTTAATTACTTTTATAACAGGTGTTTCGTTGTGGTTAATTTACGGAATTTTTCGGCGTGATTTAGCGATTATTTTAGCGAACTTTGTGACGCTGATTTTGAATTTGTTGATTTTATGGCTTAAAATTAAATATGAATGAGATCTTATCCAGCTAAGGCTGAATCTGCCAGTGACTCCTGACCTATTTTCTGCGGAACGCCTCCTCTTTACGCCCGCTACTCCTAATACGGATGCTATCCCTACTATTTTTGCTTTCCCCAATGAGTATAAGGTGGGCATCACCAGTCTCGGCTATCAAGTAGTATGGGCAACTTTAGCTAGGCGTTCCGATCTTCAAGTCAGCCGTTTGTTTACGGATACTTACGAACAATTGCCGAGACACCCTGAATTAGTTGGTTTTTCCCTGTCTTGGGAACTTGACTATGTAAATATCCTCAAGTTATTAGAATTTCTAGAAATTTCGATTTGGTCATCTCAACGAACTGATAGCGGTCCCATTATTTTTGGGGGAGGACCCGTTTTGACGGCAAACCCTGAACCTTTTGCTGACTTTTTTGATGTAATTTTATTGGGGGATGGGGAAAATTTACTCCCTAATTTTATTGATGCTTATCAAGAAGTAAGGACAGCAGACAGGCAAACAAAACTGCGGACTTTGGCAAAGATACCAGGTATCTATGTACCGAGTTTATATGAAGTAATTTATGAAGAGGTTACTGGTAAAATTCGGTCAATTCAGCCCATTGATACTACAATTCCTGCTCAGATACAGAAACAGACCTATCGTGGCAATGTTTTATCTGCTTCAACAGTCGTAACAGAACAAGCAGCTTGGGAAAATATTTTCATGGTAGAGGTTGTTCGCAGTTGTCCTGAAATGTGTCGTTTTTGTTTAGCAAGCTATCTAACTTTACCGTTCAGAACTGCGAACTTTACAGGCTCACTAATTCCTGTTATTGAACAAGGATTAGCTGTTACAAATCGTTTAGGTTTGTTGGGTGCTTCGGTCACTCAGCACCCAGAATTTGAGCCATTGTTAGATTATATCAGTCAACCGAAGTATGCAGATGTAAGGTTGAGTATTGCATCGGTCCGCACCAATACAGTAACGGTGAAATTAGCGGAAACTTTGGCAAAGCGAGAGACTCGTTCGATTACAATTGCAGTGGAGAGTGGGAGCGATCGGGTCCGTAAAATTGTTAATAAAAAACTCACTAACGAAGAAATTCTTCAAGCTGCTATCAATGCAAAAACAGGGGGTTTAAAGGGGATTAAATTCTATGGTATGGTGGGCATCCCAGGAGAAGAACTAGAGGATTTAAACGAAACAACTAGGATGATGAAGGATCTAAAAAAAGCAGCGCCTGGTTTGAGATTAACATTAGGTTGCAGCACCTTTGTCCCGAAAGCACATACACCCTTCCAATGGTTTGGCGTGAATCATGAGGCTGAAAAACGCTTGAAATTGTTGGATAAAGATTTACGGAAATTGGGGATTGAGTTTCGACCAGAAAGTTATAATTGGTCGGTGATTCAGGCGTTATTATCCAGAGGAGATCGACGGGTAGCTAAACTGTTAGAATTGGTACGGCATTATGGAGATTCTTTAGGAAGTTACCGCCGGGGGTTCAAGGAGTTACGGAGAGAGTTACCAGAGATGGATTTTTATGTGTATGAAAATTGGGATTTAGAGCAAGTCTTACCTTGGAGTCATCTACAGGGACCGCTGCCAATAGAGACTTTAAAGAAGCATTTAGCAGAAGCATCTACTGATTTTCAGCCTTCTGAAGTTGCAATCGCTTCCTCCCTATAATTTTGCTCGAAGTGACTTTTTTTGAGCAAGGAAATAATTATAAAAGGGATTGCTTTCCGAGAGGAACTTAACCCAAGTGAAATCCGCTAAACCCGAATCAGAATGAACCGTTTCGCTGACTCCATCAAATGCTAAGCTTTCAACATTCCTCCCTCATTAATGCTTCTGTAGAGACTGTCTGGAATTTCCACGAAAGACCTGATATTCTCCAACTTCTTACCCCACCTTGGCAACCCGTAAAAATCATCCGTCGTCAAGGCGGTTTAGGGGTGGGTGCTGTCTCTGAATTCCGTATTGTTTTAGGGTTAATTCCCGTTAAATGGGTGGCAACTCACACAGAATGCGAACAATATCACTTCTTTGTGGACGAACAAACTGAGGGACCGATGGAAAGTTGGACTCACCGCCACCTCTTCACTGAGGAAAATGGGAAAACTAGACTCACAGATGCAATTACCTTTAAAATACCAGGTGGCTGGCTGGCAGAACTTCTCTTAGGTTGGTGGGTGAAATTGCGTCTACAAGATATGTTTCGTTATCGGCATGAAATCACAAAGCGGGAGTGCGAACATAATGCAAACAACGGCTGAATATGATTGTGCTTACTGTGGCGAACCTAATACAACATTTGTTGATATCAGTGGCGGACTCCAGCAATCTTATATTGAAGATTGCCAAGTTTGCTGTCGTCCTAATGTGCTCTATGTGCGGTTCGATGAAGATAGCCTCGAGGTAGAAATTGACACAGATTATCAGGAATAATCACTGGTTCACGATCAATTGCCTCGGTACACTATCAATCGTGAACCATCGAACTCTAGGAATTTAAGCAGACTTTCTATAATTTCTTACAGGTACTGCCGCAGCTTGCACAAACGACTGAAAAATCCGAGAGTGAACTGAACTCCTCGGCGACATTTCTGGATGCCATTGTACTGCTACCATCCAAGGGTGATATTCACATTCAATTGCTTCTACCAAACCATCTTCTGCATAGGCAACACTCCGCCAACCTGGTGCTATATTTTGCACTGCTTGGTGATGCCAAGAAACAACTGAAGTTTTTGTTGTTCCCATAATTTCTGCAAGCCTACTCGTCGGTTCAATTTCAATACTATGCTCAATAGGAGAGCTAATAGTATCGTTTCGATGATTAACATCTATTCCATAAATATCTGGTACGTGCAGTACCAAATCACCCCCACTCGCTACATTCAGCATTTGCATTCCCCGACAAATTCCTAAAACCGCGATTTCAGTATTTAAAGCTAGCTTTGCTAATGCTAACTCAAAATCATCGCGCTCTGCATTAATCGAGTACACTTTTGGATGGAAATCATCCCCATAAAGAATCGGGTTGATATCTCCTCCTCCCGACAGAATGAGACCATCTACTACGTCTAAAATTCTTGAGGGATCGAGTTGATTGGGGGGTAATAAAATTGGAATACCACCAGCAACCTGTACTGCATCTACATAAGCACCTTGCAAAGAAAAAGCACCTGTTTCGCTACGGTTGTAAGTGGTAATGCCAATAATAGGAGATTTAGCCATTTTTCAATTGTTGATTAGTTTTAATAGAGTTCTATAGAGTGTTTTTACAAGGACAGAACGACCCAAGCTTTAATAGAAATAAATGGATGACCTTGGGATTGAGTCATCCGTATCCTTGTTAGGTTTTTAGGAAGCATACACCTGAATTGTAACTCTCCCTCACAACTCAGTGCATCCGTAAATATTCGTATCGTGCTATCCGAGAGAACTCTTACTAACCAGATACTACCTATCGTGTCCTAAAACCGCTCACAATAAACATTTTGATACAGAGTTAATCTAAGAAACTGGTTGATGAAACTCTGATAAAAAAGCGGTCTCTAGCAATGGCTTCCGCACGCAAAGATAAGCAAGTGGTCCCAAGAGAGGTACGAGCGTAACCGCCCAAAACCCTAGAGAACTTTGCATTCCCCGCCTCGCCATATCGTCTTTTAATAAGGCTGGAAATAGTAAGCTCAGCATACAGAAATCTAAGCTCATTACATGAATAAATCGTTTAGTTTGCCACTGTTGAATGAAATCTGACCAATTCCCATTCGCCAAACCATAGATGACTAAAACAGCCGTTCCTAAAGTTAGGGTTATTCCAGTTAAACGGGAATCTAATATTTTAATTAATAAGTTTTTATTGCCGATAAATTGAGGATTTGATTCCCGTAATCCTAAATAAGGTAATAAAGCAAATGCACCGACTGCAAAGGAAAGTCCTGCAAATACCCAAGCAGGTATCTTTTGCCCTCTCCCATCAACAAACAACACGCAACTGTAAATGAGGGGCCATACTCCCATCAAGTTAAAGAGCGCTACAATGAGCGGATTAATGTCTTTAAAATTGCCCGTTGAAAGGTTAGTAATGAGTGATAACGTATCAGGGCTATTTGGAGGAGCAAATGCAAAAGCATAGGTAATTAATCCTAGCCACACTAACCAAAATCCAATTTTTCTAATCATCATTCGTTTCTTCAAAAGAATTTGAATTTCTATGTTACTTTCCTGACGACTACTTAGCACCAAGAAGGAGAGATGATCTTATTTTTTCGTTAGCATAGCACAGTAACTGGCTTAACACCAACTTCTAGCAATTTCACCCGACCAATCCTACTACTATGCTTATATCCGTAGGCTTTTAAGGATGCTAAACAAGACTCTGCTTGCTTTTCTGGTACAGCCGCTAGCAAACCGCCCGCTGTTTGCGGATCAAAAAGTAGGGGAAAATAAGGATGATTCCTCACTTCTGTCAGATTATCGATCGACTCAGATGCTTGCAAATTTTTTGATTGAATAGAGCTGGTAATTCCCAGGTTGATTGTCCTTAAAGCACCTTCTAAGATAGGAATTGCTTCTAAAAATAGCTCAACAGAAATCAAACTTGTTTTTAGTTGAGAAAAAGAGTTAGATAAATGATTGAATTCTAAGTTTTCTAGGGTAATTTTTGAAGGATTTGTTGCCAACAGTGAGCCTTGAATCATTTCTCTTAAATGACCCATTAATCCGAAACCAGTGATATCAGTACAGGCTGAAGCTTGATGTTGTAGAAAACAATGAGCAGCCATTTGATTTGACAGCAGCATTGACTCTATTGCGCTGTCAATCCAGCGACCTTTTGCTTGCAAGCGCCTCTCAGCGGCAAAGAGCGTCCCGGTTCCTAAAGGTTTGGTTAAAATTAAGACTTGATCGGGTTTCATACCACCCTTTTGTAACAGTCGATCTGGAGTCGCCAGTCCATTACAAGATAAGCCAAACGCTAATTCTGCTGCTTCGATGGTATGGCCACCTACTAAAGCTGTTTGAGAATGATTGAGTATCTGAATTGCCCCAGCTAATAACTGATAGAGGGTTTCCTCAACTTTTGCTTCAGTACCATAAGGGATTGCTGCTAGTGCTAAGGCAGTTTGGGGAGTTGCACCCATTGCAAAAATGTCACTAAGGCTGTGGTTAGCAACAATTTTACCAAAAATAAAAGGGTCGTTAACAAGCGCAGGAAAATAATCAAGGGTATGCAACATTAATTGACCCGATGGTACTTGTACGACAGCACAATCATCGGGTGAATTTAAACCAATAAAAATCTCTTCTCGCTGCCAGATTCTAAATTCTAGTTTGAGTCGATTTAATGCTCTTTCTAGAGTCTGATTACCAACTTTAGAACCGCAACCAGCACAGTACATAGCTGGTAAGCTTTCATTAGTTCTAGGTAAGGGGATATTCTTGTGAGCTTCAGTATCCCTTGATGACATTGCGATTGACAAATTGCTAAATTTTTCCATAAACTTGCGGTCAATCCAATCTTTCCATTGCCACAAAAGGGGAGATTCCCAGATGAAAGGACCACGAGATGCGATCGCACTTCGATTTCCTGTACCAATTAAAGCGAGGTATTGCTTTTGGGGTACAAAAGGCTTGAGTGGTTTTTCCTGTAAAAACCGTTGCAAATTTTCAAAGAGTGGTTTGCCTTGGCGTACAGCAAAGACACCTGCCTTGGGGCGCGGGTGATTAATCATCATAGCGATGTCACCAGCAGCAAAAATATGCGGGTGAGAAATTGATTGCAAAGAGTCGTTAACTTGAATAAACCCTTTTTCATCAGTTGCTAAACCTGCTTGTTCTAGCCAATTGGGTGCTGAAGCTTGAGTAACCCAATAAATTTGATCGCACTCCACTGTTAAACCAGATTGGCAACGGATATAGTAAGGACTCGTAAATTGAGCTGAGTCTTTTTTTTCAACTGCACTAACTGTTTCATTTAAGTGCAATTGAATTCCACGCTCGAGCAGAATTTTCTGGAGACGACGACTCACCCAAAAATTATGAGTTTGTGCTAGTTGCTTAGCGCTGTGGAAGAGGTGAATTTCAAACGTGGATTTGTTAGCAGGTTGAATTGGCAAAGAATTGATTGAGTTTGATAAATTTTCAGAAATCTCTGCATCTTTTTTTAACAGACCAGCCTGCATATTTAAAGCTAATTCTACTCCCCCAATCCCCACACCAACAATTGCAATTTGAAGGGAGTTTTGAGAAGAAGTTTGCCTTGCTTCTAGTAACTGATTCCAGTGATTTAAAAACTGCGGAACTGGCTTAACTGGTATCGCCCATTCTGCTGCACCTACCACTGATAAAGTATTAGGAGTGCTGCCGATATTAATGGAAAGCAAATCAAAGGCAATAGGCGGATGATTGGTACAAATTACTTGATTTTTGTTAAGGTCTAGGGCACTTACTCGATCCCGAAAAAATTGAGCTTGGGCAAATTGGGCAAGCGATCGCAGGTCAATGTGGCATTGATCGTAATCATAAAATCCTGCAATATGACCCGGTAGCATTCCTGAATAAGGGGTGTGGGTCACGTCGCTAATTAAAGTCAAGCGTACCCCAGGCAGCGGCTTCATGCCAAATAGTTTTAGCACAATTGCATGGCTGTGACCACCCCCCACTAATACTAAATCTTTAATAATTGAATGGGAAATTTTCTGCATATAAAAAATGTAGAGACGGCGGACCCTCCTCTTACCACAAATCTTTTTTTCAACTGAACCTTGCCCGACCTTAAAATTAAGAAGCACATTTTAGGTAAGCTGCCCATACCCAACCGCCTGGGGTTTTATTCGCCCTTCTATTTTGAGGAGTGACATAAGCCCAAGCTCCATCATCTGAATACCTTTCTAACCGCACTCCATCCCCATTTTGATAAGTGCCGATCAATCTTCCATCTTTACTAGGAGTATCTCGAACATTCAGGGGAGTATCTGTTGGATCGGCAACCACAAACAAATCACAACTCTTAGAAATTAAATTTTCACTTTTTTGGGTTAAATTCGATGCTGTTGACCCAGCAAAAGCAACTGAACTTGCTTGGCTACCTGCTATAAAGATTGAAAGGCTCGCTAGAGCTGCTAAAGTTATTTGCCTAGGGCGAATTACGATCATAAATTTATGCTCCCACGTCGCAAAAATCGGTGAATTCTCTGTAGTTAGATGGAATTTTAACTTGGGAGCTTGGCAAAAGTTATAAAAATTAAGAAAAATTTTACATTGATTCTTAAAAATAGATTCTTAAATTTATAAGGGGGATGCGTGTCGCGCCTTCTGACTAGTCGCGACACTCACCTTTCTAAAACGGCAGCTAACCGCAGAACTTTTCCACACAGCGTACAAAAATTTCTACTCCCATACTTAACGCCGTTTCATCAAAATCAAATCGAGGGTGATGGTGGGGATAAGCGAGATTTTTATCAGGATTTGCGGCTCCCAAAAAGAAATAGCAACCAGGAACTTCCTGAAGAAAGAATGACATATCTTCGCCGCCCATTGTTTGGCATTCTGGTACTACACCTGCTGGTGTTTCTATAACTGCTTCCGCTACGCTACGTACCAATTCCGCAATGTTGGGATCGTTGATGACCGGTGGATAAAAAGCTTGGTAATCCAATTCGTAACTGGCTCCGTGGCTCTGGCAAATTCCTGCAATAATTTGCTCTACACGCTTGCTAAAGTAACCAGAATAAGTCGGATTGAAATATCGCACAGTACCGCTCATCCAAGCTGTATCAGCGATGACATTATTCGCATGACCCGCGTGTAATTCACCCACTGTTACTACCGCTGAATCAAGCGGATCGACATTACGGCCAACAATGGTTTGCAAGGCATTGACAATTTGAGAAGCAACCACAATAGAATCAACTGTTTGGTGCGGCATTGCACCATGTCCACCTTTACCCAAAATGGTGCAGTTAAAAATCTCTACTGCCGCCATCAATGCACCGCTGCGGACTCCCACCGTACCGAGGGGTAAATTATTCCACAAGTGCAAACCGATAATGGCATCAACCTCAGGGTTTTTGAGGACTCCTGCTTCCACCATTGGTTTAGCACCTCCTGGTCCTTCTTCAGCAGGCTGGAAAATAATTTTGACAATGCCATTAAAATCTTGTCGATGATGGGCGAGGTAGTAAGCAGTACCGAGGGCGATCGCAGTGTGTCCGTCGTGTCCGCAAGCGTGCATAATGCCATCATGTTGAGAGCGATAAGGCACGTCATTTTCTTCTTGAATGGGCAAAGCGTCCATATCAGCTCGAATGGCTAAAACAGGGCCAGGTTTGCCACTGTCAATCGTCGCGACAATCCCAGTTTTTGCAATTCCAATTTCATGCTGAATGCCCCATTCCTGCAATTTTTGAGAGATGAGTTCAGCGGTTAACTGTTCTGTAAAGCCCAATTCAGGACGCTGATGAAGCCGGCGTCGCCATTCAACCAATTGAGGCTGTAACGCTCGGATTTCCAAGCGTAATTTTGACGCTTTAACTGAATTTGTGTAAGGAAACGTTGAAACCATTTTTTAGATTACCCTCAAAAATCTTGAAATATTTAACAACGATTGCCAATCCCCCGTTTAAAAGAGCTTTGGGAATAAATTCCGTAATTCCGAACAGCTTATTTCGCAGTTGGAGAAAGTGAATTAACCACCGGCATTAATCGCTCTAAATCTAATTCTGACGCAATTTGAGCCAGTTTGCTTAAGTCTGTTGGATCGGCAAGGTGAGGAATTATACCTAAAATAGGGAGGTGAGTCAAAGACTCAATCAAGTTGATTGGTGTCCAATCAGCAATGGCTCGATCGGAACCGGGTTGAAGGCAATTGAGGACAATACCTTTGAGGTGAACCCCCATCAATTCAGCCAGCGCAGCATTGGCAACGATTTGCGCGATCGCACCCAACTTCACCGGCACAACCAAAACCGTTGGCAACCGCCACTCCTTAGCCAAATCTGCCACCGTCAACTCATGAGTCACCGGCGAACCCAATCCCCCCAACGCTTCTACTAACACAAACTCTCGCTGCTTTCGCAAACTTTCTAATCCTTGCCACACCTGGGCCAAGTCGATGGCGCGACCTTCCCGTTCCGCTGCGATCGGGGGCGCAAGGGGTGCACTGAAGTGTAGAGGATTGATGGTTTCTAGCGATTGGTCCAGGGAAAACAGGCGGCTATAGAGTTCGCGATCGCCCATCCCAGTCTGCAACGGCTTCATAATCCCCCAACTGCGACCTGGGCAATACTTTTGCCAATAAGCAGCCAAGGCAGTGGTCAACACCGTTTTTCCGGCGTCCGTATCAGTTCCAGCAATCAACAGGACATTCATTAGCCGTTGGTCAGAGAGCATAGAGCAAAACGATCAAAAACTCATTAAAAATTAAAAATTAAAAACCAGGAACAGCCTTTTTAATCTTTAATTTTTAACTATTTATTTTACCTGTCTCCTCTCTTAGTTAAGGAGAGGGTGACGGTGCGGGCGTATTCTCTACAGGAGTCGGAATACTGCTGGGTTTGGGTTCAGCGGTTGGAACCGGTGAAGGTTCTGAATTAAAAGTTGGCGTTGGTTCCGGAGTGGTAGTTGGTTTTGGTTCTGGGGTGCTCGTTGGCGTCGGTTCGGGTTTGGGGGTGGGAGTGGGTTTGGGGGTGGGAGTGGGTTTGGGGGTGGGTGTTGGTTTTGGTGAGGGTGTTGGTTTTGGTGAAGGTGTCACCACCGGGGAAGGCGCAGGACTCAGAGAAGGCGACGGACTGGGCGTCTGTTCCCCGGCGGGATTCGGAGTTGGTTCCAGCGTCGGAGTCGGTGTTAGTTCTGGCGTCAGACTCGGCGAGGGTTCTGGCGTTGAAATCGGAGGCGGTTCTGGCGTCGCTTCCCGAATGGGTTCTGGTGTGGGAATGGGGATGGGTTTCGGTGTCAGAATGGGCGAGGGTACAGGTGTCGGGATCAGCTTCGGTTCGAGAGTTGGACTCGCGATCGCAGGGGTTGGTGCAGTCGATGCCGAAGGTTTGCGCTGATTATGGAGGATTGAACTCACCAACGCCCAAGAACCAATCCCTGTTAAAAGGACCAGCAAGGTCCCCAACAGCGTTACAGCCAAGGGGTTATCCCAGAAAGAGCGATTAGCAGGCTCAAGCGATGGGTCAGGCTGGTTCTGCTGATAGGGGTTGGCACTGGCGGGGTCTGGTCGTCGCCCCACAGCCACCGTTGCCACCTGTGATAAACGAGGCGGAGTGGCTTGAGGGGTCGCAATGGGAGGATGAGGATAGGGATCGGGATTAGCCTGGGCATCCAAAGCTTGAGCCACTTCACTCACAGATTGGAAGCGGTCGCTGGGGTTCCGGCTCAACATTCGATTGAGCACAAGCGCCAACCCCAAACTCACCTGAGTCCAACGTTGCCAGTTCCACAACAGTGTCGTCTGATCTAGCAATTCTGGCGGTTCTTTCCCTGTTAGCAACACAACGGCTGTCACCGCTAAAGCATAGAGGTCACTACTCGGCGTCGCTTGTCCAGTTTGCATTTGTTCGAGGGGTGCATAGCCAATTTTGCCCACACTGGTGGCTGGCCCTGCCAGATCCGGTGATTGCACACGAGTTGCCAGTTCCTTCACCACTCCAAAGTCAATCAACACCGGAAGTTGATCGCTGCTGCGCAAAATGATATTGTCCGGTGAAATATCCCGGTGGATGATGCTGCGAGCGTGGATGTGAGCCAACACCGGCAACATTTGTCTAAGAAATACCAGCACCTCCGCTTCCGAGAACTTACTGCCGATCGCCTTACGCTCCTCTAGGAGAGCGCGGTAAGTCTTGCCTTCTACATAGTCCTGCACCAAGAATAAACGCTGATTCTCCTCAAAAGTCGCTCGGAATTGCGGAATTTGTGGGTGTTGAATTTGATAAAGAATTGCCGCTTCCCGTTGGAATAGTTCCTTCGACTTTTCAATGACATAATTACCACTTTGAGCCGGAATAAATTCTTTAAGGGCACAGCGTTCTTGAAAGCGTCCTAGGTCTTCTGCTAAGTAGGTGCGACCAAACCCCCCCTGACCTAAAATCTCGATCAAGCGGTAGCGGTTTTGTAGGATCGTGCCAATGGGAATGGGTGGTTGCATAAGTTAAGTAGACACAAAAGAACAGATCACAGAGTATGGCTCAGAAGCCTAGCGATCTAGGCATCTAAAGTTCCATAGCATACTTCACAGCCCATCGTTCTCAGTCCAGAGGGAAGTGTCGGGTAGAACTGCTTCGGAACGTGGTTCTCTCAGCCACAGCTTGGACTGCTTCTGAATCGCCACGTTACCGATTTCATCTGCCTAGCTACCCATTTAGCTTAGCTTTGACCATCTCTTGAATTTTTTTGCCATCTGCCTTACCTTTAAGCTCCTGCATCGCTGGGCCCATGACTTTACCCAGATCCTTGGCAGAGGTAGCACCCAGCGTTGCGATCACTCGATCGAGGACAGCACTGACTTCTTCATCAGAGAGTTGCTTTGGCAAATACTCCTCAACGATCACCAACTCCGCCGCCTCTTGTTGAGCAAGATCCTCGCGACCCGCCTTGCGGTATTGTTCGATCGAGTCCCGCCGTTGCTTGGCGATTTGTACCAAGACTTCCATTTCTTGGTCTTCAGAGAGCGTTTGTTGTCCAGCACCACGGGCACTGACTTCTTTTTCCAGCAAGAATTTTTTGATGCTGCGGACTGTTTCTAGGCGCACTTTGTCCTTGGACTTCATCGCGGCTTTGATCTCCGCATCAATGCGTTCTTTCAAGCTCATGGGTTTCTACCTTGCTTTCTGTAATCAAAAAATAGGCGTCTTCTTCAAATCCTTAACATTTTCCAAAGCATCTTTCTATTTTATTGCGTTACTATCAGCCTCTGCCTTCTTGAGCGCTGAATTTGCTTGCTGGCACTCAACACTCGTGACATACCGATCGGCAAAATCGATAAAAATACTGAGTGAATATTTAGAGGTTGAGGTGGTAAGATGACGGTGAAAGAATGTCCTGCGAGGGGCTTGCCGTGATCCGTTCTGCTACTTTACCGCTTCAGCTTTCTGAGCCATCGGTTGCCGATCACAACCGACTGCGACTATTTTCTGGCTCTGCTAATATCCCACTAGCCCAGGAAGTATCTCGCTACCTGGGGATAGATTTAGGGCCAATGGTTCGCAAAAGGTTTGCCGATGGGGAACTCTACATCCAAATTCAGGAATCAATCCGGGGCTGTGATGTTTACTTAATCCAGCCAACTTGCCAGCCGGTGAACGATCACCTGATGGAATTGTTGATTATGGTTGATGCCTGTCGTCGTGCTTCAGCGCGACAAATTACGGCGGTGATTCCCTACTATGGCTATGCAAGGGCTGACCGCAAAACTGCTGGACGGGAATCAATTACTGCAAAACTGGTGGCTAACTTGATTACTGAGGCGGGGGCTAGCCGTATTCTGGCGATGGACTTGCACTCTGCTCAGATTCAAGGCTATTTCGACATTCCTTTCGATCACGTTTATGGTTCGCCGGTCATTTTAGATTATCTGGCGAGTAAGCAATTATCTGACATTGTTGTCGTTTCGCCAGATGTGGGCGGAGTAGCGAGGGCGAGGGCATTTGCTAAGAAGCTAAACGACGCGCCTTTGGCAATTATCGACAAGCGCCGACAAGCGCATAATGTAGCGGAAGTGCTCAACGTGATCGGGGATGTCAAAGGCAAAACCGCTGTGTTAGTTGATGACATGATTGACACTGCCGGTACTATTACTGAGGGAGCTCGGTTATTACGTCGGGAAGGAGCAAGGCAGGTTTATGCCTGTGCTACTCACGCTGTCTTTTCGCCGCCTGCAATTGAGCGCTTGTCGAGTGGGGTACTGGAAGAAGTGATTGTCACCAATACAATTCCGATGCCAGAGGACAATCGCTTTCCGCAGTTGACAGTCTTGTCAGTGGCGAATTTGATCGGTGAAGCCATCTGGCGTATTCACGAGGATAGTTCAGTAAGCAGTATGTTTAGGTAAAAGTTGATGGAGTTCCCCCTGAACTCCCTTTCAAAAAAGGGGAAACTTTAGAGGAATGAAAGCCCGCTTCTGCGGGTTTTATTATTGAATCAGGAGAGTGTTGCAATTTACTGGCAATAGCAAAAGGTACTGATGATTGCTTTGAGCAACTCTGTCAATCACTCTCTAGTCTCTAACCAGAGATGCCTAGCTTCAAGACAGCAATTTTCGACCACTGTGGGGTCAAAACTCTCATCACCAGATTGAATTTCCCTCGATCGATCGTCCTCCCTGACAATGACTCACCTCAGCGATCGGAATTCTTAAAAAGGTCAATCTTTCTTAACAGATTCCACAAACGGTAAAAACACTGGCACTAATTCTGCTCGACTCACCACTAAAGTTGGATAAGATTTGCTCCCATAATCCTTCCCCACTGTCAAGGGAAAAATTGCCTCAGACTCTAAGGGAACCCACACTGCACCAGCCGCCTTCAGAATCACCCAACTCCCCGCTATATCCCAAATTTTCGGGGTTGCTTCTACCCCACCTAAAACTGCACCCATCGCCACCGTTAAAAAATTGTAAGCCGCCATTCCCAACATCCGAACCTTCACCGGAAGCTGCGGGGCGATCGCGACACTCCGCGAACACAGATTAAAAAAATGATTCCCACTCAATTCATCGGAACTTGGCTGCAAGGGGCGGTCGTTCAAAAATGCGCCAGAATTACCACTTAATCCCGACTCTCCCAACCAAAACCCGTGGAAAGATTGATTTAAAGGGGGCAAATGCACATAACCAAAAACAGGCGTTCCCCGATATAACAACCCTAAGGAAATCCCCCAAATCGGAATTCCTCTAGCAAAATTCGTGGTTCCATCTAACGGATCGATAATCCAGCACCATTCCGCCTCTGGAAAGATATGTTCCTCCTCTTCGCTCAGAATGCCATGACTGGGAAAAGCAGCAGCGATCGCACTCCGGATCTCGAGATCCGCCCACCGATCAGATTGCGTTACCAAGCTTCCATCTGACTTTTCTGCCGCTTGCACTGTGCCAAAATCCTGCAACAACTGTGAACCAACCCTGGCAGCAGTCGCCTCTGCAAACTCTAAAATAGAATCCCACATAAAATTGATACTGCTTAACCGCAGATGAACGCAGATAGATTATAGAACTATCCACGTTCATCGGGATGCAGGCTGGTCCAGTAGAGCATCAATCTAAATCGCCTGCCATCACCGCTGCGATCGCAGCCTGGGCATTTTCTCGGAATTCTTGCACATTCACTCGGTTCAAAAACCAAATTGCCAGAATCATCCCCACTGCTTGCACCGCAAACACTAACCCATAGGCTATCACAGGCATTCCAAACAAAACTTTGCCCAAATCAAGGACCAATCCGCCAGTTGCCACAGCCGTTCCCCGTGCCACTGATTGAGCCAATCCCCACGCCCCTACAAACGTACCTGCTGTTTCTGCTGCCGTCAAATCCAGCATCAAGCTCAGAGCTCCCGTTGTCGCGATCCCCGTCGCCAAACCAAACACCACTAACATTCCCTTAAACAATCCCGCATTACCAGTGAAGCCGGACACAATAATCAACACAAAACAACCGGCCACCATCAAACAGCCCAACTCCGTCGTTTTGCGCTTCCCTAAACGGGGAATCACCCAAAAACCCGTGGCGCTCAAACTCATCAACATCCCAATTCCCCAAAAAGAATTGAGCAGAGAAGTTTGCGGAATTGGCATCCCAAAAACCTCAGCACCGTAAGATTCCAGCACCACTTCCTGCATAAACAAGCTAATCGTCATCACCACCAGAAAGGTGAAAAATAAACCGGTTTGGCGACTAGCTGTTAAAATTTTCAGCGCTTTTCTTAAGGTGAGCTCTTCTTCTCGGTTGGCGAGCAGGGAGCGAGACTCATAGCGAGAATATTTTTTCTCAACTCCCCAGACTGCTAACACCGATAATCCCAACACAATCGCTGGGACGATCGCAAACAGCGAAGTCACAGACGATCGCACCAACTCCATTGATGCGCCCGCATTCTCTAAAGGCTTGAGCAAGATTTTGCTACTGATGCCACCGACTGCGATCCCAACAGTCATCAGTGACCAGACAATCCCAACTAATTGACCGCGATTGTCCTCATCCGATACATCCACTAATAAAGCAAAAAAGGTCGTTCCTGCGACACTGGTTGCTAATCCGTATAACGCAAACATCAGTGCAGCCACAGCAGCCCAGCCATAGGTTTCAGGCGTTCCCGCCCAACCACCACTCGCTTGCACCGCATCTCCTAAGTGCCAGATCGCTTGCACCGCCACAGACAGGATCAACGTCAAGATACCCGCTCCTATCCAGACATAACCACTGCGGTGATAGCCCCATAAAGGTTTAGCGTCAGATACTTGGCCAAACCACACCCGCGCTGGAGCGACAAACTGGGCAATGGCCAGAATTCCCGCCGTAATGCTGGCTGGAATTGCGAGCTCATTAATCATGACTCGGTTGAGCACTCCTAGGGTTAAAACGGCGAGGATGCCCAATCCCATTTGGAATAAGCCGAGTCGGAACATCGTCAGCAGGGTGACTCTCGGAAGCGGCTGGCTGTGGGCCGACTCGATTGGTTGTGAATCTGGTAAACCACCGATCGCCATAGCTATTTCCACAAAAGCGTACTGATAACCAAGATACCTGGAACTTGTAGATTAGGTTGAGTCCTATTCCAGTCAACCAGTCACAGGCAAAAGGCAACCTCAATCCAATTGATGCCTCTCCGGTTAAAAATAAAGAAAAGAATCAAGGGTTTATCAACTGTGACAACCATTACCTTAGGACAAAATGGGCCCGCCGTTCCGCCCCTCTGCATTGGCACTTGGGCATGGGGCGACAAGCTGTTTTGGAACTACGGCAGCAATTATGGAGCCGCCGAAGTTGAGGAAGCGTTTAAAGCATCTCTGGAGGCCGGCGTCAATTTCTTTGATACAGCCGAGGTCTACGGTAGCGGCTTGTCAGAGGAATTGCTGGGGCAGTTTATGCGAAAAACCAGCCAACCGGTGCAAATTGCCACTAAATTTGGCCCGTTGCCTTGGCGAATTACGGGGAAAGCAGTTTCTGAGGCTTTGACTGCAAGTTTAAAGCGCTTGCAAGTTGAGCAAATCGCCCTTTATCAGGTGCATTGGCCCTATACTTTTTTGCTGAATCAAGAAACACTGATGAACGCCCTTGCTGATGAAGTTGAGCGGGGTCGAGTTCAGGCGGTTGGGGTGAGTAATTACACGGCGGAGCAGATGCGACAAGCTCATAAAATCTTAGCGGCTAGGGGCATTCCTTTGGCTACGAATCAAGTGCGGTATTCGCTATTGTCGAGGCAAGTGGAGAATAAAGGAATTATCGCTGCGGCTCAGCAGCTAGGGGTGACTATTTTAGCCTATAGTCCCTTAGCGCAGGGATTGCTGACGGGGAAATATACGAGCGATCGCCAACCGATCGGTGCTCGGAAATTCGACAAGCGTTTCAGTAAGACAGGCTTGGAGAAGATTGAACTGGTGATGTCTACTCTCAAGAAAATCAGCAAAAAATATGATAAAACTCCCGCTCAAGTAGCACTCAATTGGTTAATTGCTCGGGGTGGAGTGATTCCCATTCCGGGGGCAAAAACCGCCAAGCAAGCACAAGAGAATGTCGGCGCACTCGGCTGGAGTTTGAGTACCGATGAAGTGAATCAATTAGAGTTAATGACTCGCCCTTGGTTGGAATAAACTCAAGAAAGTTTGTAGTGAGCATTTCAGCATTCTCCTCGCTGTAACTGCTGACTACAAGCTTTAAGTTTAGGACTTGCGGCAAGCTAAGTTAAATTTGCCCAAAAAATACTTACCCTTAATTCATTGCTCTTGCTACTCTCTATTACAAATGACCAACAATTATGAAAATTTTAACCGATTGGGGTTTTTCTCGTGAAGGCTTGCTAACTGGGAAGCGGGGTGAATATTTGGTAATCATTCAGGCAGCTTTGATCCTGGGATTTATCCTGTTACCGATCTATCAACTCCCTGGATTTAAAATTGAATTACCAGCATTTGTTTATTTGAGCTGGGGCGTGGCTGGTTTACTGGGTTTATGGGGGGCATTTCTACTGCTCAAAGGGTTACTAGATTTAGGAAAAAATTTAACACCTCTTCCTTATCCAAGGGAGGATGGGGAATTGGTGCAAACGGGTGTTTATAGTCTGGTGCGACATCCTCTCTATAGCGGGTTAATTTTTGTTGCCCTCGGCTGGTCAATTTTTTGCTTCAGTTTTTCTCATCTAGTCATGACGATGCTTTTGTTGATTTTCTTTGATATTAAAGGGAGGCGAGAGGAAACTTGGTTGACTGAGAAATACTCAGATTATTCTGAGTATCAGCATCGGGTAAAAAAGTTAATTCCTTGGATTTATTAAGGGTAGATAGGGTTGGCTGAAGAAGGGAAAAGGGGGGGGAAAGGGAAAAGGGGGAAAGAAGAGTCGGGACAAAAAGTGCAAAGGTTTTGAGGTCAAGCACCAGATTTGGGAGCGCTTGACAGGACTTTTCAGGTCGTAAGGACCCTTGATGAATGCAGGTTTTAGCTTTGTTCAGCAAGCCCTAGATAGAGAAGAGGGGAAATGGTGGAGAAAAACAGCAAAAACTGAAGCCAACGAGCGGACTCTGCTAATAGCTACTGTTTGAAGAATTAATGCTTGAAATGTAATTCGTAATTCGTAATAATAAAGTTCCGCAATTACGAATTACGAATGATCCTTTATTGATTTAGCCAACTTGGATAAGAGTAAGCATGATCGGCTTTTAATTTCGGGCCTTGATAACTCTTGCTTGCCCAATTTGCAACCATTTCCAGACTATCCATTAACGAATTCTCGTGGCCAAATGCTTCAAAAGCCAGACTCCACCAGGCTTTCTGATTCATGCTCAATTGGGTAATTTCCACGCTACAACCCTGAGGAATTGGTGCTTCCACTGGAACCGGTGTTAAACCTTCCGGTGAAACTTGGTAGAGGCGCTGCCACCGCTTTTTCTTCACGCTTATCCACTGTCCTGTTGCCACGATCTCTGGCGATATGGGTGTGAAAGTATCTGCACATACCCACTTCAACCACTTTTCGGCTTTGCCTTCCCAGTGGTTGCCATACCGCGCTGGGTTCAACTGTGCCTGACGCCATTTCACCTCCAAGCCTTTCTGCCTCACCTTCACTCCTAGGTAATCACAACTAGGGATTAGCAAATACAGGTCTTCCCGTTCTTCGGGAGGCGATAAGTATCCACCCAGACTGTCCTGTTCAAACCACTGGGCGATCGCTTTTGGCAGCGTGCCACTACTAAACCACCGCAGTTCCGCACTGACCTGCATAGATTGTTGTTCCTCCCTTGTAACTTAGTTCTTGAAACCCTGACTGGATTGAGTACAGGCATCAGACTCCTATCATCGATAAGTCGATCGTCCCTTGTCCAGAGCCCAGCATCTACTGTCCACAGTCAGATTTTTAACCGCTGTGTCCACAGAACTGCAACTCTCAAAAAATTTCTCATACTTCTTTACATTTCTTAACGTGCCTGTTACATTAATTTACATAGACGCCAGCAAAAACGGATTGAGGAGTAAAGACATGACAAACAAAGGTGCAGTCGTGGACGACCAAGGGAAACTGAATAACTTTGCCATTGAGCCGAATATGTATGTGCAGGAAGAATCCCGGACTGGTTTCACCGAGTACGCCGAACGCCTCAACGGTCGCCTCGCCATGATTGGTTTTGTCTCTCTACTGGCTTTAGAAGCTTTCACCGGACATGGACTCATCAGTTGGCTAACCAGCCTCTAGCAGCTTGTCACGGGGTTGAAATTGCAAGACGGAACTGGCTACGGGTTGCAGGGAAGTGACAAGGACCCGTAGCTTTCCTATCTCAGGTTGAGGTTTGATGAGACAATGTAACTTACTGGAACAGTAGGGAAAAAGCTTGGATCGAGAGCGGTCCCATTCCAGCAGTCTAGAGAGGAATACAGCACAAATGCTCAAACGAATTGCGGCGATACTTCTGGTGGTTCTTAGCTTCAGCTTGACCAGTTGTGTCTCAGGAGTCAATGGACTCAAAAGCTACGTTGATACTGCCGATGGCTACCAATTCTTGTATCCTAACGGCTGGGTTCCTTTGAAAGTGTCTAGTGGCCCGGACGTAGTGTTTCGCGATTTGATTGAGCAAACCGAAAATGTTAGCGTTGTGATCAGTCCGGTGAATGGGAACAAAACCCTTGCGGAGCTAGGGAGTCCAAGTGAAGTGGGTTATCGTTTGAGCAAAAGTGCGATCGCACCCCCTGACTCAGGTCGCGAAGCGGAATTAGTGAATGCTGAAGCCCGCGAAGCTGGCGCCAAAACTTATTATTTGTTAGAGTACGCAGTCAAGCTCCCCAATCAATTACGGCATAACTTAGCCAGTGTTGCTGTCAGTCGTGGCAAACTGTTTACCATCAATATTTCTGCAACAGAAGACCGCTGGCCAAAATCCAAAGAATTATTTGAGAAAGTAATTAAATCTTTCTCAGTCTACTAAGTCAAAATCTCAGCAGGTGCTGTGAGTCTGACAACTAGCAGCTAATGACCGCTTAATATAGATAGGATATTGCTTCTACCCAAATTGATGAAGAGAACAGGTATCCTATCTACTTGGGATTTGGGTGCAGATAACATTCCATCCCCCGAGGCATTGATGGATAGCAACTGAGTTGTAATTGCGACCGCTTCCTCCCGATGAACCTTCCGACTTTTGTACTCGCTTCCGCTTCTAGGGCCCGTCGCCATCTCTTGGAAAGTGCGGGGATTCAAGCTGTCATTTGCCCAAGCGATTTTGATGAATCTCAAGTTCAACTCACCGATCCGACTGAATTAGTGCAGATTTTAGCGCAGCGAAAAGCTGAGGCTGTGGCTCAATCTTTGATGGCTGATTCCACCTCTCATCTCGTGTTAGGGTGTGATTCTGTTTTAGTCGTCAGGGGGGAAATTCACGGAAAACCCGCAGATGCTGCGGAAGCAATCACCCGTTGGCAAAAGATGCGGGGTCAAGTCGGTCAACTCTACACCGGTCACGCTTTAATTGATGTCACCCAGAATCAAACTTTAGTCCGGTGTCAAGTGACGCAGGTTTATTTTGCCAATGTTAGCGATCGCCAAATCACGGCCTATGTGGCCACTGGGGAACCGCTGCAATGTGCTGGGTGTTTTGCCATTGAAGGCAAAGGTGGGTTATTTGTTGAAAAAATTGAAGGCTGCCATACCAATGTCATTGGCTTAAGTTTACCTTTGTTACGCCAAATGTTGGGTGAACTGGGGTATGATGTGGCAGATTTTTGGCAATGAGATGGGAGATTTTAGCAATCTATCCATCATTCAACAACGGATGATGGGAAGAGGAATTTGAGCTGATTAGTTGCTCGGATTTCACCCCAAAGCGGTAGTCCCCTCAGTCACAGAGACAAATCGTAGTTGGGCGGGAGAGACATTTTTAACGAGTCCCAAAATATTTCCCGTTCCAGCTTCTCGAATGATAGCCGCGCTAGTATTTTCTAGTTGAAAATCTGCCGTTCTTGGGATTCCTAAAGGAAAGGGACCACTACTGTTATAGTCCCGGCGATCCCCAAGGGTTAAAAATATTTCGCTGACTACAACATCATTCGCGGTTAAACCCCCAGTTAATCCAATCACATCTCCTTGGGCAGGATCATAGTCCAGAATGATATCAGCAGGAATTGAGTCTACATTAAAATTACCTGAAGGGCGGGGTTGAGACGAACCAACATCCTGCGGGGGTGCCGCCTTGTCTCTCCGGAGAACAAAGACATCTGCATCTAAACCACCCCAAAGTTTATCAATTCCAGCATCACCAATCAGCGTATCTTTGCCAACTCCGCCCACTAAATTATCATCCCCTTGACCACCTCGAATCAAGTCATCCCCAGCATTTCCAAAGATATAATCCTGATCGAGGTTCCCGTTGAGAATGTCATTGCCATCTCCACCAGAAAGTACATCTAAACCTTTGCCACCTCGGAGGGTATCGTCACCGCCTTCCCCTAATAAGGAATCATTACCAATATTACCATTGATTAATTCTGAGTCCGTCGATCCCTTTACAAAATCATCCCCAGCTAGAGCTCGTAAACCCCCTGAAGCACTCCGCAGCAACCCCGGCGTTAATTGCACGAAATCGGGGTTGGTTGTGAGATTAAAAAAGTTAGGATCAAAAAAGGGGTCTTGTGTCGGGTTAAGCGGTGGCTCAGAAAGAACTTTGATATTAGCAGGTTCGGAAAAGCTTGGATCGGAGTTGACTTGTAAAGCAGTGGTTGTTTCCGGTATCTGTTCTGACATATTACCTCTTCTGATGCTGCATCCAATGACTCTAATCTATTAATAGCAAGATTGTTCTTTCTAAGTTAAACTCAACTCTCCCTGATTGTGATTAGCAATTGGAACGCTGCTATCTTCAAGGGTTGCTAAAGGTGTTAGCGCGGGTAGGATCGGGTTTCCGTCTGTTGCGGTTGTCGGAGCAGGAACGAAACTCAGTGAGACTGAGTGTAACAGCTTCCTTGGGTTTCACGATGCTTCAACTCCAGCGACAGGGTGGGTGCGGTCGCAATTTTTGGGGGTTGACAGGTAACAGATTTTGTGGACTAGTCCGAAAACTTCAGCTGGAACAAAGGACAAGTCGCTGAAAAATCAGATTTTTTAAAAGGTCTAATATGAGAGGGTAGGGAATAAGGAGGATATCAAGTCATGGCTTACGACTACGACCTGTTTGTGATTGGGGCTGGTTCTGGAGGACTAGCGGCTTCTAAGCGGGCGGCGTCCTACGGGGCGAAAGTGGCGATCGCTGAGGCCGATCTCGTTGGTGGCACCTGTGTGATTCGTGGCTGTGTCCCCAAAAAGCTCATGGTTTACGCTTCTACGTTTTCACACCTCTATCAAGATGCGATCGGGTACGGTTGGAGTGAAGTACAAAGCAGTTTTGACTGGCAAAAACTGGTGACAGCAGTCGATCAGGAAGTCCGGCGCTTAAGCAAACTGCACATTATTTTTCTGGAAAAAGCAGGGGTTGAGTTGATAGAAGGATTTGCAAAATTTATCGACCCTCATACCTTAGAAGTTGGCGGTAAAAAAATCACAGCCGACAAAATTTTAATTGCCGTTGGTGGGGAAGCCGCTAAGCCCAAAATTCCCGGAATTGAACATAGCATTACCTCCCGTGAGATGTTTCTATTAAAAGAACAGCCGAAACGATTGGCTGTTTGGGGAGGTGGCTATATCGGTGTTGAATTTGCCTGCATTATGAATGGATTGGGGACACAGGTCACTCAAATTATCCGGCGAGACTTAATTTTACAGGGATTTGACCAAGATATCCGGGGTAACATTCAAGAAGGAATGATTAAGCATGGCGTTGAATTTTTGACAGAAACAGTCATTGAATCTGTAGAAAAAACGCCGGAAGGTTTACAAATAAATTTGTGGGGAGCTTGCCACGGCAGTTTAACAGTTGATGCCTTACTTTGTGCGACGGGTCGCCAACCAAATTTAGAGGGGTTGGGTTTAGAAAATGTGGGAGTAGAAGTGGTGAAAGGCGCAATTGCAGTTAAGAAGAATAGTCGCACGACTCAACCCCATATTTTTGCGGTTGGTGATTGCACCAATCGCATCAATTTAACACCAGTTGCGATTGCGGAAGGTCGCGCGTTTGCTGATACGGAATTCGGGAATAGTCCCAGAGCAATTTCTCATGAAAATGTGCCTTCTGCTGTATTTTCTCAGCCGGAAGGTGCAAGTGTGGGTATGACAGAAGCGGAGGCAAGAGCTAAATTTGGCGACTCGATTAAATGCTACAAAGCAAAATTCCGACCCATGTTTTATAGTTTGACAGGTGCGGATGAAAAAACCTTTGTTAAGTTAGTGGTGGAGCAAAATACTGACAGAGTGTTAGGCGTTCATCTCGTCGGCAAAGACTCGGCTGAAATTATTCAAGGGATGGCGATCGCAGTCAAGATGGGCGCAACTAAAAAAGACTTTGATGCGACAATTGGTATCCATCCATCGACCGCAGAAGAGTTAGTAACGTTGCGATAATTTGGGAGGGTGGGCTATGGCTCACCCCTGAAATTTATTATTTTCATTCAGGGGAGTTATGTCGAATTTTAATCAGTTCGGTGAGCTAAGTAACAATGAAATTTTAGTTTTTTATCTCGGTCAAAAACCGAATTCTGAAGGACGAAAAATCGAAGAGATTTGGTCTTGGAATTATCAGGAGCTTGAGGGAGTTCATAACTATATTCAATGGTTATTTCCCTTGAGAGAAGCAAGTCGCTTTAATCGCGATGCACCGATTTTAACGGATGCAACGATTGCAGTTTTTAGCAGCAATGACAACTTGAAAGCTCGCTTAGTTCAGTCTCTGAAGGTTATGCTAAAATATTATGGGCTGCAATGTAATGACTTGAGCCGCAATTTAATTGAAGTGACAAGATCGGAGGAATATCCCCAAAGAAAAATGGCTTGGATTAACCCAAGAAATCATAACTACCTGCGAATTACAAGGATTTTGACCAGCTTAACAATTCTGGGATTGCCAGACTATGCCCAAGCTTTGTTCAAATGTTTGGATGAAATTTATCAGGAGGAAGAGGCAAAGATTGGTAGAGAAACTTATCGCTACTGGAAAGCTGCTCTTAAAAATCATTAGCGAAAACAGGGAGTTAATTAGACAAACCTCTCAAAGCTTTTCTCGATCGCTCTTGACTGAATATTAGCTCCTCCCAACCTCCCCTAATTCAGGAGAGATGCCGGAGACAGAGGCAAAAATTCAATACAATTTCATTAAGATTGTGAATAACAATTCATCGTTGAAAAATGTTATTCTAACTAATATAGTTAGTGAAAGGTCAAGGACATGGATGCAGAGGAACTGCTCAAACGATATGCCGCAGCAGAACGCGATTTTCCCCAGATAGAATTATCAGCGGCAGTTCTGCGGGAAGCAAACTTAGTGAATGTTAATCTCAATGGTGCTAATTTAAGCAATAGTGACTTGCGGGAAGCGCGGTTAGGTCAAGCACATCTTTCTCAGGCAAATCTTACCAAAGCAAATCTCAGTGAAACGATTCTCTGGGGAATCGATTTAAGCGAAGCAAATTTATACCAAGCTGAACTGCGAGAGGCAGATTTGTCAGGAGCGAAGATGGTCAAAGCTCAACTCAAGGAAACAAAGCTGGCAAAAGCTTGTTTGTGTGGAGCAAATTTAAGCGGTGCTAACCTCTCTCACGCAATTTTATTTGAAGCAGACTTACGCCCCAGTTCCGATCAGCAAACCGATCTGGGATATACAGATTTAAGTGGCGCAGATTTGAGCTATGCCAACCTCAGTGGTGTGCTGCTACACCGAGCGAATTTGAAGGGTGCAAAATTGTGCCGTGCTAATTTAGACGTTCGGGTAATTGATAATTCTTATCAGACCGACCTCAGTGAAGCAAATTTACAGGGAGCTGACCTGAGCTATGCGAATTTAAGTGGCGCTAACTTGCAGAAAGCAGATTTGAGGGGAGCCGATCTCACCCGAACAATTCTGACTCATGCTAATTTGCAAGGAGCCATTATGCCAGACGGAACTATCCACAATTAATCCAGTTTTGTGAATTGCAATAGAGTCTGCAAGTGAGTATTGCTCACCCTAGGATTAACTGAAGCTTGCTCTGTCATTCGCACCTCAAACTTCCCATCCTCCTCCTCAATCAAGGGGTTGAGTGAATCACTAACAACTTGGGTGAGGATTGAGGAAATCTGCCTCACTCCTAGAGAGAGAGGCAGTTAGTCATTAGCGATGAGCAAATGCCTATTAGTGGACTTGGGTCCGCAAAGCTTCAGCATCAATTGGCTTAATCAGTAAAAGCCGGACTAAGTTCCAGAGAATTGATGCAAGGATCGGTAATTTCAGGAAAAATTTCACAAAACCAGGCTTCTGACTGCTGGCAATTTCTGCTAATTTGACATTGTCTTGGGAGCACTTTTCAAGACGATCGAAGAACTCAGGATGGTCTGTATCTAAAATTTCTGCAAAGGCCCGTGCTGAGGTTTCATTGGTTTTGCTAATGACACGCTTATTATATTCTCGTGCATCTAAACCAATGGATTTATAGAAATCGGCTCGTTCAAAGACGGTAAGAGTGTGAGTGGCAAAGACGGTTAAGAGAAAGAAACGACCCCACCATCTTCCTTGCCAAGTTTCCCACATTTTCCGCTGTGACCGCAGCAAGACTTTAAAGAAATCACCGTGTCGATTCTCATCCTGACACCAGCTTTCAAAGTAGCGGAATAGGGGATAAAATTGGTGTTCTGGATGAGCTTCTAAGTGGCGGAAAACAGTAATGTAGCGCCAGTAGCCAATTTTTTCTGACAGGTAGACGGTGTAAATCACCCACTCTGGTTTGAAAAAGGTATAAGTCCGATGTTTGGTTAAAAATCCTAAATCGAGAGATAACTGGAAGTCAGCCATTGCTTTATTGATAAATCCAGCATGGCGGGCTTCATCTCTTGCTAATAGGTGAAACGCCTCTGATAACAGGGGACTACGACCTTTCAGTTGCCGGGACAGTTCTTTAAATAGGAGAAATCCTGAAAATTCTGAGGTGCAGGAACGTTCGAGAAAATCAACGAAGCAACGGCGGGTTTCCGGGTCAATATGGTCCCAACTTTTTTCAAATTCCTCGTCCCGGACGAAGTGGTGGCGGTTGTAGTCAGCGCGGAGCTCCTCGATCGCGGCCTGAAGCTCGGTTTCGTAGGCAGACAGATCCAGATTCGCGATCGCATCAAAGTCAGTCGTGTAAAACCGTGGCGTCAGCAGGGTTTCCTTGACGGGCGCTTTAATACCAGGGCGCAGGACTTCCGGTTCCGGGGCTGGCAGAGAGGTTACCATCGGCTCTTTAGTATTGCTTAATCATTAAATTGCTATTTAATCTATATACCATGCTCAGGGTTAGCCTGGAAGTTAATTACATAAAACATTTATCAATTATTGTTGCATCCCTGAGCAACTAGACCTGCTAGCTCAGCCATTTTTACACCTCGTTTCACCCCTATTAGTTCTAGGTGTCCTACAAGACAAGGCTTTCAGCCTAAGAGCCAGATTCAGACCCAACCACTAATTAAGAATTATTAAGGCTTTGATAACTAAATAGTGATATATGATTAGATAAGAATTCAAAGTTACCTCGCTATCCGAGGTCGAGGCGCTAACTCTCACCTGTCGGCAAATCCCGACCCTTGGTCACCCAAACGTTCCGCTAGATTAAGAAAGGCTCGATATGAATAGCAATTTAGCTGCCAAACTGCGAACCGGAACTCAACAATCCCACACGGATGCTGAACATACCGACTTTATGAAGCGCTTTCTCAAAAGTGCGATCGATAAAGAATCGTTCTGCAAACTACTGGGGAATTTATATTACATTTACAGCCAATTAGAAGCAGAGCTGGAGTGTCACAAAAATCAGCCTTTAGTGCAACCCCTGTATTTTCCTGAGCTCAACCGCAAAGCCAATTTAGAGAAAGACCTTGGCTTCTACTACGGTAAAAATTGGTCCGAACAAGTGCTTCCCACCGCTGCTGCTCAAGCTTACATTTCCCGCATCCGCGAAGTATCTTCAACTCAACCAGTTTTGTTAATCGCCCACGCTTATACTCGCTACATGGGCGACCTTTCAGGTGGTCAAATGCTGCAAAAAATTGCAGAATCACTATTTGGTTTACATGAGCACCAAGGCATCACCTTTTATGACTTTGACCGAATTCCTGATTTGAATGCTTTTAAAGGCAAATATCGCGAAGCGTTGGACAGTTTAGCCGTGGATGAAGCAACGATCGAGCAGATTGTCGCCGAAGCAAATCTTTCGTTTAGCTTAAACATCCAAATGCTCCGAGAACTGGGTGAAAATCAAGCGGTAATTGCTTGTTAAATCCGCTTGACAAAAGTATTTCACAGCTCATGCAACTTGTTTGTAGTAAAGGCTAGAGTCTTAAGTCACTCAAAAGTACAGAGCTTTAACCCTTACTACAAACATTTCCTTGGTAATTCTTCAGAAAAATTCAGCGTTACATCACCCCCAGATCCTGAAACCTACTCATCTACTCATACTTTCCATTGGAGACAAAATTAATGGTATTTCTTGCTCAAGACATAACCTTTGACTTCGATCTGATTAAAAAGTACGACACTCCTGCGCCGCGCTATACCAGCTATCCTCCTGCAACCGAACTTAGCGAAGATTTTACTGAACTCGATTTGCGACAAGCTATTACTGCTTCAAATCAGCGGTTGTCTCCTCTTTCTCTTTATTTTCATCTACCGTTTTGCCAAAGTGCTTGCTACTTCTGTGGCTGTAATGTCATTGTTTCCAATAGTAAGGCTGTTGCTGAAAACTATCTCGATCATTTGAGAAAAGAGATTGAAAACACCTCAAATTTAATCGATACCAGTCGTCAAGTGCTTCAACTCCACTGGGGAGGAGGCACACCCAATTACTTGAGCTTAAAACAAGCTGAGTTTCTCTGGGAGCATATCAATCGTCACTTTTCTTTTGATCGCAACGCCGAAATTTCCATTGAGGTCAACCCTAGATACATCGATCGCGAGTATATTTTCTTCTTAAAAGCCCTAGGCTTTAACAGAATTAGTTTTGGCATTCAGGATTTTAATCCGCAAGTTCAAGAAGCAATCAACCGGGTACAACCTGAAACACTGCTGTTTGAAGTGATGGAATGGGTGAGACAGGCAGGCTTTGAAAGTGTCAATGTAGATTTGATTTACGGTCTTCCTTTTCAAACTAAACAGAGCTTCCAAGAAACAGTCAGAAAGACCATTAAATTAGACCCCGATCGCATCGCTGTCTTTAACTTTGCTTACGTTCCTTGGTTGAAACCAGTTCAAAAAAATATTTCTCAATCTACTTTACCAGCCCCCCAAGAAAAACTGGAAATCTGGCAAATGACCATCAATGAACTCACCCATAATGGTTACACTTTCATTGGCATGGATCACTTTGCCAAACCAGGCGACGAATTAGCGATCGCGCAACAAGATCGTACCCTCAAGCGTAATTTCCAAGGCTACACCACCAAACCAGAAACAGAGCTTTTTGCCTTTGGTGCGACCTCGATTAGTATGCTGGAAGATATGTACGCCCAAAACCACAAACGCTTAAAGGACTATTACCAAGCCATTGAAGCGGGGAATTTGCCAGTCAGCAAAGTAATCAAATTGAGCCGTGCTGATATTCTGCGTCGAGATGTTATCATGAGGATTATGTCTCACTTCCTGCTTGACAAAGCAGAAATTGAGAGCAAATATAACATTGACTTCGATGAGTATTTCTGTCTCGAATTAGAAGCCCTACGACGCTTAGAAAGTGATGGGCTGGTGAAATTATCTTCTAACCGCATCGAAGTCACTCCCTTGGGAAGGTTGCTAGTCAGAAATATTGCAGTGAACTTCGATACCTATACCCAGTTACGAACTGAGGCAAAACTCTCTAAAGCGATCTAAGCAACCTCTCGATCGGAAACTGCAACAAAGTTTCTTGTTTCTCCCTTAAATTTTAGGGAGCAACGTAGCACTTCCAACTCAACAGGGCGTAGCTAATCTTTCTTGAAAGAACTTAAGCTGCCTTAGAAAGTAGCTACTTTAAGCCCCTTCTCGAATGGTTAAATTGCATGAACTCTCAAACTTTACAACTCAGTCCTCAAGAGCAGGAACCTTTGCGTCTTAGTTGGACAAATGTAGTATTTTTCAGTGCTGTCCATATCCTCGCTTTATTAGCTCCTTGGTTTTTCTCATGGTCAGCTTTAGGCATCACCCTCCTTCTGCACTGGTTTTTTGGCAGCATCGGCATTTGTTTAGGATATCATCGGTTATTAAGTCACCGTAGTTTTCAAGTTCCTCAGTGGTTGGAATATGTCATCACCACCATCGGAGCTTTAGCGATGCAAGGGGGACCCATTTTTTGGGTAGCTGGTCATCGTCTGCACCATGCTTATACAGAGGATGAAAACAAAGACCCTTACTCAGCAAAACGGGGTTTTTGGTGGAGCCATATGCTGTGGATTTTTTACCCCCGCAAAGACTTTTTTGATAATAAAAACTATCAAAAATATGCTCCTGACTTAGCTCGTGAACCCTTCTATTGCTGGCTCGATCGCTACTTCCTGTTCCTCCAGATCCCTCTAGGACTGCTACTCTATGCACTTGGCGGTTGGTCTTTTATCATATATGGTATGTGCTTGAGAGCAGTTCTGCTCTGGCATAGCACTTGGTTTATCAACTCGGTCACTCATATGTGGGGGTATCGAACCTTTGAAGTAGAGGATAATTCTCGGAATCTCTGGTGGGCAGCGATTCTCACCTATGGAGAAGGCTGGCACAATAACCATCACGCCTATCCCCATGTCGCCAAAGCTGGATGGCGCTGGTGGGAAGTTGATATTACTTGGTGGGCGATTTTCCTCCTCAAGTCTGTCGGCTTAGCTCAAAAGGTAACAATGCCTCCTGAGATCGCCAGTAAAGGAATCTAACTGCTGAATCTACTTGCAACCCCACTGACTCCTCCCCTCATAGGGGAGGAAATTTGGTTTCTATCCACTTAATTTGACGGCAAAGGATACGAATCATGGCTTATTTTTGGTTTAGGGCATTTCACCTGATTGGAATTGTGGTTTGGTTCGCGGGACTGTTTTATTTAGTACGCCTGTATGTCTATCATGCCGAAGCCAACGAACAGCCAGAACCCGCTCAGACTATTCTCAAACAGCAGTATCAAATTATGGAGAAACGCCTCTATCACTTGATTACTACACCGGGAATGGTGCTGACTGTAGCGATGGCGATCGCTCTCCTCTTCACTGAACCTGAAGTTCTCAAAGATACTTGGCTCCAGATCAAGCTCACGTTTGTTGCAGTTTTAATTGGTTATCACTTCTACTGCGGTCGCCTTCTTAAACAATTAGCAACCAATCAATGCAATTGGACTGGTCAGCAATTCAGAGCTTTGAATGAAGGACCGACTGTTCTTTTAGTAGCAATTGTTCTCCTCGCTGTCTTCAAAAATAACTTACCGTTTGATGCTGCTTTTTGGTCAATTCTCGGTTTAATTGTGGCGATGGCAGTGACGATTCAACTCTATGCCAAAAAGCGCAAGCAGGATCAGCTAAAATTATTAGCAAATGTCCCCCAACAAGAAAGCTAGTTCCTGAAGCTTTTTTACAACCGCAGATAGAAGCAAACGATGATGCAATTTCTATCAGTATTCATCTGCGGTTAACAATCACACTGCTGTGCTAACCTACAAATCAAACTCTGCTGAATTCTTGCGCTCTTTTTTGATAAATTCTATAAAAATGATTACCACTATACATAAAATTTGTCAAGCCCTCTGTCTCCAGTAGGGTGGAATGAACCATTTTTTCAGTTGTCTGGTCTAAACCCATCAGATAATGAAGAGGAGAGGGAGACTCCGCAGGTGTTAGCTTTGCCAGCAGCAGATATTTCAAGCTACTCTGACTCAGATTTAATCGAGCAGTGTATCAACGGCGATCGCTCCTGCTTTCGCCACCTCTATCGGCGCTATCAACAGAAAGTGAGGTCAACCCTTTATCAACTTTGTGGTCCGCCAGTCCTAGATGACTTGGTACAGGAAGTGTTTTTGCGAGTCTGGAAAGGGTTACCTAAACTCAAGCAGCGGGAAACTTTTGCCACTTGGCTGTATCGAATTACTTGGAACGTCGCCGCCGATCAAAGGCAAGCTTTTGCACAGCAACACTCCTTTAATTCCAAGCTCAAGGCAGAGGCAAATTTTAAAGTTGATAGCAACTCAAAACTCTCCCTAGACTGCGACTTGATGCAGTTGCACTATCGAGACTTAGTACAGCGAGGTCTAGAACAACTAAGCTTCGATCACCGCAGCGTTCTGGTTTTGCATGACTTAGAAGACCTCCCCCAAAAAGAAATAGCCCAAATCTTGGGAATACCGGTGGGAACTGTCAAATCCCGTCTATTCCACGCCAGAGCGGCTGCACGGCAATTTCTGCAACGAGAAGGAGTACAGCTATGACAGACCCAATTAACGATCAAACCTTAGTAGAGTTTTTGAAGCGAAATTCCCCAATTATTCCTGAACCTGCACCGAATTTAGAGCAACAGATTATGGCTGCAATCGAGGAGAAAAATTGGCGAGAAAAAATTCACAGCTCAAAATCTAAAATTTCTCATCGCTGGTGGTTGGTTCCTCCTGCTATTGCTGCCAGTGTCCTAGTTTTCTGGTCAGGTTCTCGCTTGATGACTCCAACAAAACCTAGTCCTGTTGAAGAGGAACGCTTAGAAGCATTTCTCATCACCAATTGGGAAGGAATTGTAGGAGAAAACACGACTGAACGATCGCGCGACCGCGAACTCGATTGGTTTTCCATCACCAATCCTAACGACAACCAAAAATCCACCACTAACTAATATCCAAGAGGGCATTCTGATGTTATTGCGTCGCCTGTCACTTTTAGCAGTTTTAATGCTATCGATTGGTCCTGCTGTTAGTACCTTGGCAGCACCCAATCCTGCTCAATTACCCGCAGCAATTGCCCAACAACCGCCACGAACCGATCGTCCCGGTGGTAATGAAGAGCGGTTATTTGAACAGCTCAACCTCAGTCAAGAGCAAAAACAAAAAATGCAGGCAATTCGCAACCAGTACAAAGACCAGCTCAACCAACGCCGACAAGCTCTACACAAAGCTCAGCAAGAGTTGAAGACGCTCATGACTGGTACTGCCAACGCCAACCAAATCCGTGAAAAACATCGCCAATTGCTGACCTTGAGACAACAGTTAGAAGAAGTGCAGTTTGAGAGTATGCTCGCGATGCGAGAAGTGCTCACGCCAGAACAGCGTAACCAATTTGCTCAATTAATGCAGCAGCGATGGGATAATTTCAGAAACCGAGGGGGTAGTCGAGGCACACCGCAACCGCAGTGATAAAATGAAAGGTTAAAAATTAAAAGGAAGCTGTGAAGCAATGTTTAATTTTTAATCTTTCAGGAATGGACCGAATGAATTTACCGAATTTTCCTAATTACATCTACCTGCATGGTTTTGCTTCTAGCCCCCAGTCTGCTAAGGCAAATTATCTACGCGACTGCTTCTGGGATCTGGGCCTTCAGTTGAAAACTCCTGACTTGAATCAAGGGGATTTTTCTCGCCTGACGCTGACAAGACAACTCCAACAAGTGGAATCAGAATTTCTTGTTTCCTCTCTTCCCGGTCCCAAAAAACAGGAACCTGGTTTAGGAGGAGTCACCATCATTGGCTCTAGTTTCGGTGGGTTAACTGCGGCTTGGTTAGCACAACGGCAACCCTCAGTAGAGCGAATCGTTTTACTCGCGCCTGCCTTTCAATTCGTCTCCCATTGGTTACCAAAACTCGGAGAACAACAACTTGCAAAGTGGCAGTCTGAGGGGTATTTATCGGTTTATCACTACAGCGAGAAACGCGATTTGCCACTGAGTTATCAATTGATCCTCGATCTGGTACAGTATCAGGAAGAAAGGTTAGTACGACCGGTCCCTACGTTAATTTTTCATGGGCAACAAGATGAAGTAATTCCGGTACAAGCAAGCCGAGAGTTTGTGGCAAAACGCCCTTGGGTCAAGTTAGTTGAAGTCGCAGACGACCACAGTTTAGCCAATACGCTTCCTGAAATTTGGAACGGCATTCAAGAATTTTGCCAGCTAAACGATTTACAATTTAACTAGCTTGTGAGTTTCAGGGCAAATCGAATGGCTCCAGATCATAAATCTGTTCGGACTCTAGCCGTTGACATCGGCGGTAGCGGGATTAAAGTGATGGTGTTGGACGAAACGGGCGAACCTTTAACGGAACGCAGCCGGGTCGAAACCCCACAACCGCCTAAACCGGAACCTGTACTAGAGGCGATCGCTGCTTTGGCAGCCGAACAAGGCGAGTTTGACCGGGTATCCGTCGGTTTTCCTGGCGTTGTCTCCAACGGTGTGACAAAAACAGCCGTGAATTTAGACCCGGATTGGGTTGGGTTTGACTTGGCAACGGCCCTCAAAACACGTTTGGGTCAACCGGTACGGGTCGCGAATGATGCAGATATTCAGGGACTCGGTGCCATTGCAGGTCAAGGGGTGGAATTGGTGATTACCCTTGGCACCGGCTTTGGTTCAGCGTTATTTGTGGATGGTAAACTGGTACCCAATTTGGAAGCGGGACACCATCCTTTCCGCAAAGGTGAGACTTACGAACAGCAATTAGGTCGTGCAGCGTTAGATGCAGTGGGGCAGAAACGCTGGAATCGACGCTTGGAAAAAGCGATCGCGAACTTGCAAAATTTGTTTAACTGCGAGTGTCTCTATCTTGGCGGTGGCAATGCGAAAAAAATCACCTTGGACTTGCCTCCAACGGTGAAAATTGTGCCGAATGTCAACGGCTTATTAGGCGGGATTGCCTTGTGGCGCGATTGAAACAGCTTTAAAGTTCGCTGGCTTTTTCCTGAGATTGTCGCAATCGGTTCGCAGTCCTGAGAATTTGACCCGCTAAAATAGCGGCGCCGAATCCATTATCAATATTAACGACCCCCACTCCCGCAGCACAAGAATTCAGCATTGTCAAGAGAGGAGCCAGACCTCCGAAACTGGCACCGTAACCGATACTTGTCGGTACCGCAATCACTGGACAATCGGCTAAACCCGCAGCCACACTGGGTAAAGCGCCTTCCATCCCTGCCACCACAATCAAGACATCCGCTTCAGCAATGATATGTTGGTGACTCAGCAGGCGGTGAATGCCAGCGACTCCCACATCCCAGAGGCGCTGTACCCGAAAACCACAGAGTTGGGCCGTGATCGCGGCTTCCTCTGCTACGGGGAGATCGGCAGTCCCAGCACTGAGAATCGCGATCGCACCGGAATACCAGGGAATCAGGGTCTGAGGTGCGATCGCGCAAATTCGAGCCCCTGGGTAATAGCGGAGGTCGGAAATTTTCTGCTGCAACTGTTCATAAACCTCTGGTTCAATGCGAGTTGCCATCACCACAGAGTGATTTTGTTGTCGCATCACCTGCATAATTTCCCTGATTTGGTCAGGCGTTTTTCCTTGTCCCCAAATCACCTCTGGAAAACCCGTTCTCAGTTTCCGATGATGATCGATGCGGGCAAAATCCCCCACTGGTTCAAAATCTAAATGCTTGAGTTTTGCTAAGGCTGCACTTGGGCTAACCTCACCAGCCGCCACTGCTTTTAGTAATTTCTGTAAAGCTTCAGGTTCCATGAATCACCAACGACTAACAACTAATCTTCCCCAATTCCTTATTCGCTGATTTTTAGTTCATACAAATTCCAAAAAGCACCACCGATCGCGCTAAATTTTACTCCAGAAATCCGATCGCGGACTGCTTCAAAACTTAGCGGGTTTACCATATAAATAAACGGCACTTGTTCCGCCGCTATCCGTTGCGTCTCTGCATAAAGTTCTTTACGCTTCGCCTCATTCAGTTCCTGGGAAGCCGTCACATAAAGATTATCAATTTTCTGTTCCCAGTCAGATACTTCCCACCCCTTAAACCCTGGTTCTCCCGGTTGTGGTCCTTGGTTGAAACTGTGTAAACTTCCTTTAATAGACCATATATTATAACCGCTATGAGGCTCAACACCACTCCCTGTAAATCCACCTAAATAGGTTTCCCAATCCCTTGTCAAGCGCAGCCTTTCTACATAAGTATTAAAGCTGAGGAACAGTGCATCGACATGAATCCCGATTTTCGCGAGGTCTTGTTTAATTTGAGTTGCCATTTGTTCTCGCACTTTTTTACCCGCAGACGCTAACAAAGTAAAAGTCACAGGATGACCCTCAGCATCTTGTAACTGACCTTCGCTGTTATACTTGAAACCTGCTTTTAGTAATATTTGTTTTGCCTTTTCTGGGTCATAATAGTACGTTTTTAATCCCTGTTCAGGAGATAAGTAAAAAGGACTCTGTACCGCAATTGGTGAATGTTGGGGAGTTCCTAACCCTCGATAGATATTATTAGTCATAGCGTCGCGATTAATTGCATAGGCGAGCGCTTGCCGAAATTCTTTGGTATTGAACCAGCGAGATTTTACCGGATCTACAAAAGGTTTATTCTGGGAATTTCTCCCTTTATTAAGATTAAAAGCTAAAAACACTGTGCCAGAGTCGGGTCCGCCATTGTAGAGTTTATATTTGCCACGCTTCTCCTCTCGTTTTAACAGCGGAAACATCTCCGGCTGCACATCGAGGACATCGAGAGTACCAGAACGAAAATTTAGCAGTTGAGTGTCTGTATTTTCAATAATTTGCCAGACCAGTCGATCGATATAGGGTTGAGAATTTCCTTGAGGATCTTTCCGCCAATAATAGGGATTTCGCTCTAAAATTACTCGCTGATTGGGCGTATAGTTTACCATTCGGTATAGACCGTTCCCGACAATTTTTTTCGGGTCAGTATCTGTTCCCCAAGTAGAAAGAAACTTGGGTTTCCCATCTGCGTCAGTCGTGCGGATAGATTCTGACAAAACATGAGCCGGTAAAATTGGTAATCCGCCAGCGAATCGAATAAAGGGAGCAAACGGTTCCGGGACTGAGAATTCAACGCGGCGATCGTCTAGTTTTTTAACGCTAGGAAATTGGCGACTGATCCCCACTCTCAGGATATCTTTTAAGCCAGAGGGGATTTGGTCATTCAGGTAAATTTGATAGTAGGTAAAAATAATATCATCGGTGGTTAGGGGAGCACCATCTGACCACTTCAACCCTTTTCGTAAGGTAAAGCTGATTTTTTTGCCATCTGGGGAAACTTTCCAGGATTCTGCTAAACCTGGTTCTAGCTGACCAGTCAGACCATTTTCGTTGAGTAACCCCTCGTAGAGATAGCTAAAAACGCTGTAGGCAGACTGATTTAGGGGGTAGTTAAAGGTTGCTGGGTTGCTGGGGGTGGGTACCACTAATTGAGATGCTAAGTTAGAGCTTGCTGGAGCACAAGCTGCTAAGCTGAAGGTCACAGCCACCGCTAATAAAATTGCTAAATAGCGCCGCCAATAATTAAGGATAATCGCAGAGATTTTCATTATCATCTAGTTGATCGTACTTCTGAGCGATGGGTTGTCAACTGCGGAACGATTCAGTAGGGAGAAATCCTAAACTTTGTGCGGAGTCGCTCGGTCTTGCAGCGGTTGACAGAATGTTTTGAAGTTCCCACTTGAGAGCAAAGTCAAGTAAAATTTAAAGGTTTAATTCAATCCTCTCTACTTTTTTCCATCAATAAAGCAACCGCATAAGCTGCAATTCCTTCTTCCCGACCTACTGGACCTAATTTTTCGTTCGTGGTGGCTTTAACTCCCACGCGATCGGGTTCAACTTGCAGGACAGAAGCGAGGCGATCGCGCATTTTTTCAATATGGGGTTTCAGTTTAGGACGTTCCGCAACTACCACTGAATCAATATTGCTGACTTGCCAGCCTTTTTCTAACACCAATTGATTGACTTGTGCTAGCAATACCAAGCTATCGGCCCCCTGCCATTGGGGATCGGTTGGCGGGAAGTAATGACCGATATCTCCTAAACTCAAGGCTCCGAGCATTGCATCCATGATAGCGTGAGTCAGGACATCAGCATCGCTGTGACCTAATAACCCTAATTCGTGGGGAATTTGAATTCCTCCTAAAATTAGAGGGCGGTCACTGACCAGTTTGTGAATATCGTAGCCGTTGCCAATGCGGATATTGCTCATGTTGCTGTTACTCGTTACCATCTATTCGGGTTAATCGTTAACCGTTACCACTCATCAAGGTCGGTTTAGGTGGGATTCCTTAACCAGAATTATTATAGCGGTTCTCCGTTGCACCAAGAACATTCCCTCTGTATGTTGAGAGAACTCTTTTCAAGAGGGTGAGGACTGGACCTAGCATTGCAGTGTCCTCAGGTCTGTCTCTTTTCTATTCCCCTTCCTTACACCCTTAGATTGGAATTAAATCTGCATAGGCAGTCAGCAACTTCTCGTAACTCAGGCTCTCTATTTCTTTCTGGGGACTCCAAATGAGTTCAAAAATTAGTAGGTACTTGGCTGGCAATGAAGCAATTTCTTCCAATGCCACTCTCAGTTCTTGGGAATTACGAATATTACCCAATAGTGGCCGATCGTCTTCAGTCGCCATTAAAAATGTTACCACAAGATAGGCGGCTGGTCCTTCATCAACTTGAGAAATAGGCTCTCGCCAGCGAATCTGACCATTAACGTTAGCAAAAGTTTCTAGGCTGAATTTACTACGCTCTTGCACCGAAAGTTTATTAAAAATTACTTCGGCTGCTTCCCGGTTTTTGACTGCCTGGGAACTCGCTAAAGCGTGAGTCCATTTTTCAGGCGATCGCAGTAATAATAACGCACATTCCTGAATAAATTCAGCTCGTCCTTCAGCGGTTTCTACATCAGCATTCAAGCTAAGTTCTGTTAGCTGGCCCTGAAGGTTGCCCGTTGTGGCTAACAAAGCAACCTGCAATTTACTAACTGTAATCATGTCATGATTCAGTTCATCTACCCCAGTGCTGCTAGCTTTCTGTTGCTGAGAATAAATCCAATAGACTAACCAAATCGTGCCTGCAATCCCCAAGAAAATCCAGAACCACAACCAATAATCTTGAAAAGCGGAAGGTGATGAGCTGGGAGGGTTACTCGGAGAGTCTTCAACATTCCTGGAAGCAGGAGAAAAGCCCCTGGGAGTTTCACCAACAGAATTATTGGGATTCTGAGACCCACAGGGGGAGGAAATCGGAGTTTCACCAACAGAATTATTGGGATTTTGAGAGTTACAGAGGGAGGGAATCGGAGTTTCACTAACAGAATTATTGGGATTACTTGGAGTTGCTGTTGGTGCTAAGTTATTGCTGGGCGGGTTAGCAGGTTGGCTGCTGCTAGGATAAATAGGAGTAGAATATCCAGGATGATAGGGGTAAGGTACAGTCTGTACAGTTCGCTCAATCACGATCGTGTTGCTAGGCGATCGCTGCTGTTGCCCTTGAGGAACCCTAGAAGGTGCTGCAATTTGAGGAGCTAAGGGTTTTGCTAAGGAACCTGCACGAACTCGCCCTCCTGTATTGCCACCGTTGGGCACTGCTCCTGTTAAGGGAACCGCACTGTTTGCGGGATGATTGCTAGCAGGAGTAGCATTCAAAACGCTTCTGTTCGCTCCCCTGCTATCTTGTGGAGTCCTAAAGGTTGTACCCACAGAAGATGAGGGTTTCTGTGGTGAGCTACTCTGACTAGCGGGACGACTGGAAGTGGAACGGGAACTAGAGGAACTAGACGAATTACTGCTAGAGTGACTCGAACTGGAACGAGAACTAGACGAACTACTGCTAGAGTGACTGGAACTAGAGGAACTGGAAGAGCGACCGCCACCGCCACCCCCTCTGGCATAAGCTGCTTGGTTAATGCTGAATTGATTGCCGATCGCATTGGAACCAGGAGCAATATTAATTTCGCTAACGAGTAGAAATGCGATTGCACCATAGCATAGGAATTGCAAGTTTCGCATTGTTGTTATTGACCCTCATCGATCAGTCTAGTAGAATTCGTCGCCTCTGCTTGAAACAAATCCGGTCGGCGGTCGCGAGTCCGCTGAATCTGTTGTTCTCGTCGCCAACGGGCAATTTCAGCATGGTTTCCAGATAACAACACTTCAGGAACCTGCCATCCCCGAAATTCAGGTGGTCTTGTGTAATGAGGATAGTCTAGCAGTCCGTCCTCAAAACTTTCATTGGCCAGTGACTCAGCTTTTCCCACCGTTCCCGGTAGCAGTCGCACCACTCCATTAATTAAAGCTAAGGCGGGAATTTCACCCCCTGTGAGTACAAAATCTCCCAAGGATACCTCGCGAGTGACTAAGTGCATCACTCGCTCATCAAACCCTTCGTAATGTCCGCACAGTAAGACAAGCTGATCGTAATTCGTCGCTAGTTCTCGAAAGAGCTGCTGGTGCATCCGCTCCCCCTGTGGTGTCAGCAAAATCACCTCACGCCGGGGTAAACTTGGCAGCGACTCCACCGCAGCAAAAATCGGTTCTGGCTTGAGTACCATACCCACACCGCCACCATAAGGTTCATCATCAACTCGTCGATGCTTATCTGTGGTAAAATCACGGGGATTGATTAATTGCACCTCAGCAATATTTTTGGCTAAGGCTTTGCCCAGTAGCCCTAAACTGAGGGTTGCCGAGAAAAAATCAGGAAATAAAGTAATAACGTCAAATCGCACAAGGATATCAATTGAAAGATCGATCGGCAGTTACCTCATCTTCAGATTCGCTCCGGCATCTTGGCAACTCGATCGGGACTGGGAGTTAAGAATAACATCTTCTGAGGCAGGAGGACTTTCCGGTAGTTCTGATAAAATTTAGGGCGCAGCACTGGCATCGGTGGGTCTCCAGCAGGTTGAACGCAGAGGGGGTGTGGCGATCGTTCCCCCCACTAGCCCATAGCTTCAAACAGTGACTGAGGAGAAGGAACATGGGGCGGGGGAAAAGGTATTATGACAATACCATGAATCTTAATGAAAAAATGCCGATCGCCAAAAATCAAACTAAATGATTTTTTGTTTAGCAGCTTAATTCCTCTTTCTATGCGTACAGGCGGGTTTTGTACAAAAATAATTTCTGGGAAGAAGAATCGGTCTGCTAAATCTGCCCCCTAAGAGTACGGGCATTCGCGCTCATCCAAAAGCGATCGCCCGTCCCGTTTCGTCTCGTAGCGTGACGGTGGAGCCTGCCCGCAAGACTCGGCGCGAACCCCTACTGAAAAGAACCACCCTCAGACAACCACAAGCAAATTCTGCACCATTCCAGCCAGTAGCAGCGGCTTTCATTGAATCTCATGCCTAAAAGAGGAAAACACACTATGCAGCAGTTGACATCTCCAGCCCTTGAACATAAAAATTCCCGGACTAAAACAACCATTATGGTGATTGGGGGAGCAGAAGACAAAGTTCACGGACGCGAGATCCTGCAAACTTTTTTTAATCGCGCGGGCGGTGTGAATGCGCGGCTGGCGATCGTGCCATCGGCATCACGAGATCCAGAAGCCATCAGCAGCCGCTACCGCACCATCTTTGAGGACATGGGCGCTCAAGCGATAAAAGTCTTTGATATCCGCGAGCGGGAGCAGGGAGAAGATCCTGCCTGGAAAGAGCTATTAGAAGATTGTACCGGCCTATTCATGACGGGGGGCGATCAATTGCGCCTGTGTGGCTTGCTGGCGGATACACCGGTGATGGATAAAATCCGTATGGAAGCTCGTGAAGGCAAGCTGGTCCTTGCTGGCACTAGCGCCGGAGCCGCAGTCATGGGCTACCACATGATCGCAGGCGGTGGTAGTGGTGCATCTCCCAACCGCTCGCTCGTGGATATGGCAAACGGACTCGATATTATACCGGAAGTGATCGTAGACCAGCACTTCCATAACCGTAATCGGATGTGTCGCCTCCTGTCTGCGATCGCATCACACCCCGACAAAATTGGCATCGGCATTGATGAAGATACCTGTGCCATGTTTGAAGGAGACGGAATCATTAAAATCCTGGGCAAAGGTACGGTCACCATTGTCGATACCAGAGAAATGGTTTATACTAACGAGCCTTATGTCGCCCCAACCGATCCCCTCAGCCTCTTCAACCTGCGCTTACATATCCTCTGCCACGGAGATTGTTACAATATGCGCCTAGGCAAAGCTCACTCGCCCGAAACTTGTCCCCAGCCAGCCTGGCCGTCCGAACATCGAAATGCTAATTAACACAGGAGATCTTAATCATTAGTCATTAGTCAAAGGGGGGGACATCAGGATTTGTGAATCGCTGGGAACGCAGGACTAACGGCTAATGAGCCTCTTAACTATTAATTCAGTGCAAAACTGTTCATAGCGAACAGTTTATTGAGTAAGCAAGCTTGAAATTGAATAAATGCTGCCATTGCCATTAAATTTTGTGCGATCAATATCCCTCGAAGAGTGCCATGAAAATACTTAAAATTCAGACTTTACGTGGTCCCAACTATTGGAGCATCCGACGCCATAAACTCATCGTTATGCGCCTAGATTTAGAAGACTTGGCAGAAAAGCCGACATCAGCGATTCCTGGCTTCTACGAGGGATTGACCAGCGTACTGCCCAGTTTGATCGAGCATTTTTGTTCTCCTGGTTGTCGGGGTGGGTTCCTACAACGAGTCAAAGAAGGAACCCTGATGGGTCATACGATCGAACACGTTGCCCTAGAACTTCAGCAAATGGCTGGGATGCCAGTTGGGTTTGGTCGCACCCGTGAAACCTCCACCTCCGGGGTGTTTCAAGTTGTCATTGAGTATTTAAACGAGCAAGCAGGGCGCTATGCAGCAAGGGCGGCCGTTCGCCTTTGCCAGAGCGTGATCAATACAGGAACTTATCCACCAGAAGAGTTAGAGCAAGATTTACAAGACCTGAAAGACTTTGCTGCTACAGCTGCCTTAGGTCCCAGTACAGAAACTATTGTCAAAGAAGCAGAAGCTCGTAGCATTCCTTGGATGCAGTTGCCCGCCCGCTATATGATTCAGTTGGGCTATGGCATTCACCAAAAGCGGATTCAGGCCACCCTGAGCGATCGCACAGGTGTCTTAGCCGTCGAACTAGCTTGCGATAAAGAAGGCACGAAAACCATTCTTCGCAGTGCTGGCGCACCAGTTCCCAAAGGCACTGTAATTCACTACCTCGACGAACTGCAAGATGCAATCGATGAGGTCGGTGGCTATCCGATCGTCATTAAACCCCTAGACGGCAATCATGGACGGGGTATCACCATTAATATCACCAGTTGGGATGAAGCGGAGGCTGCCTACGACTTAGCCAGTGCTGCGTCAAAAACTAAAAGCGTAATTGTGGAGCGCTACTATACAGGTCGCGATCACCGAGTGCTAGTGGTCAACGGTCAAGTTGTCGCAGTCGCGGAGAGAGTCCCGGCCCATGTAGTGGGGAACGGGGCATCTACGATTGCAGACTTAATTGAAGAAGTCAACCGCGACCCCCAACGGGGAGAGGGCCATGATAACGTCTTGACTCGGATCACCGTGGATAAACAAGCGGTAGACCTGCTCACTAAGCAAGGATACAAACTGGATTCAGTACCACCTCTGGGTCAAATGGTATTTTTACGGGCAACCGCCAACCTCAGCACTGGTGGCATTGCGGTGGATCGGACGGATGAAGTCCATCCGGAGAATGTTTGGTTATTTTCTAGAGTCGCTAAGATTATCGGTTTAGATATTGCAGGCATTGATGTGGTCACGGCTGACATTTCTCAACCCTTGCGAGAGGTGAACGGCGTGATCGTGGAGGTGAATGCTGCACCGGGGTTCAGAATGCACGTTGCACCGAGTCAAGGGTTACCCCGTAATGTCGCCGGTGCAGTGCTGGATATGCTGTTCCCTGGCCCGCAGCCAAGTCGAATCCCGATTTTAGCGGTGACGGGAACCAATGGTAAGACTACGACGACTCGCTTGCTTGCCCATATTATTAAGCAAACCAAGCAGACTGTGGGTTTTACCACGACAGACGGCACTTACATTGGTGAGTATTTAGTGGAGTCGGGGGATAATACCGGACCGCAGAGCGCTCAGTTGATTTTACAAGACCCGACGGTGGAAATCGCGGTGCTGGAAACGGCCAGGGGTGGAATTTTGCGCTCGGGTTTGGGGTTCGATCACTGCGATGTGGGGGTGGTGCTGAATGTCGCCGCGGATCACTTGGGCATTGGCGATATTGATACGGTGCAGCAATTAGCTAACCTCAAGAGTGTACTGGTGGAGTCGGTGATGCCGAAAGGCTATGCGGTGCTGAATGCAGACGATCCGCTAGTAGCACAGATGGCGAAGCGAGTGAAGGCTCAGGTTGCTTATTTCTCAATGAACCCAGATAGCGAGCTGGTGTTGAAGCACACGGCGGCGGGTGGTTTGGCAGCGGTTTATGAGAATGGTTACTTGTCGATCTTGAAGGGAGACTGGACGTTACGAATTGAGCAGGCGGTTCATGTGCCACTGACGATGGGGGGGCGTGCTCCGTTTATGATTGCGAATGCCCTGGCTGCTTGTCTGGCGGCATTTGCTCATGGGGTGAAAATTGAAGATATTCGCTCTGCGTTGTCCAGCTTCCAAGCTTCCGTGGGCCAGACACCGGGACGGATGAATTTGTTTAATTTGGGGAGTTATCACGCTTTGGTGGACTATGCTCATAATCCTCACAGCTATGAGGCTTTGGGCAGCTTTGTACAGAATTGGCCGGGAGAGTGCATTGGGGTGATCGGTGGTCCTGGCGATCGCCGCGATGAAGATTTTGTCAGCTTGGGTAAGCTGTCGGCGGAGATTTTTGACCGGATTATTGTGAAGGAGGATTACGATACGCGGGGGCGGGCTCGTGGGGAGGTCGCGAAGTTAATTTGTCAAGGAATTGAGGAAGCGATCGCTCAGAAGGCGAAGAAACCGGTCTATGAATTGCTACTGGATGAGGTGGCAGCAGTCAATCAAGCTTTAGATCAAGCGCCACCAGGGAGTTTGGTCGTGATTTTACCTGAAACAGTCAGTCGTGCTCTGAGTTTGATTGAAACTCGCAAGCCACTCAAAGACTCAGGCGTATCGATTAATGTGAATGGGACTTCCTTGAACGAGGAAGGATTAACGCCTTCGGTGGTGAATCAAGGATAAAACATCCAGGATAGCCACAGGTTTTTACCTGTGGTTATTCATTTGTCCTCGCTTGCTTCCTCGATACTGCCTCCTTAAAAGTAACTCTCAATTTTTTGGGAGTTTTGGGCAAAATTTGTAACTTTTTAGAGTCCGGTTCGTTGCTCATTTACCTCTGCTCCCTCCTCTCAGAATTGGGAGTATGAGGTCATAGCAATTTTATAGCATTCAGCAACACTTGCTTAGAGTTCCTCTTTGTCTTTTTCAGCCGTTTCTTCTTCAGTTTGGCGGATTCCTTCCTTAAAACTCCGCAAGGTTTTACCGACCGCACTTCCTAATTCCGGGAGTTTTTTCGGACCAAAAATTAAAATAGCTGCTAAGGCAATCACACCTAATTCGGGCCATCCTAAACCAAACATAGAAATCTCCAGTTATATCAAATTTGTGAGTATAACTATTATAGGACTTGCTGAAGAAGGGGGAAAGGGAAAAAGGGGGAAAGGGGAAAAAGGGGGGAAAGGGGGAAGGAGAGGACGGACAAAAAGTGCAAACGTTTTGAAGTCTCGCACCAGATTTGGGAGTGCTTGACAGGACTTTTAATGCCGTAAGGAGCCTTGATGAATACAGGTTTTCGCTTTTTTCAGCAAGCCCTATTATAGGGCTTGTCTGTTAATTCTGGGTTAGGGGATTTTTTTAGCCATGAACCCAGAATTGTAAAGTCGTTGTCAAAGCTTCCGCTTCTCACTAAAGTTGCTTGAGGTTGCTTAAGGTGAAATCGCAAGTAAATGTCAGCAGTTTGACCCCGATGAATGAGGATATTTTTCGGTGGCAAACCAGTCGCAGTGACCCCTTAATGTTTTGATTTGGTTGTCACTGTAATGGTGTGCTACCCTCAATCCTGCACTTGGGACGATCGGAGCTTTCGTAGCTTGGGGTAATGCTTGATCCCAACTTGAGCGCTTTCCTGATATTCTTAACTTACGTAGCTTTGAGCTAGCTTATTTCCAGGCTCAATTAAATTTCGATCGACCACAAGCCTTTTTTTGAAATGTTACATACCTCAAAACCTTCTTTGCGCGAACAACAACACTCACTCATCCATCAGCTCGCAGACCGGATGGAAGCAGTTTGGCATCGCTATTTAAATCTGGAACCTTATCACTTACCTGCTGAGCTAGGGTATGTAGAAGGACGCTTGGAAGGAGAAAAGCTGATTATTGAAAATCAATGTTATCAAACAGCCCAATTTCGTAAAATTCACTTAGAACTTGCTAAAGTGGGGACTTCCCTGGATATTTTGCACTGCGTCATGTTTCCGCGACCCAACTATGCCTTACCAATGTTTGGCGCGGATTTAGTGGGGGGACGCGGACAAATTAGCGCTGCGATCGCAGATCTCTCTCCCCTCAGCGCCAATAAAACATTACCTGAAACCTATTGCACGGCCCTTGGTGCTTTACCAACTTGCCATTTTTCTCAGCGGCGTGAAGTGCCAACCTGGGGAGATATCTTTTCTGAATTTTGTGTGTTTATCCGACCGAGTTCAGTGGAGGAAGAAAATCAGTTTTTGTCCTTGGTTGAGTCTTATATGGAAATTCACTGTCAGCAAGCGACTGCTGCTCAACCAGTTTCTGCTGAAAAGGAAGCTGAGCTTGTAGCCGCTCAACAGTATTACTGCTTTCAACAACAGCAGAATGATAAAACTCGTCGTGTTTTGGAAAAAGCTTTTGGGCAAGATTGGGCAGAAAATTACATGACTACTGTCTTATTCGATCCGCTCCCTACTCAGAGCTAACCTTGATAAAAATCTCTGGAAGCTGTTAATAAAAATTTTAGCAATATTGAGACCGAGATAGAACTCAAGCTGTAGACCCCCTAAAATTGCCAGCTTATTAACAGAATCAACTCCAAACGTGATGAGGACAGCTATTTTCAATAAGTAAACTATTTATTGAGGATAGCTGTCAGCAATAGCAAGGAAAATTTGCGACGAGAAATCGTAATAATTTACTCGGTGTGAGCGGTTGATTTATAATAGCTTTAATCTTTTATCTACCACAGAAATAATCGAACAGTAGCATTAAGGAGAGAAAGTCAATGTCGCAGGATCAATGAGCAGGCCGCGAGCAAGGTATCAGCTTCTTCCTGGCCGGAGGGAGCAAAAATTGAAGAACTTTGGGTGGAAGAAGGCGATCGCATCTAGCTTGGACAAGTCATGGCCGTTTTAGAGAGTCGCGATCGTGTGAAAGCTGTCTTCACCCAGTTAGATTAAGCAGAATGTGCAAATGCCAATCAAGTTGCACGGCAATCATTTTAAATCGGAAATTGAGGGTAAAGTTATGGAAATGTTAGAAGGAGTGAGATGAGCAGACCGAATCGATCTATTACCCGGAAAATCTCTCTGAATAGCACAAACAAAGAGTGATGCTCACTCATGCTTTAGTGAGTCAACCGAAATTAGGATGCCCAGATGAACCTACAGCAGCGTTTGATCGTAAACCAAGCCGAGATGTGGTTGAGATCGTGCAGCGTTTAGCTAAGCAACATCAGTGTACCATTTTGCTAGTCACTGATGACAATCACATCTTAGACATTGCCGATCGCATCATCCCCATAGAAGAGAGTCGCCTAGGAGAAGATAAAACCTCTTTAGTAGTAACGAGTGCTCGTGCTAGTCAACGATCTTATTTCCGACTGCCTGACTTCTTCGCTCCTGTCTTTGTCCCCCCTTTCGTTGTTAGTTTAGTCCCCCCCTTCGTTGTAGGGGGCTGACTCTCCTCAGGAGTAGTAACGGCTCGACCCGCAGGCGTCCTATTCGTGCGGAAGGTAACATTGACCCCTTCATTTGACTGTTCTAGCACTAACAACGGTGTCGGTTTTGCCTTTTGATCCCACTCAATATGAACGATCCGACCTTGAATGGTAGGCTGCCAACTATCATGATCGTCAGAAGGGCTAAGGTAAGTTTCCAAGCAGTCAATAATTTGATTAATGGTGGCAGAGGTTGCCTGAGTTGGTAGCTTCATCAATTTAATTTGAATCCGGAACAGTACACGCTTCTCTAGTTTGAGAGCGGGATCGCCTGTCTCATATTCAATATCAAAAGTAGAGTCTACTTGCCGACCTCCTGCATTCCCTTTATCTCCAACAGCTCCCTGAGTTGGCCGCAACGCCACGCTAATTTTGTCTTTGACTTTCACTTTAATTTGATTAACGATCCCAAAATGGAACACCTCCTCAGACATCCGCATTCTCAGGTAATCTAAATTAAATTCCCGCGAGTGGATGAGGTCGGGGTTTTTTTCCATTTTGGTGATGCTTTCCACCGCCAGTTTGTATTTTTTCTGTAGCTCTCGATTCCTAAATTCCTCAAATTTTAATTTTTTAGTGAGGTCAGCTACTTTCAATTTAGCAAGCACTGCTAAACAGATGAGCAGCAACAGCAGTATTCCAGATGAGCCGAGCCAGACTGGCTGTGATAGCAAATTCCCTAGTGAGAAAGGCCCTGATTGGACGTTTCCTGGTTTAGCCGGAACAGCTTTAGGAGAGGCTTTAGGAGAGGCTGCTGCCAACCTTGGTTCTACAAGGATAAATTGGGTTGACATAGGCTACGGGTGATAAATTTTAACACTATACTTCTAGAATGCCCTTGAGTGAGGGATGCAGTGCTATGACAGCAATCAAAATTGACATCTTCCTACAACTTCAAGGACGAAAGCTTCTCACAATTCTTGCTGAGATTTTTTGCGACGGAACTCTGCAATAGACCTTGGTCGCCTAGAAAAGCTCGATCAGAGGAAACTCTGTTGACCCTTCTGCAGGTTCAAGCTCAATTGCAACGCCAGTATCTACAGACTATCCAAAAAGGAAGGCTTCGCCTATAGACCAGCACCCGCTAATCAATACTTTAGATTCAAAAGCCAGAAAACTCCCGGTAGATCCGTTGGTTTCGTGATTGCACCCCATCCGCAGACTAGCAGGTAAGCTGTGATATAATATACCAGTAAGGCGAACCAGAGATTTGTCATTTCTGCTGCCATCGCTTTACTGAAATCTGAACACGCCTAGACCCATTCATCCTAACTCTAAGATTCACCCTTCAAGCCTATCGCACTCAGCAGAGAACCTCTAGGTGTCAATTCTTGCCCACCCCTTCCCTTGGGTGTCTTAGCACTCCAGCGACTTGCTCTTAAGTACCGAGCTTTGCTTTGATTGAGTAATGCCTGCCTAGCTGACAGGATATCCCTCTACAGCCTGTCCCGTATCGTGACCTACGAACCCCTCCACCACAAATATCGCCCTCAGACCTTCGCTGAATTGGTGGGTCAAGATGCGATCGCCCAAACTCTGAGCAGCGCCCTTCGCACTGGGCGGATCGCCCCGGCCTATCTATTCACTGGGCCCAGAGGTACTGGTAAAACTTCCAGTGCGCGTATTTTAGCCAAATCCCTCAACTGTCTAACTAGCAGCGCCCCCACTGAAACCCCCTGCGGAAATTGCGACGTTTGTCAAGGAATTGCCAAAGGAGCAACCTTAGACGTCATCGAAATCGATGCGGCCAGCAATACAGGGGTCGATAACATTCGAGATTTAATCGAACGGGCCCAATTTGCCCCAGTCCAGTGTCGCTATAAAGTGTATGTCATTGATGAGTGCCATATGCTCAGTACGGCGGCCTTCAACTCTCTCCTCAAAACCTTAGAAGAACCGCCTGACCGTGTGGTTTTTGTCCTGGCAACCACCGATCCCCAGAGGGTTTTACCCACTATTATTTCTCGCTGCCAAAAATTTGACTTCCGCAGAATTCCCCTAGAAGCAATGACCGCTCACTTGCGCGACATTGCCCAAAAAGAAACGATTAATATTGCCGACGATGCGGTAAAAATGGTTGCTCAAATCGCTCAAGGCGGGTTGCGCGATGCAGAAAGCTTGCTCGATCAATTAAGCTTGCTTACAGGTGAAATCACCGTTGAAAAAGTCTGGGATTTAGTCGGGGCCGTTCCAGAAAATGATTTAATGGCGTTGCTGGAAGCAATTGCCACAGAGCAAGGTCAGACCGTATTAGAGATTGCCCGCCACCTGATGGATCGGGGTCGCGAACCCCTGATTGTCCTTCAGAACCTCGCAAGTTTTTACCGGGATTTTCTCATTGCGAAAACAGCACCGAAACGACCTGATTTAGTAGCTCTGACACCCTCCACTTGGGAAAAGCTTTGCCAATTTGCCCAGAATTGGGAGACAGGCTTAATTTTGGCAGGTCAAAAACACTTGCAGACCAGTGAAGCTCAAATTAAAAATACCACCCAGCCCCGTTTATGGTTAGAGGTAACCCTATTAGGATTATTACCCACAGCTCTGAGAACACAATCATCGCCATCGGTGGCTGTATCCCCTGCTTCCTCCCAAGGTACTAATCAGGCTTCCTTGACCGCTCCAAAAGCAGAAGAACCGAGGAATAGTTCTCCTCGCCAATCTTCAATCAATCAGGCGCAATTACCGCTTCACTCATCAACAGAATCAGCGGAAAATTCAGCCCCAGCTTCCTCGCAGATTCCTGCTGAGGAAGAAAGTCTTTCTCCGCCTAGCGATCGCTCTCCCACTGAAGAAGAAAGTATCTCCCAAACTCCCCCTCCCACTCCGACTCAGCAGCAGTTTAATTTAGAATTTACCTGGCAACAGGTCCTCGCTCACACTCAGCCCTTTACAACAGAACAACTATTTCGACAACACGCTACTCTCGTGTCTTTTGATGGTCATATTGCTGTGATCTGGATGAGAACTCAGCCATTACTCAAGGCAGCTAAAGAAAGAGTGACTAACATTGAGGGGGCTTTTCAGAAAGTCTTTAAGTTTCAGGTAACAGTGAGGCTAACTCTAGCTAATGCTGACACGAGCCCAACTTCAATTAAAGAGTCACCACTTCCTCATCGGAAAGCTAGCACAACTCCACCGATTCATGAATCAACCTCTTCGCCTGACTTAACTATTCCTAAAAATTTTCCGGCTAATGAAGATGACCCGGAAAAAAAACACCCAACCCCTGAAAATAATTATTCTATTCCCGAACGACGAGAAATTGAAACTCCCACAACTTCTGCCTGGAACAAACAAGTGGCGCTCCGCGAGGATAAACAGGCGGTCATTGAAGCGGCTCAGCGATTGGCTGATATTTTTAGTGGCGAAGTGCTTCCTTGGCCCAAGGAGGAAGAATGTTTGGAGGTAGATACTGCTAGTAGCTTGGACACTGATTCAGATTGGATCGAATTACCTGCTGAGTTAGCGATTGAGGAGCAAAAATTGGAGGCTCAGGATTCTGGTTATGACTTAGACACCACAGGAGATGACCCCAATAATCCACCTTTTTGAAGTAAGTGTGTCTGTCCGCAGTTTGCCCGATTCATTCTGGGTTAGGAAGGATTTAAATTTTTCTAGGATCGACTTCAGTCATTCCCATCCAACGCTCCCTCCCAGAGTGGGAGCAAATTTTTCTGTTATTAAAGAACTACCCTCAAACTCATTAAATAAGTTTCATGAAATCTCTATTACTAATTTTTTCTCTCCTGTTAGGGATCGTCTTTCCCCAAGCTCATATCTATTCTTTTTTAATTAATTACCTGTTAATGACAATTTTATTTTTTACATTTTTAGATATCAAGCCAAGGGTTTTTTATTGGAATACTATTTTAATTGTTTTTACTAATGTTGGGATCGCGGTTGCTTTTTATTTATTACTATTACCTTTGCACTCAGATTTAGCTTTGGTCTGCTTTATGACAGCAATCATGCCTTCTGCAACTGCTTCTCCGGCAATGGCGAGATTTTTGAAGCAAAATGTTGAGTATGTCACTGTCTCAGTTATTCTAACTAATAGCATCATTTCTCTTAGTATTCCTTTTCTAATTGCGGGACTCATTCACCCTAAAAATAATGTTTCAACGCCAACCATCCTGATCTCGGTTTCTACTTTAATTTTTGCCCCTCTTCTGTTAGCACAAATTACAAAATTTTTATACCCCAGCATTAATTATTATGGACCAATTTTTAAAAATCTGTCTTTTTATATTTGGAATTTTTTGATTTTTATCGCGAGTGCTAGCGCCACTCATTTTATTGTCAACCAATCGAAGGCAACCCCTCAAATGCTCGCAGCGATCGCAGCTTGTTCTCTGCTCATTTGCATCCTGAATTTTTGGGTAGGAAGACTGATTGGTGGCAAACAGTTTGCTAGGGAGGCTAGCCAATCTCTAGGTCACAAAAATACAATGTTTAGTGTCTGGATTTCCTTGTCTTTCCTGAATCCCATTGCTGCGATCGGTCCGATGTTTTATGTACTTTATCAAAACCTCTATAATTGCTATCAACTTGCTCATGCTCAAGAACACAGTTCGATGAACGATCCTGGTTAGCTCAAAATCGATCCGGGAAAACTCTTTTCTATAACCATCAGGCTGCTTGTTGAAGAACCGTGGAAACCCTGATAGACAGATAGAGATTCAGTAGGGGACAATAGTAAGTATAAATAAATACACTCCTCGCTCAAGCCTAACTCGGAGGCTACCATGTTGTCGCGCATCGCCAACCCCTTCTTGCTACTAATCTGCAAGTCGGGCAACACCCATACAGGTTTCACGATAATTGATGTAATTGCTCACCTATTTTTAATTGCACTGTTGCTAAGTGTGCTGCCTATTTTATTAACACCATCACCAGTAGATAATAGTGCTGCATTCCGCTATCGCACTGGACTACTTTTGCGAACAAGATACTAGGATGGGATCGAGATTTTAGCGTACCGATCGCACCCTTAAGCAGACTCCGGCTTCGGCAGAGAAGAGGGATGTAGTAACAGTTCCGCCGTTGAACGTTTCTCTACCATTTCCTTGGTGATGGTACATCGAGTCACATCCTTGCGCGAAGGCAACTCATACATCACGTCTAGCATTAATTCTTCAACAATGCCCCGTAGTGCTCTGGCACCTGTTTTGCGTCGGTAAGCTTCCTGGGCGATCGCACGAATTGCTTCTGACTTAAACTCCAACTGCACATTATCCATCTTCAGCAGTTTTTGATACTGCTTCACCAGCGCATTGCGAGGTTCTGTCAAGATGGCCATCAGCGTCTCCTCATCCAGTGGTTCTACCACCGCCACCACCGGCACTCGTCCGATAAACTCTGGAATCATCCCAAATTTGACGAGATCGTCGGGTTCCAGTTGCTTGAGGACATCTGCTGTCCGCTTTTCTTTTGGCTGGATCGCCGTTCCCCCTGGATCGCTGACTCCCGGCTGAATAAAACCCATTGACTTTTTGCCGGTTCTCTGCTCTACCACCTTTTCCAAGCCAACAAAGGCTCCACCGCAGATAAACATGATATTACTCGTGTCAATCTGAATGCAGTCTTGGTAGGGATGTTTACGGCCTCCTTGGGGAGGGACATTGGCGATCGTTCCCTCCAACATTTTTAACAGTGCTTGCTGGACGCCTTCCCCCGATACATCCCGTGTGATCGAAGGATTTTCACTCTTGCGAGCAATCTTGTCAATTTCATCAATATAGATAATCCCTCGCTGAGCCTCTTCTACATCGAGATCGGCCACTTGTAGCAGGCGGAGTAAGATATTTTCCACATCTTCCCCCACATACCCTGCTTCTGTCAGCGTCGTTGCATCCGCCACCGCAAAGGGGACATCTAACATATCTGCCAAGGTTTGAGCGAGCAACGTTTTACCGCAACCCGTTGGTCCAATCAGCAAAATATTCGATTTTTGCAGTTCTACCTCGTCTCCCAAATGCTTGCCGCTCGTTTTTGCCTGCACAAAACTCAAACGCTTATAGTGGTTATAAACTGCGACTGAAAGCACCTTTTTGGCTTCATCCTGACCAATGACATGTTCGTCGAGATAATGCTTAATCTCTCTTGGCTTTGGAATTTGACTGAGTGACAAGCTTTTACCGGTTCCTGTGCGACGCTTTTGAGGAGTTTCTGGACGGGGAGCTGGCTGTGGAGAGATCGTACTGGAGTCAAACAACTCCTCATCTAAAATTTCATTGCACAAGTCTACACATTCATCACAAATGTAGACCCCGGGTCCAGCAATCAATTTGCGAACCTGCTCCTGAGACTTGCCGCAAAAGGAACATTTTAGATGGGAGTCGTACTTAGACATAAAAGCCTCTTATTTCAGTGCAGTAACATTCTCTCCCGCCGCCGGTAGATTCTGCTTAGCAATCACCTGATCCACTAAGCCGTAATCTTTGGCTTCAGCCGCTGACATAAAGAAGTCGCGCTCCGTGTCGGCCTCAATTCTTTCTAGGGGTTGACCCGTGTGCTGCGCTAACAATTCATTCAGCTTACGCTTATGATAGAGGATTTCTTTGGCTTGAATCTCAATATCAACCGCTTGTCCTTGAGCGCCTCCGAGCGGCTGGTGAATCATGATTCTGGAGCTGGGAAGAGACATCCGCTTGCCAGCGGCTCCAGCGGCCAAGAGAAAGGCTCCCATACTGGCAGCTAAACCATAACATATCGTGACCACATCCGGGCGGATTTGTTGCATAGTGTCATAAATTGCCATGCCTGCTGTTACCGACCCACCAGGGGAATTGATATAAAGCTGAATGTCTTTTTCTGGATCTTCAGCATCTAGGAACAGAAGCTGAGCAACGATGGAGTCAGCGACTTGATCGTCAACTGGTGTTCCCAGAAATACAATGCGTTCCCGCAGCAAGCGCGAGTAGATGTCGAACGCCCGCTCGCCCATCCCAGACTGTTCCAACACCATAGGAACGACGCCACTGGGGCCTAGGGACATTGCCTCAAAATTGCTAAAGCTCGTAATTAGGTAATTGGAAGACTGAGATACAACCATAGGACACCAGTCAAGGAATAAAGATAATCTGTGGCTGATTTCTCTCAAAATTAAGCCACTAACATATCACTATTATGCCTTAGCGGGGTTGAGGTGGGGATCGGGGATTGGGGTGTGGGAGTAAATCTCTGTATGGACTCACCACACCCCTTGCTTTTGGCTTCACACTTCGGTCAAGGGGAAGCAAGATGATGGGAGGTTGTGAGGGTTGAACCGTCACAATTCTTGACAGCTAACCATCGGCTCAGCCTGCACTAGGCAGAGCGCTGCTGACTCTTAATAGGAAAGCTGACTCGGAATGTTACTCGCCTGCTACGGGTTCTGCTTCAACGCTAACGGTGGCTTCACTTGCTGCGGGTTCGCTTGTTGCTTCCGCTGCTTCGGAAGTTTCCGTCGCTGTTGGTTGGAGAGAGCCTTCGGGAACGAGTTCAATGGTGCTACGCTCTTCCAGCCACTTGAGAGTTTTCTGTTTGATCAAGTCAGATTCAACGACACTTCGCAACCTGATGGGATCTACATCTGAGTCTTTGGGAAGCTGCGCTCTGACTCGGGTCATCTCAGCTCGCATTTCCGCATCCTCGACCGAGATCGACTCCTGCTTGGCAACTTGTTGGATGGCGAGTAACTCTGTGATCCGCTCGATCGCCTCGGGTCGTGAGCGCTCCCGCATCATCGGGATCGTTTCTTCCGTGAACAATTGTCGGATGTCAACCCCATAATTGCTCAACTGCATCGCTTGCTGAGTTAACAGATAATCGACCTCACGGTTGATCAGGGTCGCTGGAATTTCCACTTCCGTCACCTTGACCAATGCGGATAACAGCGCTTTCTCTTTGTTAGTTTGGGTTTTCCGCTCCGAATCAGCTTTATACCGATTTTCTAAAGATTCCCGCAACTCTGCGAGGGTTTCAAACTCACTGATTTCTTTGACAAATTCGTCGTCCAACTCCGGCAGTTCTTTTTCCTTGAGTTCTTTAAGGGTGACAGAGAACACCGCCGCCTTTCCAGCGAGTTCTTCATTGCCATATTCTTCTGGAAAATCCGCAGAAATTTCCTTGCTATCTCCAGGGTTCATCCCGACTATGCCTTGGATAAAGCCAGGGATAAATTGGTTTTCTGCCAGCTCCACTTGAAAGTCTTCCGCTTTGCCTCCGGGAATTTCTTGAGGGGTTTCTTCTCCTTCAGCAGCAGTCGCAAACCGACCCTGGAAGTCAATTAAAGCCACATCTCCCAACTGAGCGGCCCGGCCTTCCACAGGGATTAAGGTTGCTTTATCAGCCCGGTACTTTTCTAAGACCTGATCGACCTGAGCTGGGTCATACTTCGCGTCCTCTGCCTGCAATTGCCAGTCTGTGTATTCACCTAGCTTGACTTCTGGCTCTACATCTACCTTTGCTGAGAATGTCAGGGGTTGCCCTGGCTCAAACTGGCTAAGCAAGCCTTCAAACTCCGACCGGAGCTCAAAATTGCCAATTGCCTCAATTTTTTCTTGTTCGATCGCTTTTTGGAGGCTGTCATTGATCAGGTCTTCCAAAGCTGCGGCTTTGAGGCGAGCTTGTCCCAACCGCTGCAACAAAACTTGGCGGGGGACTTTGCCTTTGCGGAACCCAGGAATGTTCGCATTGCGAGAAAATTGTTGAATGACCTGTTCGTAGGCTTGTTTGGATTGTTCTGAGGGAATTTCGATTTCCAGACCAATCTGACTGTCTGGAAGCTTTTCCTGGGTTACTTTCATCGGTTTTTCGGTACTTATAACGATACGCTTGAAGAAGGTTCGCGCTTGAGTAGCGACGGGTGCTGAGCGACCACAAGTCACAGGCAGGGTAGACTTGGGTAGTGCTGCCTACCGATCGCTCCCAACCGGTGGGAGAGAGGTCATTGCCTGCTACACTAGCGATGGGTATAATCTGGTCGTAGCCATTCAGCTCAAGCTGCACATCCGGTTATCTGCATTAAGTTATCGTAACTGATCCTGAAGTCCCATAACATTAATAAGTTTGACTTTGAGTAAAATCGTTATTTTAATTTCAGGTTTTGATTGTTTAAACTCAACCTTGTGGAGGAAACTACATTGCCCCAATCCTATCGAGTCGCGATTCTTGGCGCTACTGGCGCAGTTGGTACAGAGTTACTAGAACTGTTAGAAAGTCGCCACTTTCCCTTGTCTGAGTTGAAGTTACTGGCTTCCCCGCGCTCGGCTGGCTCAACGCTGCTGTTTAAAGGGGAAAAGCTGCCAGTAGAAGCAGTGGGAGAGCGTTCTTTTGACCAGGTGGATTTAGTCCTCGCCTCAGCCGGTGGCTCAACCTCAAAGCTATGGGCCCCAAAAGCAGTGGCAGCCGGTGCCGTGGTAATTGACAATTCCAGTGCTTTCCGCATGAAACCAGAGGTGCCTTTGGTGGTGCCAGAGGTCAACCCAGAGGCAGCAGCGACTCACCAGGGCATCATTGCCAACCCCAACTGCACCACAATTTTGATGACGGTGGTCGTTTGGCCCCTGCACCAAGTGCAACCGATCCAACGTTTAGTCGCTGCCACCTACCAATCAGCCAGCGGTGCTGGTGCGAGGGCAATGGAGGAGATGAAGGCTCAGGCGAGAGCAATTTTGGAGGGGAAAGTACCCACAACTGAGATATTTCCCTATCCTTTGGCATTTAACTTATTCCCGCACAATACTCCCATCAATGATTTAGGGTATTGTGAAGAAGAGATGAAAATGGTTAATGAAACCCACAAAATCTTCGGGGCCCCTGACCTTCGGATTACGGCCACCTGTGTGCGGGTTCCCGTACTTCGCGCTCACTCCGAGGCGATTAACCTAGAATTTGCCGAACCTTTTAGCGTTGCTCAAGCGCGGGAGGTGTTGAGTCAGGCTCCGGGAGTCAGGCTAGTAGAAGACTGGCAAACAAATTACTTCCCGATGCCAGCAGAAGCAAGCGGTAAGGATGAGGTGTTAGTAGGCAGAATTCGGCAGGATATTTCTCATCCGTGCGGATTAGAGCTGTGGCTTTGTGGCGATCAAATCCGTAAAGGGGCAGCTTTGAATGCTGTACAGATTGCCGAGTTGCTAGCGGCGCAAAATCTAATTAAGCCGAGGGCGGCGGCGCTTTCAAATTAGCGATTAACAGATTCATTTGAAAAGGGAAATGGGAGGTTTTTGACCCATCAACCCGTGAAAACCTAAAGGCTGAAGTCTCAGAATTGCTCAGAGATGGAGAGCTGGCGATGGGTAAGCAATTTCCCACCGAAAATCTAAAATCGAAATCTAACAGTGGAGAGAGTGTGGTAAATTTTGGACGAGTTCTGACTGCAATGATCGTGCCGTTTAAGGAAGACGGGAGTGTTAACTATGCAGTAGCAGAACAGTTAGCAGTTTATTTGGCTGAACATGGTTCAGATGGGATCGTTGTCTGTGGCACAACAGGCGAATCTCCAACTCTCACTTGGGAGGAAGAGTATGAGTTATTTCAAGTCGTGCAAAAAGCTGTCGCTGGAAAAGCAAAGGTGATTGCTGGCACCGGCTCAAATTCTACTCATGAGGCGATCGCAGCGACGCAAAAAGCCGCTAAGATAGGGTTAGATGGTTCATTGCAGGTGGTTCCCTATTACAATAAGCCACCCCAGGAAGGCTTATATCGGCACTTTCAGGCAATCGCACAAGCGGCTCCTGAGCTACCGCTGATGGTCTACAACATTCCGGGTCGCACTGGCACCAACCTGCTGCCTGAGACGGTAGCTCGATTGGCTGAAATCCCCAACATCGCAGCCATCAAAGAGGCAAGTGGCAGCTTGGATCAAACCAGCCAAATTCGACGCCTCACACCCCCTGAATTTGCGATCTACTCTGGGGACGATTCCCTTACACTGCCTATGTTGGCAGTTGGAGCTACAGGTGTCGTGAGCGTAGCGAGCCACTTAGTAGGAGAGCAGCTACAGCAGATGATCCAAGCCTTTGAAGCGGGTCAAGTCCAAGCCGCTACCCATATACACCTGCAACTCTTCGATCTGTTCAAAGCTCTTTTTATTACCACCAACCCAATTCCGCTCAAGGCAGCTCTCAAGCTCCAAGGTTGGGATGTCGGCTCTCCCCGCCTGCCGCTGTGCGAGCCGTCAGTGGAGGTTATTCAAACATTAAAGGACGCACTGAGCCAACTAAGTTTGCTGTAAATCAGCGCTCGGAGCCACAACGAGTTTTCGGAAAACAGAATAAATTGGGGAATGAGCGATCAGGCTCATCGCTAATCGCTAATGGTGAAAAAAACTATCAACAATTAGCAACTTGCAGCTACCTATTCTCAAGTACCAATTACCAATTATCAGTTCAATCACTCAATAACAAAGGATACGCATGACCAAAAACATAACTTCACAACCTTTCAGAATTATTCCCCTCGGCGGACTACACGAAATCGGCAAAAATACCTGCGTTTTCGAGTACGGCGACGAAATGGTGCTTTTAGATGCTGGCTTAGCATTCCCAACAGACGGAATGCACGGCGTCAATATTGTCTTGCCAGATATGGCTTATGTCAGAGAAAATAGCCATAAAATTCAGGGTATGATCGTCACTCACGGTCATGAAGACCACATTGGTGGTATTCCTTACCACCTCAAACAATTTGAAATTCCAGTTATTTATGGTCCGCGCTTGGCGATGGCTTTGTTGGAAGGAAAACTGGAAGAAGCTGGAGTCGCGAATCGCACCGAATTAAGAACAGTTCGCCCTCGAGATATGGTGCGAATTGGTAAGCATTTTGTCGTGGAATGGATCCGTAATACTCACTCCATTGCTGATAGTTTTACCGTCGCTATTCACACTCCCATTGGTGTTGTCATCCACACCGGAGACTTCAAGATTGACCACACCCCTGTAGATGGCGAGTTTTTTGACTTGCAAAAGCTGGCAGAGTACGGCGAAAAAGGGGTGCTGTGCTTGATTAGCGATTCGACCAACTCAGAAGTACCCGGGTTCACCGCCTCAGAACGGTCTGTCTACCCGAACCTAGACCGCATTTTTGCTCAGGCACCGGGACGATTGATGGTTACAACCTTTGCTTCGTCGGTACACCGCTTGCAAATTGTTCTGGAACTGGCTAAAAAGCACAATCGTCATGTGGCAGTGGTGGGCCGATCTATGTTGAATGTGATCGCTCATGCGCGTACCCTGGGGTACATTAAGTGCGAAGACAGCCTGTTCCAGCCGTTAAAGGCGATTCGTAACTTCCCGGACGACAAGGTGCTGATTTTAACCACGGGTTCGCAGGGTGAACCCATGTCAGCCATGACCCGCATCGCTAACGGTGAACACCAAGAGATTAGGATTAAGCCAGGAGATACGGTGGTATTCTCAGCCAACCCCATTCCCGGTAACACGATCGCAGTGGTGAATACCATCGACAAACTAATGATGCTGGGAGCTCATGTGGTTTACGGTCGGGAAAAGGGAATTCACGTTTCGGGTCATGGCTGTCAAGAAGACCAGAAATTAATGCTGGCTCTGACTCGTCCTAAATTCTTTTTACCAGTTCACGGCGAACATCGGATGCTGGTGCAGCACGCCAAGACAGCTCAGAGCTTGGGTGTCCCCGCCGACAATATGGTCATTGTGGATAATGGGGATGTGGTGGAGCTGACTCAAGATAGCATCCGGATTACGGGTAAAGTACCATCGGGGATAGAGTTGGTAGATTCTTCCCGTGCTGGAGTCGTGAAAGAAAATGTGTTGAAAGAGCGACAGCAGTTGGCAGAAGATGGCGTGGTGACGGTGGCCGTAGCGCTGAATTTAGAGGGTAAACTGGTGGCAAAGCCGGAAATCCACCTGCGGGGTGTTGTCACTTCCCTGGATCGATCAATTTTGCAAAAGTTGATTGTTCAGACGATTGAAACTGTCTTGAGCGATCGCTGGTCAGAGTTTGCTAAATCTTTTGCCCCTGGTCAAGTAGAAGTTGATTGGGCGGGAGTGCAGATCCAACTAGAGCGAGCCCTGCAACGGCTGGTGCGTCGCGAACTTCAGAGTAACCCCATGTTGGTGTTCCTGATGCAAACTCCAGAGCAACCAATGGTTAAAACTCAACCAGTGGAGACGCAAGCAGTCAAAGTCACTGGTCGGCGTCGTCCCCGCACTGCTGCGCGGGTCGCTTCCTAAAGTTGCCCTTTCCTGACTTAGCTAGGGAACGCTTGCTGAAAACTTAAGATGAGTCGATAAGTGCAGAGGAATTGAACCTCTGCGCTTATTCGTTAAACCCTGTTATTACCCACCTTCTGCACCCTTAACTATCCCCAAAGGGCAAGGAGATTGTTTAGACTTGTTCTGAGTCATCTCGCGAATTCTGTCAGTTGCGTAAGTCCTAAAGAATTTTGAACAATCGGTGGGTTTAGAGTTTCTCGTCAATCCTCAACCACTCTCCCCGATCGTTAACTTTTTAGTTGTTGTCGTTTCCGCCAAATACCAGCCAGGAAACTGGAAAAAGCCAATGTCCCCAAAGTAGTAGTGGGTTCTGGGACAGGTTCGGCATAAACCATATTGTCCATGGTGTATGTTTCTCGATAAATATTTTGAGTGCCGACTTCAAAATTGACTGTCTTAAAATCCTCATCTGCCACAAATCCCCAGAAATCACCTGCATAGGTATTGGGAATCTCATTACTCTTGTGCTGATTTCCTAGCAGTTGCTTGACAATGACAGTCACGCCAGCACCTGGATCGTTAGGGCTTAAATTAAAGTTTGCACCCCAGGCAAATAGGGGCTGAGTAAACTGCCATTGTGTTACTTGTAAGGGCTGTTTGCTAACTTGATCTTCCCAACTTCCTGTTTTGATTTTGCCAGTGGTGGAAGTAACGTGGATATTAGGCTGCAAGCTGGACTCATCAAAAGTTTCTGTTTGAAATGGTTGCCCGTTGAGTGCTTTTTGCCACTCCGCTTTATCTGTATATACCGCCAAGCTAAATGCTTGAGCTGTTTTTGCTGTCGCTGTCACTACAAAACCCATCAATGTTACTCCCAGTAGAGCCATTGATAGCTTTTTTCTCACAAGTAAAGTAGACATCAACCCGATCTCCCAAAAAGTAAATGTTGACAGTGCAAATGCTGGTGGGCGTGCAATTTGCCTGATCGCGCTGTCAGAGCTTAGTCGCAGCCATGTTCTGAAGCGGTGGGATCTACTCTTGGCTGTTTTCCAGTTCTGTTCAAGGTTAATTGGAGGGAAAAAAACTGGCTTTCAAGCACTCTAGAACTTGTTCTAAAGAGTCATGGGGCGGGCAGCGCCTACAGCTTTCTGTAAAAACTCCCATTTCAGCACCAGCTACCATTTTGCTACTAGGGATATTACTTAGGTATTTATGGTAATGTAGCTAATTTCTCTTATAAATCAGCCCTTAGACTGATGTTTGAAGAAGATTATCAATCTAGATTACGTGTTAATACTGAATTTTAAAAAAAATCGTTCAAGAGTGCTTCACAATTGCTCAGGTCTTGTACAATTTCTTCTAAGTCAAAGAATCAAAAATAAATAGATAGGAGCGGTAACTCTTGCTCCGCACCTATCTATGCCACTTACGAAGCGGTAGGGATATGGTTGCTTGCCTGAGTAAACCTTACCTACCGTTGTGCATCACCTGATAACTGAGCGGCCACCACGCCGTCAGCAGATTTATGATGCCTGAAGTTAGTTTGCGATTCTCCATGGAACTGGGTCTTCTACAAGGTTGAAGGTTACTTGCGTTTGTACCGTGCTGCCAGACTTATGACTCCAAACGCTAAAGAACCTAAGATTGTAGTAGGTTCGGGAACGGGTTCCTTGGGTGGTTCCTCAATGGGTGGTTCCTCCGGTGTATAGGTGAAGTCATCCATTGCAAAATAGTCACCAATGAAAGTGCCACCCTGCGGGCTTTTGTAACCGGCAGGTTGACCGCCAGAGGGAGAAAACGTTAGTTGGTCAATCCCTATGAAATTAAAGTTAAACCAAGTTGGTTTTTTCGTGTCAACGGTGACTGTTTGTGAGAACTGCTGCACTCCCTTTAACAAACCGGCTACTGTAACCTGAAGCTGATTTTCCCAAGCGCCAGTCAGGTAGGCTCCAGTGAAGTCAAAGGCCTGATTCCGACTCACCACAATGGCAGGTTCTCCCGACCCATTGTAGGCTACATACTTTCCTGAAACTGCGCCGTTGGTATAGCCAGAGCCACCAGGATACAGAGCTGAGCCTTTGATATAGCCAAAGTTAGTCCACTGAAAGCCACCATAGCCTGTAGGAAGGACACCCGCACTAGCGGTTGTAGATAAATCATCGAAGGTTAAAACAGCCGCTAGGCTAGGGTTCACAGTCGCGAGGGCGAACAGTGTGACTCCTGCGGTAGCGATCGATAAGTTGTTCAAAGTTAAGGTAGACATAACCCCGATCTCTCAATAAACGCAACGACTGGGGAGTTGTAATTCTCCCTGAATCCTAAGGGTTGTCGCGATAGCGACAGCTAATCGCGATCCTCTTGTTCCTCTAAAAGCTACCAATAATACTTGCGGTAGATGACGGAATTCGATAAAAAATTTAGTTTCTACTACTAATGTCTTATTTCTATGGCAGGCCTGTCAAGGCTTTGGCCACTTCTGCTCTTCCCGGCTCACCGATTTCTCAAGCTCAGAAAACCTTGACTAGAAAGGTCTGTTTGTTTTTAATGAGGCGAATCGCAAAGGTGTTTTCTTAGTGAAAGAGGTGGGTGCTTGCATTGACCCTTTGCTGAAGAGTGATGAAGGTAAATCAGGAAGGTGCGTTCCGTTCAGAGGGGACGCGAATTCATTAATCTTTCCCGTAACAATGTGGGTACTGTGGTTACTCAGGCTGACTGTCAGCTTGTGGAGGTTCTACTGTATCCTCCATATCCTCAACGGTTTCTTGAGCTTCTTCTGGTGTTTGAGTGGAAGAGGCGGAAGACTTTGCCCTAACTCGCCGAATTGGTAAATTGGCGATCAGAGCGGTCGCTCGCCGATCGCTCTCTAAGGCAAATTCTGAACCGTTGGTGTCAATTTCTACGTAGCGAGACACTACTTCTAGGATTTCTTTTCGCATTGCTTCCACCGTGTCTGGGTCTAGATCAGCTCGGTCGTGGGCGAGTACGAATTTGAGGCGACGTTTGACCTCTTCGCGACTGGTGTCATTGCTGCGAGGGAAAAGTCTTTCGATCAGGGTGCTGAGCATGGGGCTGGCCGAGTTCTCAAGAGTTAGGCAGGTGGAAGAAAGTTCAGCGAGCAGCCGATCGCAATGGCTGTGCTTTCCCGATTGGCAGTCATGGTTGGGACTGGTGCAGGCGAGATACCTGTCTAGCAAGGCTAAGGAGCCTTTCAGGAATCAAATCCTCCTCGATCCTGACTACCAAGAGTTGTACTAGGAGCTAAGTATTAATACGGGAGCGGGCTAACGGTTGTCGCTCATTAAGGCTATTAAATAATCCTAGCTGATAATAGCCTCCGAAGGCGAGTAAAGAAGTTTTCTGGGGCGGGGTTGAGGTCAAGGAATTCAATTTTTTCACCTTCCAAGCGACGAGCAACATTATCAAAAGCGATGCCTGCATTGGAGGGGGTTTCTGATAATACCAAGGGTTCACCCCGGTTGGTAGAGACAATGACTCGCTCATCGTCAGGGATAATACCGATCAGAGGAATGGCGAGGATTTCTGTGACGTCTTGCACTGACATCATGTCATTGGCTTGTACCATGGTTGGCCGGATGCGGTTGACGAGTAAGTGGATGCGACGGACGTTATGGGCTTCTAGTAAGCCAATGACGCGATCGGCATCACGGACGGCGGCAATTTCGGGGGTGGTGACGATTAAGCCTTCTTGGGCGGGTGCGATCGCATTCTGGAAACCTTGCTCAATTCCTGCTGGTGAGTCGATCAAGATGTAGTCATATTTGCCTACCAGCAGGGCGACCACTTGCTTCATCTGTTCCGGTGTCACTGCGTCCTTCATCCGGTTTTGAGCTGCGGGTAATAGCACTAAGCGAGGCTGTCGCTTATCTTTAACCAACGCTTGCTCTAGGCGACACTCCCCGGAAATGACTTCCATTGCGGTGTACACAATGCGGTTTTCTAAACCGAGCAGTAAATCCAGGTTCCTCAAGCCAAAATCAGCATCGATCACTACGACGCTACGACCCCGTTTTGCTAGGGCCATGCCGAGATTTGCTGTGCTAGTGGTTTTGCCCACCCCTCCCTTTCCAGAGGTAATAACAATGATGCGACTCATAAGCGGTTTGATAATTGAAATTTTCTCAGCAGTTAGTGGTTAGTGGAAATAACAATTAATTTTTTCGGAACTGACAATCAATGACTAACGACTAACGACTAATGCTTGTGATTACCCGTTACTACTAATTTGGGCCTTAGCAAAATCAGTGGCTCTGCTGATACGAATGCCTTGGGGGGTGATGTAGGCGACTTCGGGGTAAAACTGAGCCGGTGGGGTTTCTGGCCCCCTAGCAAGTAAATTTGCGATCCTGATCAGGGTTGGTTCCATCTGCAAGGTCATGATTACGCTTTTGGCATTGCCGCCTGCTCCAGCGTGGACTGTGCCGCGCAGACGACCCCACACTAGAATATCGCCTTCTGCGACCACTGAACCGCCGGGATTTAAGTCTCCTAAAATGACGACGGTGCCGGGATGGCGAATTTCGACACCTGAGCGGACGGTCATTTGCAGATAGAGGGGATCGGCGAGGGCTTTTGCTGGTTGGGCGCTGGGAGTGAGGGAGGTTGGGGAAGTATGTTGATCGACTGAGTAACCGACTGTGGCGGCGGCGACGGCTGTTTGGCGACGGGTGGTGTGTACTTGCTTGAGTTGCAGATCGACTTCGGAGAGTGCTTCTGCGATCGCTTGTAGTTGACGAATGTCTAGCAATTTATCAGCGGCCATCAGATAAACTTCGGTGTTTGGCTGCCAGAAGCGTTCTCCTGCATTTAGGCGATGTTTGAGTTGTTGCCAAATTTCACTCCAAGTGCTACTTAGGGAATTAGCTGAGTCATGGGTCGTTTCTGGGGGCAAGAACAGTAGCAGTCGCCCTTCTTCGCTTTTAAACCGGACTTGCAGGTTGGGACTGGCTTCCGGTGTTGGGGTCGAAACGGGGGAGACGGCAGCAGACAAAGAAGCGTCGGGCGTCATGCGAGGCAAGTATGATCTCAGGAAGGGACTGGTTAACTATCCATATTATCGAGAACAGTCACTGGCAACCATATTTCGGTTTGCTGCGGGAGTGGCTGTTAAGTTTGAAAGGGGGGCGATGAGGAGTAGCTAGTTCAGAGCGCGGATGGATAGGTGTTAGAAATATGAGGATTAAATAATTGGCTGGAGTGTTGTATTAGTAAGGGTTGGAGCATTTTTGGGAAGTGACTGCATCCGCGCAGCTTATCTGGTCTGGGTTTGGGGCAATTGACCCCTTGTATAGCCTTGAGATCGTATGGTAGGATTGAATCATTCGCGCAACTGAACTTTGAAAACTAAATAGAGTAAGCCTTTCAGGCTCTTGCCATTTCTATTAACCAAAATCCCTATTAGGGATTGAAACGGATTGCGACCTCTAGCCCAGCGCTTTTAGAAATTCACAATTTCTATTAACCAAAATCCCTATTAGGGATTGAAACGGATACGGGCATTATGCCGGGCTATATCCAACGAATTTCTATTAACCAAAATCCCTATTAGGGATTGAAACGAGCGGTCTGGATTCCTGAAAGTACCAGCCAGCGAGCGATAATTTCTATTAACCAAAATCCCTATTAGGGATTGAAACCTGAATGATTCCGATCGGGTTGGCCTTGGCTCTCTGCTCGCATTTCTATTAACCAAAATCCCTATTAGGGATTGAAACTTTTGATGAAATCCAGCTTCAGCGTAAGCACTTGCTAAATTTCTATTAACCAAAATCCCTATTAGGGATTGAAACATCATTTACATCCTGCTCACCCTCATCATCAGAGATTTCTATTAACCAAAATCCCTATTAGGGATTGAAACATATTCCGAAGGAATCAGTTTGTTTATCCCAGATTAAATATTTCTATTAACCAAAATCCCTATTAGGGATTGAAACGGATCTTGCTGCCTAACTGTTGACCTGATTGCCATTTCTATTAACCAAAATCCCTATTAGGGATTGAAACTTTCTTGTCGATCTTTGCGCTGTCTAAAACTGATTGATTTCTATTAACCAAAATCCCTATTAGGGATTGAAACAAATCGCACCGGGTTGGTTGCCGCGCATCCCCAAATTTCTATTAACCAAAATCCCTATTAGGGATTGAAACTTTGACCACTGGTACTGAGCGGATGCTGGAAAAATTGCATTTCTATTAACCAAAATCCCTATTAGGGATTGAAACAGAATCAAGCAATCCATCATTAAAACAAACAAATATTTCTATTAACCAAAATCCCTATTAGGGATTGAAACTCGTTTTTTGTGCGGTATCGTTTCGCTTTTCTATGATTTCTATTAACCAAAATCCCTATTAGGGATTGAAACCGACCGTCCCTCCCATGTTGCTGAGCAACTTCTGGGAATTTCTATTAACCAAAATCCCTATTAGGGATTGAAACCATTAGCCGAATTCGGATTTGATAACTAAGGGGTATTTCTATTAACCAAAATCCCTATTAGGGATTGAAACGGCATTGGTGGCAGTATATAGCCGACGACAAAAAATTTCTATTAACCAAAATCCCTATTAGGGATTGAAACCCTGTGCCTGAGAATTGAAAAAATTAAAAGCGCCATTTCTATTAACCAAAATCCCTATTAGGGATTGAAACGTCGTAGGTGACATTTTGCCGACACCTATATTGCCATATTTCTATTAACCAAAATCCCTATTAGGGATTGAAACGGGTGATTGGGGTTGCATCTAATCAGGGAGGAATTCAAATTTCTATTAACCAAAATCCCTATTAGGGATTGAAACGTGGGCTTCATCCAAGATTTGCTTCAGCTCAAATTTCTATTAACCAAAATCCCTATTAGGGATTGAAACAGTCTCAAGCCCTCTACTCATGAAGCCCTAAAAAAAATTTCTATTAACCAAAATCCCTATTAGGGATTGAAACATGATAAAGGTTTTTGGAGGGCTCAGAAAGTAGATCCTATTTCTATTAACCAAAATCCCTATTAGGGATTGAAACCCTTGTACTGGCTCCAGTGCTTTTTGCTCTTTTTCCATATTTCTATTAACCAAAATCCCTATTAGGGATTGAAACATTGGTTGATGATGGGTTGTTGGTTTCTCAGCAAATTTATATTAACCAAAATCCATATTAGGGATTGAAACGACGCAACGCTTCTTCAATTTCATCTATTTTCCATGTCTATTAACCAAAATCCCTATTAGGGATTGAAACAGATAGTGGTATATACCATTTATGGAAATGGTAAAATTTCTATTAACCAAAATCCCTATTAGGGATTGAAACATAGAAAACTGACGGGGTTAGTTTTTATGTCAACAATTTCTATTAACCAAAATCCCTATTAGGGATTGAAACACATTCTCAATGAGCTGCTTAGTAAACGTTGCTTGATTTCTATTAACCAAAATCCCTATTAGGGAT
>JBLNEP010000068.1:0-7009 GCA_050262755.1 Actinomycetota bacterium | reverse complement strand
AAGCGCGAAACCGATTTAGATGTTGAGGAGGTCTTGCTTCAACTTAGAAGGCAAGGGATTGAGCTAGATAAATCCGAATTGGTGGATTTGCTGCTGTCTGCCTGGGTGAAATGGCAGCAAGGTGAAAATATAGAGATTCATATTTCTGAAATTACGCCAAGGCAAAAATAGGAAAGAGATGTAGCTACCTACCAGCGACAAGAGCCAACGGTAAGGTTTATCGTCGATATGCCGGAATTGCTGCACCGCCAGCCAACAACCTGGCTGCTGCGGAAACAAGACGAAATCGCATTGAAAGATTAGAACGAGAGCGTGAACAGCTATACCGCAACAGGTTGGAAGCACATGGATTCATCTCCATAAAAGAATGCTGGCATGATGAGTGGGAGAGGGGAAGCTTCACCTTTCATCGGGCTGGCAAGTTGGGCAACCAATTGGCATGGCGGGTTGAGAAGCGATCGCGCAAATGTAACGGAGCCTTAGAGTAATGGGTGAAAAAAAATGAAACGAGAAACAAGTCAGAAGAGTTGGGTTTTGGCTTTCCTCCAAGGCGTTTCCGGAGCGGGAATTGTTTTTGGACCGTTGCTATCGGAGTCAGTAATAGCCGCTCCTAAGCCCTCAGAAATTGGGGGTCTCCTGAGTCGATCGAATGACCCATCTACTGAACTCAAGAAACCCAGTTTCTTGCGCTATCTAAACCCCATCACCGCTCAAAATAGCAGAGATTCAGAAGCAGATAGACTATCTCAAGAAGGCTTCCAACTATTTCAGCAAGGAACAGCAGAATCATTACGGGCAGCCTTGCAAAAGTGGGAAGCCGCCCGCCAACTCTATCGCGCTGCTGGGGATAAAAAAAATGAAGCCTTAACGCTGCTGGGTATGGGCAGAATTAATCATGACTTGGGAGAAAAGCAGAAAGCATTGGAATTCTACAACCAAGCATTGCTCCTATATCGGACACTGGGGGATAGAGAAGGGGAAGCCGGTACTCTCAGTAATATTGGTCATGTCTACGCCCTATGGGGAGAAAATCAGAAAGCATTGGAATTCTACAACCAAGCATTGCTCCTATATCGGACACTGGGGGATAGAGCCAGAGAACCTTATATTCTCTGTTATCTTGGCAGTTTATCCGTGGTATTGGGGGAAAATCAGAAAGCATTGGAATTCTACAACCAAGCTTTGTCCCTATATCGGGTACTGGGGGATAGACAAGGAGAAGCTACAACTCTCACGGGTCTGAACATTGTCTACACCTCATTGAGAGAATATCAGAAAGCCTTGGAATACTTAAACCAAGCATTGCTCCTATATCGGGCAGTGGGGGATAGCCAAGGGGAAGCTACAACTCTCTTCTTTCTTGGCTTAACCTACGACGATTTGGGAGAGCATCAGAAAGCAGTGGAATTCTACAACCAATATCGGGCACTAGGGGGTAAATGACAAACTTCAGCCTTCTCTTAACCTTCAGCATAGCTGCCCTCTGCCCTCTGCCTTACCCAACCAGGATCACCAAAATTAGACAAGAGCCATATTATGCTTCCAATGACAGCAAGGGTTTTATCTGCTACCTTGCCCCCGGTGACAGCTTCGCTATTTCTTGGGTCATGTAGCTTAGTTCAGAAAGAGGAGTGTTCGTGCTGAGTAGAGTCAGCCTCCGGTACATCACCCAGATGAACATATCCTCCTACATTCATGTTGCTAGGACTGAGCAGGGATAAGGCAGAAACAGCCCCGCGCTTCTGGGAGTCAGTCACTTCCAGGTACTTCTGCAACTCCCCTAAGTCCTTGTGACCGGATATCTCCTGAATGACCCGCAGCGGGATACCACTGTTACTCATTAACGTGAGGGCCGTTCGTCTCAGGCTATGGGTTGAAGCCCCAACAATGCCCACGTCTCGCAGGGCCGCTAAGAAGATGTTGGATGCCGATCGCGGGTTGATGTGTCCTGTCCCTCGTCTCGCTGGGAATAGATGAATGTTATCTGTTGGCGGCTGGTAGGCTTTCAGGAGCGATCGTAAATCTTCGATAACGGGGATGGTGCGGGTTGCCAGTCTCCCCTTTGTATTCCCCTTCCGGACAACGATCTCTGGATGAATGACCCCCTTGCGCCCATAGACATCAGTAACTCGCAGGGTGCAAGCCTCGTTAATTCTGACAGCAGTAAACAAGCAGATGCCAAACAAGGCGCGATCGCGACTGTTCGTTAACCCCTCTGAGAACAGACGTGCAATCTCACTCTGGCTTAAGACCTTTGCTTGACCGTGCCGCTCAATCTTCACCTCATCGCCCTAACGCTTGCTTTACTGGATGATCGCATGAGGGGGAGCGAGCGAGGTTGCTGGTTTAGGCAACATCATCATCTGAAGTGATGACCCAGATACCGATCGCATGAATTGACAAAATCTAATTGACGAATTCATCAATATATCCCAGTCAAGATGAGCGTGTTAGGCTTACTAAAGAGTTCGACTCACACACTTTTTCTGTACAGATAAAAATAACTGGCAATTATAACGAATTGATACAGCAGTGGAGTATGCTCTACACACTGACTGCGACTGCTATGACTGCCAGGTGCCAATCCTTAGTAGGGAACAGCTAAGAGATAAAAGACCAATCAAAAGTCAACCTGTTAAGTAGTTATACTTGATGCGGATTACAGTATGAATTTGCAAGACCTGAAAGAAGCGCTGCACAACCTTCCCGACAATGCGCCAGAAGCTCTAGTTGGTTCAATATTTATTCCCAAACTCCTCAATGCACTTGATTTTAAAGTAACAGAGCATATCCCCCAATATAAAACTGGTAACGGTGGTGATGCTGTTGATTACGCTCTTCGTAAAAATGAAGGTGATGATATCTTCATACATACAAAATCAAACCCATATATACTACTTGAAATAAAAGGGAGAGATATTAACCTGGCTGAGGGTTCTACTCAATATCAATCTACAGTTAAGCAACTAAAAAATTACTTGTTAGGCAGTAATTGTCACACTGTCCAATGGGGGATAATAACCAATGCTAACAACATACAATTGTTTAGAAAGCACGGTAAAGCGATTCATCCAGCGACGGTTTGCCTTGAGATCACACTGGATAACGTTGCCCATATCGTAGCTGTTATCAGACAGAAGATTGACAATCCTCTGAGAGCGTTAACAGTCGCCATCTACAACAACAAAGGTGGAGTGGGTAAAACGACGACTACCGCTAACTTAGCTGCTTTACTTACGCTCAAAGGCAAAAAGACTCTCATTGTCGATTTCGACCCACATCAGCAAGACCTTACAAAGTCATTAGGAATCAAAACAGGGAAAGCAACCTTATACGATTACTTGAGTGACAATGGTATTAATCCTAAAGATGTTATACAAAACTTTTCACCCACCAATAGAAAAACTGGCAAGACATACCAGTTTGATATTATCCCTGCGGGTGACGAGTGGGCTAAGTTCGCAGAAGACCAACTACGTCAGAACTTTAGAGTACAAAGGCTTAGACAAATTTTAAGTAATCATACACAAGATTACGATTACATTTTGATTGATTCCCCACCCAATTGGCGTTTCTTTAGTAGAAGTGCAGTTTTTGCCTCAGATGTCGTTCTCATACCCACTAAGCACAACAACTTGTTTTCACTAGAGAACGCGGCAATAGCCATCAATGAATATATCCCTGAAGCGCAACAGTCAAGGAAAGAACGAGATTCAAATGATAGTGGACCTATCGCCCTTCCAATTTTTTTTAATGGTGAAAGTATTACTGAGGCTGCACGTAATACAGCCCATAAAGCTATTGATGAAATCATTAAAAGACACTCAACTAACAAGGTTAGTTTATTGCATTACTTTTACCCACACTTCACAAAGGCAAATAAAAATAAGGATATCTTTGTACTTCCTAGTTACGCTAATATAGCTAGTGCAACTTTTTCTTACCTTCCAGCGACATACAAGGATAAGACAGCTCGCGAACATTACCTAGCGTTAGCCAAGGAGTATTTCTTACAGTGAGTAACTTTAGTGACATTGGTAATTTGATGCACTTGCACAGGTATAAAATCCAGCCGGGTGAAGGAACAAGTGCTTCTGCTTTTTTGATTACTGCCACAGCTAAGGCACTTAACAGATTTGGTGGCCGGAACTGGGTTCCTGTGATTGTCAAGGAAATAGGGGAAGACCAATATGAAGTGATTGGCAACTCATTCATATATGCTGTTGCAGAGGAAGCTGACTTAGAGAGGGTCTGGTGCATCATTGCCGACTCTAGCAAAGAAACTTTAGAACTGACTAAAATTCTGTCAGGAGAAGAAACACCTAAAATTAATCTTTCTACAGCGACAAGAGATGAAATCCAAGCTGGTCTTAAATATTTAAAGGACAAGAATCTAGTTAAAGATTTTGACCTTTTAGTTGCCACTAATCGTATTGATGAAGCTCCGGCTCGCCCCTATTGGAAAACACTAGAGCCGATAACATCACTCAAGTGCAAAATCACTAAAGCTAAAATCAAAAGTCTAGAGGAAGTTTTCTACTTAGACCCTCAGCCAGAACCCCAAGTAGAACCAGAACCAAAAGTAGAACCAGAATCGAAGTCTCTCAAAGACCTAACAGTCAAAAAGCTAAAAGAGATAGCTAAACAACGCAAGATTGCTGGCTATAACAATATGAAGAAACCGGAATTAATCAAAGCGCTTAGCCAAAATTCCCCTTAAATCTGAACCCAGACACACTCTATCGACTAGAGCATTGAGGTTGAGGGGGAGCGAACTTGATGACTTCGGCAACGCATCATCAATGATAATCCAAGCACTGTAAGGCTTTGAGGGGTTTATCTACTGCAAGTCGAATAACCCAGTTTACGCACTCAACCACTAAGTTGAATCATAAGTTGCGGGGTATTCTAGGCAGCACCAGGAAATAAATCTGAGTAACCATCTCCGTTGCACCAGACGCACTGCCAGCGATGGCCGCCTCCTCTGGGACTGGCGATCGCCTGCCATTTCGATCCATCAAGCATTTCGATAATGGTGTGGTACAGCGATGGACTGATAGGGGGTGAGATACCAAATACTTGCTTTAATTCCGCTCTCGTTTTGACTGAGCCAAGCGAGTACAGCGATGATGGCGATCGCTCAATTTCAATTGCTGGTCTGGCAGAGAGTGGGCGAAAGTTCCGGAACAGTTGGGGCATGGACACCCAGAAGCGATCGCCTTTATCGCAAGTTGCACGACCGGGAACTCTCACAGAGAGCCAAGCCACCCATCCAGCCGGATACCGCTCGAAGCGTTCAACTTTGCACACCAATCCCATAGACCCCGCATCTATCACTAACTTCTGCGGGGCATAGTCCTCCGAATACTGAGCGAACTCTGGTTCATCGGCGGCGACAGCTTCAACCTCTCCCTTAGTAGTCAGGGGAGGGTTACTCAGAACCTCGTCAACCAATGCGGTTATTCTCTCTTGCGCTGCGATCGCCTCAGCTCTGTTCAACATTTTTCGCAGGATTAACACCTTCCCTCTCGTCTCATGAATCAGCCATTCAGAGAAGGATTCCCGGTCTAACTCATACTCTTTGATTTGAGATTCAAAGTAATCTAATTCAAGCTGCATTTCGTGCCGTAAATAGTCAAAACTGGTTAGCATATTTTTGGGTTCCATTTGAGTTAGAAAAGGGGACGGTGTGACCCATCCCCTAGACTCTTTATTTGATATAGCCACCAGCGGCTTTTGCAACCTCGTTAGCTTCGCGGTAATTCGCTGCCTGCCGTTCGCTATTTGCCTTCATAGTTGCGCGATCGTTGTTCTCGAATGCTATCCGATATTCTTTTTGGAGTTTTGCCAATTCCTCACTTAAAATCCGTAACTTTTCTACTGCTTCTTCGTGTGTGAGTTTCATGAAAAATTCTCCTGTGCGAATCTTGGGGATTAAGGGGAGAAGGCTCCCCTCAGACCTATTAGCTGTTCGTAGCCAGCCAACGCTCAAAGTCAGCTAAAATCTGTGCTTGCTCGTTTTCGCTAAACTGTTGCCAAACGGAGAGGAATTCCTCTTGCGTTGGATTGGTCTTAGTCCATTCGAGATAATCAAAGTCAATGCTGTTTACGTCTGTGTTCAGTGTGATTACGTTCATTTTGGGCTAACTCCTTTTATCTGCTTTGGTTCGTTTTCGGTTGGGTTTCAGTTCAGTTTGATGAGGGGTGATTCGCTTTAATGGCTCTTAATCAGCGTCAATTGGGGGCGCAATTCCATCCCAGTAAAGCTCTCGAAAGCGAACACCAGAGGCACGACGAAGCTGCCGTATTCATCCGTGACCATTAAATATTCACTGTCGTAGTAGCGAAGAAAAAACCGCCCTTCTGTGACCGTAATCATTTCGCCCCCATCGGTAGCTAAAGTGTACTTTTTAGGTTCCGATCCTTCACTTGACGTTGCGCTCATTTTTGTTATTCCTGTTAGTTTTGTTCGCTGCAAATGCAGCAGCCTAGCCACTTGCGAGGGAGAGAAGCTAGGGGCTGCATCGCCCCTAGATGGTGGACTAGCTAGCTTTAGTTGATTGCGCTTTGAAATGTGCTAGCAGGTCGTCCAGACAAACGAGGGGCAAAACGAACTGTGGGGCGTACATTGAGTCGGGCTGTTGCTGTAGCGAATGAATGAAGCGACCGCTTCCTAGTTGCTGTTTGAGTTGACCGATTTTTTGCCCGCTAAACCACACAACATACTCGCGGGTAGTGCTGTCTGATTTAAGGCTTTCAAGGACATATCCTGCATTTTCGAGTTGGTTGAGGAAGTGGGAATGTAGCGATTTTTGGAGCGCTTTGAAGTGAGGATTAGCTTCGATTCCTTTGTTATTCCAGGTGCTTTTTATTTCCTTACCTTCACTGGTAATGAGTGTAAATTCAGGGTTCGGTGTATACCACAGGCTGCAAGTGAAGGGGCGGACTTCGCCTTCCTCGTCGATCGTGATGCCGCTACTCTCGGTTGTCCATTCCACCGTGATGGCGT
>JBLNEP010000067.1:0-13282 GCA_050262755.1 Actinomycetota bacterium | reverse complement strand
AGTGGGATTAAAACCTGTTGCCATCGCTCGGACTCAAAAACGACAACCCCTCACTTATGCGAGTTGGTTAATTTTTAATTATATCATATTTGGGGTAACGCTTAAGATGCGTTTACCCTGGTTTGGATGGTTAAGCCACTTACGGTTAATCCGTTAATTTCGCTTCCCATACCAGCGATATTTGCACCTTGGCGTTCGCTCTCTTTTAGAAAAGTTTCTAGGGAATCGAGGAGAGGGTATTCTGCTTTGGGTTGCTTATGACTGGGTTGCTCGATCTGACTGCTATCATTCAGCTTTTGAACGCTACGGCTTTTAGCTATTTTGCCCAATACACCACTGGAAAGAGGAGTATCATCCTCATCAGAAAGCAATTCTTCAAGGTCATCTTCTTCTAAATCGCTTAAGTTATCCTCCAATTCGCTATCTAGCTCTTCATCCAATTCTTCAGAAATGCTGTCCTCCTCCAAATGCTCGCTATCCAGCCCAATCAAGTCTCTAATTTGAGAGGGCGTATAGTAATTGTTATTGTCTTTCGTTTCAACACCAGCTTGCTTCAGATTTTTGACTAAATAGACACCGCTGGTTCTATGGCTAGGGTCTTTAGTTAGATAGAAAACAAAGCCAGACACCTCACCATCTTTTCCTTCAGTGACTAAATCCATGCTGACGCTAGCTTTCTGATTGCCAGATTCATTGATTCTGTCGGGTCGTTTGTTGAAGGATTCAACAAAGTTCTTGACATCCTCCCAGTCCTCAATGTCACTCTCTTCTTGGAGAGCTTCTAAGGCAGCATCGAGCGTCTCTTGAATGTGTTCCAGTTTCTTGACGTGCTTGGGGTCTTCTGCTGTTAAGACAGACCAAGTACGCTTGGGGGCAGAAAATTGCCTTTTGGAGTTGGGTTTACTTGAGAGTTTTGTAGCCATTTTATCTCACCTACCTGCGAGGAAAGTTGATAGTGGCATTGGGTTCGATATTGAACTCGTAGCAACGCTTACAAATGCCAATTTGAGCTTTGGTTGAATGGCGACATTTGTTAGTTACTGGTCATCAACAAGTAGGGGTGCTAGTTTGCTATTTCTCATGTTTTTACCTCTGAGTTCTTGGCGATACTGGCTGATAATTCTGCTGAATTCTTGCAGAATCTCCATGCTTTGTTTGGGGAACTGTCCTGTTTTGAGGGATGTTTCTACAGTCCTTGCCATTTGGTGAATGTGTGTACTCATTTTTTGCAGTTGAGCGCAAGCTCCTTCATTGATAGCGGGGACTGTGCGGTCAAGGCTAAAAGCCCGTTTCCGCAAGTAATCAGACAGGTTTTTTTCACCTGCTTCTGCGGCACGTTTCACTAAGTCTGCTTTTTCAAAAGCAGTTAGACGCACTCGGACGACTTCAGTTTTTCCATTCGGTTTGGCAAGTGGTTTTTTGGGGATAGCTGTAGTTGTAAGCACATCGATTCTCTCGGTGTAATTAACAGTTTATTCGGGATAATTTGGCTATTTACAACCCCGGTTAGAGCGGTTGTGGGCATTCAGTAATTTCGATTCTGCTCAATAGAATAGATTTAAGCCAGAATTTACTGAAGCTGGAAACCAAGTTTTTCCGTCGATCTATCCCTAACTGGGATTGATTTAATTTTCAGCAATTTTGTAGGAGATGAGGTTATTTCTTGTGGTCTATGTTTGCTTCGGTCACAAGTCGGATTCGTAAGAACTGCCAGAGCAGTTCTTATCATCTACTTGGCTGATTTGAGGGTGAGTTCTGCTACCTGGATGGCTTGTCCTGCGCGAGTTTCGCATTGTTGTAGGAGGTCTGACCCATTCCATCATTGTTGAGTATGGTTTTCAGCCAATCAAACTTTTTTTGTTGAGGACGGTTCTGAGTTGGCGATCGCCTGATGGTTAAAAAAGCTTCGCCCCATTACCCGGCAAAAAACAGCAGCCAACGGTGGGTGCAGGAGCATTTGCATTGGGTGCAGGGGCATTCACATTGGGTGCAGGGGCGATCGCATTGGTTTGTTGTGGCAAAAAATTACGGGTCGTGTAATGTTTTTGTGGCATTCAGTTAATCCCAAGAGCAAGTGAGCTTCCCAAGCTGGCGGTAGCCAGAGGAGTCAATGTGATGTTGTCGTCCTTTGTACTTACTAACTGCGATCGGTGGACGCTTTGGCAGACATCAGGGAGAGCGATCGCTGTCTATGGTGTTTTCTAGGCGATCGCTTGAGCGATGAAGGCGACGGTAGTCGCGAATCAATTGTTGAGTGACGTCTGTGGAAGCGGGCGATCGTTATTTTTCACTTCCCATCTTCCTCATTATGAAATGAGTATAAATTCTTAGTATTTGGGCTTGTACCCACGTTTGACATGGCTTGCTAGTCCACTAAGGGGGAGATGAGGAGGGCCAGGTGTGCATAAAATTTCCTCCTAAATCGAGAATAATTCGCAATAAGGCTGACAAAAAAAGCTGGAAAGTAGGAATAAATAGGAAAAAAGAGGTAATAGGAAGAAAAAGTCGGTAAAAGTCGGTAAAAAATGCAGATTTTTACCGACTTTTTTAGGTGCTTTTTTTCGGCTTCGCTCACTACGAGCAGTCAGTTGGCACTGTTGTAGTAACTTGTATGACAAGTAAGTGACATAACTCGGCTTGTGCGTTCGCGCAGCGTGCCGGAGGCATATCGCGATCGCAAGTGCGTGTGACGAGAGCGCATAGTGTACCGGAATCGCCTTTCCAAAAACGTAACTTAAAGCCTGCGATATGCTTCCAGCAGGCTACGCCACCGCACCTACGACTCTAACCAACAGCAAACTCGGTATATTTGCGTTTATAAGGAGCGTGAAAAGCTAAAACTATATGTTCTTTAGGTACCCCAGCTTCAACTAATTCATTAGCCACTCCGATTTCAGTGCCATCACGTTCGATCCAGATTTTGTTATTTTTGATTTCGATATAGATGATGCAAGCAAATACTCGGTGCAAATCTTGCCAACCTATATGCAATAATTGATAGCGCTCGCGCTCCGTATCAAATATCAATTGCACTTCTGTATTAGTATTTAAACTATTCCCCACATGATTTTTTATGATTTTCTGTACCAGTTCGCTGTAGTTTAGTCGATCCATAAAGCAACCTCCTGTCTGTTTGGCTCAAAAATTAGCAGCTTTAGTTGATGTTCTACGATAACTTCTTGGATAAAACTACTGGCAAAAAAATCATCATAAATATCAAAAGGGACTGCCAAGTATAAAATCCGCTCCGGTTGTTGCTTTCTTAAAGCAGAGCGATAATTGAGGAACTGACCGAGTGCTGTATGAAACTCACTTACTAGAGATACTCCTATAAAAGATTTTACCTCTACAGCTATTTTCTTATCGGCTTTCTCTGCTGTTAAAATTCTATCTGCTACTAAGTCAATATAAAATTCAATCTTATCAATTTTAATGAATAGGTTCTCGTCAACGATCGTCCATCCATCTTTTTCAAGGGCTGTCTTTACTGTGTTGTGAAATAAATCTTTAGCTGGCATAAGTGAACCAGAGTTCCGTACTAAATTATAGCTTAGTACACAAACCGACGCGATCGCGACAAGCAGCCAGTTGGCACGCGGACATAGGTGAATCTGTGACAAACGGGTGACAAGGCCCAATAGAAAATTTTCCATTGAGCCTTGTGCGATCGCGATCGCATAGCGTGCCTCCAGGCATATCGCCCCCAGTTCCCCAACCCCCTACACTCGATTAAACCATTTCCAACTCCCTCGGTTTCGATTCAGTCGCAGGCGTGAGAGTAGTTCGCGACTGGAACAAAGCTTTTTCCCGTTCTACAATCATCTCTTGGAAACGAGCTGCAGCTTGCTCTGTCAGGGGAATTTGAACCTCCCTGGTGCGGATGTTGGCTTTAAACACGGTGCGCTTGGACTCGTTTCTGACAAAGCAATCCCCATTTGGCTGCACGTAAGCCGTCCATTGGTTATCGCCAAACTTGAAGTGCTGGGTGCTATGGTTCGGAAGCTGCGAATCGCGTTGTTTATAGGTTTCCGACACGACGCTCAAGAGTGCCTCTTGCAGAGAAAGTCGCCAACTATCAGCTTTGGTGCCTGCGGTGTCGGGCGTTCCGCTACTAACTGCCGTTTCTGGTTTGGATGCTCCCTCTGATGGGAGTTTTGGAGATTGGGGTGCGCGATCGCTTTGAGCGAATGCACTGGGTGCAGGTGCAGCCAATGTAGAACCTTGAGCGGCTTCCGGTGAAGCGATGGCGTAGTCGCCGACCTCCGGCATCGTAGTTGATTGAGTTTCGGGCAAGCGAATCGATTCGGGGTCAACTTTCAGGATAACCGTTCGCCCGCCTTTATCGGGGGAAAGCGTTGCCTCGAAAGTGCTTCCAGGGGGTAATTTAGGACTGTCGGGGGAGAAGGTTCCTAAATTTTTTCCGTCAAGCTGAATGATGGGAGTGCCTTGAAAGCGGTAATACTTCTCGTGAGTGGGAGGTAAATCGATGGTTCCTACTTGCAAAGTGGCTTTCCGTTCCTTCCATTTAGACTTGGAGAAATCTTCTTCTGAGTAGTCATTATCGGGATGTTTGACATTGACTACTTCTATTTGATTTATCCGATAATTCGACAAAGCATCGCAGATTTCATCCATGAATAATTTGTAGACAAGTGCGCCTCTACCTGCTTTATCTTGAGACTCAATCCAGCGACAATCGACGGGAGGAACGATGAGAAGCCGGGTTTCATTACCAGAGTAATTTGTTACCTTCAAAGAGTCAGTATCGATCCGGTCGTTGGAATTATCTCCGTATTTAGCATCAAGCTTCGCTACCATGCTTTGGGGTAAGTTTTTGAAAGCGAATTCAACAAGCGGTAATTCAGGATGAGCCGTGGCTTCGTAGGCAATACCTTTGCTATCGAGTGCGTCTTTCCATTGATTGGGTAGGTCGATGGTTCTGCCATCTTTAGTTTTCACCTTTTGGAAAGGAACTTGCAGAACGTAGACATCTCGCGGTAAGGCTTCGTGCAGTAATTCGTAGTTTTCTTGCAGGGAAAAGGTAATTTCTAATTCCTCTGCTACCTTCTGGCAAGTTGTTCGGTGTTTGCTCAGATTATCGGCAGTGTGGGTTGCTTGGAATAGCGCACGAGCAGCCCTGGCTTTTCTGTCAGGTGTATCCCAAATTTCGTCAATTTCGGCTCGATAGCTGTCATACAGTTTGCCCATTTCCTCTTTTCGAGCCTTGAGATCATTGCCAGTGCGCTCGTAGATAATACTCTTGTCCTCTTGAAAGCGTTGCACCAGGTCTTTCGCCCATTGTAATTCGTTTTCTGACCAAGACAGGTCACTTTCCTTGCTGTGGCGGTACTCAATTCCTCTGTCTACTAAGGCATTTTTGTGGTGATAAGAAACGTGCAATTCTTGACCTTCTTTTTCTGACTCAATTCCTGCTGCATCGAGTTGCTTGCGGTTATCTTTCGACACGATGAGGTAAGCTGGGATAGGAGGGAGAATGTGCTGAAATTCATCTCGGTTTCGGTGAACAAGTCGTGTCTGTTCCCAATAGGGATTAACAGCTTCTTTGGCTAGGACGTAAATAGCATTAGGGAAGTCGGCAGGCATGGGGAATTGTTTGTAGAGTCGGTCGTCTCCTTTGTACTGAAAAAAGTAAGTGCAGCTTTTGTGTTTTTCGCACCATTCATCTACTTTTTCTAGTAAAGTATCGGGATTGAGCCCTGTTTTCTCTTTGACTTCTTTGGCATCTTGACCCCGCAGCGAGTTTTTCTGGTAGTCAACTTCGTACTGCTCCATGATGCTAAGGGCGGCAATAAATCGCTTTTGCTGCTTGAGAAATAGCTTTTCATCTTCGCCGGGGTTGGGGAGTGCTGCTGCTACTTTGCCTATGGCTAAAGCGACGAGTCCGACTTCATTTTGAGAACTGGCGACTCCGATTTGTTCTAAGGTGGTGTATTTGCGCTCGCCTACCTTAACTTTACCTTCTCTAACTTCGGGGTCGTCTTCTCGATAGCAAGCTTTGGTATAGGGAACTTTCTCCGCTTGGACCACTGCTCCGAAGTCAAATAATCCGTCTTGTGCTGGTAAGATTTGTTGGGCAATGTGAGGGATTTTTCGAGATTCGATGCCAAACGGTTCGTCACCGTCAAAATCACCTTGGTGAAACTTTTCTAAGTCTTGGGGATGGAACCAAATGACCCCTTTAATTTTCGCCATCACAGCGCGGGTTTCCTCTGGGATATTTTCTAGGTTTTTCGCGTGGATATTCTGGTATATCCTCAGACCGTCTTTGTTGAGGATGGGAAAGCGGCCTTGAACGCATTCTCCTTCTTCCAAATGGCGAGCGCAAACCGTGCCTCTGGGCAAATCTTCGCAGGGTAAAGCCATTGCGGAAGTCATTGATAAAGCGCCCCTAGTTGCCAGATTCCGCCATTTGGATGCCAGCCACCTTTCTGTCATGTTGGTAAATTCGGGACTGCCAAGCATCAGACCAAATTTATCGGCTTTAAGCATCTGGATGTCCTGCCTTTCCCGCTTTGTATCCTCCGCGCTTCCTTCACTATCGCCATTGATTTCGTTGTCAAGCGTTGTTGATAGTTTTTCCTGCTGTTCCTTGAGCTTTCTTTCATTCAAGCGGGCTAAAAAGGCTTCGCGCTTGTCATAATCTTCAATCATGGCTTGGCGCAATTTCATCGGGTCGCGCTGTAGTGCTGCTAGTCTTTGAGCTTGGGCTTTAGCTGCTGGTACTAGGTCTTGTCTTTGGGCTTCTTCGTCAAACCAAACTCCGGTGGACTGCCAGCTAGTTTGAGTGATGCCAATTTGACTGTTTTTGCGATTGCCGAGAATGGCTTTGGGTAATTCGTAATTGCCACAAGGGATGAGTTCTTGGAGTTGTTTTTTATTGATGCCTTTGATGCTAGAACGGTCTAAAATAAGTTGGGGTTTGTTACCTTCTGAGTCGGCTAATGAGTCGAGTAAATTGTCATCAGGACGGAGCGTTCCTTTAGCTAGAAAGCTGGCTTGGGGTGTGGATTCTGTATTTTCTGAATTCCAACTGCGTAGCCAAGCGAAACGAAATTGACTGGCTCGGTTTTTCTCACCGCCGATGCTTTTGAGTAATTCGGAACTGATGGCACCGTGGCAGTCTCCAGTTCGATATTGAGCATATTGGGGTTCGGTGAAATCAACAATTTTTATTCGCAGATGGTCGCATTCGGATACGCCGGACATACAAGTGCTGACGAGAAGGGAACCGTAGCGACAGGCGGTGTCTTTTTCGGTTATGAATAAGTCACCTATCTTTTTGGCTAGGGTTTCGTCGCCAAAGTAATAACTGTTACCTGATTGAAATATCATGCGTCGCTTAATTCCGTCTTCTGGGTCGTGGATGCTGGCGCGTAGTTGGCGAGGGTCAGGGTTGGATTTGTCAAGTTTGACAATCATTAATGAGTTCAGTTCTTCTGGCTCAAACATTGCTTGCAAAATCGAGTGGCGCAGAATTTCTGGATTGTTGAAGAGCTTGCCTACATTACGACCCTTGGCATCGGTATAAGCGACATCGAAAACGGGAATTTTGAGTCCTTCTTCGGTGGCAATTGTGGCGACCATGAGTTGATTCTCCTAATATTTGAAGTGTGACAGTAGGAATTGTTGGAAAGGTATGGTGGGACTATCTAAGCGTTAGCAGGTTGAAACTCGGTCAAGTGTTGACCGTTGGTAGTGTTTTTGAGGTGATTGAAATGGGACTAATGGTTGATGCGATCGCTAGTCCGGTTTTGTTTGAAGAGGAGGAAGATACTGGGCTGGTGGAGTTGGCGATCAAATTAGTTCAATCGAACTGCTCCATACAAACCAAGCAAGGATTTTACACACCATTGGATATTATTGATGGCATGGCAAGAATATACGATCCAATTGTTCAGGGGATTGAAAACCCTGACACCCCAATGTTTGGTTATTTTCTCAAAGATTACCTCCCCTATCCCTGGTAGCCGATCGCGATCGATACATCGCTTCACTGTCCGCATCCCAAACCAATAGAAACTTCATTGGATGTTTTAGCTGAGCTGATAGTGTCTGCCAGCGTTTGGGTTTGGTAGGGCGAACAGCCGTTCGCCCCTACGGTGTTGTTATGAGATATTTACAAAGCTGAGCGTCTTACAAGCCGAAGTAATGCGCGATCGCAGGTAATATATCTTGACAGGTTTTCACCAATTGTGCTGCACTGGGTAAGCCTTCAGCTATCACTTTCAAGAATCCTATTGCTCGTTTTGCTTGTTTTTGTGCGGTTTCGCTGTTGAGGTTTTTCCCAGCTTCAGCGAGGACTTTGATTTGTTCCAGGGCTTGCGTTTTGTCGTCGTCGGCTAGGTTTGGGTCATTAATTGCCGCTTGCAGTTGCGAGAGGAGTTCTTTAATTCCGGGTTTTTCGGGTTCAGATGAGTCGGGTAATTGGTTGATGGCATTCGTTACGTTACCGCTAATTGTGCCGAGGTTCATCACCCCTTGGTTACTGATATTGCCACCACCGACTGCGCCAACACTGCCGCCAGCCGATACATTGATTTTGCTGCTGTCAGTCATGATATCTCCTTGGTGTTGATAGGTTTCTGCATAAAAGCTAGGGCGTTGTAGTGCCGTCGCTATCATATTTTCTAAGCTACTAATTCGGCTATCTTTTTCTTCTATTAATGCTTTTATCTCTCGCTCTGCCAAGGCTTTAATTTCGTTGTAAGTAACAAAATATTCAGCATTCAGCTCAGAATGATTAGCATCTGGAGCGGTTGCAACCCTGAGCAGAAATTTATCTCCACCCCGTTTCTCCATTGCCACGATTTCTAGCTCTGCATCTGGGTGGTTCTCTGCTAACTGCTTAAAAGAAATGGCAATAGCACGGGGGTCAACGTCTTGGTTGTGGTAGAGATCGAGAGTATCGACGATGGGTTTGATGAAGTCGGCGAAGTCACCGTCTTTAAAAGTTTCCTTCCAATTGTCAGGTTTGCGGTGGGGATTGGGGTCTTCTTTTGTCGGCTCTCGCATAAAGACATACTCACACCTCACTCCCTGCAGCTTGGTATGACTTGTAATGCCCCAGTCTTCAATATAAGCTCCCGTGAGAGTAGCACCTGTTAAGTCTGCCTCGTCTAGCTGGGTTTGCACTAATTTTGCTCTCGATAGGTCAGCATCTTGCAATTTGGCTGAGCTTAAGTCGGCTGAGATGAAGCTGGCATCGGCTAGGTTAGCGCCTTGTAAGTTGATACCTCGGAGGTTTTGGCGGTTGAAGTTTTGAGCTTGTCCCTGTCCTGTAAGCAGTAATTGTCGTATTTTGGCAATCTGAAGATAAGTGGTTCCGGGGCGGACGCGATCGAGCTTTTTGGCTTGATACCATTGGGTACGGGTAAGGTTAGCCTTTCTGAAGTCTGTACTTTTGAGCGTGGCAGAGGTGAAGTCGGCATCGGTTAAGTCAGCATTGCGAAAACTGGTGCCGCCTGTAGCAGTAATGGCAAGGGCAAATTCTCGAAGCCAGAGCAACCCCTCATCACCAGCTATAGCTCGCAAAGCTATAGATATGTAAAAAACCACTGAACCTATGCTCACAGCCATAGCTAAAAGGCAAGTGATAACTATAACCCAAGTCGCTGTTACGGGATATTTTGAAGCTACAGTAAGACCGATGGTTCCAAAGCCTGCTGAAGGTAAGGATATACTTAGAGCTGGCACTATAAACGAAATTGCACCATATCTATTTCCAAACAAAAGTGCAAGTATACATACAGAAGTAGCTCCCTCTAATGAAGTAAGAAGGGTTAAAGAGATAACCAAAAACACTGAAATAGTTACATATATAGCTTGGGAGCCAAAAACACTCGAAATAGAAGTGGCGATAACAGCTACGCCTATAAGCCACAGAGCTTTTACAAATTGATAGCGCTGAGATATGACGAAGAATGAGGCTACTATCGCTGAAACCACAATAATTGACGCTATTATAGCTGCTTCGTTAGAAGCAGACATTCTAGTTATAGTTGCGAATTCTTTAGTGAGTCCAGGGTTGAGAAATATTGCTGACACAATGCCAAGCATTCCAGAGGTAAATCCTGAGAGTAAGGATAGAATCAACGGAAGTATCGCTAGGCTAATTGTCCAACACCGTTGCAGACCAGCTTTAGATCTCTTGAAGTTAGCACCTATCAGTTTGGCATTAGTAAAGTTTGCCCCTCGGATGTCGGCTTCACTGAAGTTTGCACCGGAGAGGTCTTTTCCTTTGAAGGATTGACCTCTGAGATTTGCTCCACTGAAATCTCGTTTCCCGTCTGCGTATCGCTTTAGAACCTCAGTAGCCCTCATTGGTTGTTTGCCAGCATTTGGGTTTGGGTAGGGGCGCAATGCGTTGCGCCCCTACATTAACATCAGTCTTTGGGAGTAATTACAATGCGATCGCGCCTCGTTCCGTACAAAAGGCTATCTTCGTAGCATCCCGGAGGGTTATCGCTCCTTCTCTAACGTTACGATCAAAAAAAGCTTAGCGAGTGAGAACTCTATAGCACTCAATTTCTCAACTGTAACACCACCTCAGCCTACAACCCTGAAGCTGCATATTCTGCTAGAACGCAACGACGAAGGAAAAGCGATCGCGTCTGTGCTAGAACTCCCCAACTACTATGTTGTCATTATAAATCTTCAAAATTAGGGGGTTCGCCTAAAGGTTCCCTAGTAATAATTGGGAGTTCAAAATTGCAAAAATGGGCAAAACGTCGCTCAATAGCTAAGGCAAGATTTAAGGGTTCGAGAGTGTTTTCTGTCAAAACAGCGCGAAGGATTTCTTTAGCTTCTTCTTTGAGAGAACGCCCCTAATATTCGGCTCGCTTTTGCAGGCGATTTTTCAGGTCATCATCAAAATTTTGAATCGTGATATTGCTCATAGTAGATTCAATTGCTAAAGCTACATTTTTTTGAAGCTTAATATCAGGTTAGCATGGTGTTATTGTTTCACTTGCAATAGATTTTACTACCGCACACACCGATCGCTGTGTGATATAAAGCGCTCGCGCCGTCCCACTCTCCAAATCAAAATAGGTAGCAAACCGTTTGAGATTACCCGCAGCCATCCGATACAGGTAATCCGCCGCCTCAGCCGCCACCCGGACATTCACACTCTCGCTCTGCAAGTTCAGCACTGCCATCTCAGCACAAGACAAGTTATTTGTCAACTTTTCAGGTTTCGGCTTCAAAAGGTCAGGAGCTTGCAGCATCGGAGATGGCAACCTCGCACATCCGAGTCCCCCAAAATTATAGAACTCCGGGTCAGTTTCCAAAGAACTGCCGAGCAAGATTTGTCCGGCTGCGGCATGATTTCCGCAATCCAAATACCACACGCGAGGGATTTCAGAACGGTTGTAGAATTGGTTTAACTCTAGAGCTTGGTTAATAGCCGCTCTCCCGGCTGCCGTGTCCACGCATCCTACCAGGATAGTCAGCTTGTCGTAGCTGTAGCAAATCAACTTAGGGTCAAATTCCTGCACGAAAGCCGTCGTATCTACTCCCCAAGCTATAGAGTATCGCAACGCTAGAGCCTGCGCCTTGGGTAGTCCAATTTCCTTGTCGCAGAAAGCCTGCCTGCTGATGTTGGCTTCTTCAACTATATCGGGATCTGCGAATGCGCTAACGCGCAAGCTTCGCTAACGCAAACTGCACCTTCTTCCCCGATTTGCCCAAACTCCGTGCCAGTCGTGCAATATGGTAAGACAGCCAAGAACCAGTTCCTCCCGCCCCAACTAGCCAAAAGTCGATCGAATCGGTTTGTTTGACAATCAGACGCGAAGCTTCAAGATAATCATAATTAAACATCGGGTAATTCTCCAAAAGTTGTTGGTAATTCGAGCGGGTCGTCTAACAAAGATGGCGCAACAGAACTAGAGTAAAATTGAGAAAGCGGAGCTTTCTTTTCTCCGGTGTTTGTAACATCTGCAATGAAACTCGGTAATTCAAATATCCAGTCAGCCGGAACGTGCCAGAACTGTCGATAAACTCCCACTCGGCAAATAACTTCAGCACTCAATTCAGTCACTTTCCCCAAAACTGCGAAAATGCGAAAACCCCCTTCATCCGCATCATCTGCACCAGAGAAGAAAGCAGTCATCCGATTGTGCGAATGTACCTCTACAGTTGCATTAATGTAGGAGGAATCTAAACCGTATTTAGTCGCTCTGCATTTCCCAGAACTTTGCGTTTGCTCTGGGATTACAAGTTTCCATTGTTCTTGAACGTAATGAATGTGAAAAACAATTTCTAAGGGCGGTTCGGCCAGCGCTGCGATACAACTTTCCTTCCACATTTGGATGAGTATTTGCTGAGGGATTCGTCCGTAAGTTAATCGGACTAAAGGTTTAATTCGTTCTAATCCTCTGATTGACGCGGTAAAAAGTTCCACCGGAATTATCACTTCTAACCCCAGTCTAACCGCTCTCACAAAGATGCCATTACTTCCAATCAGATACTCGAACATACTGCTAGAGTGAGGTGGCAGATTTTCTCCGAGTTTGACAAACTTATAATCGACTAACTCTAGGTAGTATGGATTCAGGTTAGGTGGTTCAATCATCAGTTATGGCTGCAACTAATTTGATAATTGTCTGGTTGGTACTAATTAAATCTTTAACCGGGTAAGATGAACGTTTAACCGCTTTTTGTATCTGCACGCACACGTCACTGGGATGCGCCCTAGATTTACCGTCACTCAAATGTCCGTTGAAAGGACTAGAAATGAATAATTCCCAAGCTTTTGTAATATTATCGGGCGAAGCAGCAGGCGGTTTATTATCTCCCCAGCAGATGCGTCCGCAGGAGTGGTAGGAATGCAAATAAACGTTGGGCAGCGGAACGTGAAAAGCTTCTGCTTCCGGGTCAAACTTTGAGCCTTTAATTGCCCAAATCCAGTAATCAGATTTCAATCCCAAAAATACCATTCCTGGTAAAGGAATTACGTGCTTTGATTCCAACAAATTTATTTCGTGTTTCTGAGGCGGTACGAATTTAATTGTCCATTCCCCAGCGCTACCAGTTCCCCAACGTACTATCCCCGAATCAGGATTTATCCAACCCGAATCAATCGGTGTATTTGCAAAAGCTGCTCTAAGAGTTGCTGGAGACAAACATTTATACTTGGAGCTAAGTACCTAAGCAAAATTAATTGCATATGCAGATCCGAGATTATCTAGTACAGTTTTGACATATTTTACTAGGCTTTTCCAGTCTTGATAAGCTTCAACTTCAATCCATTCATACTTCA
>JBLNEP010000066.1:0-80410 GCA_050262755.1 Actinomycetota bacterium | reverse complement strand
ATGAAGGATTCACAGCGTCGCTCTCACCTCTGTTTCCGAGAACCCTTAGATTTTGATTGAGGATCGGCGATCCGAATTCAAGCATGAGGCGGGCAACCCTTTGGGAGGGGGATGCCCCCTTAATTATCGAACAGAAACAACGCGAGTCCCTAAAACTTGGCTCCCGCTTAAAACTTCCTGTCTTGCCCACCGATCGGCTGCTAAAATGTCATCTAAAGAAGGATGCTCACAATTATCAACTTGATGCTTATCACAAGCCCACTCAATTAACTTGGGAATATCCAAAAATTGAATTTTTTCTTCCAAGAATAACGCGACTGCCTGTTCATTGGCTGCATTCAAAACTGCTGGCATGGAACCACCCGCACGGCCGGCCGCATAGGCTAGCTGCATACAAGGATATTTATAATGATCCGGTTCTCGGAAGGTTAAATTGCCAGCTTTCACTAAATCTAACCGTTCCCAATCTGTATAAATCCGTTCTGGCCAAGATAACGCATAAAGCAGGGGTAAGCGCATATCAGGCCAGCCCAGTTGTGCTAAGACTGAAGTATCTTGAACTTCTATTAAAGAGTGAATAATGCTCTGAGGATGGATGACAATCTCAATATCATTGTAATCCAAACCAAACAGGAAATGAGCTTCAATAACTTCTAATCCCTTATTCATCAGAGTTGCAGAATCAACGGTGATTTTCCGCCCCATTGACCAATTGGGATGTTTGAGAGCATCAGCCACTGTCACCTCTGCTAATTTTTCCACCGGCCAATCACGAAAGGCGCCGCCGGATGCCGTCAGAATAATTCGTCGCAACCCACCCGCAGGCACTCCTTGCAAACACTGAAAAATTGCAGAATGCTCTGAGTCAGCCGGTAATAATTTAACTCCATGTTTTTGGATTAAAGGGTTAACAACGGGCCCCCCCGCAATTAAAGTTTCTTTGTTCGCTAAAGCAATATCTTTACCGGCTTCAATGGCGGCAATTGTCGGCAGTAAACCGGCACAACCAACAATTCCAGTCACCACAGCTTCCGCATTCCCATATCTAGCTACTTCGACAACGCCATCTTCACCACTCAGAAGTAGGGGTTGAGGATCGAGATCTGCGATCGCAACTTTCAATTCCGCCAATTTACCGCTGTCGCCGATCGCTACAATTTCCGGACGAAACTGTCGGATCTGTTGAGCCAGCATCTCCACATTGCTGCCGGCAGCTAGTCCCACAATCCGAAACTGATCGGGGTATTGAGCGACAATATCGAGGGTTTGAGTGCCGATCGAACCAGTAGAACCAAGGAGAGTAATCGCTTTCACAATTTTTTTATCATGGGTGGGCAACTCCAATCTTACGATTCAAGGGTGCTGTTCCGACACGGTCAGCCTGTAAGATAATTGGAGCGCTCTGCTGATTTGGCATTTATGCAAACCCCCCCAGAAGTTCTCGCCACCTCAAGCGAAGGCACTCGCAACTCAGACAAAACCCAGGGCAATCCCCTGATCCCCCCACCGATGGTGGTTAGGATGATGGGTGCAGCAGTCCTGATTTTATTTTTATGTAGCAGTCTGCGACACGCTTTGTTTCAGTCCACGGCTTGGGATTTGGGGATTTTTGACCAAGTTGTGTATTTAATTAGCCAAGGACAACCACCCATTTCCTCATTTTTGGGATTTCACATCCTCGGCGATCATGCCTCCGGTATTCTCTACCCCTTGGCATTGTTCTACAAAATTTATCCAGATCTCCATTGGTTATTAGCAGTTCAAGCGCTTGCCTTGGCGTTGGGGGCTTGGCCAACTTGGAGTTTAGCTTGTCTGGCCGGTTTAAATTATGGGCAAGCTGTGGCGGTCGTAGCCGTTTATTTACTGTATCCGGTGGTGTTTAATCTCAATTTGTTTGATTTTCACCCCGATGTCATTGCTTTACCAGCGCTCTTGGGGGCAATTTTAGCAGCGCGCCTATCTCGACCGTTCTGGTTTGTTGCTGCCATCATTTTGGTGCTGAGTTGTAAAGAGATTTTTTCCTTAACGGTGGTGGCGATCGGCTTCTGGTTGTTGGCGTTTGAGAAGCAAAGTTTTTCTCGCTCAAAAGTTCTGCGCTACGGGATGGCAGGCTTTGCAATTGCAGCCGGGATCGCCTGGTTTTTAGTCGTCACCCAAGGCATTATTCCCTTTTTCAAGGGCAGCGAAACCGGTGGCGTAGAACGCTATGCTTATCTCGGTCATTCCGTCTTAGAAATTGGTCTAAATTTGTTGTTAAAGCCAGGATTAGTTTTCGGAAAAATCCTGTCAATCGATACATTTAAATATCTCTTACTTTTATGCTTGCCTGTGTTTTGGGGTCTTGCTCCCAAATACTGGACGCCCTTAATCATGGCCTTGCCAACACTGGGATTAAATGTGCTGTCTCAAGATCCTTTTCAACGGAGTCTAGCTTATCAATATTCTCTCCCTGTGATTCCCTTTCTTTTGCTAGCAGTCCTCTCGCAGGCAGAAGGTCAGAAGCAAACATTAGCAACCACTGATAGTCTAGATGCAAGGGATAAGAAAACGGGGTTTCCTGGCTTAACTGCATCGAATGCTAAAGCCAGCTCTGGTATTTTTTCCCGTTTCCCGATTCCGAGTTTACAATTTCCTCGCTCAATTATTGTATGGTCGCTGTTAATGTTTTTAATCTTGGGAAAATATCCTCAGTTGGGGTTATATATGACTCGCCTAAATACGTGGCAAGCAACCAGGGAAGCCATTGCTCAAATTTCACCCCAAAGCAGCGTTTTAACGGATAATCGCCTAGCAACTCACTTAAGCCATCGACCCGATATTAAACTATTAAGCCAAGTTGTACCAGATACAGATTTAACAGCATTTCAAGCCATCTTGCTCAATTTGCGCCATCCTTGGCCCGATACCCAAGCAATAGGCGCTCAATTCGCTGAAAAACTCAAAACTAATCCTAACTTTAAAGTCAGCTATCAGCGGGACGAAGTCTGGTTATTTACAAGGGTGGCGCCGTAAATGAATTGCTTTAAACAGCTAAAAATTAACCCGATTATTTGGATAACTGCTGGTGCATCTGCGATTTTATTTTTGTGCAGCAGTGCGCGCCATATTTTGTTTAAATCTAATGCCTTTGACTTAGGAATTTTCGACCAATTTATTTATTTAATTAGCCAAGGACAACCCCCTTTTTCCTCTTTTGTAGCCGTTCATGCCCTCGGCGATCACGGTGCTTGGATTCTTTATTTATTAGCTTTATTCTACAAAATTTCTCCCTCAATTTACTGGTTGTTATTAGTCCAAGCTATTTCCCTAGCTTTGGGGGCTTGGCCGACTTGGAGTTTAGCCCGTCAAGCAGGATTAACTCCACCCTTATCTCTGGCAATGGCAACAGTTTATTTGTTATACCCTTTAGTTTTTAATATTAATTTATTTGACTTTCATCCAGAGGTCATGGCAGTTCCTGCACTGTTAGGAGCGATTTTAGCAGCGCGGTTAAATCGCTTGAGTTGGTTTTGCCTTGCCCTGATTTGGATTATGGCTTGTAAAGGTGCTTTAGCACTAACCATCGCAGCAATGGGAGTGTGGTTATTACTCTTTGAAAAAAAGCGTTTATATGGTGCGATCGCCCTTACCGCCGGAGTGGCTTATTTTATTATTGTTACTTGGAAAATTATCCCAGCCTTCGACGGCGGAACCGGCCCTTTAGCAGTTAGGCGCTATGCCTATTTGGGCAACTCAATTCTAGAGGTAATCCTTAACTTGATACTTAAGCCTTGGCTGGTTTTGCAGCCAGTTTTTTCTTTCAAAACTTTAGAATATTTAGGGTTACTCTGTTTGCCAGTTATTTGGGGACTTGCTCCCAAATACCTATCGCCTTTAATCGGTGCTTTGCCAACTTTGATGATGAATATTCTCTCTGAACTTGACTCTCAAAGAGATTTAGTCCACCAATACTCTTTACCGATCTTACCATTTTTGATTGTCGCTGCGATCGCCAGTCTAGCTGCTCGAGAAAAAAATCGCGACGGAATAGAAGAGCACTTTAAGGGTACAGATCGTCCAGATCAAACAGAGAAGGTATCTATCAAGCCAGAAGGAACTTCCCATCACTTTGGCTCATTGATTCCTCAATTGATCACCAATTTTGAATTCCCGATTGCCTCTCCTCTATTCCCCAAATTTATCATTCTTTGGTCCTTGATTTCTTTCTTAATTTTAGGTAAATATGGATACTTTTGGACAATCTATGCAGATGCACTGGATACTTGGCAAGCCACAAGGGAGGCAGTATCATTCGTTCAAACAAAAGGTAACGTTCTCACCACAGCCGACATCGCTTCTCATCTTACTCACCGACCCATTGTAAAGTTAACCAAAAATTATGAACCGCCTTCTGATTTAACCAGTTTTAGTTACGTGCTACTGAACTTGCGCCATCCCGGATGGAATAGCGATCGCGAGTTCGTCACTCGCTTAATCAATCAATTAAAAAATCACCCTCAGTTTCAATTAAAATATCAGCGGGACGAAGTTTTTCTATTTACCAAAACTAGTAAATGAGTACGGGAACAGAGAAAACCCAGGGGTTTAAGCTAAAACTCTCGACTGTAGGGGGAATGATTGCCATCTTTTCAATTTTATTTTTTTTCTGTAGTAGCTTGCGACATCTACTATTTCAATCAACAGCTTGGGATTTAGGAATTTTTGACCAAGCTGTTTATTTAATTAGCCAAAACCAAACGCCTATTTCCTCTTTCATGGGGTTTCATCTCCTCGGAGATCATGCAGCTTTCATCTTTTATCCACTGGCATTGTTGTATAAAATTTACCCGACTGTGTATTGGTTATTTGCAGTACAAGCAGTTGCCTTAGCATTGGGTGCTTTACCCACCTATTACCTGGCCCTAGAAGCAGGATTAAAAGCAGGGTTAGCCACAGCAATGACAGTGGTCTATCTTTTATACCCGATGGTTTTTAATCTCAATTTATTTGATTTTCATTCAGATGTCATCGCCTTACCTGCAATTCTAGGGGCAATTTTAGCAGCGCGACGCGGTCATTTGAGCTGGTTTTGTTTAGCAATTACCTTAATTTTATCCTGTAAAGCTGTATTATCCCTTACGGTAGCAGCGATGGGTTTATGGTTATTACTATTTGAAAAACGTCGCCTGTATGGCGCGATCGCTCTGTTTTCTGGCGTTGCTTGGTTTATCATTGCCACTCAGGGAATTATCCCCTTTTTTGGCGGCGAGTCAGCAACAGTGGCGCGCCACCTTTCCCGCTATCAACATCTGGGTTCCTCATTCCCTGAAATTGCCAAAAATTTAGTTCTGCAACCGCAACTACTACTAACCAGTATCTTTTCTTGGGATAATTTAGCTTATTTGCTTCTGTTAATATCGCCCCTCCTTTGGGGACTTTCACCCTTGCATTTAACGCCTTTAGTCGGTGCAATTCCCGCCTTAGCTATGAATATCCTTTCCGACTCCCAACTGCAAAAAGATTTAATCCATCAGTATTCTCTGCCAATTCTCCCCTTTTTATTGCTAGCTGTAATTGCCAGCTTAGTATCGGGTCGAGGATGGCTCAAACATCAGCGAAGTGTCATAATTTGGTCTGTCGTTGCTTTCTTAGCTTTGGCTAAGTTTGGTTATTTGGGAAGTCGTTATTTAGAAAATTTAGATACTTGGCAAGCGACACGAGAAGCTGTAGCTTTAGTGTCAACGAAAGGCAGCGTTTTAACAACTGCTTATATTGCTCCCCATTTAAGTCAACGTTCCACGATCCGAGTTACCAATGTAGCTGCACCATCAGCTAATTTAGCAGAGTTTGATTATGTGCTATTAGATGTCCGCCATCCAGGTTTGGATAGTAACCAAGAGTTTGCTACTGATTTAGTCCAGCAGCTTAAAAATTCTCCAAAATTTCAATCGGCTTATCAAAAAAATGATGTTTTTTTATTTGCCAAGGTTAACAGTGCAGACCGGTAAGATGCTAATCATTCCAGAATGATTAGCAATAAAAATACAGCCGAGAAATTAGATAAAAAATCTCAAAATCCTAACTTGTTATGACTCATTCTTCATTCCCTATGTTCACAGCAATTCAAGCTAAAATAGACAAAATCTTCGATGAAAATCGATTTTTATTTGTGGCAATCTTCTGGTTGCTCAGCCGCCTGGCGATCCTGCTGGCAATGATGCTTATCGCTCCTGCACTTCCAGAACCTCGTAACGGCATTATACCAACGCCTGGGTGGGACGTTTTCTCAGCCTGGGACAGTGAATGGTATTACGAAATTGCAACAGAAGGTTATTCGTATTCTGATGATGGTTTACAACATTCAGTTGCTTTCTTTCCCCTATTTCCCCTCCTCGTTCGGGGAATCATGACCATCGGTTTTCCCTTTGCAATTGCCGGTCCGCTGGTGAATAATCTCGCTTTTTTTGGAGCGATGCTACTGGTTTGTAACTGGGTCGAAGAACTGTATGATAAAAGAGCAGCAAAATGGACAATAGCAGTCATGGCTTTCTGTCCTTTTTCCCTCTTTGGAACAGTTGCTTATACAGAAGGGCTGTTTTTACTATTAAGCACCGCCACTTTGCGAGCCTTTCAAAAACAGCAGTATAGTTGGGCCGCTATTTATGGCGCCTTAGCAACAGCATCTCGCCCCCCTGGAATTGTTCTAATTCCAACTCTCCTGATCGTAGCTTGGCAAGAACGGCGACCCTTGATTGCTTATTTGGTCAGTCTCCTAACTGGCAGTGGGGTCTTAGCCTATAGCCTTTTTTGCTGGATAGAATTTGCCGATCCTTTAGCGTTTATTCATGCTCAGAGAGCCTGGCAACCGGAGGAGGGTACTTTTCACGGGTGGGATTGGGTGAAACTGCTGATCAAAGCGACAACCGGACACCCAACTTTAAATTTTAATTGGTTAGAAGATCCTTGGTATCCACTCTTATTTTTACTGATTTGTTTGGCTTTTTATTGGCTATGGCGGTCGCGCTCTCGGTTAGGTGCAGTGAAGTCTCAATACGGCGTTTGTTTCCTCGGATTTCTGCTGTGGTTGCGCGGGGGAACTCCGATGCTGAATGCGACCTCTATGTTCGGCGGTGGTTATTTGTTGTGGCACTTGCGATCGCAACTCAAGCCGATCCTACTAGTCTATGGATTTTGCAGCTTAGGATTAATCCTCAGTGGTGGAGTAGCGATGTCGCCAGGACGATTGGTTTATGGCATTGTATCGCTAATTATTGCTTTGGGTTTACTGCTTGCTCGCTATCCCCGTGTCGGTTATCTGACTCTCGTATTTTTCACTTACTTACTCGGTCGCCTTGCAATTAGATTTGCTCAACATCTGTGGGCGGGTTAAACTCAAATCTGGTTTTTTTTATTCTCTGTGGAAAGCAGGGGTGATTTCCTCGCTGAACTTCCGAAAAAACCCGTCCCTTGGCTCTTTTCAGAACTCAGAAGAACGGGTTTATAGAGAGCAGTTTGCCCTTGGGTGAGGGAGATGATTGTTAGGGGCAAAAGGGAAGATCAATTCAGTAATTGAAGTCTGTCCCTACTGTGGTTAAAAACTGCTGGATCTGGGTGGTTGCAAGCAGAAAGGGGTCAACCCACCTGGGAGGGGTTATTCATCTGTTAGGGGTGAGTCATTGGGAGGTTGACAACCGCTGCAAAGCAATAGTTGCTGCCTCAGCAACTTGAGAATTATGATCCTTTTCTAAGTATTTGAGAGCAGCAATACTCTTAGCAGAGGGTAAGTTGCCCAATGCTTCTGCGAGACGTTGGCGGATCAGCCAATCTTCAGATTGAGCAAACTCAAGGAGGCGATCGACTGCTTGCACATCTTTGATTTCACCTAATGCTGCAATGGCTGCTTGTTGCACCACTACTTCTTGACTTTCCAGTGCTTGCAGCAGCACTTCACGAGCACGGGGATCTTTCAGGTTGCCCAAGGATACAGCCGCACTAAACCGGACTAACCAATTGGTATCCTCGTAGAAAGCCCGTACTAACGGTTCAAATGCTCGCCGATCTTCCAGGTAGCCTAGAGCCCCCGCAGCATCGGAGCGAATGCCATAGTCTGGATCTGTTTCCAACAATTTCGTGAGGATGCCATAACTTTCTGCTGTGGGTTTTACTCCCAAGGCGAATACAGCCATCGATCGCACCTGCAAGTTATCATCATTCAAGACCTTTTTAATCAAAGGCATGGCGTCTGCTGCTGGTACATCTCGCAAACGAGCAAGAGCAACCATGCGATCGCCTGAATTTTTGCTTTCTAACTGTGCTGAAATTTGCTCTAGACTGAAAGCTGTCATTCTTAGTAAAAGTTTACAATTACATTATTTTTATTATAAGTGGAGTCCCTGCCGCCCCCAGGGAGTGAAAACCGTCACAACCAATGTCAGCTTGGAAACATCTGATTAATCCTCCGTAATTTCGGTATCTTTACAGAATCTTTAAAAAAGTCTGTAATAATTACTGAAAGCTTACTGTAGGCCTCTCTAGAGGCTTAATCTGCTAAAGAGGGTGCATCAATTGATCCTGATAGTGGGGTAACTGAAAGTTAGGATCGTCATTAGATAGGATTAATCTCTTCTGTTGGTTCGGAATCTTCTAGTTCTCACAGACTCTCACCAGCCAACGCGATTTCTCAGTCCCTATTCCTGTGGACTTGCGCCACGCTCAACTGGCGCTAACGCAACCTGTGATTTACTATGCCGCTTTACCAACCGCCCCTCTCCTCATCTGCCCTAGAACCAGCAATTGACCGTCACCCCATCATGGTGACGGCTGAGACTTCCTTGGCTGAAGTAATTGCACTCATGAGCCAAGTCCATAGTAGTTGTCTCCTTCCTAGCAGACATTTATCAGCCGAGAGTAAGCGCAGTGAGGAACCGTCGCTCAATCAAGCTAGAGCCAGTTGTGTCTTAGTGATACAGAAATCATCAATTTCAGGGGAAAATGGCGCTAGCCGTTATCCCCAATCAGCTTTATTGGGGCTCTTCACCGAATGGGATGTCGTGAGGTTGATTGCCACAGGTATTATCGACCCCTCCAATCAAGCCTCCCTGGACAGCATTCCCGTGGCTGAGGTGATGTCACCATCCGCCATTACCTTCACAGAATCTGATGACTCTGACGTATTTACAGCACTGTCTCTGTTCCGCCAGCATCGGATTCGCTACCTGGCGGTGATCAGCGAAAACGATACCCTAGTAGGCGTACTCATGCGCGAACGGATTCGGCAACTGCTGCAACCGTCCAATATTCTCAAAATGCGACGAGTCTCAGAATTAATGACCGAACCACTCGCCGCCCCCAAAAACGCCTCACTCCTGGCGATCGCTCAACTCATGACCGAACACCAAGTCAGTTGTGCTGTGATTACACAACTCCGAGAATTACAGGTGGAGAATCGCCATAGTCATAGCACCCCGTTTCATTATTCCTTCCAGCAGCCAGTTGGGATGATTACAGAGCAGGATCTAGTGCTAGCTCAATTCTTAGGGCTAGATTTTCTCACAACCCCTGCTCACAAAATTATGAGAACCCCCTTACAGTTTCTAACCCCCAATGATTCGCTGTGGGTGGCTCATAAACAAATGCAGCAAAATCAAGCCCAGCGACTCGTTGTTTGTGGAGTTCAGGGAGAAATGGTGGGCATTGTTACTCAAACCAGCTTGCTGCGAGCCCTCGACCCGACAGAAATGTATCGAGCTGTCAAAAAATTACAACAGTCCGTTTATCAGCTGCAAGTAGAAAAATTAGAACTCCTGCAAAGTCGCAATGCTAAATTAGAAGAAGAAGTACGGGAACGTACCACCAAACTGCACGAACAGGTACAGCACGACCGTCTCTTAGCTAAAATTGCTCTGCGGATTCACCAGTTTTTGAAGCTAGAGGAAATCCTCAATGCAACTGTCGCCGAAGTCCGACAATTACTGAAAGCCGACCGAGTTGCAATCGTCCGCGTCGAACCCAATAATTTAGGAATTGTGGTAGCTGAATCAGTGGGAGCGAATTGGCCACCGACTTTGGGGTGGATCATGTCGGCTGAAAGCTTGCAAGAATGCAACCAAATGTTCGAGCAACAAATTTACACCTTTCCCCATGAACCCAGCCCAGATTTAAGCCCAGAACAGCTATCAGGACTCAAGCAAGCTCAAATTCAAGCTTATATGGTGGTGCCCATTCGCCAAGACAGCAACATTTGGGGAATTGTCTGTGTCCACCAATGTTCTAGGGTACGCCAATGGCAGCAATCAGAAGTGGATTTACTGCTACAATTGGCAACTCAAGTTGCGATCGCCATTCAGCAAGCACAGTTATACCAGCAGGTGCAAAACCTGAACACCGACCTCGAATATCAAGTCCAAGAACGCACGGCCCAACTCCAACAGAAAGTCCAAGAACTGCAACGCCTCAATGTACTCAAAGACGAATTTCTGAGTACCGTCTCCCACGAATTGCGAACGCCACTAACGAATATGAAAATCGCAATTCACATGCTGAAAGTTGCTCCCACCCCCGAGCGCTCAGAACGGTATTTAGAAATTTTAGAAACCGAATGCAACCGAGAAACAGAATTAATTAATGCGTTACTCGATTTGCAACGTCTAGAAGCAGGAGCCTATCCGATTACTTTAGAACCCGTGAATTTGCCTGTTTGGTTGCCCACTATCATTGAACCCTTTCGCTCCCGCATTCAAAATTGTCAGCAGGTGTTACGAGTGGAATCTGCTCTTGATTTACCAACGATCACCTCAAACCGTGCCAATTTAGGTCGGGTTTTAGCAGAACTCCTCAACAATGCTTGCAAATATACCCCGACTGGTGGCGAAATTCACCTGAAGGTTGAATGCAAAAATGGAGTGGGGACTGCCGGTAAAGCCTGGAAAAAAAGTAGAAGCAATACCATAATCATTCCCCCAGAAACCTTGCAGGAGGGAGAAGGAGAAACGAGTTTAATTCCTAGTATCAGTTCTTCAGATTCTGCCTCCTCGATCCAAGTTTGTGTCAGCAATCAAGCCGAAATTCCAACCGAGGAGTTACCCCGCATTTTTGATAAATTTTATCGCGTTCCCAATGCCGATCCTTGGAAGCAAGGGGGGACTGGTTTGGGGTTAGCTTTGGTGCAGAAGCTGGTAGAACAACTCGGAGGTAAGATTCAAGTTGTTAGCGGGGGTGGCTGGACAACATTTACCGTGGAATTGCCCGTTTAGAAAGGGGAAAGTTTGGGTAGAAATGGGGAATCGGAAATTAAACCAGAGTTCAGGGAGGTCTAATCAACCCTCAACTGTTTTAATTCGTCAAATTTGGCTTTAACTGCTTGAATATCCTGCCACATTAACCACTTAGGGCTACCAGGTTCGCGAGAAGGATTACGAAGCAAGTAAGAGGGGTGAAAAATTGGCATACACTGTCGGCCTTCCCATTCGATCCACTGACCCCGAACTTTAGTAATCGTGCGCTTATCCCCAGTTAAACCCTTGAGCGCAGTTGCCCCAGTTAATAAAATAATTTTGGGGTCGATCAGACGAATTTGTTCGAGTAGGTAAGGCTTACAAGCTTCTACCTCTTGAGGAGTGGGGGTGCGGTTGGCTGGAGGCCGACATTTATTAATGTTGCCGATAAAGACATCGCAATCGCGGTTGAGTCCCACCGATTCTAAAATTTTGTCTAACAGTTGCCCTGACTTACCAACAAAAGGCAATCCCGTCTCATCTTCATGCTGTCCCGGCGCTTCTCCAATAATCATAATCAGCGCTTGAGGGTTGCCCCGCCCAATCACAGCATGAGTGCGATGATTGCCCAATTCACAGCGATGGCAGCGGTTACAGTGCTCGGCCATTTCTTCCATGCTTTGATAAGTGCCCGGTGGAATGGGAATGGTGGCACTGGTAGGAATCGAATCTCGCTGGAAGGATGGATCAAAATTTGGCTCGTCGAAAAGGCTGAGTTGCCGATCGCTGGACATAACTTTAGACGCAACGGAAAAATCAAGCTAGAATTTCCAGTTTATAATTTCGCGGTTCTAGTTGACAGTCTCCTTCCGGTGAAGAATCAGCCATGATAGAGGTAGGTGAATCCTGTTGAGGCGGTCAGCGCTATGTTATCTACTCCCTTGTTCCGCGATCGCGCTGAGGCTGGCGAGAAACTGGCTCAAGCGGTTCTCTCCGAAATAGCCCAATTCAATTTAACCGTAAATGACGAGATTACACCCGTCGTTTATGCCTTACCACGGGGTGGCTTACCGATCGCGGTTCCCATCGCTCGTCGTTTAGGCTGTCCTTTAGATGTCGTGGTGGCAAAAAAAATTGCTCGACCCGACAACCCAGAATTAGCGATCGGCGCTGTGACTGCCGAGGGACACCTGGTATGGTCGAAGCAAAAACCCCGCAATATCCGCATCCAAAATGCAACCCTACAAGTCGCCCAAGAAAAAGCTTTGTCTCAGTTAACCGCGTTGGCTCCTGGGCGGCCGTCCGTCACTCCCAAAGGAGCTTTGGTGATTTTAGTGGATGATGGCATTGCCACAGGGATGACGATGTTGGCGGCGGCCCAAGCACTGCGGATGCAACAACCGGCTCAGCTTTGGATTTGTGTGCCAGTCACACCGCCGGAATTGATCGAATTTCTGCACGAAGTCAGCGATCGCTTGATTGTCCTAGAAACACCGGACCCTTTTTTCAGCGTCAGTCGCTTTTATGAAGAATTCCCTCAAGTGGAGACAGAAGAAGCACTTGCTTGCTTGCGACAACAAGCCGAGTGGCGATCGCCAGCCGAGATTAAACCGGATGAACTCAGCTAAAATCGTCGAGTTGGCTGAGAGAGCCGAGATTTCAACCCTGGACAGTCCCCCTCAGTTGTTCAGAATTTCCAGCAAACAGTACCCGCTTTGACCCGATCGACTCAGTTTGATCCATTCCCGCTTTCCTCCTTCCTCTGTCCCTATCACCCAGGATGGTAGTCGATGGGGAAAGGAATGAATTATTCTGAATTTACCGCTGCTTCCTCATCCTGAGACCTTGACCTATGAGACTTTGGCAATTTTGGTGGCAAACCTTGATTCGGTCTAGTCAGTCCGACCCGCCTCGGTTTATCGAGTTGGTGATGTTTGTCTTGGCAACTCTGCTATTGGCGGTTTGGAGTGTGACGGAAGAGTGGCCTTATTTAGTGCTGTGTCTGAGTTATGGGATTGGGTTATCAAGTTCGGTGTTGGTGCGGGAAGCGATCGCGCCTTCGCCTCAGATCCATCTCACTCAAGCGACAGCCGTGCTGTTATTACTGGTAAGCTTCTATAGTTTTGCTGAGTTAGTGCGTTGAGCCGACCTGTTTAACAGACAAGGGGCGAGTTCACCGGTCTCAATACTCCTGGTCAGAGATTTAGGTAAACCCCCCCGATGCCAATGGGATGGTTCTTCAGCCAGACTCAGTCTCAGACATTGACCTGATTTGGCTGCTGTGGCGATGAGCGTAAGAACTCCTCAGACCATGCTCAGAGACATGAGTTCATCTGCCATTTCAAAGTTAGCCGTGACACTTTGTACATCGTCGAGGTCTTCGAGGGCATCCATTAATTTGAGGAGCGATCGCACCTTATCTGGATCGTCTACCTCGACGGTATTGTTAGGAATCCAACGAGTTTCTGACTGGCTCACTTTAAAGCTTTTATCCTTCAAAACCAAGCCGAGGTTTTCCAAGTTGGCGACCGAGGTAAACACCTCTACCCCTTCGGTATCCTCATCAATTTGCACCCATTGGTAAGACTCCGCTTCTCCTTCTAGGGAAGCTTCCAGCAAAGCTTCTTCATCCACCACCCCGATCACCGTACAAACACCTTTCTGGTCAAACATCCAGCCGACACAGCCAGTCTCACCGAGGTTGCCACCGTTTTTTCGGAAAGCTTCTCGCAAGTCCGCAGCGGTACGGTTACGGTTGTCAGTCAGGGCCTCGATTAAGATGGCCACACCACCCAAACCATAACCCTCGTAGCGGATGGCCTCTAACTCAGAATTCGGCCCCAGCTTACCCGCTCCTTTGGCGATCGCTCGTTCAATATTTTCATTGGGAATTCCTGCCGCTTTGGCTTTTTCAATGGCCGTCCGCAGTTGAAAGTTACCTGCTGGATCTGGCACACCACTGCGGGCCGCCACGATAATTTCGCGGGAAATTTTCGTGAAGACTTTGCCTTTGACGGCATCAACTCTAGCTTTTTGGCGTTTGATGTTGGCCCATTTACTGTGTCCAGCCATACTCTCTGACAGTGCTAAATCAATATCTCTCCAATTCACCAGCATAGACAATCGAGGCTGGAACCAGTTTGTCCAGCCCTCTAATTTTTTTGCTTTAAACAAATCGGATCGAAGTTTCTGTCTTGCTGAGGTGGGAGGTATCGCCGTTGAGTTCCACGATCCATTCTCCCTGCTGGCGGACGACTTTGACCAAGCAACACAGGGAAGCGTTGATTTCAGTATCGACAACGCCTGTGACTAATCCCATCGCCGTACCAACTACCGAGGCTCCGTGACCCACTAACAAGATATCTTGAGAATACTCGCTCACCAACCGTCTCGCAGTTTCTCCGGCCCGCCTCAGGCATTGTTCGCCTGTTTCGGGATAGTGAGGGGTGCCGGGTAGATAGGAAGAGTCGATTCTGGGATAAAACTGAGCTAAGGTTTCGACGGAGAGGGTTTCGGGCATTGCTGGCATCCAGTCGGGATTGAGCCATTCGCATAATCCCCACTCTAGTTTAATGGGTAGATCGAGGGCGGTAGCGACTTCGTTGGCGGTCTGGACGGTTCGCAGGAAGGGTGAAGCAAAGATATGGGCGATCTTTTCTGTTTTGAGGCGGTTGGCGAGTTGTTTTGCTTGGATCATGCCATCTTCGGAAAGGTGGGGATCGTAGGGACGTTCTGCGGTGAGAAACCAGTCGGGGTTAACAAAGTCGATTCGGTTTCCGTGTCTTGCAATCCAGACTGTTTGTGGCATGGGTTGGCTTAATTGGGGATTTTGACTTCCAAGATATCACTAAGGTGGTTGAGTTGAGGCAATGGAACTCAAGCTACAATTCAGTTTGGTTGATGTTGATAGTCTCGCTTTATATTTTGATGCTTTTATTTTTATAGTATGAGTGAAACAAGCTTTAACGATCGGGCTAATTTTCTGAGTAAATTTGATCGGGGAACCCCGGTCGGCAGACTTTGTTTTTATCGCCATAGGCTGAAACCTGTGAGAAGTATGCTATCAGATTCATTCCGGTTGCACCGGAAAGAGAAGAAAGAGAAGAGAGAGAGTGGGAAAGGGACAAAGGATAGTCTAAAGGATAGTCTCAATTGTGGGCTAGACAACCCTCTGAGCTTCCCTTTTCCTTTGCTACCGGCTTTCAATCCAATGAGTAAGGGCAGACTTTTTGCCTGCCCTTTGATCGTATTTTCCTTGGAAAATACGATCAGATTGCACCCTAGAATTTCTAATTTCCAGCCCCTACAGTTGCTGATTCGCCTAGCTTAAATTCGCAACGCTACTACTTGCCACCCTCAATAAAAAATTGAGCGCGGTCCCAGACTGTTGTTCCCACTTCACGCCCTAACTTTCTCCCTTCGAGATCTCCGTTCTCAAAGTGAATTCCGCCATAGCGACGCGACATTCCCGCATCATCAGCAGCCTCCGAGAACGTAGACCAGGATAGAGTAATATCATTGGCTGGAGCTTTACCCGGTTCAAACCGTGAACTACCTGCTTGTTCAGTGAAGGAATAGCCGAAACTATCACTATTCGTAAATCGCTTCAGAATTTCAGCCGCCGCTGCACTAAAAGTGCTATGACCTGATACATATTCAGGGAAACTCGGTGTAACTACATTCTCAGCTTGGTAAGGAACCCAATTACTGCCATCAATCGTTTGAGTTCCTTTACCAGGTCCTCCCCATGCCTTCACTTGTTGACCTTTAAATAGAGTCCGAATGGCTGTAATGGGGCGCTCTGAATCGTAGAATAGTTTAGAATCCCAGCAGGCAATACCAGCATCGCAAACTGCATTTCCCAACATAAAGAACATCTTGGCATCGTCATCAAGGGTGTGAGCATCTCGCTGGGAAACAAACTGGCCAAACGTCATCCATTTACCGGGTGGAAATGAACTGCCGGGACCATCTTCCCAATACTCAGCGATCGCTTTCTGGCGATCCGTGAGATTGGCACTTAAATCAAGGATTTGCTGCGCTTGACTGATATATTCAGGAGTGCCAAAAGCTGCGGGGGGCGAGGGGCGAAATTCTGAGCCAGATGTTAAGGCAAAGGGGGTGACGTTAGCCCATTGGGGTGTGAGGAACTTTTGAACTTGTCCGTTCGGATCGTTGAGTGGTACTCTCAAGGGTTGCCAGCGATTCGGATCTTTCAAGGTGTCAACGGTGTTCACGGGTTGATAGTTGGTTGTGTCGGCATATCCATTGATTTGGTTGGAACCATCATTGCGGTGAAAATTGATTAATGCTTGAGCTGAAACATTACCGATGCCACTGGCTTTGGTGGTGTCTTGGGAGGTATTGTTCGGATCGTAGCCGAGTTCCGCCATGACGCTCTGGAATAAACCAATTTGGCTGGGGAATAAATCGACGAGGGTGCGGTAAGCTGCATAACTCATCGCCTCGCTTTTGTTGAAGACTGTATTTTCTGATTGAGGCCGTTGGAGACTGTCGCCGAGTTGAGTGGCGATCGCCACGGGATCGTAGGACGCCCAAGCATCATACATGGCTGTATGCACGATGGCATAAGCTCGCGAGGCAATCGTCGGGCCGGATTTTGCATTGCGTACTGCCTGTAAAGCTGCTGCATCCCACAGCACCTCTGTGCGGGCATGGGGGTCACGACCTTCGGATTCACCGAATTTGAGATAATGTTCTAAGCCAGAAGAGACAGTTCCGGTGAGCGGATCGGAGATGGTTTTTGCTGCTACACCTGGGTTTGCCTGGAGATAGAGTTGTTCGTCAAATAACGGACAGGTGTTGCGGTGTTCAAGCTGACCAAATTGGAGATAATGAGCGAGTCCTGATTGCCATTTGCCTTGTTTGACGGCGGCGGCTACATCGGGGTTGCGATCGAGGTAATAGGTTTCGTTAAACCAAGGGCAGGGGTTCCGTTCTTCCCCATTCCCAAACTGCTGAAAGTGTTGGAGTCCTGATTTGAGGGTACCACTAGCAATGCCTGTGGCTACGTCTGGATTTTGGCTCAGGTAGTAGCTTTCATCAAATAAATCCTTGAGTTGCAACATAAGTCAGCTAACTATACAACATTTAATGAGCTGGTTGGCTCGGTAAGAAGCGAGCACTGCAAGTCTTCTTGAGCTCGTTTTAACTCTTTTTTTTTCTACAGGCAACCATTTTATATCTAAAGATAGATTTTAATGTTGAGCTATAAATATTTCAAAAGTTTTAAGAAAAAAAGTTAAGTTGGATAAGTTGGAGAGGAAGGCGGGGAAAATGTTGATTGCTCCCAGTCTCCAACTGTTTTCTGGGGCCTTGTCTTTGAGCTGGAGAAAGCAGCCGGAAAAATTGGGGTCTTACTTCTACTTGTTGCTACTTTGAGGCGGTCAGCTTGCCTGTGGTCTCCCTATCAGCGATCGAGGCTAATGGCTACTTGCACAGACTGACAAGGGTTAATCGATCTAACTAACGAATTTTCAGGCTGGAGCCGAGGGAATTTTAATTATTTAACTTCCTTTTTTTGGGAAGCCGATCGCTGGCTGGGATTTCTTCTAAAAAATCATCAGTCAGGCAGCGATTTTTCCTGTATAATTAAATCTTTGCCTGCTATCAACAGCAGACAGAAAATTTGCACAATTTCTAGCTGTTATTTTCCCTATCGTTTTAGAAACGGTCTTGAGTTGTGCGGCTGTTAACTCAATTAATGGATATTTAGCTTATGAACTTGAATGAAAGCGATCGCCTCGCTATCCGTTCTGTGATCGAAAAACAACTGCAAGCTTTTCAACAAGACGATGCAGCTCAAGCTTTCGTGTTTGCAAGTCCTGATATTCAGGATCAATTCCGGACTCCAGAAAATTTTATGCAGATGGTAAAAAATGCTTACCAAGCAGTTTACCGTCCCCGCTCAGTTTTATTTGAAAGTCTCACCTTAATCAAAGGAATTCCGGCTCAACCTGTCTTACTGCTTGATGCAAAGGGTAGTCTTGCCAAAGCTATTTATTTGATGGAAAAACAGGTAGATAGTAGTTGGCGAATTCACGGATGTTATCTAGTGGGAGTAGAACCCAATAAATCTTGAGACGCTCTATCTATTAAATCGTAACTCTGTGATGTTATAGTTGGGATCTAGATGTGGTTAAATCGGAATTGACAGCAGTATGAAAGTCAACACTGATATTCTAACTCGCTATCTACATCGGCTCCGTAATCAACCGGGATGGATGCTTCTAAATGAACTGGCAACTTCTCTCAACTTAGACAGAGACACCTCTAGGTGGTAGACAAATATGGCAATAGAGTGTGGAAGAGCAACAGCAGCTACAGGAACAACCAACCCAAATTCGTGCTACTGATAAACTAATTCAATTAGAACCAGGAAAAGTGCGCCGAGTCGTTGAGGTCAATGTTCACGAAACTACTGTTTTATAAAGGAGTGAGAGTCTAGGGACAGAGTGAAGATTACTGGTAAGACTGCTCTGTCCTGACTCGCAGCATTTGGTTGCCTCCTTTCTGAAATTCATACTCCACGGCTTCTATTTCTAAACTGTATCCTTGCTCGGTTAACGTTTGGAGGAGGGGCGATAGCAAAGGTGAGAGTTCTCCCGAAATATTTAACAAGGGAAAGATTCGGACTTCTTGGGCAACCCGACACAGTTCTTGGATAGATTTGAGGTGAAATTGTTCTGAAAAGTGGTCGGAATAGGTAAAGAGAAAATGGCTGCACAGTGCTAAGTCAAACTGGCGCTCGGCAAACGGTAAAACTGGTAATTCAGCAGTCAGATAGCGACCTTCAGTAAGACCGACTGGCAAATCTTCTAGAAATTGTTGCATGGTGGCCATTCGCACTTGACCGAGCTGCTCTGGGGACTCAAAATTAAGCCAAAGGTAAGAGTCGCTATGAGCCTTAACTCCCTCAACGATCACGTGATAAGTCTCTTGAATTCGCTGGGAAATTTCTTCAGGGCTAAATTGATAAATAGGATCGCAAGAAAGAACTTGATTCCCTTGACGAGTCATTTCTACATTGAAGCTAGAAGGACCGCCAGCACAATCAAGGATTTGCAACTGACACTCTCTTGCCGTCAAATGAAACATGGAGAGATATTCATGGAGAGAACGCCCCCAAGGAACGACTTTTTCCAGCTTCAGCCCCATTGATTTAGCCTTTTTTGTTAGGTTTGGACGAGACAGCGGCTCAGCCCTTACTTACTATCAAAAAACTAGAAAGTTGTCAATCAGGAGCAAGAGAGATTAGTGAGCGAGTGATTCAGGAGAAATCCTGTTTAAAAAGATAGAGATTGTTCAGTAGCAATTTCCAAGAGATGACGGGGAGAGCGAGGTGAACTATGATATCAAAACAAACAGTCAAGAATGTTGGCTCTCCCAGCCGCGAAAAGCCCATGAAACGCAAGGTGCAACGTGCTATCAGCCTGAGTTTATCTACGATCGCGGCGATCGCTCCTTCACTCCCAGCGCTCGCTCAATTGCCAACTCTCAGGACTCCAGTGGTAACTCCCAGACAAACTCCGAGGGGGAATGTACCAGCCACCGTTGCGCCGGGAACAGCACCAGCAGCTCTGCCTAGCAAGGGAGCCAGTAGCAGCGTACCAGAAGCAGGGTACACCCTGGGTGGTGGCGATCGCGTGGCGGTGGAAGTCCTAGGTGTGCCTGAATTTAGCAAAGAATATCTCGTGCTGATTGATGGCTCGCTTAACTTACCAGTGATAGGCACTGTATCAGTCCAAGGATTAACCTTACGGCAAGCCTCCGCAGCCATTACCGCTCGATATGCACCCTACGTCACTTCTCCCGTCGTCACCGTCACTCTGATCAATCCTCGGCCGTTTAACGTGGCGATCGCAGGAGAAATTACTCATCCAGGTTCCTACAAACTACCTGCCAATAAAGACGGAGTCCTACAATTCCCAACCTTGATCGATGTGATTCAACTAGCGAAAGGAGTCACCCAAGGAGCGGATGTGAGAAATATCCAAATCCGTCGCCCGCAGCGATCGGGTTCTGAGCAAATTCTTAATGTCAACCTCCAGAATTTTTTAGAGACGGCCAACCTGGATCAAGACCTAACCTTACGGGATGGTGACCGAATTTATATTCCCACTGCTACCGCCGTCAATACCGAAGAAGTGCGTCAGAGAGCCAATGCTAACTTTTCGGCTGATTTAACTCAACCCATTGGTGTGGTCATTGTCGGAGAGGTGAACCGTCCTGGCCCTTATACTGTTTTTGCGTCGGACGTGCGATCGGCAAATCAAAAAACTGAACTCGGCTTCGTCAGTATCGACCAGCAACGGGGGACTTTAGTCGGTCTACCCACTGTCACGAGAGCCATTAAAATTGCTGGCGGCATTACCCTAGAAGCGGATATCCGCCAAGTACAAATACGCCGTCGTCCAAAAACCGGTCCCGAACAAATTATTAATATTAATCTATGGGAACTCTTGCAGAAAGGAGATATTAGCCAAGACGTGCTGCTGCAAGAAGGTGACAGCATTATTGTCCCAACTGCACAGAATATTGATGTTGCAGAAGTCTCGCAACTCGCTGCAACCAGTTTTTCTCCAAATGCCATCAAAATTAATGTAGTGGGAGAGGTCCTCAGACCAGGGAGCGTGGAAGTAGCCCCCAATACTTCCCTACATCAAGCTTTATTAGCAACCGGCAGTTTTAACCAAGTACGAGCGAAAAAAAATCAGGTTGAACTGCTAAGGTTGAACCCGAATGGTACCGTTTCTCGCCGTAGCATTGAAGTTGATTTTTCCCAAGGATTAAATCCAGACAACAATCCCACCCTCCGAAACAATGATGTCATTATTGTTGCTCGTTCCGGCTTGACTCGACTCGGAGATCAGTTAACAACGATTTTACAACCAGTGACAGGAGTGTTGGGTCTCATCAATGGAGTCACCGGAATGTTTACTGGAGTTGAAACAACAATTAACACATTTCAGCGGTTATTTTTGGGAGGAGATTTACAGCGGCGACTTCAGTTACAGCAGTATCGGGAGCAAAGGCAGGATCGGCAACGGCAAATTGATATTCAGAACCAGCAGCTTGAACTTCAACAGCAGCTCCAACAAATCCAACTTCAACAGCAACTCCAGCAACTCCAAAATCAACAACAAAATTCACAACAACAGAATTCACAACAACAGAATTCACAACAACAAAATTCACAACAAACTTCCCAATAGGACTCCTACTGATGAAGATTGATGGACAAGGGATGCCTGGTCCTCGCAGTCGCCGGAGTTGATAATATTTTTAATAATACTTGCTTGTAAATTTCTAACCCTTTCTCATTGAGATGAACCCCATCAATGGTTAAATCTTCATTGAGGGCGCGGTCCTTAAATAAAGCTTGAATTCCTTCACTTTCCACAACCAAATTCTCTGTAGCAGCGACTTGATTAATCAAGGCATTAATTTCATCCACTCTCGTAAGAGTTCCTGCCTTATTGGGATCGTAGCTAGCAGCGACAGTGGAGTAAAAAGCAGGAATTAAGATAATTTCTTTAGTTCCCATTCCTCGCATGAAACTAATCACTTCTTTCAGATTTTCCACAAAAGCTGCATCGCTAATTCCATACATTGCGTCATTAGTCCCGATCGCAATAACCGCTTTTTGGCATTGAAAATGATTAGGTTTTAAGACTTTTAGTTGCTCAATTAAGGAAACGGTACTCATTCCCCCGATCGCAAAATTAAAATTTTGTTTCCCTAAAGAATCTCCCAAAGCCGAGGAAATCGAGTCACCCCAGATACAACCTTGATACTCGTGATTTTGAGTGAGGTGGAGTTGATTGTCAACTGCTAATTGCCACCACAATGTCTGAGTAACAGTATCTCTAAATACTTCTGGATTAGCTTGCACCCGTAAGGGAGAATTGGTACAGAGTAAGAGAGCGGAAATTGTAGATAGAAACCAAAATTTAATTTTCATAAAGTTCAATTCAACTGGCTGCAACTTCTGTTGTATACGATAAGAGCAAAGAGTCCTCAGGATCTCAACCAAATTTTGCTCTCGGTCCTCTACGAGCGATTCTTACTCACCCTTCTGACAGTCAAGAGAGTCGAGCTCCCTTGTATCCCATCCAAATGTTGTGCTGGCGGAATTCAGCCAATCCCCTTCCTTAAAAAAATCAAATTTTTAAAGTTTAGCTCCCAACACTGCTGGTTTCAAAACTTGGTTTAATTTTCCACTCCGATATCCCTCTAAATCTAGTGTCACATAGAGAAAACCAAATGCTTGAAACTGTGTTACCAAGGTTGATAAATCCGTAGTCGCTACAAACTCCTTAATCTCGGCGGGTGGCAACTCAATCTTCGCTGTATCTCCCTCAGAACGCACTCGCAAATTCTTGAATCCCAATCGTCGTAAATACCATTCTGCACGACCAACCCGTTGTAACTTCTCAACCGTGATTTCTTCACCATAGGGAAAGCGCGAACTCAGACAAGGTTGAGCTGGTTTATCCCACCAAGGTAAACCTAATTCTTTCGCTAATTGTCGCACTTCTAACTTCGTCATTCCCACTTCTGCTAAAGGCGATCGCGCTCCCCGTTCCTTCGCAGCTTGAATTCCTGGACGGTAATCTTGTAAATCGTCTGCATTGACTCCATCCACTACATAAGGATAACCCCACTCTAACGCCAGAGGTTTCAGCGTATCGTGCAGTTCACTTTTGCAGAAATAGCAACGGTTAACGGGGTTAGAAGTGTAATTGGGATTTGCCATTTCGTGGGTTTTCACCTCTTGATGAGGAATGCCAATCTCAGTCGCTTGGAGGCGTGCCTCTTCTAAATCTTCTGGTAATAGGGACGGAGAAACAGCCGTAATTGCTAAGGCTCGATCGCCCAGTATATCATAAGCGATTTTGGCAACTAAGGTGCTATCAATTCCACCTGAGTAAGCAATTAACGCTCGCTCCATTTCCTGAAACAGGATGGTTAGTTGTTCAAGTTTTTCTCTGAGCATGGTTCTAAGTATTGTGGTTTTTTTCTATTTTAATCGGGATCTTTAGGATTCCTCGTTCCATCCTACAATTTTTTCGGGTGGCACTTGTCTGTCAACTCTCAGCGCTCGCCTTGTGGGTTTCCTAAAACTCGCGACGAGAGAAGATCAGGCTGGCAATCGACAAAAGTAGGATGATGTAAACTAAACCATAACCTGCATGGGTTATTAAAGTCGCTAAGTGAGGCAACTGTCCATAAACAGCATCATTCTTTAAGTTTAACCGAGCTAAATCTGGTAAAACGAGATAGATACTGAGCATGAGTTGCTCGATCGCATAATTTTTAGTTAATTGTCCCAACGCCACTAAATCTCGCGTTGAATTTCCCATGAGATAGACAGCTAAGGTGAGGAGTGTCGCCAGGAGAGAACTGGTAAAAACTCCAAATAAAATCCCGACTGCTACCAGTAAGGATAACTCTAGCCAAATAAAAAATGAAGCAATTAAAATGTTTTCTAATACATAAGGAATGCGAGCTAACGTGATAATGATTAGGTAAATAACCGTCATGACTGCTACTAAGATAGCCAACACGGCTGATAATCCGACGTGTTTCCCAATAATCAATTCTGAGTGGGAAATAGGTTTGGAAACTAAAATATAAACAGTGCGCTTTTCAATTTCTTTATTCACCAACCCGGTCCCGATAAAAACAGTCACAATTAAACCAGTGATACCGATCGCTACTAGACCCACATCTAAAATGATTTTATTTTCGGCTGTAGCCGCTAATTCTGGAATTAACCGTACAGCAGCACCCATTCCCAGGGTAAATAAAATAATTAAATACAGAACTCGGTCGCGAATGACTTCCCAAAAAACATTCCTTGCTATTGTCGAAATTCTACCTAAATTCATCCTTGAATTGCTCCTTTTAATTGGGATTATTTTGATTGAGCCTTAGCTGCCTTGATGGGGCTGCATTCAATCTGACTCTGAGTACCAAATTTATTGATCTCACAAGATTTAGTCAGTAAATAGCCTTCATGGTTGGAACTAGGACCCTGCCAGTTGGCTATTAATTTTACCCGATAATGAGACTCTCCTTGTACCAGGAGCGTCTTCAGCTCCCAAAGGGAGTCTTCAGGAAGTTTCGGCAGCTTTTTGAGTGCTTCTGTTGCCAGATCAAGTCGCTGATTACTCACGTCGAATAACCAGTTTTCTACCGCTATCCAGGGTCGATTGTTGGTTTTGTTAATTAAGTAAGCTTCCATCAATTTTATCAAAAGGATGCCTCTAGAATTATTGATGGATTTGGGTTTGGTACTAATGACAAATCCACTTCTGTTCAAATCTTCTGCTAAGATGCTTGGATAATTTTCAAGCCAAGTTTGAATCATAAAGTAATACCCTAGCCAACAACTGAGTAGAGCATGAATTAAAATAAAAATTAAGAACGTAGGTCTGACCAAGGGAAATGAAATTTCAAAATTCAATCTTGAAATCTTAAATTCAAGCAGAGTCGCAAGACAGGCAGAAACAAGTGGCCAACTGATGATAGCAAAAGGCTGGTGGTCACGAGTCAAAGTCCCTGATAGAAACACAGAAATTAAGGCTCCTGTAATCCAAGGACTGAGGCTAATTCCGTTGATTAAGAAGGGTGGTTGAGTCGTCCCCCAACCTATGGCAACGATCAAAAAAATCCAGCTTAAATTTGCTAAATAATTCCTCCATTCGCTGTCCTGAGTTAACAGGGCACTTAACCATAGACAAAGGCTGACTAATAAAGGAACCTTCCAATGATAAAGTTTAGGAGGAATTAGGACTTTTTGCAAAATTTTATAAAGTTCTTTTAAAACCTTCATATTTTATTGTCTAAGAACAAATAAAGTGAGTAAAATCACAGAGTGACTCGCTGTATGGGCAATTAAAACAACTCCCGCTTGAGTGGAACCTGGGCGAAATTTTCTCGCAGCACCCCGACGAGCGCCTTTGACTGAGGAAGGTTGTTGGCTCGGAGAATTCGGTCCTTTCAGGAGAAATTGTAAAATAACTAAAGCTTGAAATTTTAAGAAAAAAGAAAGCGAAAATAAAATTAAAGCTGTTAAAGTCAGAGTCAGAGAAACAGAGCTTAATTGTCCCAAAAACATAAAAGCGATTAGCAATTCCCTTTGGGATTTAGAGAGAATCGGCTCTAAACCAAAAAAAATTAACCAACCCGCACAAGTCGAAAATAAATTGATGGATGCTGCATATTCTACGCTATTTTTAGGGCTGAGATTCAGGAGCTTGTGGAAAAACCAAGATTCGGTTGCGACCGCTAGCAATAAAATCAAGATTTGAGCCAACACAGCTCGCAAGGGTAAGACAGTAGGAAACATGGGAAAGGAGATTTGACTAAGGAAGCCATTAAACGTGATAGGATGCCTGCGAGGGAGATGGAAACAACTGCTAACTATGGTAAGGAATGGTATCGGCATTCGCACAGCTCAAGTCCGCTCTGAACGGATTGTCGGTCAAATCCACGTCTATGACGGAGCCAGCAAAGGCAAATCCCAGGCAGCATTAGGCGTAGTTTTACGCTCGATCGGCTTGGGAATTAATTGTGCCTACCCCACACGAGTTTTGTTGCTACGGTTCCTCAAAGGACCGGGGCGCTCCTACGATGAAGATGGAGCGATCGAAGCTTTGCAGCAAGGCTTTCCCCACCTGATCGACCAAGTGCGAACCGGTAGAGCCGAGTATTTCGGCCCCAAAGAGATTACCCGTTTTGACCGTATGGAAGCTCAACGGGGATGGGATGTTGCTAAAGGCGCGATCGCTTCAGGCCTTTATTCCGTGGTAGTCCTTGATGAACTAAACCCCGTCTTAGACTTAGGCTTGCTGCCAACCGATGAAGTCGTCAATACCCTCAAGCACAAACCCGAACACTTAGAAATTATCGCCACCGGACGAGCCGCCCCCCAATTATTACTGGATATTGCTGATTTACACTCAGAAATGAAGCCCCACCACCACCCGGTTGCCACAGCCTACGGCATTACGGGGATCGAAATTTATACGGGGGCTGGAAAAGGCAAGTCTACCAGTGCCTTAGGCAAAGCCTTGCAAGCGATCGGACGAGGGATCAGCCAAGATCAATCCCACCGCGTCTTGATTATGCAGTGGCTTAAAGGCGGCACAGGCTACACCGAAGATGCCGCGATCGCAGCCTTGCGACAAAGTTACCCCCACCTCGTCGATCACCAACGATGTGGCTCCGACGCCATTGTATGGCGCGGTCAGCAAAAAGAAATAGACTATGTAGAAGCGGAAAGAGGCTGGGAAATTGCTAGAGCGGCGATCGCCTCCGGTCTTTACAAAACCATTATTCTAGACGAACTCAATCCCGCCGTAGATTTGGAACTCCTCCCAGTCGAACCCATCGTCGAAGCACTGCTACGAAAACCCCGCGATACAGAAATCATTATTACAGGGCGCTGCCACAAACCCCACGCTTACTTTGACTTAGCAAGCGTTCATTCTGAAGTCTACTGCCACAAACATTATGGCGATCGAGGGGTTGAACTTAAGCGAGGCGTAGATTTCTGAGCCAACGGTCAGAGTTAAGCCAACAAAAAGCGCTAAACTCTTCCCCATAGCTAGCTCCAAATCCCTCTTACTCAATGGAACCTTGACTTTATGAACCGCGTCTAGATGCAAGTGAGCAACTCACAGGAATCCTGCAAGCAAGTATGGCTGTAGCCTTCCGATTAATTGCAGGTGGCACCCACAGGCGCAGACCAGTTAGTGCACTCACTTTCCTGGGTTGCCGAAACTCTTGCAACAGCCAAAATGCATGGTGGTATAGCAATCTCTTGATTAGCTGTTTCAGAGTACCGTAAGGCGTACCGGAAATCTCTCCTGAAGAGGAGTAAATAGCTAGTAAAGAGATCCCCTCTGCCTCTTCCCAAAGGGGTGCGTACAGGTAGCGTTGTCGCGATGTCTTGGGTCAGCCAGCTTCCAAACCAAGCATCCCAGTGGACACAGCCAGGGGAGAGTCAAATAATCGAAAAGGAACATTAAGTTAATGAAGACATTCACAACCGATGCCGGCCCCCCAACAGGTTGCCATCTAGAAAGTCTAGACTGGGTTAGTAAAAGTGGGCTAGACTTGCGGCTGGCAAAAAGGTTAAACTACTGCGGAATGCAAATATTTGGTGTTCTAGGCAGTCTCCGTAGTCGCAAAGGCTCGATCTACCTACAGCAGAGGAGTGAACCTGTATGACAACACTAGACGACAATTCCAATACACTAGACTTAAACCTGCCAGGATTTGGACCCGACACTATTTTCGCAGGAGATGGTGCTGACTTTATTAGATCTTCAACCCTGGGAGGCAGTCTCATTTACGGTCAGGGTGGCAATGACACCCTAATTTCAGTGGGACCAAACGATACCCTCTACGGTGGTCCCGATGAAGACTCCCTCAGAGGTCAGCGTTCCCCCGCTGTCCTAGCTGGCGAAGCTGGCAATGACACCATCGTCGCTGATGCCACTGCCACCCTGTTGGGCGGTTTAGGTGACGATTATCTCCAAGGTAATGCCGGGGGCAACCTCGAATTTGGCAACCAAGGTCAAGATACCCTGCTCGGGGGTTCCATCGGCAGAGATACTCTGTATGGTGGCAAAGACAATGACACCATCGGCTTCTTCGTTGCTGGCGGTGGCAGTAACATTCCTGGCTTTACCCTGACAGGCGGAGTCGCGGGCACCAATGAAGGTAGTAACTACCTGCGAGGTGACCAAGGTGATGACTTCATTGCTGGTATCAATCAAAGGGATACCCTGTTCGGTGGTAAGGGCAATGACACGCTGCAAGGGAATGGCAGCAATACCTACTTATCGGGTGACGAGGGTAATGACACCTTATACATTCTCTCAGTAACCTCCCCCAACCCCTTTGGTGGTCAACCTTTCGCTCAAACGGCTGATAGAGTCACCCTGCTGGGTGGTGCCGGTGCAGATTCAATCGTAGGTAGCATTGGCTCCTTTGGGAACGGCAAGAACTTCTTAGGCGGTGGAGACGGCAACGATACCATTGTCACCTTCGGTACACAGGATACTGTCCAGGGTGATGCGGGCGATGACTTCATCCGTTCAGTGACCACTGATATCCTGACCAGCACAGGAGCCAGAACTTCTTTCTACGCTGGTAAAAATCTATTAGATGGGGGCGACGGCAACGACACGATTGTCGCTGGTTTCTCCACTGATACGATGATCGGTGGAGCAGGCAATGACAGCTTGAGTGGCATCTTCAACCAAGCATCCGGTGGAGACGGCAACGACACGATCAATGCCTCCTTCCTGGGTAGTCTGACTGGCAACGTGACGCTGGATGGCGGAGCGGGCGACGACTGGCTGATTGGTAACACGACTGGTAATGTCACTAATATCTTCAGACCAGGTGACGGCAACGACCGCATCATCTTTGGTAGTGCCAACGACCGCATACTGTCTGATAGCACTGCGGGCAATGACACCATTGATTTGACGAAGTTTAACGTCGCAGCTAGTGTTACCAGTCCTATCTCTGTCACCGATCAGTTTGGCAGCAACTTCATCTTGGGTAGCAATGGCAGTAATGTCATCATCACTGGTAATGGAGATGACATCCTGATTGGTAACAATAACAGCGACACCCTGATTTCCGCAGGTGGTAACAACCTGTTGTATGGCGGTAGTGGCACTGACTATTTGCTCGGAGGTGGCGGCAACGACTCAATCATCGGCAGCAGCGGTTCAGACCAGATGCTAGGCGGTCTTGGCAACGATAGCTTCTACTACTTCTCCAGCTTAGAAGGTGGTGGTGCAGTTGGTAGTACAACTCCACCTGACTTCATCGGTGACTTTGACCCGAACCAAGACAAGCTGATCATCTCCCGGGCTGGTTTTGGTATCAATGCCAACCAAACTGCGTTTGTCGTCCCCATCACCAATATCGCAAGTGATGTCATCCCAGTGAACGGTGTTCCTGTGTTCATTTATGAGACCACGGGTACTGTGGGCAACCTGTACTATGACCCAGATGGTGGTCCAACCGACAATGCTATCCAACTGGCACAGTTTACGAACAAGCCTGCTTCGATCAGCAACAGCATTGTTTACATCTAATTGAGTTGAGGTGAGCGATAAAGCCACCTCTAGCCTCAGTAACTCTGGAAAGAGTTGTGTGGTGTGAGGAAAAGCTAGGGATTTTTCCCTAGCTTTTTCGTTGCCCCTCAAGGGAAGGGCTGGTTCAGGCTTCTCTTTCCCTACCACAAATTTCAGTCCCTGTCTCCTGATAGAGAATTTAGAAGTGAATCAGAGTCTGGTTGAAGAGAACTGTCGCTGTGAGGATGAACGAAAGCGAGCGAGCACACAACCTTGGGTATCCAAGGCAGGAATCTGTTTGATGCTCAATCATGGCTCAGTGTTAATAGATTGTGTCGCTACAACCAAAATCAAGCTCACTCCCTCAAAGCAACTTGTTTCCCAACCAGCGTCAAGTAACTATTGCCAAAGTGTTGAATTTCGAGAAAACTGGCACAGGGGGGAGCGGGCTTATAAATCTTAAAGGTTCGCATAATACCCAGAGTGGCAGCACTTTCCAACGGACTAATAAAGCTAGTATCGCGCTCTGAGAAATGAGGTTGCTCCGTCCAACTCGCCATCTGTTCCGCATTCAAAAAATAGCAACCAGCGTGGGGGTTGAGTGTTCGCTGGAAATGCACGGTTTGTTCCATGATCTGACCCGTTAACAGGGGTTGCTCTTGGACATTTTGAAATCTAGCGGTGAGATGTGGCATCAGATCGCCGTCTATATAGACTTTGGTTACGAGCCCTTGGGGTGAGATCTCGTAGCGGTTAGGCTGGAGTAGGCTTTCATTGCCAGCGTGACGAGTAAACCAGTTTAACTTGACAAATAACCAGGGGTCGTGAAGGATCAGGTCGTCTTCGAGGTAGCAGTAGTAGTCAAAGTTGCCAAGATTAGCCTGCAATACCGCTTGACACTCAAACCCCAACATCATCGGTTCTGCATTTGTGGCGTGATGGACAAAAAAGTTTTTGGGTAAAGGTAGGTGAGGCACGAGGTGGTAATTTTGAGTGGTGCAAACAACAACTTCGATCTCGTGAGTTTGAGTTTGATTGGCTGGCATTGTTGCACATTCGCCGATGTGAATCATGCACTGAGATTTTCCATACAAACCACGCAAGGCAGTTAAACAAGTTGTCAAAGCACTGAGGCGTGACTGCGGTTCGTTACGCTCGGAAGCGTGTTTGCCACGACCGTTAGGATTGAAGAAGTGGGCGATGGTGAAGAGAATTCGCATTGGTGGGGAATTGCCAGTTGTCAGTTGTCAGTTGTCAATTGGGAGTGGTAAGTGGTTCGTTGCTCAGAAAGCAGGTAGGAGTGGTTTGTTGATGACCACCGATCGCTGACCACTGACCAAAGTCATTCTACAAATAACTCAGGTACACGACTGCGTAACTCTTGATTAAGGCGGGGCAATTCGTCTCGCATCTGCAAGTACCAATCTCGTCGCTGTCGGTAGTGCTGACACAGCAACCGACGATCTCGCACCCACTGATAGGCATTTGCGGCGAGTTGTCGGCGCAGCTTGGTATCAACGATCAGAGAGTTGAGTTTGGCTTCAAACTCGGCGAGCGATCGGTAAATTAAACCGGTTTCTCCTTCTTGGATCGAGTTTTCGTAGGCGGTGGGACTGGCGAGTACCGCTACTCCGTAACCTGCACATTCTATAAACTTAAGGTCAGATTTCATATCGTTGATCGGGTTGGAGGTGAGTGGTAGCAAACCAATGTCGCAACTGGATAGGATTTCTTGATATCGCTCGTAACTACAAAAAGGTTCAAATTCTTTTTGCTCGATTTCTAAAGCTTCATAGAATCGGTGGTCGTGAATGACTTTCACTCGGATACGATGTTTGTAAGCGGCTAGCACCCGGTTAAGAGTGGTGATGAGGGGTTGCCAATCTTTTTCTCGATTAAGGGCGCCGAAAAATAGCGTGACGGAATCATCTGCTGAATAGATGCGTGGTGGTGGCAAAAATGCCAACTGATTGCTAAAGACAGCGACGTTGGGATTATGTTGTCGCAAAAATTCTGCTAGAAGTTCCGTAGAAGTTTGAACGCAGTGGCAACCTCGATAACTGAGATAGTAGTTGTCTGCATACTCTCGGCGACGGATCGGGTTATCGTCAATTTCAGCAACGATTAAATAGCCTTGTTTCAGGAGTTCTTTGAGTTTTGGAAGATAGGCAGGATATTGCATGATGGTTCGCTGCCAAATAAAAACTTTTTCTTCCTCTGGCAGCGGAGTCAGTAATTCAGCGGACTTAACCTTAGAAACGGTGCGAACACCGGGAATGGTGGCGCTAAATCGATCGGGTTCTAACACTCGAACGCGGTCGCACCCAGTGGGAGCCATAATAATCGTTTGAATCAGCAATCGGCGGGGTGGTTTCTGGGACTTAGTTGCTCGAACGAGATAATAGTCTGCACCAGTCTGGGTAGCGAACTTTCCCCGTTCTTCACCTAGAGCCGTTAACAGGGGTTGAAGCAATTGCTGAAACTGAACAAAATTCTCGCCTTTAAATCCTATTGCCTGCAACTCATACACCTGCAATCCGGCTCGTTCAAATAATAATTTGATTCCTTCTAGAGTAAACCAGTGCTGTCGCTCCTCCTCAGGATTTTCCCACTTTCCCCGTAGCAAGTTGGCAATCCTCAACCAATATTGAAGGTTGGGAATTTTAGCAATAACTTGTCCCTCTGAATTCAGCCACTGATTGTAGCGCTGCAATACTTCCCAAGGGTGATTAAAACCGGGTAGCAAATCGCCGCAAACTAAACAATCAATGGTTGCTTTCGGGATTCCAAGAGTTTGTAAATCTACGGTTTCAGCATCTCCAATGAGCACCCGATCGAGCTTCTGAGCCGCAAGTTCTGCTCTCTCTGGGATTAATTCAATGCCAATATATTGACTATGGGGATTCAGGCGTTTGTAGCGTTCTGCCAACAATCCTGTCCCGCAACCAATTTCTAGAATTACTTTAGCATCGGCTGGCAGCAACTTGAGGAGGTCAAGCCGATTTTTTTCTCCTCCTCTCAGATTAATGGCTGCATTGTCACGACCGCTCTGCATAAATTCCTACTCTGGTTAAAAGTGCTTCTGAATTTGGGGTGGGTTCCACTGCTCCCTCACCCTTTAATGTATTATTACTGGAACAGTGACAAACAAGTTACTTTCCTCTCGATTGCAGTTAGATTTTCTGAACTGGAAGCAGACCAAATCCTAACCTCACTGCTACAATTGAACGCTAGGACAACTGGAGTTTAACTGCCTACGCTACTCTTCAATTAAGCCTCGCCTAAGCGAGATTTTGTCTATTCCTAGCATTTAAGCTATCTATCAGATATAATAGACCTACAGATGTAGGTTCATCCTCAAAAAAATTAGATGAAATGTAAAATTTGCGAATCAAATTCTCAAGAATTTGCCCAAGCTCAGATTCTTAATCAGTATCAAATCACTTATTTTCAATGTACCCATTGTCACTTCATCCAAACTGAGGAACCCTACTGGCTACCAGAAGCTTATAAGGATGCGATCGCCCGTAGTGATGAGGGTCTAGTCTTTAGAAATTTAATCATGGCTAGAATTTCTAGCAAAATTATTAATCAATTTTTTAACCCTAATGCTGACTTTCTCGATTATGGGGGTGGCTACGGCTTATTTGTACGGCTCATGCGAGATATCCGATTTAAATTTGACTGGTATGACTGCTTTTGTAAAAACCTCTTTGCCCAAGGCTTAGAAGCTAAAAATCAGAGCTATGAATTAGTCACTGCTTTTGAAGTTGTTGAACATTTATCTCATCCCATTGCTGAGATTCGCCAAATTCTCAATTTTTCCCCTAATCTCTTGTTTAGCACAGTATTGCTCCCAGCCAACCATCCCAAACCAGGAGAGTGGTGGTACTATGCACTACAGGAAGGGCAACATATTGCTTTTTATACTCCCAAGAGCCTCTCCATTCTCGCCGAAAAATTGGGATTAAATTTTTACTCAAATGGAGCGTCCCTACACCTCTTTACTGAGAAAAATTTATCTTCAACTCTTTTTTATCAAATCAGTCAATACAACCCAAAAGAATTAAGAAAAAGATTATTAAATTCAAGAGATTATTTCCAATTCTTTGAATTCATAGAGCAGAGTGGTCTTCCAATTCATCATCCTAGTATAATACCAAAACCTATGAGTAAACCACCGATTCACTCAACCCAGAATCAACCCTTCATCAATTCGATACTCGGTGTTAATATTACGGGTTATGTCAATGGTGAATTTGGAATTGGGGAAGGTGTAAGAGCCACAATCAGAACAATGGAAGCTGCGGGTATTCCCTTTGTAATTAACAACTTTACCCTCAGCCCTCATCGCAAATTAGACAAGACTTATCAAAATTTTACTCTCGAACATCCCTACCCGATTAATCTAATTCAAATTAATGCTGATGAAGTGAAGAATTTTATCAAATATTCTGAAGTTGATTATTTAAAAGGGCGATATAATATCGGTTTTTGGGCTTGGGAACTTCCAACTTTTCCGCCTGAATGGACTTCGGCTTTTTCTAAGTTTCATGAAATCTGGACTTACAGCAACCATTGTGCGGAAGCAATTTCAAGGGTATCACCCATTCCTGTGATTAAAATGATGCCAAGTATTTTTTTAGAAAAACCTTCTCAAGGAAGAGAAGCACTAGGATTACCTAAAAATAAGTTTATTTTCCTTTTTATGTTTGACTTTTTTAGTCAGATGGAGCGGAAAAATCCCTTAGCAATCATAGAAGCTTTTAAATTAGCATTCGGCGAAGCTAACGAAGCAGTGTTTCTGGTCATCAAATCTTCCAATTCTGAGTATTTCCAAGAACAGCGATCGCGACTCAATGCTGCTGTGGCTAATTGTCCTTCGATCCAACACCTAGATGGCTATTTGTCGAAATCAGAAATCAATGCTTTGCTCTATAACTGTGACTGCTATATATCCTTGCATCGTTCGGAAGGCTTTGGCTTAACGATGGCAGAAGCAATGTTTTATGGAAAGCCAGTAATCGCCACTGCTTACTCTTCTAACACTGAGTTTATGAACCTCAGTAATAGCTTTTTAGTAAAATATAAATTGGAGACAATTAAGGCTGACTGGGGACCTTACAAAAAAGGGAACTTATGGGCAGAACCCGATATTGAACACGCTGCTGCTTTGATGCAAACTGTGTTCAAATCTCCCGAAATCGCTCAGAAAGTCGGAGCAAGAGCAGCTGAGGATATTCAATCTATTTTGAGTCCTCAGAGTATCGGTATTCAAGTTAGAAATAGGCTGGAATATATCCGCAACATTACTAACGATTTTATGACTTTACCTCAACCATTATTCCCGTTCATAGATTCCGCAGCATTAGCTACGCCAGAAACCAGAATATTGGGTAGAGAATCTCAAGGGAAAGGGCAATCGAGCAAACCATTGCCACTGGTAAGCATTTGCATCCCTACCTATAATGGAGAAGCCTTTATCGCAGAAGCAATTCAAAGTGCATTTTCTCAAACTTATCCTAATATAGAAGTCATTGTTTCTGATGATGGCTCCACAGATAATACTATCAAAATTGCTCAATCCTTTCAAAATCAAACTTCAATCGATTACCGCATTATCCTTCACCGTAACTATGGGTTAGCTCAGAATTGGAACTTTTGTATCTCCCAAGCTCAAGGTCAATATATCAAATTTTTGTTTCAGGATGATTTACTGGCTCCCGACTGTGTTACTCAGATGGTGGAGTTAGCCCAGCAAGACCCTGAAATTGGCTTGGTATTTTCGCCACGAGGGATTGTGATGGCCGCCGATGATGAATCGAAACCCTTGTTTATGACGGCTTATCAATCAATTAAAGACTTATACAAAAACTGGTCAAATTTACAATCGATTCAGTGGGGACGGGAACTCCTGTTAGACCCCAATTTTCTCAAAAATCCGATTAATAAAATTGGGGAACCGACAACGGTATTAATTGCGACGGAGGTTTTTCGGAAGGTAGGATTATTTGACGCTAGTTTGTCACAATACCTCGATTTAGATATGTGGTTTAGAATTCTAGGTCACTATAAAATTGGTTTTGTTGATGCTCAGCTTTCTTCCTTACGAATTCACCCCGGCCAACAAACTTGGAAAAACTATGAGTCTGGAGAAAATCGCCAAGATATCCGCCGACTTTATCACAAAATGCTCAAGAGTGATGTTTACAGTTTTCTCACTCAAGAGCTTAAAGAGCAGGTGAGAGAAAAGTTAGAAGGGAAATCCAATCAATTTTTAATTTCGCTTGAGGCAGTTATTGAGCAATACCGAAAATCTCCTCAAACTCCAATTCTTGATGAACTGCGGCAAATTCGCCAGCAAGTAGCTGAAAAGTGGCTTAGTTTAACAGCGGAACAATGCCAAACTTCTTATCTAGGAGAATTGGGGAAAGCTCAGCAATTGCTGCTGGAAAGCGATATTAAATCTGAAGTTTTAACCGCAGCAGAACAAATATTTGTAGAAGGACTGGCAGGACAGATTTTTCAGGGGGGAGTCGGCATCTCTAAAATTATTCACTATTATTTAGCTGCCATGCTCTACTGTCATGCTTATCAATTACCGATCGAGTATAGAAATGCTGCAATTCCCCGGTGGTTTCTGAAGGACTTTCTAAAATTTTTATTAGCAACTCCTAGCTATTTCCAAAAAGTCGGAGAAGGAGAACAGTATGCTAATTACTTGCAGGGATTAATCACCTATATTCACGAATTTATTTTTGATGACCGCTCTCCTTCAGACATCAGGCGCTATTTAGCCGAGATTATTACCGAAACAGCTAACTTAACTTGGCTCTTATCTGCAAGCACCACTCACCTCCCTGATACGGTCGAAAAACTGGCAAATATTAGAGATTTTTCCTTAAAAAGACAGGGATTTAAAGTTGACTATGTTTTTGAAAAACAGAGTTCTAGGGGACCAAGAATCCGCCTCGGTATTCTTCTAGAAAAATTGAGTCATCAGAAAGAAACTTTTGCCACTATCCCTATTGTTGACACCTTAAATCGAACCCAGTTTGAAATTATTTTGTATCAGGTCCAGCCTGAAACCAATCAATTAGTAAATTATTGCCAAAATCGGGTAGATAAGCTGGTGCAGTTGCCACAAAGCTTATCTGAGCAGGTAAAGACAATTCGAGCTGATAATTTAGATATTCTATTGATCGGCGCTAATCTAATCAGTGCTCCGAATTCCCTCGTTCAACTATGCCAGCACCGACTGGCGAGACTACAGGTAACAACGGGTGGGACTATGCCGGCCACGACGGGAATAACCACAATCGACTGTCATGTTGCAGGGACGTTAGTCGTGCCAGAAGCGTTGCAAGGGCAGTATCGGGAAACAATCCTGTCCCTCCCAGGATCGGGCTTATGTTTCATCGATCCGATCGATCTAGGGGTGGCCAAGGTAGAACCAACTCGTAGCAGTTGGGGAGCAGTAAATGACTCGGTGGTATTTCTATCAGCAGCGAACTTCTGCAAAATTATCCCAGAGCTGAGGGAAACTTGGGCCAAAATTATCGCAACCGTACCACAGTCAGTTTTAGTTTTATGTCCGTTCCGCCCTGGCGGGGGCCCTTATCCAGCAATCCCGTTTTTTAAACAGATGCGATCGCTCTTTACAGAGTTTGGGATTGACAAAAAGCGCCTGGTTGTGATCAAAGCCCTACCGTCTCGTGCTGACCTCCAAGCGTGCTTAAAACTAGCTGATGTTTATTTAGACTCATTTCCCCATACAGGAGCTGCTTCCCTCGTAGAATCTCTGAGGGCAGGAGTCCCGACTGTGGTGCGAGAAGGAAGCACAGCGACAGAGAGACAAGCCGCAGCCATCCTACGAGAATTGGGACTTCCGGAACTGGTTACCAGTAGCGAGAACTCCTATATAGAGTTAAGTGCAGCATTGGGAACCAACCCAGAACTACGGCAGCGATATCGCCAGCAACTTCAGCAACAAATGGCAGGAAACCCTAAATTTCTAGACAGTCGCGCTTACTCAGCTCAACTGGGAATCATGCTGGAAACCAGCTTGCGAGAGCAACAACGGGAAGGATAAGGTGAAATATCAGTCTGTCCCTCCTCTGTCGCTCCTTGGCGGGGGGAACCCCTTCAGAATGAAGCGCGTCAAGCCTAGAGAGGGGCATTCGGGACTGGCATAGCCAGTCAAGACTCGATACTTAGCTGTCAAGGTTCTAAATTATTGCTTCTGAGAAGCAAGACTCTCTGAAACAGGAGGGAGTTTCAAGTCCAACTGCACTGGCTGGCAGGGACAAGACTGGACAGGTTGGGTCAATGGGTAGTTTGTAATTACCCGTTAGCCTATGAAACTGTCTGCTATCATCTGGAAATCACAGTGCGATCGATTGTTGCTCATTTCCTCCTACAGCTAAATTTAAAGGGGTAGTGCAAGTCAGTTGGAGATTATACAATGACAGGACTTTTTCAAATTGGTGATAAATTGCTGCAAGCGCATGACATCCCAGCGTTATTGAAGCGATATCAGTTAATGCCTCAATTCTTGCGGGGAGCGATCGTTGACCAAGCGATCGCGCCGTTCACTTGCACAGACGCAGAGCGTAAGGCAGCCCTTGAACAGTTCCAGGCTCAGCACCAATTGACCTCCCCTGAAGCGTTAGAAGCATGGCTGCGAAACCAGGATTTGACGGTAGAGGAATTTGAGCACTTAGCCATTCGACCGATCCTGATCGATAAATTTAAGCAGACGACTTGGAGCAACAAAGTAGACAACTATTTTGTCAGCCGTAAAAGCAACCTCGACCACGTAGTCTACTCCCTGATCCGCACGAAAAATGCTGGTCTGGCCCACGAACTTTACTTTCGCATTCTCGAAGGGGAACAAACCTTTGCCGAGGCTGCTCGCGACTACTCCGAAGGGCCGGAGGCGAAGACCGGTGGTCTCCTCGGTCCCGTTCCCGTCAGCCAACCCCATCCCGCCATTGGTAAACTTTTGTCAGTGAGTCAACCAGGCCAACTGTGGTCGCCACGCCCTCTGGCAGAATGGACGGTCATTATCCGATTAGAGAAATTTATGCCAGCGCAGCTCGACGAATCGATGCGGCGACACTTGATTGATGAACTGTTTGAAAGCTGGCTGCAAGAGCAGCTCTCACAAATTGGCCCGCTACAGCCACTCCGATCCTCTGTGTCTTCATTATCATGACTTCTTCCGCTGTTTCTCTGTTGCAAGTTCAAGCCTTCCTGGCCGAAACCCCCCCGTTTGACCGACTCCCTGAGAATGCTTTGCAAGCTTTGGTGGCAAAAAGCCAACTGCTTGGCTACCGAACCGGGCAACCGCTGTTTGAACGGGAAAGGATGCCAACTCAGGTGGCAATTCTTTATCAAGGCCAGGCTCGTCTATTAGGGTATGACCAACGGTCGCAGCGCTATGTCAGCTTGCGACTGGTGGGACCCAAAGAAGTGCTCGGCTGGGCCGGCTTGGTGCGGGGAGTGCCTTGCGAAACGGCGATCGCTTCGACAGATGTCATTGCCATAGTCTTCTCAGCCCAAGATTTCCTCGCAGCAGTGGAAAGCCAGCCAGATTTTGCGGAAGCTTTTCGCGACCACTGCTCCCTAAGCGAAGTCTTTGAACTGATGAGCCTTGAGCTGCAACGGCGGGCGGATGGATCATCAAATCTGAAAGAATTTAGCCTACAAGCTTGGTCAGATGCGATCGTCGTCAACTTGCTGGCCGGTCAAAGAAAAACCCAAGACCTCGCCAATCAACTGGATACCGACCGCATTTGGCTCGTGAGCAGTGGGGTCGTCGGAGATTTCCCCACCGGCAGCCACTTATCGCTGGACGGAGCCGGAAAATTTGTCAGGGTAGAAGGTGCGAGGGGAGCGAGACTCGTAGGCTTCCGAGAAGTCCCAATCTCCCAAGAGCAGCCAAATGCAGGTGAAGTTGCCCTAGCCTCTCTGTCCGCTCCTTTAGATGTGTCAATGGTGACACCCGCTCCAGAGCGGCCCCCAGAACCGCTCTCAGGGCCAAAAGATTCCACAAAATTTCCCATCGTGCGAGCCAGAGGGCCCATTGACGCCCCTCTCGCTTGCTTCCAAATGCTAGCCAAGCATTTCAACGTCAAATTCCGTCGGGAAATCGTCCGCCGAGTTCTAGAGAATCAGTTAAAAACCGCAGGTTCCCTCACGCTACAAGCTTGCGGTTCCGTCGCTCAGATGATGGGCATTCCGCCTCAACTGGCCCAAGTGCCCTGGGATGCGGTTAATCGGCTCAAAGCGCCAGTAATGATTAAGTGGCAAGACAGTTTTGCCATCATTTACAACATTAGCGAGCAAGAAGTCATGCTGGCGGTACCGGAACAAGGGATTGTCCGCAAGCGACTGGCTCAGTTCCGGGAAATCTGGGGTGAAGCGGGAGAAGTGCTGCTGTTACTACCGCCTCAGACCGAGAAGAGAGAGCAGTTCAGCTTCTGGTGGTTTTTGCCCGCAATGATGGAACACCGCACCATCTTTGTGGAAGTTCTGCTCTCTTCATTTATCGTGCAGCTTTTTGGCTTGGCTCAACCTCTCGTTAGCCAGGTCATCATTGACGAAGTGTTGGGCAAGCGGAGTACAGACACTCTCGATGTGTTGGGGGTGTTTTTGCTGGCGGTAGCAGTCTTTGAGGGACTCCTCAATGGTCTGCGTACCTTTTTGTTCGTAGATACATCGAACCGCATCGACGTTAAACTCAGCGCTGAGATCATCGACCACCTGCTCCGCCTCCCGCAAGGTTACTTTGACCAACGACGGGTGGGAGACATCATGTATGCTTTCGGCATGATGGGTCAAATTCGCGAATTCCTCACAGGCACAGCCCTGACTGTGGTGCTTGACGCCATCTTTTCAGTGGTTTATATCGTCGTGATGCTTTCCTACAGTATCAAGATGACCTTTGTTGCCTTGGTTGTGGTTCCTGTACTTGCCATCTTGATGGTACTGGTTAACCCGATCTTGCTCAAGCTGATTAAGAACAGAAATGCTCGCTTCTCTGATGCCCAATCTTATTTAGTAGAAGTTGTCACCGGCATTCAAACGGTTAAAGCTCAAAATATCGAACTCAAGGCCCGCTGGGAGTGGTCTGGACGCTATGCGAAATACGTAACTGCTAGTTTCAAGACGATTCTGACCGGGACAGCCGCCGGAACTACCAGTAGCTTTTTAAACCAGGTGGGCAACTTAGCGCAATTGTGGTTTGGGACGCACCTGGTGTTAAAAAATGAGATGACTTTGGGGCAGTTAATTGCGTTCCGAATTATCGCTGGCAACGTCACGGGTTCGCTGCTGCGGTTTGTGAGTGTATGGCAACAGTTCCAAGAAGTCAAAATGTCTGTGGATCTGCTGCGGGGGATCTTGGATGTACCTACGGAAACCAGCGAAGACGATCGCAACAACATTCCCCTGCCAGCGATTAAAGGGGCTGTTACCTTTGAAGAACTTTCCTTCCGCTTCCGGGAAGGGGGGCCCCTGCAACTGGCGAATATCAATTTGGACTTCCCCGAAGGCAGCTTTGTGGGAATTGTCGGTGGGTCTGGTTCCGGCAAGAGTACGCTGATGAAGCTGTTGCAGCGTCTCTATGCACCGCTGACGGGCCGAATTTTAATTGATGGCTATGACATTGGCAAGGTGGAACTGTACTCGCTGCGGAGCCAAATTGGGGTCGTACTCCAAGATACGCTGTTGTTCAACTGTTCGGTGCAGGAAAATATCGCCCTGACCAACCCAGATGCCAGTACAGAGGAAATTGTCCGGGCCGCGAAAATCGCCGTTGCTCATGATTTTATTATGGGTCTGCCCTCGGGGTATAACACGGTAGTGGGAGAACGGGGCGGATCGCTGTCGGGGGGTCAACGGCAACGCTTGGCGATCGCACGGACGGTCCTCCAAAATCCCAAACTCCTGATTTTGGACGAAGCTACTAGCGCCCTTGACTACAACTCTGAGCGCCAAGTCTGTAATAACTTGGCGGAAGCATTTAAAGGTCGGACGGTGTTCTTTATTACCCACCGCCTTACCACCGTCAAAAATGCTGACGTGATTATTATGATGGATCAAGGGTCTGTGGTGGAAATGGGAAGCCATGATGAATTGATGGAGAAACGCGGTCGCTACTATTGCCTCTATCAACAACAAGATTCTTCTCAACAGTAAGGAGATGGGCAATTGCTCGCTGTTAACGGTTAACCCTTAACCGTTAACACTTCCCAACTGACAACTGACAACTGATAACTAACGAACTATGAAATCGGTCATTCTTTCCGAGCAACCAGTTATTCTAGAGAAACCAGCGGTGTGGACGCGCTTATTTCTCTGGATGATCTTACTGATCTGCGCCTCTGCTGTAGTTTGGGCTTATTTCGCCAGAGTTGAGCAAGCTGTTCCCGCCGCTGGGCAATTGGAACTCCAAGATGGAGCCAGAGATATCCAAGCGCCCAACCCTGGCACAGTCGTTAGACTGCACGTTAAGGAAGGCGATCGCGTCAAGAAAAATCAACCGTTGCTCACGTTTAGCCCTACTGCATCTAACGCTGACTTAGAATCTCTCAAGAAATCTAAAGAAGCCCTAGAAAAAGAAAATAAGTTTTACCAAGATGTCTTCAGGGGTCAAGCGCAAGGGGCGGGCAATACAGAGCTGGAAACGCTGATTAAAGAGCGGGTGGCCCGATTTGCAGAAAATCAAACTTTAGAGGCGTTGATTGATGAACTCTACCTCAACCGGGGTTCAGGACCGAGGTTAAGCTCAAACCAAGCAGGTCTTTATTACAACTACCGAGCTGAATATCAATCTCGTGTCGGTTCAGCGCAACTACAGGTTCAGGAGTTGACCAAACAACTCAAGCAAGCTCAAGATGCAGAGGCATCAGCGAGAGATCAATTAAAAGTTGCTCAATCGCAATTAAGTTATTCCCAGAATCAATTAAATTATTCTCAGCAGCAACTCAATTCAACGCGGGAGCAATTAGATTTGGCTCGCGGACAATTAGCAAAATCGAAAGAAGTCTTAGACTCCAATAAAAATATTCTGGGAAGACTTTCACCGCTGGTTGAGCAAGGTGCAGTTGCTGAACTCCAGAAAGACCATCAAGTACAAGAAGTCTTGAGGGGTGAAAGTGAAGTTTTGAAGCAGCAAGACCAAATCCAAGCTCGTGAAGGCGAAATCAATTCGCGACAAGGGGAAATTAACTCCCGTCGCTCAGAACTCCAAGCTCGCCAAGGCGACATCTTGAAAGCTCAAGCTGAAATCGATCGCCAAGTGGGAGAGCAACAACGCATTCTGGTGTCCATAGAACGGGCTAAGGAACAGATGCAAAATACCAAGGATGGCTGGGCTAGAGACCTCTACACTCGCATGGAGGACAATAAAAAAGCGATCGCCAATACTGATTCTCAGCTCAGCCGATACCAAGTGGAAAACCAGAAAAAGCTTTCTGATATCAATGCCCAGCTTGCTAAGGTGCAACAAACCCGCGATACTCAAGTGTTGAAGTCGCCCGTGGATGGTGTCATTTATGATTTAAAGCCCGGAACCAAGGCAGAATCTTCCTTGGATATGAAGAAAGACCCAATCTGCCAATATGTGATTAATACGGTACTCAAGCCGGAAGATCCTCGCCCCGGTCGTTGTGAAGAAGCGTATTATGAGGCTCAGCAAACTGAGAAGATCCTCAAAGTCATGGCGGACGAAAATGGGCTACAAGCAGTGGTTTACCTGCAAAATAAGGACATGGCATTAGTATTAAATGCCATGCGTAGCAAGCGGGAAAAATTAGAAAAATATAATGGCAAGGAATTAGGCGGCGAAAAAATTGAGTGCGAACCCGGTAAAGCTTGCGTGTGTCCTCAAAAAGAAGAGAACTTAGAAAAACTAGGTCTCAAAGAAAAAGACTGTATCCCTGTAGATGTACAAGTTGAGTCTTTCCCCTCGCTGGAGTATGGCACTATTCCTGGTGAAGTGAAAGAAATTAGCCAGGATGCGATTGAACCGACCCAGACGCGACAATACTATTCTTTCAAAACCAAAATCAAACTCAAACGCCAATACTTTGACTTAGAAAAAGATAACAATCTACAGGTGAAGTTGCAGTCGGGGATGGCCGTTAGTTCCAATATTAATATTGGCAAGCGGACTGTCTTAGATATGTTCATCAGTCGCTTCACTGGCAAACTGGATAGCCTCAAGAATGTTAAGTAATTTTTGCTTAAACCCTGAAGACTAAGGGGGTTCTCAGTGTGATGGGACAGACAGGGGATGCGTGAAGCTAAAGGCTAACGCATCCTCTTTGCAGGTCTATTCTCATCCCGTAAGGATAAAACAATTCAATCATCATGGTTTGACCCCTTTGGGACCGGTCAATTTATTCAAGTAAAGCGATCGGTCGGGTGGGTGTCAGAGAACTTAAACTGAATGAGTGGTTAGTGGTACTCTTGGCAGTATCCTTAAGGAGATGCAATCTGTTGCGGTGATTAACCCTAAAAGGTGAATCCGTTCCGCCGAAGTCTACCAATGAAAAAAACACTATTATTCATTCTATATTTGATTCCTGTTGCCCTCTTATTCTGGTTTGTAGCAACTTTTAGTGTCAATGTTCCCTTCTGGGATCAATGGAGATTAGCTCCTTTATTTGATAAAGTTGCCAATGGTACTGCAAGTTTTGGGGATTTTTGGGCTTTACACAGCAACCATCGGATTGTATTTCCGAAACTCATTATCACTGCCCTTGCATTTCTATCTAAATGGAATATTAATTATGAAATTTATTTAAGCCTTCTTTTCGCCCTTGTAACCTTTTGGCTACTCTACAAAATTTCTTGGATTCAAGCAAAGGGCAGAAGTAATTTTTTATTCCATTCAACGAATATTTTAACTTGTTTTTTAATTTTTTCCCTCGTTCAAGAGCAAAACTGGTTGTGGGGGTTTCAACTTGCTTGGTTTTTGATTGATTTTTGCATAATTTTAGCAATTTATTGGTTAAATGCTGAACAAAAAATCTCTGCAAAAACTAGGATATGTTTAGCTGCTATCTGCTGTTTTATTGCCAGTTTTTCTTCCTTCCACGGCTTACTTTCTTGGTTAGCTTTAACTCCTTCTTTATGGGTCATTGAGGGAAATAGAAATGTAAAAATTAAGCGGTTGCTAATTTGGGTGAGCCTTTGGGTAGCTTTATGTGCTGTTTATGTGATTGATTATCACCCTCAAAAAGGTAATCCTCAGCTCAGTTCTTTACTGCAACAGCCCTTCGTTGCTGTCAATTACTTTTTCAGCTTGCTAGGTTCACCGCTCGTTCGCTTACCGCTCGTTTCTGCCACGCTTGGCTTAGTCATTTTTGCGAGTTTTATCGCCGTAATTGGCTACTTGTTTAAATCATCTCAATTCAAGTTTGAAATTACTATCTCCGCAGCAGCCCCCTGGCTTTCAATCGGTTTATTTTCTATTTTATGTTCTCTTTCAATTACCTTGGGTCGGGTCCGATATGGGGTAGAACAAGCGCTGGAATCATCTCGATATACAACTACTTCTTTATTTTTGCTAATTGCTTTAATTCAGCTTTTACAAGTAGTAATGCGAAGCATAGAATTAAACAAGTGGAAAAAACAGATTTATGGGGCTGGTTCCGTCTTCTTAGCCGCTACAGTGATGGTGAATTCTGGATGGGTAATTACCCAAGCTCAAGCAGCTCTTCCTTATCGGCAAAGCATGCAAACTTGCTTAGAGTTAATTAACTATTTAGAAAAATCACCCTTTCACCAATCAACTGATAGCTGTATATGGTTACTGAGTTCAAAAACCTGGTTGGTCAGAGACGGTGCAGAAGTTCTCGACCGAATTGGTTTTAGGCATTTAGCAAAAGATATTACTTTCCTTGCAAGCTCTAGCAAAGACTATGGCTATCTCGACACCCCCGCAGCAACTGGAAAAATCTTGACCCTCAAAACCAGTGATCGCATTCGGGTAGGTGGATGGGCAATTCTACCAGATAAGCTGGAACCGCCCAACCTCGTGCTACTATCATACGGGAATCAAACATCATTTTTTGCCAATGCCTATGTCATCCTAGAGAGTCCTGATGTTGCTAAAGCTTTTAACTCGAATCGATATCACCGAGTGAGATGGGCCGTTACCTTTTCAGCAAATTCTCTACCCCTAGGAGAAACAGCGATCGCTGCTTGGGTTTATAATTCGGAAAGCCAGCAGTTTGTCAAGTTAAAGGGAGAAGCGAAAGTTAGAGTTGAGAAACCATGAAGATTGTACTTCATAAGTTTGGAGGATTTGCTTCACTGAGTTTCTGGCGCAAATCCTGTTATGATTGTGAGCAGCAGTTTATCCCGATAACCGTACAATATGAATATAATTTCAACTGAAATTCCAGAAGTCTTTATCCTCGAACCCAAGGTTTTTGGAGACGCTCGTGGCTTCTTTTTTGAAAGCTTTAACGGTCGTGTTTTTGCTGATAAAACTGGCGTAACAGCGGAATTTGTCCAAGATAATCACTCCCGTTCTTCTCGGAATGTCCTCCGGGGTCTCCACTATCAAATTCAGCAGCCCCAAGGCAAATTACTGCGGGTAATTGTGGGAGAAATTTTTGATGTAGCCGTCGATGTGAGAAAGAGTTCTCCAACGTTTGGTCAGTGGGTGGGTTGCCTTCTGAGTGCAGAAAATAAGCGTCAATTTTGGATACCACCTGGGTTTGCCCACGGTTTTTTAGTCGTTTCGGATGTGGCTGAGGTCCTCTATAAAACAACTGAATACTATGCACCGCAGCACGAGCGGTGTATCCTGTGGAATGACCCTGATTTAGCGATCGCTTGGCCACTCTCCGATGCCACGCCTCTGTTATCGGCTAAGGATCAAGCAGGACAACCCTTGAAAACAGCAGAAGTTTTCCCCTAATGAAAATTTTACTCACAGGTAGTAGCGGACAACTCGCGCAAGAATTGCAGCCCCTTCTGTTATCAGTCGGAGAGGCGGTCGCAGCCGATCGCTCCCGCCTCGACTTATCACAGCCAGATAGTATCCGTTTGGTGATGGCGGAAATCAAACCAAATTTCGTCATCAACGCGGGTGCTTATACCGCAGTGGATAAAGCAGAAAGCGAACCCGAACTAGCTACCATGATTAATGGCATTGCTCCTGGGATTTTAGCAGAAGAATGTGAAAAAATAGGAGCAACTTTAATCCATGTTTCCACTGATTATGTCTTCGACGGGACTAAAAGTAGTCCTTATCTGGAAACAGATGCCACTCATCCCTTAGGGGCTTATGGTCAGTCAAAGTTAAGGGGCGAAGAAGCAATTCGTCAAGCGAGCGATCGACATATTATTATTAGGACAGCGTGGGTTTATGGCAATGGTGGCAAAGGTAATTTTGTCAAAACAATGCTGCGATTAGGGAAGGAACGGGAGGAATTGCGGGTTGTTTACGATCAAGTAGGAAGTCCGACTTGGACGGGAGACTTGGCCACCGCAATTTTACAAATAATTCCCCACGCTCAACCTGAAAACTTTGGGACTTACCAATATACAAATAGTGGCGTTTGTAGTTGGTATGATTTCGCAATTGCCATCTTTGAAGAAGCTCAACAACTTGGTTTTCCTCTCAAAATTCAGCGGGTCATTCCCATCACAACACCGGAATATCCAACCCCAGCAAAACGACCAGCCTATTCTGTTCTTTCACCGAAAAAAATTTCCGCAGTCTTAGGAACTTATCCCCCTCACTGGCGGCAAGGACTCAGGCAAATGTTGGCAAGAGAGGTGAAATGAAACAGAAGCAGCAGCTTGGTTTGATTGCCATAGCAGTTATGGCCATCCTGATTCCAGCCTCCTATGTTTTGTATCTAATTTTACAATCAGGAGAACTCTCTAACTTTGACTATTGGTGGATTACCTGGAATTTTTACTCAGTTGATGGCTTTTCTACTAATCCGTTTAACTGGATGTTTCGGGCCAATGAGCATTTTCTGTTAATTCCTTCTCTTCTCTACGCCCTCAATATTGTTGTAACCAAAGGGTCAAATCTAGGCTTATCTTTAATAACCTGGGGTTTGGCCTGGATCCAATGTCATTTATTAATTACCTTACTACCGTTAAAATTAAGGCAGTCGCCCTTTCAGTTAATCTTTTTAATTCTCTGCATCGCGGTCTTTAACTTTACGCCTGCTGCAGCTCATAACTGGATGCGAGGCTTCAGTGGAGTCGCTTGGATGGGGGCCAATTTATTTGTAATTGCCTCAATTTTTTGTCTAACTAAAGCTCCCCAAGAGTTAAAACTCCAATCTAATCACAAAACTCCCTCCAAGGAGACTCTATTTTTTTCTAGTTTTTTCAAAAAATTTAAATTTTTAACCTCGAAAAAGAGTATCGGGCAAGGGAAGAGCAACAATGCTGAAACCGAGCAAGAAAATTTCTCGATTCAATGGCTCATTACCAGTATTATTTTTGCTATTTTAGCCTCCCTAACCTACAGCACTTCGCTGGCATTATGGCCTATTTTATGTGTGGTGCCGATTCTACTGCGCTGGCCCCTAAAAATTATTATTTTTTATTTTACGACTGCCATTTTAGTAATTGCTACTTATTTTATTACCTACCACACTCCCTCAACGAGTCCCTCTTTAGAAAAACTCAGCCTTGCGAAAAGCCTCCCCTATTTTCCTATTTACCTAGGGGGAATTTTTAGTAATAATGTCAACCTTTGTTTGGGAATCGGCTTAGGAGGATTCCTCATCTTTTTTGGTTTTGCAGGTTTCTGGCTATTTTCAAAAAAATATTACCACCAGAGAGAATGGCTACCATGGTTGTCTATTCAAGTTTATAGCTTAGGAACCGCCTTAATGGCTGCTGTGAGCCGTTCAGGTTTTGGCGTTGAACAAGCGACTGCTTCCCGCTATGCTTCTTTACCTGCCCTGTTTTGGCTGAGTGCTATTATCCTCACAGTCTTGTGGGTGCGACAGTGGCAAGTTAGTCCCAGAAACCAAGGGCGTTTCCTAACACCTTTATTAGCAGTTGTTACCATTGCTATGCTTTCAATGTATCGAATTGGAGGTGAAACTGCGGCGGCAATTGCCCATCGAGCTACTTATCAACCCTTAGTAGCCCTGTCAGTCCAATTAGGTGTTACTGATGTTCATTTGATTCAAGAACGAGTTGGGAATCGACCTGCTGCTTTTATTGGCTTAGTTGATGCTTTGAAAGCGAATGGTTTAGTACCGTTTAATCGAGATGTGAAACAGAATAATTTTTGTGCAACCTTGGGTGTCAAAATTGATCCAAATTTATTATCAGCACCCAAAGAGGGACTGCTGGGATATTTTGACAACTTTACTCAATTCACCCCGACAGCCGGCAGAGTCATAGGATGGGTGGGCGATCCAGAGAATCAAGTGAAATGTATTGCTATCCTTAATCAAGACAATGTAGTGCGAGGGTTCGCCTTGTCAGGGTTTTCGCGTCCTAACGTCGCTAATTTATATGGTCGGGCTTATGAACTGTCTGGCTGGAAAGGTTATACTCAGATATCGGCAACAGACAAGCTGTTGACGGCTTATGCTTCGTTTAAAAACCGCGAAGGTTGGATCGCTTTACGAAATTCTCAAGTTTTACCTAAAAATTAACCTTGGATAGCAACAAACATTTACCCAAAAAACTCAGCTTCGTCATTCCCGTTCACAATGAAGAAGCCACTCTTAAACCGTTGTTCGAGCGAATTAAAGATGTGATGATTCAAGAGGGAATTGAGCAGTATGAAGTAATTTTTATCGATGATGGGAGTCGCGATCGCTCTTGGATACAGGTACAAGAATTAGCCCAAGTCTATCCAAGCTTAGTTAAGGGAATTAAATTGCGGCGCAACTTTGGAAAAGCTGCTGCTCTTTCGGCTGGTTTTCGCAAGTCAAGAGGGCAAATTATCTTTACACTCGATGCGGATTTACAGGACGATCCCGCAGAAATTCCCAAGTTTTTGCGACATTTAGAATCAGGATTTGATTTAGTTTCTGGGTGGCGGAAGCAACGGAACGATCCACTTTCTAAAACATTACCCTCGAAGCTATTTAATTATGTAACATCTGTCATGACAGGGGTGCAGTTACATGATATGAATTGTGGCTATAAAGCCTATCGGAAAGAAGTTTTAGATTCGATTAAGCTCTACGGGGAATTACACCGTTATATTCCGGTTTTAGCAAATAACTTGGGATTTAAAATTGGGGAAGTAGTTGTCCAGCATCATTCTCGGAAACATGGCAAATCTAAATATGGGTGGGAACGCTACGCACGAGGATTAATTGACCTATTGACGGTACTGGCAACGACCCACTACTTACATAAACCAGGTCATTTGTTTGGGGGACTGGGATTATTTTTTGGTGCGATCGGGCTGATTTCACTCATTTACTTGACAATCATCTGGTTTCTCAACTTAGGAGGAATGCACTTGGGACCGATCGGAACTCGTCCCCTTTTATTTTTTGGAATTCTCTGTACAATTTTATCGGTGCAGTTAATGTCACTGGGAATTTTAGCTGAGTTAATTACGAGAAATGTTGATACTGACTATGTAGAGAAGCAAATATCGGAAGTGTTAAATGATAGCTATAACAATCAACGCTCCGATCAATTTTATAATTAAAACCGTGTTGCTTTTCTTACAAACCCTCTTGTAACTGGCTACAACAAGCAATGTGAACCCCATAACATCGCGATTTTAAAAGTTACATCAACCCTCAGATTACTCAGGTTTCACAAGTGAGGATATTCAATGATTAAGCAAACTCAAAAACTCCCTCTCGTTGAAAATGGAATTGTAGTGGGGACTGGCTCAAATAAATATCAAATGCGAAATCCAATTGGTCAACTATTAATCAAGCAGTTTGACCATACTTTGGCTGCATTGGTTAAAGAAATTAACCCAAAAACTATTTTAGAAGTTGGATGTGGGGAAGGTCATGTCACTCAAATTTTACTCGATCAAACTGAAGCAACTCTTCAGTGTACAGATATCTCAGACGCGATTCTGAAAGAGGCAAAAGAGGCCGTTCCTTCTTCCCGCGTCTCCTTTGCCAACAAGAGTATCTATGAATTAAAATCAGAAGTAGACCAGGCAGAACTGGTGGTTTGCTGTGAAGTCCTTGAACATCTAGAAAATCCCCTTTTAGGGCTAGAAAAATTGTCAACTGTTGCTGCTCCTTACTGCCTGTTGAGCGTGCCACGAGAACCCATTTTTAGGACCTTAAATTTTATTCGAGGCGCTCATTTTACTCAATTTGGTAATAGTCCTGGTCATGTCCAACACTGGTCAAGACGAGGATTTATCAAACTGGTTCAAACTAAATTTAAACTCATCAAAGTAGTGACTCCGTTACCTTGGACAGTCATCTTAGCTAGAATTCAGTGAGAGCCTCGTCTATACTAGGGAAAAGCTCTGTAATTGGGAACCTACCCTCTCTAAGGGCGTCAGGGACTCAAGCTGATACTTTCTACCCAACTCCCTAAAATATGAAAGCATTAATTCTATCCGGTGGTAAAGGAACGCGCTTGCGTCCCCTCACTTATACAGGCGCAAAGCAGTTAGTGCCAGTGGCAAATAAACCAATTCTTTGGTACGGTATTGAGGGAATTGTAGCAGCAGGAATTACTGAAATTGGGATTATTATTAGCCCGGAAACTGGCGAAGAAGTGAAGGCAAAAACAGGAAATGGCGAGCGCTTTGGTGCCAATATCACTTATATTTTACAAGAACAACCCGCAGGTCTGGCTCACGCCGTTAAAGTAGCTCAGCCCTTTTTAGGAGATTCTCCCTTTATTATGTATCTGGGAGATAACCTCATTCAAAGTCAGCTTGATTTATTCTTAGATACTTTCAAAACCAACCATTTAGATGCGTTGATCTTACTACGACCTGTAGCAAATCCCAGTGCTTTTGGGGTCGCCACCGTCGATGAAAAAGGGCGAGTGTTAGAACTGGTAGAAAAACCCAAAAATCCTGCTTCTAATTTAGCGCTGGTTGGCATTTACTTCTTTTCTCCTACCATCCACAGTGCGATCGCCAAAATTAAACCCTCGGCGCGTGGTGAACTTGAAATTACCGATGCCATCCAACAACTGATCGACGAGGAAAAACAGGTAAAAGCTTGTAATTTAGACGGTTGGTGGTTAGATACCGGAAAAAAAGACGATCTTCTGAGTGCCAACCAAATTATTCTCGATACCTGCGTCACACCAGGAGTCGAAGTCACAGTAGATCCCAACAGTCAAATTATTGGGCGGGTGAAAATTGGCAAGGGAACGCAAGTGATTAATTCTACCATTCGGGGCCCGGTGGTCATTGGTGAAAATTGTCACATCGAAAATTGCTTTATTGGCCCCTACAGTAGCATCGCCGATCGCGTCACCCTCATTGATGCAGATATAGAACACAGTGTGATTTTAAAAGAAGCAAAAATTACTGGAATTCACCAGCGAATTGTAGATAGCGTGATCGGTCAGCGAGCCCAACTGGTTACTGCCCCCCCTCGCCCCAAAGCCCTCCGGTTTATGATTGGTGATGATAGCCTGATTGAACTGACGTGATCTTCTTGATTACTGTCAATTATTATTCCACCCACCTGATTGAGACGTTAATCGCTTCACTTCCTGGCAATCAGGAGAGTGATTGGCAACTAATTATTGTCAATAATTCTCCTGATGACCCTTCGATTCACCGTCTTAAGAGGGATGGAATTTTCATTCTTGAGGCGGGTAAAAATTTAGGATTTGGTAGAGGCTGTAACTTAGGTTTGCAGTGGATTTATCAACGGAATCCACAAGCTTTAATTTGGTTAATTAACCCCGATGCTTATTTCTTAAAAAATTCTCTTCAACAAGCATCAAACTTTTTAAATAAACATCCCGAGCTTTCAGTTTTAGGAACAATTGTTTACGAACCAGGTGGTAAAGTTTGGTTTGGAGGGGGTCAATTTAATCCCAAAACAGGTACAATTCTCGAAATAAAAAATCTGTCTCCCGAATTAGCAACAGCAGATTATTTAGAAATAAGCTGGGTGACAGGATGTAGCTTGCTGATTAACTTTAAAAATTTTACTGAATGTCCCCAGTTTGATGAAGCTTACTTTTTATATTATGAAGATTTTGACTTTTGTCGTCGCTATGCCAACCAGGGGCATCTCATTGGATTGACTAGACTATTTGCTGTGATTCATCACCCTTCTTCCATTACCAGTAAGCACGCAAACTTAAAAATCCAGCATAGCATCAAGAGCTACCTATTGAGCCTGCAAAAGCATACCTCTTTCTGGGTTTTAGGGTATCGACTGGTTCGCATTACTTTAACTTCCTTGATTTCGCTGCCCTTTAATACTAAAATGTCACTCAACAAACTCAAAGGCTTGTTTCTGTACGTTCAGAGTCAGCTCTTTAAGAGTAACAGTCAGCGCTTATAAGTAGGCAATTATTCTAAAAGATCGCCCTATCTTCGCCCTGCTTGGTGGGGCCGATCGATCGCAGCACTCAGTATGATGATTGCCCCTAAAAAACGCTACCCTATGACTGGAAAGCTTCTTGCGGGCTGACTACCAACCTCAAAATTATGGCTCATTCACTTCTGATTAATTTATCATTTCTGATTCCTGAACCAACCGGAATTTCTACCTATGCCACTCAGGTTTTCCCCTCCCTAAAACACCTCAATCCTACCCTATTAGCTGCCAATTTTCCTCAAGATTATACAACTTATCCAGTCCCAGCAAACATGACTCCTAGCCAGGGAACTAAGGGACATCTACGGCGCTTATTGTGGACTCAATTTCAACTGCCACGAATCTATCAAAAACTCCGGTCGCGCCTCCTCTTCTCGCCACTTCCCGAAGCGCCTCTGTTTTCAAGCTGTCGCTACGTCGTTATGGCCCATGATTTAATTCCCCTGCGCTTCCCTAGACCTTTTTCCCGCTTAACTGCATACTTCCGGTACTATATTCCCTTAGTTCTTTCCCAAGCAGAACACATCATTTGCAACTCGCAAGCAACGGCCCAGGATCTGGTAGAATTTTATAAAATTCCTCGTCATAAAATTACCCCCATTCCCTTAGCTTATAACCCCCATCAATTTCAGTTCCTCAACTTACCCACTCGCAATTACTTCCTCTATATTGGTCGCCACGATCCTTATAAAAATTTGCAACGAGCGATCGCAGCTTTTTCTACCTTGGTAAATAAAAACGATTATGAACTTTGGCTGGCCGGTCCCTGTGATACCCTATACACACCCCGACTCAAAGCTCAAGTGATAGAGTTGGGTTTAGAAAATCAGGTAAAATTTTTGAACTACGTTCCCGCCACTGAATTGCCAACAGTCATCAATCAAGCGATCGCCCTCGTTTTCCCCAGTCTCTGGGAGGGGTTTGGCTTCCCCGTACTCGAAGCAATGGCCTGCGGTACGCCTGCCATTACCTCCAACCTGTCCTCCCTGCCAGAAGTCGCAGGGGACGCAGCCCTCTTAGTCAATCCCTACCAAGTGGAAGAGATTGCCGCAGCCATGCAGGCAGTCGCAACGGATACACAGTTGCGACCGCGCCTCCGTAGCCTCGGCCTTGCTAGGGCCACCCAATTTAGTTGGGAAAAAACAGGCCAGGCAACCGCTGCAATTCTAGAACGGTATGTTTAGCTATCCGGCAGGCATTGCCCACTCTAGAGTTAGATGTAAAGCCACCTTTGCCTGTCCTACAGTGGTCATCCAAGGAGCTTATATCTCGATTCCGGAAATGTTATCCTCCTGTGTGTGTGAGTGATTATTTTAGAGGAGTGAATATGGTACAAACGCCTTCGCGTCACCGCAGCTATCAACTTCAGGCTGCTAATTCTGTAGAATCTAATCGGGACACCGAGTCCACTGCTGCTTTCAGTAGCACTTCACTGCCCAATACTCCCCTATTTGGCACAGACGGCATTCGGGGGAAAGTCGGAGAATTGCTGACAGCCCCCTTAGCCTTACAAATTGGTTTTTGGGCCGGACAAGTATTGCGTGCAAAATCTCCCCAACCAGGCCCCATCATCCTAGGGCAAGATAGCAGAAATTCCAGCGATATGCTGGCAATGGCTTTGTCAGCAGGCTTAACCGCAGCAGGATTAGAAGTTTGGAATTTGGGGTTGTGCCCCACCCCTTGCGTTGCTTATTTGACAAGCACTTCAGAAGCAGCCGGTGGGGTGATGATTTCTGCCTCCCACAACCCGCCAGAAGACAACGGCATTAAGTTTTTCGGACCCGATGGCACGAAGTTGCCAACAACGCTACAAGCACAAATTGAAGCAGGGATACGGGGCGCCAATGGCGCCATTGCTGCCGACTCCTGGGGACATCACTACCAGCGGCCTGAATTAGTCAATCAATATGCCGCTTCGTTGCATGGTCCCCTCTTGCCACAGGTAAATTTGCAGGGAATGCGAATTGTACTGGATTTAGCCTGGGGTGCTGCTGTCAAGTTGGCGCCGCTAGTATTTAGGGAAATGGGAGCCGAAGTGATTTGTCTGCATGACAGTCCCGATGGCGATCGCATTAATGTTAACTGCGGTTCGACTCACCTCCAATGCTTGCAAGAAACCGTTCAATTACACCATGCAGATTTAGGATTTGCCTTTGATGGCGACGCCGATCGCGTGTTAGCAGTTGACAACCAAGGTAGAGCGATTGACGGCGATTATATTCTGTATTTATGGGGCCAGAGGTTGCGTCAACTGGAGCAGTTGCCAGACAACCTCATTATTTCTACAGTAATGGCGAATTTAGGATTTGAGCGAGCTTGGCAACAAATCGGTGGCAAACTAATTAGAACTTCCGTCGGAGATCAGTATGTCCATGCAGAAATGCAGCGGACTGGTTCCATGTTAGGGGGTGAACAGTCCGGTCATATTCTCTGCCCTCATTATGGAGTTACCGGAGACGGTTTGTTAACAGCGCTGCACTTAGCATCGTTGGTACGGCAATCCGGGGTAGCACTGGCCGAATTAGTAGATGCGAGCTTCCAAACTTACCCGCAATTGCTACGGAATGTGCGGGTTGAAGACCGGGAAAAACGGATGAAGTGGCAGGAGTGCGAACCGTTACAAACTGCAATTTCTCAGGCACAAAATGCGATGGGCGAACAAGGAAGAGTGCTAGTCCGTGCCTCTGGGACAGAACCTTTAATCCGAGTGATGGTAGAAGCAATCAGCAGCGAATTAGCCCATAATTGGACTAACAACTTAGTGTTAGCTGTGCAGCAACACTTAGCTGTTTAAAGGATGAGCATTAGCCGTTAACAGTAAACGGTTAACTGTTTACGGAAACATCCTAATTGCACCATATAGATGATCTTAAAGTTCTTGGGGGACGGGCAACCTGCCCGTCCAATGGTGCAATTTCCATCGGAGGCAGCAGTTTCCCAACCAATAACAAGGAAAGATTAAAAAAGCTTAACCAATGAGGAGAAATCTAGTTTGAGCCTGGATAAAAATCACGAATCACGAGTTATCTTTAGGCAAGAATGAATAATGTTAACTCACCCCTTTCCATTTCTGTCGTCATTCCCACTTATAACCGCGAAGCTCATTTACGAGCCACTATAACAGATGTATTAAAACAAGATTATCCAACTTTTGAAGTCTTGGTCATCGATCAAACTTCTACCCATGAACCAGAAACAGCATTCTATTTAGAACAATTAGCCAATTCAGGAAAAATTCGCTGGTTTCGGGTGAATTGGGCGAGTTTGCCAGGAGCACGCAATTATGCCGTCCGACGAGCCAGCGGAGATATTATTGTATTTATCGATGATGATGTCAAATTGCAGCCTAACTTTCTCACCGCTCATGCTAGAAATTACTTAAATAAACCGGAAAAAAACCCTACCCTAGGAGCAGTAGCAGGTAGGGTTTTTGATCGAATGAAACTAGAAGATTCAGGCGGAGAATTAAGAATTGAAGACTTGCCACCCGAAGCCAGAGATCCGGGAATAGCTTGGTACTATCTTGACTTAGTTCATACAGTCAAACCGCAACTCGTGCTATCAGCGAGGGGTTGTAATATGTCCTTCTGTAGAGAAGTTTTTACCAAGTATAGATTACGGTTTGATGAACGATTTCAGGGGAGTGCCGTGCGGGAGGAATCGGATTTTTGCTTGCGGCTAAGGTCTACAGAGTTTAAAATTTGGTATGACCCGGAAGCTGCCTTAATTCACTTAGGAGAAGAGACAGGTGGCTGTCACAATATCAGTACAAAATCGCTCCCGTATCAAATGAGTTTTTATCATAATCATTTTTTAATGGGCTTTAAAAATCTCACGCTGCTGCAAAATTTGCGATTTTTTGCTAAATTATTTGACTGCCATGTATTAGGACATCCACCTTGTAATAAAAGTGGTTCACTCCTGAAAATTATTCCTAGATTTTGTTTTTATTTAATCGGGTTTCTAAGTGCTGTGACTACGATCCTTCGCTCCCTGAATGATGATGGTCAAATTTACACTCGCTTAGACGACTCATCAACCCTAGAATTTAACTCAAATCTATGAAAATTTTGGTTGCTAGCCATACTTATATTGTTCCCCTCAATCAGCAAAAATTAAAAATTTTAGCGAGCTTAAATCCTGAAATTCAAGTCACTATTGTAGTCCCCCGTTATTGGAAGCCAGGAGGCGTTCAAAGTCAAGCAATTGAAACTAAATTTTACCAGGAAGGTTCATTTAAAGTCGTACCAATTTCTAATTTCAGCCAAAATCATCAAGGATTACTAACTTTTGGAGCGGATTTAATCAAACTGTTGCGCGATTTTAAACCCCAAATTATTCAAGTGGAACAAGGCTCAAAGTCTTTAGCTTATGCTCAATCAATCGCCTTGAATAAGTTGCTAAAAATTCAAGCAAAAAATATATTCTTTACTTGGTGGAATTTACCCTATCAATTAAAGTGGCCCATTTCTGAGTTAGAAGCTTATAATCTCAAACACACCGATGGGATTGTCGTAGGGAACCAAGATGGGGCTGCAATTTTACGAGAGCATGGTTATAGTGGTCCCATTAAAATTATGCCGCAGTTAGGGGTTGATGAAAGTTTATTTCGACCGACTGGTTATGATACTCATTTATCGCAACAGTTAAATATTCAACCGACTGATTTTATTGTAGGATTTGTTGGGCGGTTTGTCGAAGAAAAGGGATTACTGACGCTGGCGAAAGCATTATCAGGAATTCAAGAAGACCCTTGGAAATGGTTATTAGTGGGGCGGGGAGAGTTACGCCCGCGTCTCACAGAAGCAGCAAAGACATGGGGAATTCAAGATCGATTAATCTGGGTTGATAGCATTCCCCACGATCGGGTGTACCGTTATTTGAATTTGATGAATGTTTTAGTCTTACCCTCAGAAACAAGCAATCAATTTCAAACTTTTAGTGTTCGGGGTTGGCAAGAACAATTTGGTCATGTTTTAATTGAAGCAATGGCTTGTCAAGTGCCAGTGATTGGTTCTAATTGTGGAGAAATTCCTCATGTAATTCAGGATGCAGGGTTAGTTTTTCCAGAGGGAGATGTGGCGGCACTGCGAGATTGTTTACGGCGGTTGATGGGAGTTCCAGAATTAGCAGCAGAGTTAGGAAAACGGGGTTATCGCAGGGTAATGGAAAATTATACCAATCGAATTTTAGCTGAGCAGTTATTAGAGTTTTATCATCAGTTATTTTAGTTGTTAAGAGTATCCGTTAGGGATGGCACTGAAGGACGAGCAATTGAGAGTTTAAAGAAGACAAGCTACTCAAGCGCAATTAGGATAAATTACTCAAGAAAATTGACCTGACTTGTTGTATAATTCGCTAAAATCAAATCCCAGTCATTAATGATGCCGAATCCTGGCTTTTCCACCCCATCAGCAGAGCATTATTACTTGAAAATAACAATTAAATAAAAATTAAAATAATGCGAGTCTTGCAAATTATCCCCTCCATTTCCCTGGTGTATGGTGGCCCGAGTCAAATGGTACTTGGTCTCTCCGCCGCCCTCGCAGCCCAAGGGTTAGAGATCACAATTCTCACTACTGATTCTAACGGAGATCTGGGTCAACCCCCCTTAGAAGTTCCTCTCAATCAACCCATTGCCCAAAATGGCTACCGCATTCTTTATTTCCACTGCTTTCCCTTCCGTCGATATAAATTTTCCTGGGATCTATTACAATGGTTAAAGCAGCATATCTGCGAATATGACCTGGCCCATATTCATGCCCTATTTTCCCCGGTTACTACCCTCGCTGCTACTATTGCTCGCTACCATCAGCTTCCCTATATTCTTCGCCCCTGTGGAATGCTCGATCCCGCAGATTTACAAAAGAAAAAACGAGTCAAACAAATTTATGCAGCTCTTTTAGAAAAACCAAATTTAGCCGGCGCTGCTGCAATTCATTTTACGAGTCAACAAGAAGCTAAAATTTCAGAAAGATTTGGTTTTTCTGCAACTGATAAAATGGCAACTCCTCAGGATTTAATTATTCCCTTGGGTGTGAATATTAGAAATGAATCACCTTTCCCCATTCCTGATTTAGAAGCAATCACAGAATTAGAGCAAAGTCAAGGTTTAGAAACTCAATTTCCTCATTCTTTCCTCTTCTCATTGTCACAAGTTCAAAAAAACAATTTAAAAAATTTACAAATTCCAGTGATTTTATTTTTATCCAGAATCGAACCTAAAAAAGGATTAAATTTGCTGATTGCAGCCCTGGAAATAATTCTAGCAGAAAACATAAATTTTCACTTTATTCTAGCGGGTTCTAATCCTCAGGATGCTGATTATGAAAAACAAATTCAACAAAGAATCGCTGCATCCCCTCTAGCAGCCCATACCACCGTCACAGGATTTGTAACAGGTCAAGTTAAACGTTCCTTATTACAAAATGCTGACTTATTTGTTTTGCCTTCTTACTATGAAAACTTTGGAATTGCGGTCGCCGAAGCAATGGCCGCTGGGACTCCTGTAGTCATTTCCGATCGAGTTTATATTTGGGAAGAAGTGCAGCAAGCCGAAGCAGGGTGGGTGGGACCCTTAGACATAGAAGCGATCGCCTCCCTGATTAAAACCGCCCTCCTGAACCCCGACGAACGCCAGCGACGAGGATACAACGCTCAAAACTATGCCAAAACCCATTACAGTTGGGACGCGATCGCTCAACAAACCATCACCGCCTACCAGAAAATCCTCTCCCAGTCTAAAAATTAGCCAATCCACCTCAAACCCTAGCCCTAGGCGAAACGCCGGAAAAAAGCTTAGAATAAGCTGACAAGAGCCCCTACAACTCGATAATTTTCTCCTCTCTGGAAGGGGGACATAGTGACTCGGACTCGGTCAAACTCCCGTCCATCGCCTTCCCACTCGAGGAGGAACTTAAAAGTTGCAGAGCGCGTTATCTAGATCATTGAAGATTCAGCTTTTAACCTTTGATTCAAGCGGAAACTCTCGAACTCTTAGAATGGCCGCGCCTGTGTCAGCACCTAGCGACCTTCACGGCCACAAAACTGGGTGCAGTGGCGGCTCATTACTTACAAATCCCAGCAACCCAAGCTGAGACGCTGCAACTCCTCGCCCAAACTCAAGAAGCGTACCACCTAGAAAGCCGCCTCACCAGTGGCCTCACCTTTGAAGGCATTCAAGACATCGGTGTTTCCCTAGAACGGGCCGAACTCCGAGGGCTCCTGAGTGGCGCAGAACTCTTAGCGATCGCCACCACCCTCGCCGGCGCAAGACAATTGCGACGCACCATCGACAACCAACCCGATGTTCCCGTCCTGACCGCACTCGTCGCCGAACTGCGAACCTACCCAGAACTCGAACAGGAAATCCACCGCTGCATCGACGAACGCGGCCAAGTCGCCGATCGCGCCACCCCCAAACTCGGCGGTATTCGTCAGTCGATGCGCCAGTTACGCGATCGCATCCATCAAATCCTCCAGAGTATTCTCCAACGCCAAGCGAACGCCGTTCAAGAACAACTCATCACCCAAAGAAGCGATCGCTTCGTCATTCCCGTTCGAGCGCCTCAAAAAGACGCCATCCCCGGTATCGTTCACGATACCTCCATGAGCGGAGCAACCCTCTACGTCGAACCCCACAGCATCGTTAGTCTCAATAATCAAATGCGGCAACTGCTCCGTCAAGAGCAAGCCGAAGAAGAAGCCGTCCGTCAAGCCTTAACTCAGCAAGTCGCCGCCGTCAAACCCGACTTAGAAAAGCTATTAGCCATCGTCACCGCCATCGACCTAGCAACCGCCAAAGCTCGCTATGGGTTGTGGTTAGGTGCAAACCCCCCCAGGTTTATTGACTGCCACCCAGAAACAACCAGCAGCAGCAATATCCCCATCCCCCACTATCCCATCACCCTCCGTCAATTGCGCCATCCCCTCCTGGTTTGGCAGCAACAGCACGAACAAGGAACCGCGGTTGTCCCCATCGACCTCCTGATCCAGCCTCACATTCGGGTGGTTGCCATTACCGGCCCCAATACCGGCGGCAAAACCGTCACCCTCAAAACCTTAGGACTTGCCGCCTTAATGGCAAAAGCCGGTTTATTCCTACCGGCGCGGGAACCAGTCGAGCTTCCTTGGTTTGAATATGTATTGGCCGATATCGGTGATGAGCAGTCGATCGAGCAAAGCTTATCGACTTTCTCCGGTCATATTCGGCGCATCAGTCGAATTTTAAAAGCGATTGGAGAAGGCCAAACCCCCCCAGTCACAGCAGAGACAGAGACAGACTCTGTAGCAGCTACCCCCCTTCCTAGTCCCCAGTCTCTGATTTTACTCGATGAAGTTGGAGCCGGAACCGACCCCTCCGAAGGCAGCGCTTTAGCGATCGCCCTGCTGCAATATTTAGCAGACCATGCCTTACTCACGATCGCCACCACCCACTTTGGCGAACTCAAAGCCCTCAAATACGAAGACAACCGCTTTGAAAATGCCTCTGTGGAATTCGATGATAGTTCCCTCAAACCCACCTACCGCCTGCTCTGGGGCATTCCCGGCCGCTCGAATGCCTTAACCATTGCTAAGCGCTTGGGTTTACTGCCAGAAATCGCTGAGCAAGCTCAAACCTATGTCGGGGGAGCATCCGAAGAAGTTAACCAAGTGATTGCCGGTTTAGAAGCTCAACGACGCAAACAAGAAACCAAAGCGCGGGAAGCCACCCAACTGCTGCAACAAACCGAACAACTCCACCGGGAAGTCTCCCAGAAAGCCGCCGCCTTGCAGCAGCGAGAGCGAGACCTGAAAATTGCCCAGGAAGCCGCGGTTCAAGAGGCGATCGCCGCCGCCAAAGCAGAAATTGCCCAAGTGATCCGGCGCTTACAGCAAGGTCCAGTTACCGCTCAGGAGGCCCAACAAGCCACCACTGCCATCAATCAACTGGCGGACAAATACTTACCATCGCGGAAAGAACCAGTCAAACCCAAACCTGGATTTCGGCCCCAAGTCGGCGATCGCATCCGCATTCCCCGCCTCGGCCAAACCGCCGAAGTCCTCAGCGGTCCTAATGACGACGAAGAACTCACCATCCGGTTTGGGATGATGAAAATGACCGTCCCCCTCGCCGAGATTGAATCCCTCGATGGCCAAAAACCAGAGATCCGCAAAAAACCAGAACCAGAAGCACCCAAGAGCAAAGCTGCTCACCCACCCGGAGGTTCCCCCCCCCCTGCTCAACCCCCAATTCCGATTCGCACCTCCCAGAATACAATCGATCTGCGGGGGATGAGAGTCGCAGATGCCCAGATTGAAGTAGACCGAGCCCTTGCCAAGGCGGTCGAGCCCGGAGTGCTTTGGATCGTTCACGGCAAAGGCACAGGGCAATTAAGGAAAGGCATCCATGAATTCTTAGCCACTCACCCAGAAGTATCACGCTACGAACTTGCTGCTGAAAAAGAAGGAGGTTCTGGTGTAACACTCGCCTACCTCCGGTGACACTTCCCGGAATCAGAGGGGCAACGGATGGAGAGACATAAAATCAGCGGGAGCTAAAAATCAGGCACCAGCAGTCATATATCCTAGATCACTAAACCCTCCTGGTTTGTCAATCAGATTCTCATCCCCATTCACTGGCTAGTCTCTAGGCGACCTGACTTCTAAATCCCTCTAGACAAGTATTGGCGGGTTTCCTGTCGCAAATTCTGTAACGGCTGTACCCAACACTGTCTCATTTCCTATGCTGAAGCTATGCGCTCTATCGTGAAGTCCTCCGCTCCTACCAACAGCGCGGGTCACTCCTCTCCTAAATTAGAGGAGCTTGCCCAGAAAGTGCCGGACCCCGTGCAGTTGGACAACATGAAAACCCAACTAGATTTAGTGCTCTTAGCACTCGAAGCCTTAGCAGGAATTGGCTCCGATGCTATGCTTCGAGTTGCAGCCGAACTGAATTTAGAATCAATGGTGGCAGACCGTGTAAGTTTATGGCGGCTGCGACAGTCCAACCCACTGCGGAAAGGTCAGGGGGGGCGGAAAAAGCTCGATGTGGAAGAAGCGCGATCGCTGGTTTTAATTAGCTGCCACCTCGCCAAACAGCACCAAGCTTTGATCCGCCGTGCTGTCGCCCTACTCGAACAAGTCGCTGAGCAGAACCGCGAACCCCATACAGTCGCCTTGCTAGGAGACTATATCGATACCTTTAGCAACACCTACACCGAGCGCATGGAGGACGCAGAGATGCGATCGCCAAAGGAACTCACCAACTTAGCGCTGAAACTGTTGATTGACCTGCTATTCTACAGCAGCCCCGGTGGCCACCGTCGCCTCTGGTTAGCTCTTCTTGACAGAAGTCATTAGTAGTTAGTGGTTAGTCGTTCTCGATCTACCAGCCCCAAACGCCGAACCCATTACCCATTAACAATTACCCCTTACCAATTACCCCTTACCCAAATTGAAATGGTTCTGCGACGGTACACGCCCCCCACTTGCACCCTGGAAATCACAGCCAAAACTTCGCCCTTGTCTTTTTGGGCGGGTCAGTCGGTGTTGAAATCCCTGCGATTTGAGTTGCGCCTCGACGATCCTCGCCTACCAGAGGAACAGCACGTTAAGCTCCGGGGCGATCGCGCCCAATTAGACGCTCTGTGTGAAGTTGTGAATGCTTATGTGCAAGATTTCCTCAGCAACCAATCCTTGGCTGGGGACACAGAACCAGAGGCAGAAATGAGAAGTGCTGCTCCCATCCCATCTTCCCCACCCGTCGTAGAGCCATTAGTTTTAGATGAAAGTTATAATCCCTACGCGATCGCCTCTAAAAGACTAGACTCAGAAACGCCTCCTCTTGAGCAGAGTCCAGACCTGAGTTCCCCACTCCGCTTAGAACCGCGTGGCTTATTAGCCCATGACTTATTTTTAGGTGAGCTAGCTGATGCCACTTCTGGAGCCGTAGTTCACCTGAGTGTCCTGCAATTATTTGACTTAGCCACGGCCCTCGAAGAATATGCCTCTGACGTGATGGCGCTGCCTAACTTGAATCGCGACCGCAGCAGAAGCAACCCTCCGGCTTGGCTGAGTGCAGCGGCCGCCGTAGTGGTGGTGGTGGGGGTAACGGCAGGTGTCGTCAAGTTGCTCAACCGTTCACCGTCCACGGAACAAGCTTCCATTGAAAGTACCTCCCCCATATCAGCCAATGCAGGCTCCCGAAATGCCACTGGGCAACCACTTGCTAGTCGCGTTTCTCCAGGGCCAACCATGAGCATTCAGTCAGCCTCGACCCCAAGTCCCACCGCCAGTGGCACTCCTAAGCCACAGATCCCTCCAGCACCGACGGGAACGATTTCACCCAGCCCCGCCTTACCCATTGCCACCGCATCTCCCACCCTCTCTGCCAAACCGAGTCCTGTTGCGCCTCCCACCCCACTCTTTCCTCCACCTGCCCCCACACCAGCTCCTCCCCAGCAAGCGATTGTCATTCCTGGCTCTGCCGCCCCTATGCCCCCGGGTCCAGAACCCAGAACGTCCTTGCCTCAGCCTACGCCCATCGTTCTCAGAACAGCACCACCCTCCCCACCCCCATTAAAGGCAATTCCCCCCAATCCGCCGTTACCTGAGGGAACAACCACAGCCCTCGGCAACCTCCCTCCTCACGTCAGTGGTCCTACTGAACTGCCGACCCTAGAGGATAGCCAACCCACCTTACCAGCACCCAATTCCAGCAAGCAAGCAGCAGCTACACCAACAAACCGCACGCTATTTGACAGCATTCCTCAGGTTGCCGAAGCTAGAAGTTATTTTCAGCAGCATTGGCAACCGCCTGAAGATTTGAAGGAAACACTGGAGTACAGTTTGCAGTTAGATGCCAAGGGTTCGATTCAACGCATCATCCCCCTCGGACAAGCAGCAGGAGATTACATTGACCGCACCAATATGCCATTAATAGGTGAGCCATTTGTCTCTGCAGTTGCAGAGGGAAAGAATCCTAGAATTCGGGTGGTTTTAAGACCTAACGGCAAGGTACAGACGTTTTTGGAAGCTTTAGAATAACTGAGAAGAAGAACAGAAGAGGTGTGGCTTTCCCATCCTCTTGGGTTAGAGGTGGGGGATTGCGCTGCCCCCTAAACTCTGTGGTATAACCAAGGGAAAATCAGGTAAACTACGCTTTTGTATTGCTGGATTCCCGGAAAAATCAGACCGCCATCTCCTGCTGTTTAGCTTTTTTAATCCAAATTCTCAAAATCAGTAAGACAGGTTTCCTTCCTATGTTGAGAAAGTACAAGCTGATAGAATTTCTGAGCGTAGCTGTTGCCCTCTCTGGATTAACCGCCTCTCATGCTGTTGGTGCAACCCCCTCTGCTACTGTGTCTTCCGGCTCAACTCTTGCGGAGCAATTCGCTCAGAACTCTGGAGCAAATGACTACTTTCAGCAAGGTCTCACTTCTTATCAGCAAGGAGACTTACCAAAAGCAGAAGTAGCTTTTCGCAAAGCTGTGGAAATCGACCCTACATTTGCCGAAGCTTATGCTAATTTGGGGAGTGTCCTCGCCAATCAAAATAAATTAGCAGAGGCAATTCCGGCTTTTCTACAAGCCATTCGTCTCCAGCCCAATTCACCCGCTTTTCACTATTTACTAGGGGTCGCTCTTTACCAAAATAATCGTTTACCTGAGGCAATCGGACCCTTAAGAAAAGCCAGGGATTTGTTGAAATCTCAAGGTAAAAATCAAGATGCTGAGTCAATCAATCAATTGTTGAAATCAGTGGGTTTGAAGGAATAAATCTTCATGATTAAGGATTGGTGAGGCTGGGAATCGGTCAAGTCTGCATTTGATATTCATTCCGAATTGCACCGGAACGAGAGAGAATCGTGGCTTTAATTCTACCCTAAATTTAGGGGATCGACATCAATTGTTAAACTAACTGAACGAGGGCAAAGACTTCGCAACCTTCCTAAATCAAGAGAGCTTCCGGGAGCATCCACTGGCAATTTTAGCAAAATATGCCATCGATAGCGATTCGCAACGCGCATGATTGGCGCAGGAGCAGGTCCTAATAATTCATAGTTTAACCCCTGAGAATAGACAGCTCGATCGCCCTTACGAAAAGAAAGAACTGACGCCAATTCATGGGCTGCTGTTTCAACTTCTACCGCATGAGAACCACTCAGTCGCAAGAGAATTAATCGCCTATGGGGAGGATAATTGAGGGCAGCTCTTTCCTGCAATTCTGCTTCAATAAAAGCTGCAAATTCGTGACGTTGCACTGCTTGGATTACTGTATGTTCGGGTGTATAAGTCTGAATGAGCACTCGCCCCGGATCGTTCCCTCGCCCAGCACGACCGGCCACTTGAGTTAGGATTTGAAACGCTCGTTCCCCCGCCCCATAATCTGGCATATTTAATAACCCATCTGCTGACACAACTCCCACCAAAGTCACTTGGGCTAAATCTAAACCCTTAGTGACCATTTGTGTCCCGACTAAAATGTCTGCTTCTTGATTTTTAAATAGCTCTAAAAGTCGGCGATGCTCCCCTTTCCTAGCAGTCGTATCGCTATCAAATCGAATCACCCGTAACTGGGGAAATAACCGGGTTAATTCTTGTTCAACTCGCTGAGTACCGCTGCCAAAGTTTTTGAAGTAGGGGGAACGACATTCGGGACAGCGGGGTGGTTGAAGTTGCTGGTAGTTACAGTAATGGCAGCGCAATAATTCTGCTTCTCCTTCCCGCACCTGGTGATAAGAAAGAGAAACATCACAATGGGGGCATTCCATCACATAACCGCAACTCCGACAAGAGACAAAGGTACTATGTCCCCGGCGGTGGATGAAGAGAATTCCTTGTTGCTGACGTTCCTGTAATTGTTGCAAAGCACTCTGGAGGGAATTGCTAAAAATAGAGCGATTGCCTTGTCGCAATTCCTGTCGCATATCCACCACTTCTATGGGGGGGAGGGGACGTGAATAAATACGCTCTGGAAGAGAGAGATAATGACAAGGGAAATGAGTAATTGGAGATGGGGAAGTAGCGATTGAATGTTTAACCTGTACCCAAGTTTCGAGGGAAGGGGTCGCAGAACCTAAAATTAAGGGGCAATTTTCTAATTCAGCCCGCCATTTCGCGACGGTGCGAGCGTGATAGAGGGGGGGGCGTTCTCCTTGCTTGAAACTATAATCATGTTCTTCATCTAAGACAATTAATCCTAATTTAGGAAGCGGGGCAAAAATAGCCGATCGCGTGCCAACGATCGCTTGCGGAGTTCCCATCAGCATTTGTCGCCAAGTGTCATAACGTTCGCCTTCAGAAAGGGCGCTATGATACACACAAACTTTATCACCGAAACGAGCGCGGAATCGATCGGTTAATTGCGGCGTAAGACCAATTTCAGGGACGAGAACCAGGGCAGATTGACCTCGTGCTAGTACAGATGAAACCGCCTGCAAATAAATTTCTGTCTTCCCAGAACCTGTCACACCATGCAGCAACACTTGAGAAAATCCTGGTAAATGATTGATGACTGCTAAAGCTTCTGCTTGATAGGGATTGAGGATTTTGGGTGTATCTTGGGGTTGTGTCACCCCACGCTCTATTCGTAATTCTTCCCGTTGCGAAATAACAATACAGCCTTTTTTCTCTAGAACCTTGGCAATGGATGAACTTTTTAGATTGCACATTTTTTGCCAGTCAGCTAGATACATTTCTCCCCCCTGTTGCCTTAAGATCTTCAACGCTTCTCGCTGGCGTTCTGTTAAATCAATGGGCAAAAAATTGGCAATTAGGGTAACTACTTTTTGGAGTTTGGCGCGGGGTCTTTGGGAGTCCTCTTGATAGCTTTCAATCCAACCCCGTTGCAACAAGTCTTTCAGACCGCGGTTCGCATCTCCTTTGATTTTTGGCTGGAGATAATTCCAATTGTAATCACCCGTGCTTGAAGCGCGTAAGAGCTGGAGAATTTGACGAGCCGGAGCATTAAGAAAAGCATCAGCGCCAGCGGGAATCGCATCAGAAATTAGGCGGATGCGACGTTGAGTAGGACTCAATAATCCTGGCAAAGCCACCCGAATGACTTTAACGAGGTGGGCTTGATAATAAGTGGCAACTTGTTCGAGTAACTGCCAGTAGGTAGGAGGAAAAAAGTCCTTTTTAACTACAATCTCCTCAATCTCTTTAATTTGATTGGGCTGTAAACTGGATGGTAGTTGATCGACAACTTGTCTAGCAATCCCTCGTAGTAGTTGGTTGCGAACTGGTACAGTCAAAACATCCCCTGGCTGTACCTGTAAATGGGGCGGGATGCGATAGGTATAGAGTTTTTCTTCTTCTTGCTCTTCTGGAAGAGGCGCTTCCGACTCGTCGAGCAGCTCCGTCTGCTGTTCCTCTGCTGGCTCTGCCTGAAATTGATTTCTAGAACCTTTGTTGCCAAAGTCTACCCACACTTCGATCCACCGTTCCTGTGCAGTAGGAGAGGCTGAATCGTTCGTGCTGTAAGCGTTTCCTGGCTCAGCGACTTTCTGCTCGGATAGACCAAAAGTAATAGTAGACATAGGATTACGAGTTCAGAACTAGGAACAGCCAAAGCCTTTTGGCAGACTGCTCTTATTTTGCCTGACTCTATAATGAAAGGAACCAGCCACTTTTATCAAATCGCGGATGCAGGCACTCATCCATTAAACTGCGCCAAAAACTTGAAGTGAATCCCACCGACACCCAGCAAGATATGGAATCATTGGAGCTAAACTGTTTTGTGGTGGTAGCAGCACCCTCACTGGATGGCGATCCAGTCGTAGAGGTAGAAGAGAGCGATCGGCGAGCTGCTATTGGGCCATCAGTCTCTTACAGATCGACATCCGAGGATGCGGTGGGAGCCTTATTTAAGGAGATGGCCCGCTATCCTCTGCTGAAACCGAGTGAAGAGGTAGAGCTAGCTCGTCGCGTCCAAGATTTGGTTGCGATCGAGGAACTGCAACAAAAATTGGAGAGGGAATGGGGACGGCGACCTCTGAAAGCGGAACTGGCCACGGCGGTTGGATTGAGCGAAGCTCAACTCGATATCCGACTGCACCAAGGTCGTTCTGCAAAACGGAGGATGATTAGCTCAAACCTACGGTTAGTTGTGTCGATCGCCAAACGCTACCTCAATCGGGGAGTCCCATTCCTGGATTTAATTCAGGAGGGTGCTTTGGGTTTGAACCGAGCGACTGAAAAGTTTGACCCACAAAAAGGCTATAAGTTTTCTACTTATGCCTATTGGTGGATTCGCCAGGGAATTACCCGAACGATTGCCAATCAAGGACGCACGATTCGGTTGCCTGTTCATATCGTGGAGCAGCTCGGTAAACTCAAAAGAGCTCACCGCGATTTGAAGCGATCGTTCCAGCGCAACCCAACGGAAATAGAACTTGCTCAGACACTCGATATTCCTCTAGAACAGCTTCGCTATCTGCTGCAAGTGCGCCGAAAGTCTTTGTCGCTCAACCACCGCATTGGTGCAGAAGAGAGTTCGGAACTGCTGGATATCCTTGAAGACAGCGAAACCCTATCTCCTGAAGCGCAAATGAATGAGAAGATGATGCGCCAGGATATTTTGGAGGTGTTGGATAATATTTTGACGCAACGGGAAAAAGATATTGTCGCTCTCCGTTACGGTTTGCTTACAGGAGAACCTCACACCTTAGAAGAGGTAAGCAGCATTTTTAATTTGTCTCGTGAGCGAGTCCGCCAAATTCAAAATAAGGCGATGCGGAAGCTGCGACGGCCTCACGTTGCTGAACGATTAAAGGGTTGGTTGAGGTAAGGGTTAATCGGGGACTGATGCCTCTTTTCTTCCTTCATTCCTCTTGCATTTCGAGTCTTGATTCCGGTAGCTTCTGTCTGAGGGGAAAGGGGAGATACTTTTCTCAAGGGTGGGCATCAGTCAAGCTCCGATCTTTCTTTGCCGTTATTAGGTCGATGCTACCGAATGTAAGGTCACCGGACAACGAGATGATGATGAGTCAGTGAGAGACAGGGAGGACAAACCACCTCCCTATCCCCAGGAGAGATTAAGTTTCCAAAGTTTTAGATCAAAAACATGGGGAATTTGGTATGTTTGAATATTAGTTTTTACCGACCCGTTATCTCCTCATGGTTCCAGAAGTCATTATACGCTCAGCGACAAGGGCAGATGTACCAAGATTGTTTCATTTAATTCAGGCCTTGGCTGAATATGAAAAATTGTCTCATGCTGTCACGGGTAATGCGACGACGTTGGAAGCTCACTTATTTGGCGTTCGTCCTTATGCAGAAGCAATTGTAGCTGAGTGCGAGAGTCAAATTGTGGGTTGGGCGCTATTTTTTCACAATTATTCTACCTTTTTAACTCAGCCAGGACTCTATATTGAAGATTTGTTTGTGCTGCCAGAATATCGGGGGCAAGGTATTGGTAAGTCTTTAGTGATTCATGTTGCTCAGTTGGCAGTGGAACGGGGCTGTGGGCGTTTGGAGTGGAGTGTTTTAGATTGGAATCAGCCAGCGATCGCCTTTTATCAAGGAATCGGTGCTGATATTTTACCTGACTGGCGCATTTGTCGCGTGACTGGGGAATTTCTGAGTAATTTAGCCTCTAAACAGGTGTAATTGATTCCCAATCGGTTGGTAAATCTTGCCGAGAAGGGTCAATTTCAGGTACAAAGATAGAAATCTACTCTCACGCTGAATTAAATAGGGAGAATGAATCGTGACTATTTGGGTCAATGAGCAACTCGATCCATCGGGTCTTCTCTACTCTTGTATTGCTTGTTGTGATGAGACTCAAGCCAAGGAATGCAATGAGTCTTTTGAGAAGAATTTAACAGAGTCGCAAAAAAAGCAGGGCTGGACTGTGAGGTTGCGGACGGTGAATTCTTGGGATGAAGTACCGGTTAATGCTTTGAAGTTGGATTAAGCAATAGGAGCAGTAAAACACGGATTTTAAACCGGAGATCAAAAGGGGGAGAGTTGGGAGGAAAAATTGTTCTTAAAAATCTCAAGGAACTACCATCTCAATCACTCCGATCCGCTTTCTAATCCGTGTAATTTCAACAACAGGTTATTTCCCCAGAACCAATTACCCACTCGGAAATTTACGCTCTCTAACCTCTTGGCTATAATCCTGCACTGCTTGGGTAATGACCTGTCGTAAATTGACATAAGATTTAGCAAAGGGAGGCTGCCAAGGGGAAATTCCTAATAAATCAGGAGTGACAAGCACTTGACCATCACAATCAGCTCCTGCACCAATGCCGATCGTAGGAATTACTAATTTTTCAGTAATTTGAGCAGCTAAAGGAGCTGGGATATGTTCTAAGACAATGGCAAAGATACCTGCTTCTTGTAAGGCAATTGCTTCTGCCATGATTCTTTCACCTTCCTCGGCGGTTTTTCCTTGCTTGCGGTACCCTCCGAATTGATGCACTGATTGAGGAGTTAAACCAATATGACCCATAACCGGAATACCAGCAGCGGTTAGTTGGGAAACGGTTTGAGCGATCGCTGGATATCCCCCTTCTAATTTCACCGCTTGAGCTCCTGTTTCTTTGAGGACTCTACCGGCTGAGTGCATTGCTTGCTGTGGACTTTCTTGATAAGTTAAAAATGGCAAATCAACAACGATCAAAGCTTGTTTGACGCCACGGCGTACTGCTTTTGCGTGGTGTAACATTTCATCAAGGGTGAGGGGTAGCGTTGTCTCATAGCCTAATGTGACCATTGCCAGAGAATCGCCCACGAGAAGGATATCCACGCCCGCTTGGTCGAGAATCTGGGCAATCGCATAGTCGTAAACTGTCAGCGCGACAATGGGACGCCCTTGCTGTTTCCATTGAATGAGTTGTTGCGTGGTGACTGCCATATTTGTTATTGAAAAGTATTCCCTGTCCCTTGGTGATCTTCAAGGGGACGGAAGGTAGGTTTCACTACAAAAATTGTTGCATTTTTCTGTTGGACTGGCGGAGTAGCTGTTAAGGAGGACTCTGATGGTACGAGGGTGATTTGTATGGGGCGATCGCCTCCAATCTGTTATCGCCACCCTAACCACCGCAGCACCGGAACCACTACATAGTGGCTGATCCCCAAACAAAAGGCGATCGCGCCGCCCAATAAGCCAAAAAAGGCAACGCAGCCCCAAAACTGCAACCAATCTGGCCCAGCACTTGATTGCCACAGCAATTGGAAAAAAGTATAGGGAAACCAATTAAAAGTATTCAGAGTCGCCAACAGCGTTGCAGTGCCAATAGCGCTGACTAAAACGTGAATGATTGGGTGACTCCGCAAGCCCATCCCCAGAGACAGAGAGGCGGTCGCAACTGCCCCCAATAATACCATCTCATCGGTTACGCCCCCTGCCAGTGTTCCTGACCAGCACAGTCCCGCTAACCCATAGCCCACTGTTCCCGTCACCCCCGCCAACCAAAAGCGACGACGCTGGCGAAACCCCCCTGCACTGGTGAGGCCGATCGCGGTTCCCAGTCCCGCCAAGCAAAACAGCAATAATTCTGGTCCCACTGCGTGGGTCCATCCTAGGAGAAAGCTGGCGCTACTCGGTTCCAAGAATAGTAATAATTGAGCCAGCAAGTCCGCAAAGCGAGCCCCCGCCGACGACCCATAAGCCAAAATTAACCCAGTCACAGCCCCCACACTCCCCCAGATGCCGCCAAGGAGCATTTCCCAGCCGGTATCGAGACAAGCAACCACGGTTTGAGCGAGCGCACCGAAGAGGGAAATCGTTAAGTGTCCCATACCTTCCGAAACTCCCATCACCGCTTCCCACAAGAAATTAAGAACCGCCGAGCTTCCCGGTGCGGTCGCAATGCTGCCACCCTTCTGTTTAAATGCAGCGATCTGCTCTAACCGTTCTTCAATCTCCTCAGCACTCGCCGGTCGCTGTCGCAGGTCTAACTGCACCATATCATCCAATAAATTCCCCAATCCTGGACTAATCGGTGCCAGAGACCGCCAGCGCAATTCACCCGTGACTGGATCTTCAAGTTCGGCGGGATACTTGCCAGTCAGCAAGTGAATGCAAGTGCGACCCAGCGCGTAAAAATCCGCAGCCGGTCCCACCCCACCTCCAGAAATCTGTTCGGGTGGACTGTAACCAGGAGAAATCAACCGCGTTGAAGTCACGGAGGGACTGACTCCATTGCTTCCCCTGGGTCTCAAGTCGCCAAATTGTTTAACCCCACCAAAATCAATCATCACCAGTTGCCCCGTCCTGTGGCGGATCATTAAGTTTGAGGGCTTAATGTCTCGGTGAATGATCTGGTAGCTGTGTAATTCCTGTAAAATCTCAACGGCTTGCCACAGCCAATTGACCACCCACACCTCTGGGCAACCCTGAGGATACTCATCGAGAATATCCTGCAATGTTTTGCCGTCAATCTTTTCCATCACCAAACAAGGTAGGCGGCGTGCATAATTCCCTGGTTCAGAGGCAAAACTGCGGATGTCTACCTGAAAATACCCATCAGGCTCTACCCTGGGGATGCCGGGATGCTGCAACCGCCCTAACACCCATGCTTCTTGCTCGAAGAGTTCTAGTGCTTTGCCAGAGGTGTCTAGCAGCACCTTGATCACTCGCTCAGTCTGCACCTGCAAATCCCAGGCTGTATAGATGGCTGCGAACCCCCCAACGCCCAAGCGTTGTAGGGGGATGTAGCGATTTCTTAGTCGCAGTGAGGCGCCACAACTCTGGCAGAAATTATTGCCCCAAGCCTGAGGATAAGGCTTTGGACAATCGGGATTAATGCAGTGAATGGCAGCAGAGGCAGGCTGATGCACAATTTTAGGGCGTTTGGAATTGTAGAGGCAACGGAAAGCGGCTCACCTTATGATTCTGACAGATTGAGCTGGTTCCAAACCTGACTCTACTGAGTTTTGGTTAAATTCTTTAGAGATTCTGCACTTCCCGATTCTGTTCTTGAGTTCATCCTATCTTAAATCCTAGGTAGAATTCCTCAATAATCGTCACGAACGGCTTCCCCTAGTATCGCACGCTTAGATAGCATATTTTTGTAAGATATATTGCAAAATGTTGTTAAACGTAACTTAAATAAACAATTTTTATAATAAAAACAAGAATATTAAAATTTACACTTATCGCTTTCTTGATATATTCTTAACTGTCTGCCCGTGGGCAAAGAAGTAAAGCGATTCAAGGGAAGCGAGATATGGCTTACGCTCAAACCCAAACTCAATCCAAGGCTGGGTATAAAGCCGGAGTTAAAGACTATAAACTGACGTATTACACGCCGGATTACACGCCCAAAGATACTGATATTTTGGCTGCCTTCCGTGTGACGCCTCAGCCGGGAGTTCCCCCGGAAGAAGCTGGGGCTGCGGTAGCGGCTGAATCTTCTACCGGTACTTGGACCACTGTGTGGACTGACTTGTTGACCGACCTCGACCGCTACAAGGGTCGCTGCTACGACATCGAGCCAGTACCAGGCGAAGACAACCAATACATCTGCTTCATTGCTTATCCGTTGGATTTGTTTGAAGAAGGTTCTGTCACCAATATGTTGACCTCGATCGTAGGCAACGTATTCGGTTTCAAAGCTCTGCGGGCTCTGCGTTTGGAAGACCTGCGGCTTCCCATCGCATACCTGAAAACCTTCCAAGGCCCTCCTCACGGGATTACTGTTGAGCGGGACAAATTGAACAAGTATGGTCGTCCTCTGTTGGGCTGTACGATCAAACCCAAACTTGGTTTGTCTGCGAAGAACTACGGTCGTGCGGTGTATGAGTGTCTGCGTGGCGGTTTAGACTTCACCAAAGACGACGAAAACATCAACTCTCAACCGTTCATGCGGTGGCGCGATCGCTTCTTGTTTGTCCAAGAAGCCATTGAAAAAGCCCAAGCAGAAACCGGCGAAGTTAAGGGTCACTACCTGAACGTTACCGCCCCTACCTGCGAAGAAATGATGGAGCGGGCTGAATTCGCGAAGGAACTCGGCACCCCGATCATCATGCACGACTACCTGACCGGTGGCTTCACTGCGAACACCACCCTGGCTAAATGGTGCCGTCGCAATGGCGTTCTCCTACACATTCACCGCGCCATGCACGCTGTGATCGACCGTCAGAAGAACCACGGTATCCACTTCCGCGTATTGGCCAAGTGCTTGCGGATGTCTGGTGGCGACCACCTGCACTCTGGTACCGTTGTGGGTAAACTGGAAGGCGAAAAAGGCATCACCATGGGCTTCGTAGACTTGATGCGCGAAGACCATATTGAACAAGACCGCGCTCGCGGGATCTACTTCACCCAAGACTGGGCCTCCATGCCTGGAGTCATGCCCGTCGCTTCCGGTGGTATCCACATCTGGCACATGCCCGCACTCGTGGAAATCTTCGGCGACGACTCTTGCTTACAGTTCGGTGGTGGCACCTTGGGTCACCCCTGGGGCAACGCACCTGGTGCAACCGCAAACCGCGTGGCTTTGGAAGCTTGCATTCAAGCTCGTAACGAAGGCCGCAACCTCATGCGCGAAGGTGGCGACATCATTCGCGAAGCTGCCAAGTGGAGCCCTGAACTAGCTGTTGCTTGCGAACTGTGGAAAGAAATTAAGTTCGAGTTTGAAGCAATGGATACTCTCTAATCCGATTTAATTTTGGATTTTGGATTTTGGAAGATTAGGCTGGGTGTTAGATGCAACAACTTCTACCGAAGTGCCAATCTAGAATCTAAAGTCTAAAATCCAAAATTTAAGATTGAGGGGGCTGCGGTCAAACATGAATCTGAAACAAGTTGCGAAAGATACCGCGAAAGTTCTGGTGAGCTACCTGACATATCAAGCGGTGCGGACTGTTACGGCTCAGTTGAGCGAGACAAATCCTCCTCTGGCAATTTGGCTGAGTAACTTCTCTTCAACGGGCAAAATCCAAGACGGAGAAGCTTACTTGCAAGAGTTACTTCAGCAAAATCAAGATTTAGCGCTGCGGGTGATGACCGTGCGCGAGCATCTGGCGCAGGAAGTAGTGGATTATTTGCCGGAGATGGTTCGGACTGGCATTCAGCAAGCGAATATGGGGCATCGCCGCCAGCACTTAGAACGGATTACGCAACTCAATGTGTCTGTTTCCAGCAGCCATCCTGAAGCAGAAATCGACTCGGAAGCAAACTTGGATCATTAGATTTAGCTAGTTAACTGGTTTGCGATCGCATACACACTCTAGAGATAGGAACAATGAAGACTTTACCCAAAGAGCGCCGTTACGAAACTCTCTCCTACTTACCCCCCCTGAGTGACGCACAGATCGTCAAGCAGCTTCAGTACATTTTGGATCAGGGTTATATCCCTGGTGTGGAATTCAACGAAAGCTCTGCTGCTGAAATCCACTACTGGACTCTGTGGAAACTGCCTCTGTTCGGTGCCAAAACCGTGCAAGAGATCATGAGCGAAATTCAAGCTTGCCGCTCTGAGTACCCCCACTGCTACATCCGCGTCATGGGTTTTGACAACGTGAAACAGTGCCAAGTGCTGAGCTTCATCGTTCACAAACCGAACACCAGAGGTTACTAAGGCTGAGTGAGAGCGGGGCGATCGCAATTTTTAGCCATCGCCATTGCTCAATAATTTGCTCTTTTACCAGGAAGGCGAGGAATTTTCCCGCCTTCCTGGTTCTACTTAGAAGAGAAACCTATTCCTGACTATTGTTTATTAAAGCTCCGCCAAAGCAACCTCGCTGAATTTTGGAGACAAAATAACGATTTAAGCCTTTGGAGTTTATTAAGGTTTTTTTGAAGAAGAGCAATTTTTATTAGTTTAATTTTCTAATCAATTTTCTCCACAACAACCCCATCAATGATTTCATAACCCCAATTAGAATGTTGGTTTGCCAATTGTTTTGCCTGGTCATATTCACCTAAGCGACATAATTCAGCTAACAATTCATAGCCCTCCTCTTTCTGTTGCTGGCATTTCTCCTGGTGTAGCCTTTCTCGTTCCCGATCGACCAGGTAAGGTCGCCCAAAAGCTAAGGCATCAATCTCACTGATTCGTTGCATCGTTCCCTCACTAAAAAGGAATTGATTCGATAATTTTACCATTAACAATTTCATATCCCCATTCTGGATGTTCAGTAATTTGTTTTTCCACCCAACTGCGACCCATTGGAGTTTTGTAGGCTGACTGCAAAGTCGCAAGGCTAGGAATTTGCTCACCTGAATTTGATTCTCTTTCCTCAGTTTCTTGCTGTTCTTCACGCTTCCCAGAAAGAACATGAGGACTAGCAGGTTCTAAGGAAAATTGGGAGGCGAGCGATTCTAGTTTTTGCATGACACTTGCTTTGGTAATTTGACGTTTTTCTGTAAAAGAAGGTGGCAGATAAGCTGTCTCAACTCCAAGTTTTTTCGCTTTAATAGCATCATCGGCGATGCGGTCGCACTTCCTTAAAAATCCTTCCCACAAATCCTGGCCTAAAACGGGATTTCTTAAGTCAGCACGAGCTTTAGAAACTGCCGCTTCTAGCGGTTCCCCTTTCTGGATATAGTATTGAGTACGTTCTTCTTCCAATGCTGGATAGGGGACTCCTGGTTCTACTTCCCAATCTCGCTGAATTTTTTGGCTAGAACCGAGAGGAATTCCTGCAATAAATTCGTCCCAAAATGGCGAATTGATTCCTTTAGTAATGCCATCAATAATTTTAAAAACACATCCCGAAGGGTTAGGGTGTCCTTGCTCTTTATAATATTCTAATAGAGCTGTTTGAAATTCCTCAAATTCCTCATCAGGTTGCCAAGGACCACTAAATTTATAATGAGGAGTGACTCTCACTACAATTGGCTGGCGGGGTTGACCAAAAAATTTATCGGTCTTGATGGGAGGAATTAGGGGAGAGGAGTTAGTCAGAGTTTCTACAGAATTATTTGGGTTTTCGGAGTGAGTTTGGGTAAAAATTTGAGTTTCAACATCCTCTATTTGCTGTTCAAACTTTTCAATATTTATCCAAAATTCTAGGCTATTTTCATAGCCATTCACTAAGCGTTCTTTTAACAGCGATCGCTCGAGGAGGAGACGGCGAGCAAGTTCCTGCTCAATTTGAGTTAAGCCGGTTGCGGTTTCAATTTGATCGACAGTTGTTTTGACCCAATTCTGAGAGTGACTTAGCTGAGATTGCCATTGCCATAATTGCCAAAACAGCACCGAAGCTGTTACCCCCCCTGTCACTTTAGCTAATTTAGGATAGTAGAAATTGGGATTTCCCAGATAGTTTAATAAGATTCCGAGTTTCATCTTGATTAATGCTTAAAAATCAACCAATGATTTGTTTTTAAATGGGTAGGTACGAAACCTAGTTCCTCAACCAATGATTGTGGATGAAACCAACCACCAAGTTAGTTTTAAAGCTGAGTGTAAGATGTCAATTCTAACCGATTTTTGAGGCAGCGCACCAGACAAGCGAGCGTCTTGCACTCCCAGCAACCTTTTAGCAGGTTTTCCACCCATTGCCGATCGACCGCGACTCAATTCCCGATCGCCTCCCACTTACTTCAATTTTGACCCACTGCCACCTGAGAGCGCTAGTTAGCCAGAAACGCTAAAACATACTACTGTAACGGCTCATTCTATGGTAAAGCAGTTATTCAGACACTACCTGCTGCTGAATTGAACCATAGGTTTCAGGTATTTTGGCTTTTTAGGCCAGAAATACACTCCTGATGGTCACTCACCAAGCTCATCTCGTTTAGCTCCAAAATTGTTGAGAAATCTGGTTGCACCAGAAGGCGATAAAATTTATCAGTGCGGTCATTCATCAGATCAATTTCTCGCCAAAGCTGACGCCTGAAGTTGCTGTTCAGGGACAATTACTTTGCAGGTGCAAACTTCCGGTGAGACTGAGTAGCAGTCACAACTGAGTTTTATGCTGTTTGCCAAATTGCTGGTAGGGAGTGCGCGTCATCTCATTGACCCTGATTAATATTGGCAGACTTTATACCATCAATAGGTTTTGCTTGTGCCATCAATTTCTGAGTTGTGATTAGATGAGTCAAACCATTAAGTTTTGTCATAAAATTATCCTAGTCAAGTCAAAATAATTAACTGATGAGTTACTACATTTCTCCCCGCTTCCTCGATAAAATTTCCGTTCACATCACTAAGAACTTCCTTAACTTACCAGGGATACGAGTTCCTCTAATTTTAGGAATTCACGGCCGTAAAGGTGAAGGGAAAACCTTTCAATGCGAGCTGGTGTTTGCCAAAATGGGTTTTGAACCGGTGGTCATCTCTGGCGGTGAGTTAGAGAGTCCCGATGCAGGAGATCCAGCGCGACTGATCCGCCTCCGCTATCGAGAAGCGGCGGAACAAATCCGAGTTCGGGGTCAAATGTGCGCCGTATTTATCAATGATTTGGATGCGGGTGCGGGTCGATTTGATAGCACCACTCAATACACCGTCAATACTCAGTTGGTGAATGCCACCCTGATGAATATTGCGGATAACCCGACTAATGTACAATTGCCAGGAAGTTATGATGATACTCCCTTACACAGAGTGCCGATTATTGTAACAGGAAATGATTTTGCTACGCTCTATGCACCCTTAATTCGGGACGGGCGGATGGAGAAGTTTTACTGGGAACCTGACCGCGATGATAAGGTGGGAATTGTCGGCGGAATTTTTGAGCCAGATGGGCTCTCCAATCAGCAAATTGTCGAGTTAGTGAATGAGTTTTCTGACCAATCAATTGATTTCTTTAGCGCCTTGCGGTCGCGAATTTATGACGAACAAATTAGAGATTTTATTCACCAAGTGGGAGTAGAGCGAGTTTCTAAGCGCTTGGTTAATAGTGTTGAAAAACCACCGGAATTCAGGAATCCGAATTTCAGCTTGCCGCACCTGATAGAAATCGGGCATTTGATGGTGGGTCAACAGCAGCGAATTAAAGAAATGCGGTTGGTAGAAGAATATAACCAATCCCGGTTATTTGGGAGTCCAAGGACTGGGGAACTGACATCACCACCCCCCGCTCAAAATCAGACCGCCAGTGAACCGGGTAAATATTTTAAAGCCTACGCAGGCAATGGCTCAACAACTAGCAATGGTCAAGTTTTAAAACTGAGTTCTGAGGTGCAAGAACAGGTGACAAATCTGCTATCACGGGGCTATAAAATCGGAATGGAATATGCAGATCAGCGTCGGTTTAAGACAGGTTCTTGGCAAAGTTGCGCGACCCTGCAAACAAATCAGGAAAAAGAGGTACTCGCATCCATTGAAAGTTGTTTGGCAGAACATGGTGGCGAATATGTGCGACTCATTGGCATCGATCCGAAAGCAAAACGGCGTGTGGTGGAAACCATTATTCAAAAGCCACAGGGTTAAGGGTTGCTAGTTAGCTAGGGGTTAAAACCCCTGGCTATCGGAGACAGAGGTGAGGAAAAAAAGGGGGTAGCCCTGCATAGTAATAGTAAACTAGGGGGCTAAGAGCCTCACGTATTGCAGACGATGCTATGAACTGTCCCAAATGCCAATCCACGCAAATTATTAAATACGGGCATACTCATTAGGGCAAACCACGATTCCGATGTCAGGACTGCGGACGACAGTTTGTTGAGCACGCAACTC
>JBLNEP010000065.1:0-39362 GCA_050262755.1 Actinomycetota bacterium | reverse complement strand
GAGACATTAATGCTAGTCGTAATATTTTGGCGGCGGGACTCGCCGTGTCAGTCTGTGGAGCGACCCTAAGACCTTCCCGGAGCAAATCCCGGAAGGCGGGTGCTACGAAGCAGAAACTTGGGTTGTGAAGCCCAAGAATCCTCGTGCCTTTAGGCCGAGGTGGATGTCAACCCTATCCCTTCATCAACGCTCGAACCGTGGCGATCGCTTGACTGAGATCCACCGGTTTACTGAGATAGGCAGAGGCACCTGCTGCTAAACAGCGATCACGGTCTCCCGGCATCGCCATTGCTGTTACAGCAATGACTGGCACTGACTGCCACACCTCATGGGCCTTCAGTTGGCGGATCAGCTCAAATCCATCGATATCTGGTAGTTGAATGTCCATTAAAATTAAATGAGGCAGGGTTGACGGCTTCACCAATGGCGAGTGAATCGTCTCCCACATCGTCTTGCCGTCCTCAATGAGTTCAACTGTGTACCCTTCTAATTCCAATACCTCAGCAATCAGCAGTTGATTAAAGGGTTGATCTTCCACAATCAGAATTCGTTGGGGATTCACCACTGAGGAGTTGGACACCGGAGCAATAGGAGTCAGGGTTTTGGTTGGGGAAGCATAAAGTTCTTGGCGCATTTCATTTAAAGGCAACCAAACGCGGAAGATGCTACCTTCACCCAAGCTCGACTGAAACGAAACGGTGCCACCATGCAATTCTGCGAGTCGTTTGGTTAACGCTAATCCTAAACCAGTGCCTTCATGTCGCCTTGCCAAGGAAGAATCAACTTGTTGGAAAGGACGGAATAGCAGATGCCATCGTTCTATGGGAATGCCGATCCCAGAGTCTTTTACTTCCAAGCAGAGGTAAGGGGTGTTGGCATTCACGGGGGAACAGTCGGGTCGGTAGTCACCTTTGATTCCGCTGCCATACTCTAAACGTCCGCTGAGTTTAACCTGTCCTCCTTCAGGAGTAAATTTAATGGCATTGGAGAGCAAATTAATAATAATTTGTCGCACTCGTCGCTCATCTAGCAATACTTTGGTCAGGCGGTAATCTAGTTCTAAAGATAAGGCAATCCGCTTTTTTTCAGCGCGGGGGTGAATCATCTTGAGGCAATCCGTGCAGACTTCCTGTACATAGACTGGCTCTAAATTTAAATCGGCTTTTCCCGCCTCAATTTTCGAGAGATCGAGGATATCATTTATTAATTTTAATAAGTGTTGGCCGCTTTTTTCAATGAGCTGGATGTGATTGCGCTGGCGATCGCTCAATTGTCCTGAGATTTCTTGCAAAAGCAAGTCGGAAAACCCCAAAATGCTATTGAGCGGTGTCCGCAGTTCGTGGGACATGGAGGCTAAAAATTCGGACTTTAACTGAGAAGAGCGTTCGAGTTCTTCATTAATTTGTTGCAGTCGCTTTTGGGATTGAGCCCGCTCAATGGCTACTCCCAGGGTACGGCAAGCTGCTAGCAGCATATCTTGCTGAGGAGCTTCTTGCAGTTTTTGCAGGGTTCTGGACTCTAGGGTCAAAATGCCGATAATGGTGCCATCGGTGGCGGGAATGGGGAAGATGCCGAGTTGACCGATGCCGGGATGGCGAAATCCAGGCACAGCTTTGGGATGGTTGGCATAATCTTCCACAAATAAGGGTTTGCCGGTTTCCACCACTTGCCACAGGAGACCTTGACCGTAGGGGATGCCTTGATTGAGGACTTCTTGCATTTCTGCGGTCGCAGGTTCGCCGTAGGTGGCGATAAATTGGCTAGAAATTTTGTTGGTGAGGGTGTTGGCGTGGCGGGAGAAGCCGTCACCGTTAATGACTTTGACATCACCAAAGGCGGCGTTCATCGCTTGGACTAGGTAGCTGAGAGCAAATTGACCGATGTCCCTCAGACTTTCGGAGGTTTGCAGCCGTTCTGTTAAGCCTAAAAGAAACCTCAGTCGCCTGACTTCTGCGTTTAAGTTGGCTTGGGAGCGATGGTAGAGGGTGACATCTCGAAAGTTAAAGAGCCATCCGCCATTGGAGGTGACGGTGATGTAAACTTCCAGACACAAACCATTGCTCTGCTCGATATAGAAAGAGGGATTCTCTGCTTGAGTTTGTTGGAAGACTTGCTGGAACTGTTGCCACTGCTCGCTGAGCCAGTAGCCTTTGCTGACAATTTCAGCAAAAAATTCACTGTAAGTCGGCTTGGTTGCCAGCCACTCTGAGGATAACCCCCAAGTTTGAGCCAATTTTTGATTAAACAGAACTAGGCAGTGCGATGAGTCAAACAGTGCGATCGCATTGTCAACCTGGCTGAGGATGAGTTCTTGCTCTTCCCTCAATCGCTGCAAGTCCATCTCCATCTGCTTCATTTGGATAGCTCTTAGTTGTGTTGTCACTGCTTTTTCTTGAGATGGCAAGGGCTATGTTAGGAATCTTGCTCTAACTTCACATCAAGTTACATTTGTTGGCAGTGAGAGCGATCGGCTGGTCAGTGTGATCTCAAACACCTATCAAAGGTAGAGGCACTGGGACAGAAGTAGAGCGAGAAAAGCTGAGGCGATCGCAGCTCTGAAATATATATAACCCAAATTGCTGCTGACCAGTCCACTCCTCGCCACCTCTTGGATGCCGAAAAAAAGCTCACCCAACCTACATTGGGTGAGAAGCTATCTTAACGAGAGCAATCTTGGGAAACGAAACTTTTCCAGACTGATTAAGCTTTACTAACCCGGCGACGGCGAGCCATCATAATGCCGCTAATACCCAAGGCTAAACCACTCATGGTCAGAGGTTCAGGGATTGCTTCCACCGCAACAGCATTTACATCAAAACCATCGTCACTGTTGCCTCGGGGAGTGAGATCCACCACTTTGAGGTATTGGTAAGCATTATTATTGCCAATGCTTAAGCTAGCACCTGTTGCAGATCTGTAAGCATTATCACGAATATTCCAGATTTCACCAATTCTCAACCAATCACTCTCTTTGCCATTTAAGAGATTACCAACAAAAACCGCCACTCGCTCGTCATAATCGCTCTGACTGCTCTTTTTTCCCCAAGTTGTTTCCCAGAGGCTCACTTTCCCGCCGAATAATGTTCCAAAGCTAAAAATCGCTTCTCCTCCCCGACCCAAGCTCAGAAAGTCTTTGTTACTGTCGTAGCTGAGTTGGGGTGCGCCTAAAGCACCGGCTGTATTTTTTCGGTATGCTTCCGTAATTCCACTTCCGGGAATGTAGCTGTCAACCTGGGTCGCATAAGTTAGAGACCCGGCCCGTGAAGGGGTAGCTGCCAAGGCCGTTAATGTTAAGGTTATCGGGAGTGCAATCGCTGCTTTGATTGCTGTTTTCATGGTCTCTGTCCTTTGGGTTGCTTGCCTGAAATCATCTTGCTCTTTCCTAAAATTAATCTTGGCATATTTTTTAGGAAAATCTACCCTCAAAACTAGATTTTACAGAAAAAATATATTAGTAGTAGTCTCTCTAAAGTTTGTGTAAATTTTTTCTTTAGCCTGTTTCTTAGCGAGTCTGTGAAACGAGAATATCTAGCTCTGGCTTTGTCATGGGGTGAGTTCTGTAACTATCAGGAGCAATGGAAAGGAAGGGGAAATGGGGAAAGTCAATCCGGTGAGGAGACTCTGTGAAAACGGTTAGACCCTGAGCGAATCTTGAATGCTTCTATCCACAGCACCTAGAAAACTTCACCGCAAAATCACGTAGAAATTTGAGGTAGTAGTAGGGAGATTACTTAAATTTTTTTACTAAGTTACGACCTGATTCACCTTGTCAAGGGATTGCTCCTGAGTGGTGAACGCAAACAGTGTTTTGAGACAGAAGTCAATTCAGGATTCTCCCTACCTCTACCTAGATTTCAGCTTAAAAAGAATTGCGATGGAGGTTAGCTTCGCTCTCTTCGGAGAATTGTTTATCTAATAGCATCTTCCTCCGTTCAGACCAACTACGTTCGGGGTCAATTCCCTCAAAAGTTGGTGGCAACCACACTCGAATGATCAGTAAAGCTCCTAGAACTAATAAAAAACCACCGGTTGATAAAATTTGAATCCATGGAGCTTCCAAGACTCCTCGAACAATTACTTCTCGCAAGACTGAGACAATTGAAACCTCTACAGCAACGCCAATGGAAACTCGCCGTTCTTGCAAGTAAATAATGAGTAGCCGGAATAACTCTACTAAAATTAACAAGAACAGAATATCCGCTGTAACTTTTTGGAAATCCAACGGAGGGAGTAGGGAATAAAACATTTCCCGGAGTTCGAGAGCCATGAAGGAAAACAAACCGATGCAAAGGGAAATGACAATTAAGTCTTGGATACTTTCGAGAACTCGGACGATGAAGTTGATATTCCACCCTGGCGATGAGGCATTCGACAAATGATTCACTGACTTTTGCATCTGTGCTCTCCTGGTTGTAGCTGCTTCTAAGTTAAATTAAAGTTTGTTTATTTGTAAAGCAGTAATTAATTAAATAAATTTATGCTCGTAATTAAGAACCCACCAGGGGTTTCCCGATCGATCGCGACCCACCCATACTAGTCGCATCGAAACCAACATCTTCCGATGGTATTATGCGGAAATTTCCCAACTAAGGTAAAATCATGAGATTGTAAAGATTTGTTGACGCTCGCTCGGCCAATCTGTAGCTAATGGCTAAAGCTTTTTACCATACAAAAGCCAGGAAGTCAACGTAAAAATCGCAAATACCCCAGAGAGGATTGAACGCTATGGCATTTGAACTTCCACCCTTACCCTTCCCTGCCGACGCTTTAGAGTCAGGCCATATGTCGGCCCAAACCTTTTCCTTCCACCACGACAAGCACCATGCTGCTTACGTGACCAACCTCAACAAACTGATTGAAGGAACAGATTACGCCAACAAATCCCTCGAAGAAATCGTTGTGGAATCGTTCAAAGACCCATCAAAGGCTGGCATTTTCAACAACGCCGCCCAAGTTTGGAACCACACCTTCTTCTGGAATTCCCTAAAACCAGGCGGTGGCGGTGCTCCCACCGGAGCGCTTGCTGAGAAAATCAACGCTGACTTTGGCAGCTTCGACAAATTCAAAGAAGAATTCAAGAACGCTGCGGCGACTCAATTCGGGAGCGGTTGGGCTTGGCTAGTTGTGGACAATGGCACTCTGAAAGTCACCAAAACCCCCAACGCTGAAAACCCAGTGGTTCACGGGCAAACCCCACTCCTCACCTTGGATGTTTGGGAACACGCCTATTACCTTGACTTCCAAAACCGTCGCCCTGACTTCATCTCCAACTTCCTCGATCGCCTAGCGAACTGGGACTTCGCCGCTGAAAATCTGGCGAAAGCTTCCTAGGAGTTGGATCGGTTGCGACCGCGCGATCGAGAGTAACCACCCTTAACCAATTTAAAGACAGTCAGGGTTCACAACCGGGCTGTCTTTATTAATATCGAGTAAAATCGGGCAGGCAAGGAGTTAACCCCCCTCTTCAATGCTGAGGGCGATCCGTTAACTCTCTTAACCTGCCCCCTACTAATTTCAGCCATTAATCGCTATGGACAGCAAAGAATTAGCTCAATACATCGAAGCAACGGATGGTATCTCCAAACCTTGGCTGCTAGTCCAACTCCGCCTCAAAAAACTTCAAGAACGTCGCTCAGAACTAACATCCGAAGAATATATCCAAGAACTCAGTGAAATTCAGAAAGATTTAATGAAATTGGGTGAATGGTGGATTGGGATCGAAGATGAAGTATTTGGTGAACTGTAGAGCGCTACTCCGTCAGTTTAAGTGCAAAAATGAATAAGACAAAAACTTCCTAACGCAACTAACTGGGATCTGGCTCTCAACACCCTGACTCGCTATGCCCAAGAATAAAAAGACTGCTACAAAAACTCAAACAGAAATCAACCTGAAAGACCCTCACTACTACTTCAACCGCGAACTAAGCTGGTTAGAGTTTAATCGGCGGGTACTCCACGAAGCTCTTGACTCTCGCACTCCCCTTTTAGAACGGTTGAAGTTCCTCGCCATTTTTAGCTCTAACTTAGATGAATACTTCATGGTGCGGGTAGCCGCCCTCAAGCAACAGGTAGAAGCTGGGGTGAGAAAGTTAAGTGCTGATGGTCTCACTCCCCAAGAACAACTCAATTTAATTAGCGATCGCCTGCGACCGATGGTCACTCAGCAGCATGAATTCTTTGAGCTGAGGTTGCGGCACAAATTAGCCTCGCATGGCATCCACATCCTCGATTACATTGACCTCAATCAAGAACAGCGTACTTACCTACACCGCTACTTTGAGGAGCAAGTGTTTCCGGTCCTAACTCCCCTGGCCGTTGACCCCAGTCACCCCTTCCCCCACATCTCCAACCTCAGCCTCAATTTAGCGGTGGTGGTGAAAGATCCAGAAACCGATGAAGAATTATTTGCCCGCGTCAAAGTCCCAAAAGTCCTACCTCGCTTCGTTCCTCTGCCTGCTGAGTTGCAGTTGCAGTACAAAGGTCGAACGCCAATTTGGACGGGAGTGCCTTTAGAACAGGTGATCGCTCACAATATCGAGTCTTTGTTTCCGGGGATGGATATTCAGGAGTACCATCCGTTTCGCATTACTCGCAATGCTGATTTGACCGTGGAAGAAGATGAGGCAGACGACTTGCTACAGGCGATCGAGCAGGAACTCCGCAAACGTCGCTTTGGAGGTTCGGCCGTCCGTCTGGAAATTCAAGAGACCATGCCCTTGGCGGTACGAGAGATGCTGATGGACGAGTTGGATCTCGGAGAAAAGGATATCTATGCGGTCGAGGGGTTACTGGGTTTAGGGGATGTTATGTGCTTTATGGAGTTACCCCTAGCAGAATTGAAAGACCCGATATGGACGCCGATGGTGCCGCCCCGCCTGCGCCCGAAAATCGAGGCAAAAACGGCTCAGTCGGAGGGGGAAGGTGAAGAGGATATGTTTGCGGTGATCCGCCAGCGAGATTTGATGGTACACCACCCTTATCACTCGTTTGCGGCGACGGTTCAGCGTTTTATTACTCATGCGGCCTTTGATCCGGCGGTACTGGCGATTAAGATGACGCTTTACCGCACTTCGGGTGATTCGCCGATCGTCAATGCTTTGATTGCGGCGGCGGAGAATGGTAAGCAGGTGGCGGTATTGGTGGAGTTAAAGGCTCGGTTTGATGAGGAAAATAATATTAACTGGGCGCGGAAGTTAGAAAGTGTGGGGGTTCATGTTGTTTATGGGTTGGTGGGTTTAAAGACTCACACCAAAATCGTGATGGTGGTACGGCGGGAAGACGATCGCATCCGTCGTTATGTTCATATCGGCACGGGGAATTATAATCCGAAGACGGCTCGGATTTATACAGATTTGGGTTTATTGAGCTGTCGAGAGGAGTTGGGGGCGGATCTGACGGATTTGTTTAATTATTTGACGGGGTATTCGCGCCAGCAGTCTTATCGGAAGTTATTAGTTGCACCGGTGAATATGCGCGATCGCTTCTTGAACTTAATCTATCGGGAGATCGAACATTGCAAAAATGGGCGATCGGGTCGGATCGTGGCGAAAATGAATGCCTTGGTTGACCCTCAGATTATTGTCGCTCTCTACGAAGCGTCTCAAGCTGGCGTGAAAATTGATTTGATTGTGCGGGGAATTTGTTGCCTGCGGCCGGGTTTGGAAGACGTGAGCCAAAATATTAGGGTGATCAGCATTGTTGGTCGCTACCTAGAACACTCTCGGATTTTTTACTTTTATAACGGTGGGGAAGGAGAGGTGTATATTGGGTCGGCGGACTGGATGCAGCGCAACCTCAGTCGCCGTGTGGAAGCGATCGTACCGGTGGAAGACCCAGAAATTGCCAAGGACTTACAAGAAATTTTGGGAATTATGCTATCAGACAACCGTCAAGCTTGGGACTTACAACCCAATGGTGAATATATCCAACGTCGTCCTGAAGCGAATTCTGTGGGGCTCAGTTCTCAGCAAATCTTAATGGAAATGGCTTTGGGTTAAGAGCTCATCGTTCTTGGTTCATGGCTGCTTTTTCCCTTTCCCTTTTTTTCCGACAGGGGTTACATCTTGCCTCACGACAAAAGTCCTCTCCTTTTGAGTCGTCCTCAGACAACTTGAACGATTCGGTGAGACAATGGATTGAAACCCCTGACGGGTTCTCAAAGCCTGAAATCGCTCTGCCTGTGGGGGTTCAGAAATCTGTATGAGCAGTGGCTCAAAGCCGAGATTGCAGACTTTCTTAAACCCATCCTTTCCTCAAGCTCTAATCGATGTTTGTATCGGGAAAGGTACGTTTGAACTCTTCGAGCAAATCGTCAATTTCTTCGATCGCCTGGTTAACATCGATTCTCAGCGTTCCCAAATCAGGTCGTTCTAATAGGCGGATTAAGGATTCTCGCTTGTTCTCAATGATCGCAACCCGTTCTTTAATCGTTTGTACATCCATAATTTATTTCCTCTGCTACCCTTAACAAGACTATATAGCCCTAAAAACCAAGAATCGCAACTCACTCCAGCGAAGGATGTTTTGGCAAGCTCAGCGTAGGAATGGTGGACGTTTCGTATCTGTGGGTTTACTCTTGATCATCTCAGCCAGAAACCGCTTCAGAGCTTTCTCTCGGTTTTTCATAAAGGCGGCCCAGAACCCAGGCTGATACTCGTCCATCGTTTTGGCTAAGGCCCAGACATCTACAGCTAAGATGTTGTAAAGCCTTTCATCTTCTCGCTTGAGCGAGTTAATCTGCTCAAGTATTGCTCTGTTTACAGTAGCAGCTTGTCGATTTTCGTCTTTAATCATGTCTGGGAATTAGTTAAAAGCGCATAGTCGCTGATGGCGGTCAGCAAGCTTGATATCTTGATGATACTGGCTGTCTGGATGGCTTCTCCAATCGCCTTGAACATTTTTACTTCTTAGCACTTCCCGTTCCAGCAGTCATGAGGTTTCTACCCCCATCACTTAACCCAGCAGCTCGGCTTTGACTGGCAGCGCTCCCGTTGGCAGGCATTATACCATAGCCAAATCCCTACCCAATCCCTCACTGACAATTGTTTAGCAGTGAGAGTGGTGGCATTTCTTGGAGAAACTGTGCCAGAGGAGGAAAGTAGCTTAATTTAGCACTACCAGCTTGATTCGGTGACATCAAAAGCATTCTCAGCCACAAACTTTGCACCCTAACAGAGATCTAAGGTCACATTGAGTTGACCGCCTTAAAAATCTATTATGACATGGCTTGATTGAGATCTCCTTCAGCTAGGGAGCGGTCGCTCAAGTAACTGACTCAGCCAGGAAGCTGACTCATCAGTTAGCTATCGATTCGTGGCAATAACTGTCATCAAAATCACATTTAAAATAAGTTTCGATTTGTCGATCGGATGTGATGACTCCGAACGAGAGTCTTACAATAATTATAGGCGGTTATTTAGTTCACGTTAAGCCGACTCCCAAACCAAAGGATTGACCTTGGGGAAATCTTTTGGGGTTGTTCTAGGCTGAAATAGCTTCCTTAGCTCAAGACAATCTATTTTTAAGTATGATAGATTATAAGACAGTATATACTAAACTTTCTACGATTAATTTATGACAGGCGATCCTTCTCTACAACCCACTCTACAAAACAGCTTCAAAGCTGTTGAAGACATAGAATTTCCTGGTAGCGCCCTATCACTTCATTCTAGATTTTATATTGAGCGCCCTCCCTGTGAAGCGCTTGCCTATAGAGAATTGTGCCAACCGGGGAGTTTAATCCGGGTTCGAGCTCCTAGAAAAATGGGGAAAAGTTCCCTCATGATGCGCTTAATTAACCAAGCTGTTGCTTGTGGTTATCATACAGTTACTATCGATTTTCAGCAGGCTGATACAGCAGTTTTTCAGGACTCCCATAAATTTCTACGTTGGCTATGCACTAACGTAGCGCGACAGTTAAACTTGTCTCCCCATCTCGATGATTACTGGGATGAGGAAATGGGGAGTAAAGTTAGCTGCACTATCTATTTTGAAGGATATTTGTTTGAGCAAATCGAGACTCCTTTAGTGTTAGCGTTTAATGAAGTAAATCGACTCTTTGAATTCCCTAATATTGCCCAAGATTTTTTTCCATTGTTGCGGTCTTGGCACGAACAAGCGAGACGAGTAAACCTTTGGGAAAAACTTCGGTTAGTTTTAGTTCATTCTACAGAGATTTATGTGGATTTAAGTATTAATCAATCGCCATTTAATGTAGGATTAACACTTAAATTGCCCGAATTTACCTGGGAGCAAGTTCAAGATTTAGCGCAACGCTATGGACTCCAATTAAGTAAACATCAAATCCAGAAACTAACTAATAGGGTGGGAGGACATCCCTACTTGGTAGATTTAGCTCTCTATCACCTCTGTCGTTACCAAGGTACCTTAGAAGATTTGTTACAAGCGGCTCCCACCCAAACGGGAATTTATCGCGATCATTTGCGGAATCTCTGGTCGATCCTGCAAAAACAACCGGAATTGTTAGCTGCATTTCAACAAGTTTTAACCGCAGGAGGCAGCAGCCAGTTAAATCCTGTCATTGCTTATCAATTAGAAAGTCTGGGATTAATCAAATTAGAAGAAAATAACTGCTTAATATTTTGTGAACTATATTCTCTATATTTTTCAAGCCAAAATCCAGTCAATGAACAACTCAAATCACCGAGCGAACTATCAGAAGAAGTAGATAAAAATATATATTCTTTGATTTATCTAGATTATTTGACTCAAGTTGCCAATCGTCGCCAGTTCGATCGGTATTTGGAAATACAGTGGCAAAGTCTGTCTTCCTTAGCAGCTCCTCTCTCTTTAATTTTTTGTGATATTGATTATTTCAAAATTTATAATGAAAGTTACGGATATCAAGCTGGAGAAGATTGTTTGCGGCAAGTTGCACAGGCAATCTCTCAAGTTGTAAATCGTCCTGATGCTCTTGTAGCTCGGTATGAGGGTGAAGAGTTTGCCATAATTTTACCTCAAACTGATGCAAGAGAAGCTCTAAATATTGCTGAAAAAATTCGGCTTAAAATAAAAAAAATTGCCTTGCCGATTACCTCTAAAAAATTTATATGTTTGCCCAATCCTGTTGTGACTGTCAGTCTGGGTATTGCTGCTACAATTCCAACTAAAAATCAAGAAAAAACTCTAATTTCAGAAGCGAAGCAAGCGGTGGAAGTTTCTAAAAAGAAATCGGGCGATATCATCACTATCAGTTCAGTTTTAAATTTTAGATATTAAGCAATTTTCTAGAGACAATCTGCTGGTTGCATTTATGACAATTTACCAATATCAAGTCGGTGGTAGCCTCAAAAATGACAATCTTACTTATGTAGAACGCCAAGCAGATCTCGAACTCTTCTCAGCGTTAAAAAGAGGAGAATTCTGTTATGTACTTAACTCCCGCCAAATGGGAAAATCCTCTCTGCTAGTCAGAACTCTCAATAAACTAAAACAAGAAGGATTTAGCTGCACCGCCCTCGATATGACTCAAATTGGTAGTGAAAATATTACGCCTGCTCAATGGTATAAAGGAGTAGTCGGTGACTTATGGCGAGGATTAAAATTATTAGGAAAATTTAACTTGAAAACTTGGTGGCAGGAAGAGGAAGAACTTTCTCCTATTCAACGCTTAAGTCATTTTATTGAAGAATTATTAAAAGTACAATTTCCTCGACAACAACTCGTGATTTTTATTGATGAAATTGATAGTATTATTAGCTTGAAATTTCCCGTTGATGATTTTTTTGCTTTTATTCGATTTTGTTATAATCAAAGAGCCATCGATTCCGAATATAATCGCCTCACGTTTGCCATTTTTGGCGTCGCGACTCCCTCTGATTTAATTGCTGATAAAAATCGCACCCCCTTTAATATTGGCAAAGCGATCGAACTCCAAGGCTTTCAATTTGATGAAGCTGAACCATTGCTAAAAGGATTAGTCACTGATATAGATAACGCTTCTGAAATCTTAAAAGAAATCTTAAAATGGACAGGGGGACAACCATTTTTAACCCAAAAAATCTGTAGCTTAGTTCAAAAAACAAGTCAAGAAAATCCTAATCATCGATTAAAAATTCCGACGGAAATGGCAGGGTTTTGGGTCGAATCTTTAGTGCAAACAAAAATCATTCAAAAATGGGAAGCTCAAGATGAACCAGAACATTTGAGAACCATCCGCGACCGCCTCAATCATAATCAACAGAAGAAAAGCAGACTCCTAGGAATTTATCAGCAAATTTTACAAGGCGTAGAAGTTCCTGCTAATGATAACCGCGAACATACCGAATTAATTTTATCAGGATTAGTTGTTAAAAATCAAGGTTACTTACAAGTAAAAAATCAAATTTACGCCAGGGTATTTAATCAAATATGGGTGACATCACAATTAGGTCAATTGCGCCCCTATTCTCAAACCTTCGATGCCTGGATCGCGTCTCAAAAAACCGATGAATCGCGACTGTTGAGAGGACAAGCTTTAAAAGATGCTCAAGTCTGGGCACAAGGAAAAAGTTTAAGCGATTTAGATTATCAATTCTTAACCGCTTCGGTTGAATTAGATCGAAAAGAAGTTCAACGGACTTTAGAAGTTGAACGAACCAAAGCCATTGAAGCGCAATTAGCAGAACAACAACAAAAAGCAAAATTACAGAGATTATTTTTAGGAGCAATTAGCCTAGGTTTTTTAATATCTTCTTTCTTAGGATTATTTGCTTTTACTGAATACAAACAAGCAAGAATTAGCGAAATTAAAGCATTAACATTATCCTCGAAAGGATTATTTGCTTCAAATCACCAATTAGATGCGATGATTGCCGCCATTAAAGCCAAACGCAAAATAGAAAATTTAGGGGGTCTCGATTATAAAACGACTGAAGAGGTAGAAGTTGCCTTGAGACAAACAGTTTATGGCAACAACGAATTTAACCGTTTAATTGGCCATCAAGGTAGCGTTTTAAGTGTTGCCATTAGCCCTGATAATCGCTTAATTGCCACAGCTAGTAATGATAAAACAATCAGGGTCTGGCAACGAGATGGTAGATTGCTAAAAATCTTAAAACATCAGGCAACTGTTCATCGAGTTGCTTTTAGCCCTGACAGTCATTTGATTGTTTCGGGAAGCTTAGATGGCACGGTCAAACTGTGGCGCGTTGATGGAACTTTAGTCACCACAATTCAAGCTCATCAAGCCCCAGTTTGGGGAGTTGCTTTCAGCCCGAATGGTCAACTGATTGCTTCAGCGAGTGGCGATAAAACAGTAAAATTATGGCAACGAGATGGCAGACTTTGGAAAATATTAATCGGACATCAACTAGCTGTCTGGAATGTTGCTTTTAGCCCCGACAGCCGGGTCGTTGCTTCCGTAAGCATGGATAAAACAATTAAAATTTGGAGTGTTGATGGTCAGCCACTCAAAACTCTACAAGGACATCAAAATGCAATTTGGGATTTGGCCTTTTGTCGGCAAAGCAATTTATTAGTAACTGTGAGTAGCGATCGCACTGCGAAATTATGGCAACGCGATGGAACTTTAGTCAGAACCCTGCAAAGCAATGCCCCAATTCTAGGGGTTGATTGTCAGGGTCAATATATTGCTACTGCTGGCAAGGATAACTTCGTCAAAATTTGGAAAATAGACGGTACATTTATTAGAAATTTAAAGCAACATGGTGCGGTGATTCGAGATGTGGCAATGGGTTCTGATGGGTTAATGGTTGCTTCTGCGAGTGATGATGCTAGCGTCAAACTTTGGCGACGCAATAGCCATCTCTTAACACCCCTCTACGGTCATCAGGATACGGTTTGGGAAACTGCTTCTAGCCCCGATGGCAAGTCTATCGCGAGTGTCAGTGTCGATCGCAGCCTTAAATTATGGCGAACTGATGGTTCACTTTGGTACACCCTACAACCGCAAGACTATGGGTTTCGGAGTGTTAGTTTTAGTGCTAACAACCGAATTTTGGTGACAGGAAGTGATAACGGTAATGTTCAACTTTGGGGTTTCCGGAACGAGGAAAAATCACCGCTCAAACTGTTAAAAACCTTAACAGGACATCAAGCTGGCATTTACGCGCTAGCTATCACTCCTGATAGCAAAATAATCGCTTCTGGGTCAGATGACAAAACCATCAAACTCTGGAATTTTGAGGGCAAACTTTTGCAAACCCTTGTGGGTCATCAGGAGAGAATTTGGAAATTAGCGTTTAGTCCTGATGGTCAACTTCTGGCCTCGGCCAGTGAAGATGGTACAGTCAAACTTTGGCATCTTAATAGTAAAAAAGTGAAAACTCTGACCGGTCATCAGGGTGCAGTGTGGGGAGTTGCTTTTAGTCCTTTAGGGAATCTGCTGATTTCCGTCAGTCGAGATGACACTCTCACCTTTTGGAAACCCGATGGAACCTTCCTGAAAAAAATTAAAACAAATAGTCAGGGTTTAACGCGAGTGGCGTTTAGTCCTGATGGCCAAACCATCGCAACTGGGGGTATTGATAACGAGGTAAAACTATGGAATTTACAAGGAAAATTGCTGAAAACTTTACCCGGGCATCAAGGAATAGTTATTAGTTTAACTTTTACCCCTGATGGAAAATACCTCGTTTCAGGGGGGGATGATAGTAGCGTGATTATTTGGGATTTAAACAAAATTCGCACGGTCAAGGAACTCGATGATGCTTGCAGTTGGGTGCGGGATTATTTGCAGACGAATCTAGAGGTGGAGGAAAGCGATCGCCATTTGTGCGGTTGAATTGGCAAATCCGAGGTTCCTGTAACTTTTTCTAGAAAAATAGTGGTTCGACCGGGTGCGATCGCTCTGCTTGACCTCTCTCACGTTTTGGACTATGATTCTTCTCTAACCAATTTGAGACGATGCAAGCGCCTCATTCATCAATAAATTTAATTTTAGATAAATTTTCAGGTTTAATAAACAGAATCCTTTGATTGATACCCCCAACTCCACCGAATTATGTTTCGTCAAATTTCTCTCGCAACCCTCGGTTTAGTGGTGGGCAGCATCTTAACAATGGTTGGGTTAGCTGCCTACTTCGCCAACTATGCAACCTTGAATCTAGCTGGATTTTTTTATGGACTTCCCCTCGTACTTGGAGGTTTAGCCTTGAAAGCGGCTGAACTCCAACCAGTTCCTTTCACCGTACCCACCTCAGCCGAACTATTGGCCCTGCGAGAACAGCAAGCAACACCCACACAAAATCAAGTTCGTCAAGATGTAACTCGCTATCGCTACGGCCAATCCGCTCACCTCGATGATGCGCTCAAGCGTTTGGGTTTAGCTCCCAGCGATGAGCAGCGACCAATACTGGAAGGGTTGCGCGAAATTACTGTTGATGGTGCTTATGCGTTAGTGCTGGAATTTTACTCGCCGTTTATTTCTCTGGAAACTTGGCAACAAAAACAGGAAAAAATTGCGACGTTCTTCGGTCCTGGTTTGCGGGTACAAGTCACTCAACTGCCAGAAAACCGCATTGACTTAGCTTTAATTGCAGCTCAAACTTAGCAGTAGCACCCTGTAGAAAATTGGGAAGAAAAGAGCGCTCTCTGTTCTTCCCTGTTCCCGATTCCCTTTAAAATAATGAAGAAGTCAACGACGAACTACTGCTAATGTCCGGGCCGATCTCGCCAATTTTCGCTCAGCCGCGATCGCTAGAACAGGCACTCAAACATTTTTTTGGCTATGACTCGTTTCGTCCGGGACAACGGGCGATTATTGAAGAAAGCCTGAAAAAGCGGGATCTGCTGATTATTATGCCCACTGGCGGCGGAAAATCTCTGTGTTTTCAACTGCCAGCATTGCTAAAACCTGGCTTAACTGTTGTGGTATCGCCCTTGATTGCGTTGATGCAAGACCAAGTAGAAGCGTTACGGGATAATGGCATTGGCGCGACCTTTCTCAATAGCACCTTGGATAGCACAGAGGTGCGATCGCGGGAAGCAGCAATTCTGGAGGGTAAAATCAAATTGCTCTACGTCGCTCCAGAACGTTTGCTCAGTGAGCGGTTTTTGCCATTTCTCGACTTAGTACAGGCAAAATTGGGAATTTCTGCCTTTGCCATTGATGAGGCTCACTGCGTCTCAGAATGGGGCCATGACTTCCGGCCAGAATATCGGCAACTGCAACGACTCCGCGACCGCTACCCAGATATTCCTTTAACCGCCCTCACTGCCACCGCCACCGATCGCGTTCGTTCTGACATTATCCAACAACTCGCCCTTCAGCAACCTTACATCCACATCGCTAGCTTTAACCGCCCAAATTTATACTACGAAGTCCGACCTAAACACCAGCGCAGCTTTCACGAATTATTGCAGATTATTCGCCACACGAACGGTTCTGGCATCATCTATTGCCTGAGTCGCAAAAGAGTCGAAGAAATAGCCTCTAAACTTCAAGAAAAAGGAATTTCTGCCTTACCTTACCATGCCGGAATGCTCGATGCAGAGCGAGCTAATCATCAAACTCGATTTATTCGGGATGATGTGCAGATAATCGTAGCAACAATTGCCTTTGGGATGGGAATTAATAAACCCGATGTCCGCTTCGTGGTTCATTACGATATCCCCCGCAATTTAGAAGGGTATTATCAAGAATCAGGACGAGCGGGGAGAGATGGAGAACCAGCTCACTGTACCTTATTTTTTGGCTATGGCGATGTCAAAACCATTGAATATTTAATCGCGCAGAAATCCGATGAGCAAGAACAGCGAATAGCCATGCAGCAGTTACGGCGGATGATTGATTATGCAGACGCAACCGACTGCCGTCGCACCATTCAATTAAATTATTTTGGCGAGCTTTTTCCGGGAAATTGCAATCAGTGTGATAACTGTCGCCATCAAAAACCCCTGGAAGACTGGACCATCGAAGCGATGAAATTTCTGTCTTGTGTCGCGAGGTGTAAAGAACGCTTCGGCATGACTCATATTATTGAGGTGCTACGAGGAGCAAAGACTCAAAAAATTTTCCAATATGGTCATGAAAAACTTTCCACCTATGGAATTGGTAAAGATAAAAGTGCCGATGATTGGAAAATGTTAGGGCGGTCGCTGTTGCACCAAGGTTTATTAGATGAAACTCATGACGGATATCCAGTTTTAAAATTAAATGCTCGCAGTTGGGAAGTCATGAAGCGACAGCGGACCGTGCAAATAGTCGTTCCTCAAAAAGCGGAAGTTCCGGCCCCAAAACGGTCTTTAGCAGTAGAAGTTGAACTCTTGTTTGGTGTATTGCGAACCCTGCGTAAAAAAATTGCAGATGAGCAATCAATTCCGCCTTACATGGTCTTTCCTGATTCTAGCTTGCGATTAATGGCTCAGGAGCGCCCCCAAACCATCGAAGATTTTATCCAGATTTCTGGAGTTGGCGATCGCAAGCGCGAAAAGTATGGGAAACGGTTTATTGAGGCAATTCAGGATTTTTGCAAAGAACAAGGATTGCCAGCTTCATCAGTCGCGTTCGGATCAACTCAGTTGTCTCATCTCCCTTCCCATACTCAGATGCAAACTTTCGAGTTGCATCGGCAAGGTTTAGCAGTGGAAGTAATCGCAGAAATTCGCGGTCTTCGTCCGAGTCGGGTGATGACTCATTTAGCTGAGTTGATCGAGATGAATCAACCCGTTGATTTGAATCAGTTAGTGACTCCTGAACGCCAGCAGGAAATTATCCGGATTCTAGAAGGATTAGGGGATGGTTCGCTCACAACTCTTTATCAAAATTTAGGGGGAAAGTATAGCCATGATGAGATTAAGTTAGTACGAGCCTGGTGGCGGAACCAACCATCAAATTCTGGAAAATTTTAGGAAAAATCAGCGAATTAATAGAGATTTTTTTAAACCCAAGTAGTCGTCAAGCTGCTGGTAGACGATCGTTAGCAAGCAAAGGCTTTCAGTAAAGTCAAGCGAGGTCAGAATTGTTAAGACCACGCCGCCCTTGATTCGGGCAGGTATCAGGAAGCGTCAATTTATGTATAAAATAGGACCGCTCCATCAATCGTTACTCATCATCGATCATGACCGCCGTTAATCCTACTGCCACACTCCTAATTTCTTGTCCCGATCGGCGGGGCCTCGTTGCTAAATTTGCTAACTTCATTTATGAAAATCATGGAAATATTATCCATGCGGATCAGCATACGGACTTTGCCGCTGGATTGTTTCTCACTCGCATTGAATGGCAATTAGAAGGATTTCGTTTACCTAGGGAAGAAATTGCCCCGGCTTTTCAGGCTCTTGCTGAACCCTTGCAAGCAAACTGGCAATTACATTTTTCTGACACCTGCAAGCGAATTGCCATTTGGGTGAGTCGCCAAGATCATTGCCTCCTCGATCTGCTATGGCGACAAAAATCTAAAGAAATCTCGGCTGAAATTCCCTTAATGATTAGCAACCATCCTAATTTAGAACCGATTGCGGAGCAATATGGGATTGATTTTCACCACATCCCTATTACTAAAGAGAACAAGCTTGAACAGGAAGTGAAACAATTAGAACTTTTAAAGCAGTATAATATTAATTTGGTAATTCTTGCTAAATATATGCAAGTGTTAAGCACTGGTTTCTTAAAAAACTTTCCGCAAATTATCAATATTCACCACTCATTTTTACCAGCATTTGTCGGTGCAAATCCCTATGAGCGTGCCTACGAGCGAGGAGTGAAAATTATCGGGGCAACGGCTCATTACATCACTTCTGATTTAGACGCGGGACCCATTATTGAACAAGATGTGGTGCGAGTCAGCCACCGAGATGAAGTTTCTGATTTAATTCGCAAAGGCAAGGATTTAGAGCGAATTGTTTTAGCAAGAGCCGTGCGGTTGCATTTGCAAAACCGCGTTTTAGTTTATGGAAATCGCACCGTTGTTTTTGCCTAAAAGCTAGCCTGTACTTCCTCTTTCTCCTTGATTGACCTCGGTGTTCTCTGATATAGGCTCTGGATTAATTGTTTTTTTCTAGTGCTTCAACCCGCACAAGATTTCAGCAGCCAGCCGATCGCAATGCCAAGTCCTCCAAAGCGGACAGCTTGCCAAAAAGGCTGTTTAATGCTTCCCCAAGTGAATAAGCTACTTTCTAAGTTCAACTCGATCGCTTCGAGTTCTTGCTGAAGTTGTCGCAATTCTTGCTTGAGTTCAGGCAAAGGGTTTCGGCGCACAGAGGCGCGGATCTCTTCGCGACGGTGTCCGAGTTCCGCCTGTCGCTGGCGATCGCGCTGAATTTGGTCGTAGCGATCTTTGAGAAGAATGAGCGATCGTTCTACTTCCTGTAGCGCTTGTCCAACTTCTCCTTCCTCTGCGGTTGGGACTGGTTCTTCAGGGGGGCGTGGGGGTTCTTGAGGCGTTGTCATGAATTGATCCGGACAATTGTTAAAAAAAACTATTTACCCATCAAGTTCTTTTGTTGGATGCGGTATAGTTGGGTGAACTCCTATAGAGTTGCTGAAATCCCGGTCCGGGATGGAAACTACCTCCCCATTCGCCATGTTGGAAACGACCCAAGCGCCTACAACTGCCAACGAACTTAGCACCCTAGAACTTGCTCAAGCTTTAGCGCAGCGTCTCGCCATCTCTGAAAAAGATTGGCATCGACTCAAAGCAAACCGCAGCGCTCGCGCCTGCGAACAAACCGCAGCAGCTTTAGTCTTTTTGCTTAAAGAAATGCCAGCAGAAGCACTTCCCCGTTTGAGTCAAGCGGTTGGTTGGCTCGATCGCTCCATTTCCGCTCCTCCCTGTGCCTCTCACGGGACCAAAAACACTGAAGGTTGAAAGTGAAGTAAAGCATGAAACTGTGATTCACCTTCACCCTTCATGCTTGGCTGTTTGATATCCTTTAGCGTACTAGAGGAAAGCGCGAGCGATTAGAGACTTCTTTGCACAAAGTTAACTCTGTCCCCTGTGAGTTCCACTCCACCTGATCGAAAATCTGGTAAAGAATGAATAACCCCCTACCACATTCGTTTTCAACGTGGGGGGGGTCAGGGTTAGCAGAGTGTTCTTCAACGTACTCGCAATTGGGAGGGATGTGACACTGACAAGGAGTGCTAAAGCCAGAACCTTCGTCAGAGACCACCCACCAATATTGGTTTTGTATAACAGAAAAACGAACGACAACGGTTTTACTAGGGTCTAAATTGTTGCCATGTTTCGCAGCATTGACCAACGCTTCTTGAAGCCCTAGCCGGACTTCCGCACGGTACGGAGCCGGCACCTCTGTCAGGAGTAAATCCAAAATGGGGCAGAGGTAAAGGGTAGAAGCAAAGCTAATCGTGACCCAGTTGCGCCCGGTCGGACGCGGTGAGATAGCAATCACTCAGAAAACTCCCTAGCTTTCAGGTGGATAAACTTCACACCCTGCATAGTTGGCTCCCCTATTATTGAAAAGTCTCAATTTATGGAACACCGCAGCTCTACTTATCTCTTAGATTATCAAAATATTTAACAAAAGAAAACATCTTCGGACAAAATTCTTGCAAACTGGTGCGATCGCCCCACCTATGACCCCCAATCTCACCTCTACCCAAACCCCTTGGATTCACTCCTATAGCGAGATTATTGATGTTCGATCCGAGAGCGAATTTGCTGAAGACCATATACCCGGAGCCATCAATTTACCTGTTTTAAACGATCCCCAACGAGAAAAAGTAGGAACAATCTACAAACAGGTCGATCCCTTCACTGCTCGCAAAATAGGAGCTGCCCTAGTCGCCCAAAATATCGCCACCCATCTTACAGCTCACTTCGCTAATAAAGACAAAAATTACAGTCCTTTAGTTTATTGTTGGCGGGGAGGACAACGCTCCCATAGCATGGCGACAGTTTTATCACAAATTGGTTGGAAAGTCACCTTACTAGAAGGAGGTTATAAAACCTATCGCGCTTATGTTCGAGAGCAATTGGCAGAATTACCGCGCCAATTCAGCTATCAAGTCTTATGTGGTCCTACGGGTAGTGGCAAAACCTATTTATTGCGATCGCTAGCCAGTCGCGGTTTCCAAGTTCTAGATTTAGAAGCTCTGGCTCAACATCGGGGTTCTCTGCTCGGTGAAGCATGGACAACCGCTCTCGACCATCCAGACCGGCCCTCAACCCCCTTATCACAGCCGTCCCAAAAATACTTTGAATCTCTACTCCTGCAACAGCTACAACACTTCGATCCCAGCAAACCAGTGTGGGTCGAGTCAGAAAGCAATAAAATTGGTCAACTCTACTTACCACCAACCCTATGGCAACAAATGAAATCAGCAAGCTGCATTGCCATTGAGTTGCCACTGGCAAGTCGTATCCAATGGTTATTGCATGAATATCCTCACTTGATGGCTCGACCTGAGCGACTCAAACGCAAGCTACAATGGCTCACACCCCGCTATGGCCATAAAAAATTAAACCAATGGTACAGCCTCATCGATCGGCATCAGTGGGAAATTTTGGTGACAGATTTACTGGCGGATCATTATGACCCGACTTACGAGCGCTCGCTCCAACACTATTACCCAAATATCGCTCAAATTATCCAATTACCAGATTTATCAACAGCAAGTTTTGAGGTTTTTTTCCAAGCAGTCGAGAGAGGAATTTCCTCCTAAGAATTAGTGGCGAGAGCCTACAGAGTTTTGATTCATCCTTTGAGCGAATTCCTGACTAAAATCCCCAGAGCTTCGCTTGTAAGATACAATACTTATAATAACTTAGCAATTCTTAATGCGATGCCAGCAACCGCAGCCATCACAACCGTTCCCCTTCCCGGCACCTATTGGCAGTGGCGCGAGCAGTCCATTTATTACGTGCGAGCCGGTCAACACCACCCTCAGCGTCCTCCCCTGCTGCTCATCCACGGATTTGGTGCCTCGACAGACCACTGGCGTAAGAATATTGCCGAACTATCCAAAGACTTTGAAGTTTGGGCGATCGACCTGATCGGGTTTGGACGATCGGCGAAACCTGACTGGCAGTACAGCGGTGACCTCTGGCGCGACCAACTGTCTGATTTCATCACTCAAGTCATAGGTCAACCAACCATACTAGCGGGAAATTCCTTGGGCGGTTATGCAGCTTTGTGCGTAGCAGCTCAGCGCCCCGATGCAGCAGCCGGTGTCATTTTAATTAATAGTGCAGGACCGTTTACCGAGTTAGAACCCGCCCCTGAACCCTCACCCTTACGAAAAGCCTTATCTTTGACACTCACAACCTTATTTCAGCAAGATTGGGCAAGTTTTTTGTTATTCCAGTACGTGCGACGGCGTTCAGTAATTCGGAAAACGCTACAAAAAGTCTATCTTGACCAAAGTGCAGTTACCGATCGGTTAGTTGAAGAAATTTACCAACCGTCCTGTGACTCTGGGGCAGCAAAAGTATTTGCCTCTGTCTTTAGGACTCCGCAAGGAGAAAAGGTTGATGTCTTACTGAGCCAGTTAAAGTGTCCACTGTTAGTCCTTTGGGGAGAGGCAGATCCTTGGATGAATAGTGTTCAAAGAAGTGCTAAGTTCCGCCAATATTATCCTCAGTTAACAGAACACTTGATCCAGGCGGGTCACTGTCCTCACGATGAAGTTCCAGAACAGGTGAATAAGCTGATTTATCAATGGGTTATTGCTAATCAGTAATCTGGAACTGCGAAACGGGAAAAGGGGAAGAGAAGCGGGAAAAAGGGGAAACAATGATGAACTCAATTGTGGCCCGGAGTACAGTTCCGATCTTCCCTTTCCTCGATCGTGCCGATGCGATTGGCTATGAGATCAATCGTAAAAGCGTGCGTGAATTCTAGGATTCAGCATTGCCTCTACCGGTTCACCCCCTTTCAGATGATGTTCGACGAGCAGTGGCACATCACTCGGTTTGACTCGGTAATACCAAACCTCATCAGGCGTGACTCGCACCGTGGGGCCTATGCTGCATTGTCCCTGACAACCACTACCCTGAACAGTAACCCCAGGGATGTCGATCGCTTCAAACGCAGCCAGCACCTCCGCCGAGCCATTTCTCAGACAAGATTGATGCTGGCAAACCAATACGCAACGCAAGGCTGGCAAGGAGTGCTTGACTTCACCCTCTGTTTCTAGCATGGGTCAGGAGTAGAGAACATCGCTACCCTCCATCTTAGGTCAAAGCTCCTGGGGTCTACTTTGGGGCAGATTCCTGACTCCGTTTAGTTCTTGCTAAGTCGCTCCCACCCTGGCTCAGCCAGCAATGGTCAAGGAACCCGAAATTTCTGTACTAGAGTTAGCAGTTCGCCAGAGGGAGTAGGGAAAGCGCCACGCTTTCCTCTATGATCAAGCCAGAGAGCTCAATGAAATCAACTGCCAATCATGCCCAAAACAGTAGCCGACGCGATGAGCCGCGACCCCATCTTGGCGCGACCTGAAATGCCTCTAAACGAAGCCATTAAGATTTTGGCTGAACGACGCATTAGCGGTCTTCCGGTGGTAGATGACGCTGGTAAGTTAGTCGGTGTCATCTCCGAAACTGATTTGATGTGGCAGGAAACAGGCGTGACTCCCCCTGCTTACATCATGGTGCTCGACAGTGTCATTTATTTAGAAAATCCAGCTCGTTACGAGCGAGACCTCCACAAAGCTTTAGGGCAGACAGTAGGAGAAGTGATGAGCCCTGCTCCCATTACCATTACACCTGATAAACCCTTAAAAGAAGCTGCCAGGCTGATGCACGAGCGTAGCATCCATCGGTTGCCAGTATTGGACGCGGATGGCAATGTCATCGGCATCCTCACTCGCGGAGATGTTATTCGGTCAATGGCTGCCGAGTCTGAGTGAGCGATCGCAGGCAAGATTCGGTTAGACAGGAGACAGAAGGCAGGAGACAGTAGCTACTCAAAATTCTCTCAAGATCTCAACCCCCTCATCTTTGCCCCTCCCTCTCATCCGCCACCTTCCCACCTTCCCCTCTGAAGCAATGAGCATTACCCCTGAATCTATCCAGCAATTGTTAAGCTCTGGCAATCTTGGCGATCGCTTACGAGCGGTTAACCAACTGCGACAACTCGAACCAGCGATCGCCTATGATTTGCTTCAAATTGCGATCGCCGATCAAAACCCCCGCGTCCGGTATGCAGCCATCAGTCAGATGTCTACCCTCGGTCACCAGAATTTGCCGCACACCTTAGAAGTCCTGCGCGATCGGTTATACAATGATTCGGAAGCTGACGTACAAGCAGTCGCAGCCGATGCTTTAGGCGCTCTGAAGTTGCAGGAAGCATTTGATGACTTGCAGCAGGCTTACCACAACACCTCAGAATGGCTCGTCCAACTCAGCATTGTCGCAGCCTTGGGAGAAATGGAGGAACCGAGAGCCTTTGAGCTATTAGAAGAGGCTTTGAGTTCCCCGAATGAACTAATACAAACCATTGCCATTACTGCCTTGGGAGAATTGGGAGATCGTCGAGCCATTCATCTGCTCATCCCCTACGCTTCTAATCCAGATTGGCAGATACGCTATCGGGTGGTGCAAGCTCTGGCCCGTTTCGGTGGCTCAGAAGTTCGCGAAACCCTAGAGAAACTCGCGAACGATCAGATCGAGCAAGTAGCCTTGGAAGCTCGTTCAGTGCAGACAAACCTGTAAAGCAGGGGGATAGTACCGGAATCAGAGGCTCTGACTCCTCCCGGATGCTAGCGATCGGCGCTACGATCCGATCGGAACCTATGGCTTTCGCAGCAGGACAAGGAGACTCTGGAATGTTTATGGATGAATTATCGCCAATTCTCAAAGAACTAACTCAGCAACCCGTAGCTTTCTTAGGCGGATTGGTTTCTGGCCTGCTCCGGCTCAACCTGAACGACGATCCAGTGAAAACCTGGCTTAATGAGCAGACTGGTTCTAGTTCCTATACTTCCCCTGCCTCTGAAACTAGCAACGGCAAAAACAGCGGGCCTCAGTCAATCACCATTGATTGAGAATCTCGGCTCGTCAGTAGGGGGCGGTGTCGAGCCGTTCCCTGGGAGGAACCCGTCTAAGATATAGAGGAGATAGATTAAGCCAAAAAAACTGATGACCTCTACGCTTCTAAAATCTTCTTCCACTCCTCCTTTGAATGCGCCGATTGTCCGTTCTTTGCCCAATGGTCTCACGATCGTTGCAGAAAGTTTGCCGGTTGATGCTGTTAACTTGAGCTTGTGGATCAATGTCGGATCTGCGAGCGAATCAGATGGCATCAACGGCATGGCTCACTTTTTAGAACACATGATCTTTAAGGGGACACCATTGTTACCCAGTGGTGAGTTTGAGCGCTTGATCGAGCAGTGTGGAGCTGTGACGAATGCAGCAACCAGTCAAGATTATACTCACTACTACATCACCACAGCCCCCCAAGATTTTGCTCGCCTCGCACCGCTACAAGTAGAGGTGGTACTCAATGCCAGCATCCCAGATGAAGCATTTGAGCGGGAGCGGTTGGTGGTTTTAGAAGAAATTAGGCGATCGGAAGATAACCCCCGCCGTCGCACCTATCAGCGCTCAATGGAAGCAGCGTTTGAGGAGTTGCCTTATCGGCGACCAGTGCTGGGTCCGGCAGCCGTGATTGAGAAGCTGACTCCTCAGCAGATGCGGGATTTCCACAGCAGCTACTATAGCCCTCCTTCTATGACTGCGGTGGCTGTCGGGAATTTGCCCGTTGAGGAGTTAATTGAGATTGTGGAGGCAGCTTTCACCGCAGCAATAGCCAGGAGGCAGCAGCCTGATGTCGATCGCTCGGTTCCTGGGGTCGGAACTGTGGCAACCTCTAACCTGCTGGCGAGTGAACCTGCCTTTACAGAAATTGTCCGCCACGAGTATGTAGATGCCAGCCTCCAGCAAGCACGGCTGGTGATGCTGTGGCGGGTACCGGGACTAACTCAACTGCAAGAGACCTATGCACTCGATGTTTTAGCTACAATATTGGGTCATGGCAGAACAACTCGGTTGGTTCAAGATTTGCGAGAGGAACGGGGGCTAGTCTCTTCTATTTCTGTCAGCAATATGACCCAACGACTTCAGGGTGCTTTTTACATTTCAGCTCAGTTGCCAGTGGAGCATTTGGCCGAGGTAGAAGCAGCGATCGCCCAACAGATCCGTACCCTCCAGACGGAACTGGTTACAGAGGCGGAAATGGCCCGCGTCCGCACCCAAGTTGCCAACCGGTTTATCTTTGGGAATGAGACACCGAGCGATCGCGCCAATTTATATGGCTACTATCAGTCCATGATGGGGGATTTAGCTTCTGCGTTTAACTATCCTGCCTGTATCCAAGCTCTCAGTGCAGAACAAGTCCAGCAGGCGGCTCGCCAATATCTGTCTCCTGATGCTTACAGCGTGGTGGTACTACGGCCGACGAAATCCGAATCAATGTGAGAGGAGATTGAATCGCACCTCTAAACTCTGTAGAATTGCCATGATTTTTACTCCACGCCAAAACTTTGAGCCAGATTGAGCTGGACAGGCAAGCATGAAATTACAAGACTTTGTCGGAACGAATAAAAAGTATGATGTGCAGGCGATCGCTGCGGATGATGAACTCAGCCGCCAAGTTCAAAGTCGCCTGATTGACTTAGGTTTACTCAAACCTCCCGTTGATGGGCTCTTTGGTCCCCTTTCAACCGCGGCTTTGCATCGGTTTCAAACTTTGATGCAATGTGGCGAACCGGGTTTTTTAGGGACAGTGACTGCGAAAAAGCTGATCGAAACGAAAGCAGGAACTCTTCCTGTCATTCCGCCGATCTTGAAGGTGCTCAAAGATACTGTTTTCAAAACGAGACCCCTCGCCTCTTCTCAACTCAGTGATGCAGAAAAGCAACCAATCCCAGCGGGTAAGGAATTCGAGCTATTGGCATTTGCGCCAGTCCGGAGTCACTTAAGGGTTGCTCTACGCAAGGATTCTTTCAAGAATTCTTCGATTTGGTATATTTTCGGCGACCACGCTCAGGTTTCTTTAGAAGGAGCAATTCTCTATCCGAAATCCCTGCCAGATAGTGTCAGGTTGGATGTTCCTTACAAGTCACAATTAGACAATTGGTATAACCCGACCGGGTCTTGTAATGTGACTTCCTTAGCAATGTGTCTGGAGTTTTTAGGAGCAACTCGTAAAACTAAGTCTGGTCAATTTGAGGATGAACTCTACCAATATGCACTCTCTAAGGGTTACAGTCGCTGGAATCCCTATGATTTAGCTAAAATTGTCCAAGACTATGGTCGTCAGGATTTCTTCACAGAAGGAGGAACCATTGAAGACATTCAAGAGTGGTTAGCAATCGGAAATCCCGCAGTCATTCATGGGTACTTCACCTCTTTTGGTCATGTGATGCCTGTCGTTGGTTATGATGCGGATGGGTTCTTTGTTCACGATCCTTATGGGGAGTGGTTTCAAAGTGGGTATCGCACGGATTTAAGCGGAGCTTATCTACATTATTCTTATCGCCTCATCCGCAACGTTTGTATGCCTGACGGTAATTTCTGGGTTCATTTCATCTCGAGGTGAAGTCAGGGAGTTGGTTAGGAGTTAGTGGTTAGTAGTGAAGGATTTCACGGCTCTCTGCTCAGGACTAATTCCTAACTTTCTCTGTGATTGATGAGTGTTTATCGATTTTCATGCTCAAGTCAAGCCAAGTTGAGCGGGTAATGGGAGCACTGGTAGAAATGTAGTCCACTCCCGTTTCTGCGACTTTTCTAATGGTTTCTAAGGTAATATTACCAGATGCTTCAATTTTGATGCGACCGCTATGTTGGCGAATCAGTTGCACGGCTGAACGCATTAAATCCAGAGGCATATTATCTAACATGATCAGATCGGCTCCCTGTTGCAGAGCGGTCTCTACTTCTGCTAGGGTTTCTGTCTCTACTTCAATGGTTAATGGGTAAGGAATGCTGGCCCGGATGCGAGCGATCGCTTCTGGAATGCCACCCGCCGCCGCGATGTGATTATCTTTGATCATGACGGCATCGTCTAATCCCATGCGGTGGTTGCGAGCTCCTCCCACTTGAGTTGCGTATTTCTCCAGTAATCTTAAACCGGGTGTGGTTTTGCGAGTATCAACCAATTGCACCGGTAGATCGGCAATTTGGTCAACATATTGGCGGGTTAACGTCGCGATCCCACTTAAACGCATGGCTAAGTTTAAGGCGACTCTTTCTCCCATCAGCAAAGCATCCAGATTCCCTTTGACTTCTGCAATCACTTGACCTTGGTTGCACCATTGACCCTCTGGAACTTGGGGAATCAAATTGATACTGCTATTTAACAGGTGAAATACCCTCGCTGCAATTGGCAACCCTGCAATCACGCCTGACTCTTTCATCATCCAACGAGCGGTACTTGGGACGCTATCCGTGGGAAAGAGACCGGAGGTGGTGCGATCGCCTCTCCCTATATCCTCTAATAGCCAACTCTGTAACGAGGCGTCTAAAACGATCCAAGGGGGTAAAGGAGCAGGAGAAGCATTCAATCTGAACATCTGCGTTCTAAATCCTTAATTGTGCAGAAGCAAACAAGATTCTACTATGAGTTATTTCTGATTACCCACCCTTTAAACACTCAGGCTCTTTTCCGTCACCGCTGGAAAAGAGCCTGAGTTTGATATTGAACCTGGCACCTTGCTATTGTACCGGGCAGCTACCCGCCGAGTATCTTCGCCGTTGCAGCGTTTAACTTCCGAGTTCGGGATGGGATCGGTGTGGTTCCACTGCGCCCTTGGCACCAGGAAAACTTTGAATTTCTGTATTCCTGGGTTGCAGTTCTCTAGATGCGTTGCTTGTTTTTGCGTTTGGCGCTGCATCTTGTCTGCACCTTTAATACCTTAGCAACCCTCCCTCTGTTTGTCAACTCCTTTGACCAAAATTTTTTTGAGGGCCTGTTGAGATGGGGAAGTCGAGAAAGGGTAAGGTCAGTCTGGGCGCAGGGAGCGGGGACCGATGCAGGTGGACGCCGATGCTAGCGACCCGACCCTTTACCGAACAAAAAATAACTCTTGCTTGGCGCGAGTTAGGGAGACAAATTGCAAATTCCTCTCCTGTTCTTTTTCCCAATCTTTCTCAGCTCGATAATGGGGAACTAAGTTAGGTCGGACGTGAAAGACCCGGTTTGCCTCTAATCCTTTAGCACCGTGAATGGTGGTAAGGACTACAGCATTTTTAGGGTCTTGGCAGAGATTGGCGATCGCAGCCTTCAAGTCTCCCGTCGTCTGACAATTACTCCCTGCATAAATCGCATTTAAAGTCAAGATTCGGTCGTGGAGATTGACAATTGCCATGACGTTAGCATTATCTTGCTCCATTTCTTGTTTCTGTCGTTCATACCAAATATTCAGTAGGTTAGTAAAAGTAGAAGCACTCAAACTTCGCTCACTCTCTCCGATGATTTGCTTTAACAAACTTATCAATTGAATGTCTAAGTCTTGATTTTGAACTTTAGCTGGAATTCCCTGTTTGAGTAAATCAAAATAAATAGGAACGAGCGGGTAAAAGCAGCGACAGATGATCAAATCTTCTCCCTTCACCCTTTGAGGAAGCTCAGAGATAGAAATGTGAGAAACAGTCCCAATGGGTGCATCAGCTCTCGGTTGAATTCCGCTATAAATTTCCGCTGCTAATTCAATGTGAGAAGTGGGACAGCGGTAGCAAATCGAGAGGGGGAGTTCCAGCGCATTGGTACGTTCAACGATCTGAGTGATGCTGTGACAGTCAGAAGCTGCAAAGCCCATAATTGCTTGATTCCTATCCCCCACATAAATTCCTCTTGCACCACTCCTGCACGCTTTCAAGACAATTTCTAGCTGTGCTTTATTGAGGTCTTGTGCTTCATCTACGCAGAGAAAATCATAGTTTTGAATGGGAATATTCAAGGCGATGGGGAGCCAGATCATATCTTCATAGGAAATGCAAGCTCTCGAAAGGCGAATCCCTGTTTCTAAAATTTCTAAAATTGCTTTTTGTAAAAAATCCCAATCCTCTAAACTAGATAAGCCATAGTGGTGACTGAGTTGTTTTAAGGCGGGTAGATCTCTGGGATCAGTTAAAGTGAGTTGAGTGAATTTAATAAATTCAATTAACTGCTGCCGTCTCTGAGGAGTATAAACGTTGCGATCGCTTAAATAGCGACTCACAATTTCTGAATATTTGCGCTTGTTAATCTCAGGTCTTCCTCGGAAGCGACGACAAAGACTTGACAGTCCTAAACTGTGAATAGTTGAAGCTCCAATATGCTTGGGAAGGCGAAGGCTAAGCTCGGCGGCGATATGCTTATTAAAAGCTAAGAAGTGCGAGCGCAAAGACTTAGGAATATAGTGAATTCCTTTAATTAAGGTGGTGGTTTTGCCACTACCAGGTACAGCATTAACGACACAGGAACCTTCTCCAGTCGCTAACCAGTCAAAGATTGCTTTTTGATACTCTGAAGGCTTAAAACCAAGTACCATGTCTCCAGGTTGGGGAGAATTTTGAGCGATACCTGGTGGGTGGTGGGGAGTGCCCAACACTAAGTCTCCCTCCTGAGGTGTAAGAGGGGGAGCGGGTGGGTGCTGCGGAGCTCCCTGCAAAGTATTCTCTAATCCTGGGATCGGCAGTTGAAAGTAGGACACATTAATGAGATTAATGCTGTTTCTTGATTGTAGGAGGTTATCAGAATTATAGGCGCGATCGACAAAAACAAGGAAGATTTAGGCGCTCCTACAGCCGTTTACCAATGCCATTGCTTCTTGATTTTGAACTCAAGATTCACCCTCTGACTCCGGAGAGATGCCGTAGGCGGTGGAGTTGCTTTAGGACACCTTGCTTCCGAAGGAATTTAATGGTCAAATATATCTAACTGTTGCACCTCTAATTCTGTTTTTTCCTCCTTTTTAATTCCCTTCCTTAGACCCAGTGCAATCTTACTATGTTTCTCAATTTGTCGCATCACTTGCCTGGCTCTATCAATCACGGACGTAGGCAAACCTGCTAATCGACCTGCTTCTATTCCATAAGATTTATCAGCTCCTCCTGGTTGAACTTGGTGTAAGAAAATAATTTGATCCGGCAATTCTTTCACGGTCACTTGATAATTCGCGACATTTGGTAAAATTGAAGCCAACTCGTTCAGTTCGTGGTAGTGAGTCGCAAAAATTGTCCGCGCTCGAATTTCAGTTGCCAAATATTCTGCGACTGACCACGCAATCGAAAGACCGTCAAAGGTCGCTGTTCCTCTGCCAATCTCATCTAATAAAATCAAGGAGTTTGGCGTAGCATGGTTGAGAATATTAGCTGTTTCATTCATCTCCACCATAAAGGTCGATTGACCGGTTGCTAAATCATCAACTGCGCCGACGCGGGTAAAGATGCGGTCGCAAATCCCCAAGGTAGCGGCCTTCGCTGGCACAAAACTACCCACCTGCGCCATTAATTGAATTAAACCTACCTGACGCAAGTAACAACTTTTGCCACTGGCATTTGGTCCGGTGAGAATAATTAAATCGGGACGGTTTCCCCCTTCCTCCCGCCCCAAAAAAGCAGAATTTGGCACAAAAAACCCAACAGGTAAAGATTTTTCGACCACTGGGTGGCGTCCCTCAATAATTTTAATTTCCCGTCCTTCGATCATGTGCGGACGACAATATCCCTGTTGATCGGCCACTGCTGCTAAACCACACAAAACATCTGCTGCTGCTACGGCCCGAGAAACATTACGAATTATTTCTGCCTGTTCTCCAACCTCCGCACGCAACGCAGCAAAAATCTCATATTCTAACTGATTTAAATCCTCCCGTGCTGTCAGAATCCGGACTTCCCGTTCCTTCAATTCCTCAGTGCTAAATCGCTCTTCATTGGTCAGTGTTTGTTTACGGATATAATCCCTTGGCACTTGGTCAGCTTTTGATTTATTGATGCTAATATAATAACCAAATGCTTTGTTATATCCCACTTTTAAGTTAGAGATTCCTGTGCGCTTGCGCTCGGTTGTTTCTAAATTAGCAATCCACTGCTGATCGGTTTCTGCGGTTGCTCTCATTTCATCCAAGGTGGCATTAACACCGGGTCGAATTAACCCACCTTCCTTTAAATGAATCGGCGGTTCAGCTACTAAATTGGCATGAATTTTTTCGGCCAATTGTTCTAAGACTGGGGGGACATTTTGCAAAGCTTTGAGATAAGGAGAGTGACCTTCTAACGCGATCGCTGCCAGAGCCGGTAATTTTGCCAAAGAATCAGCAAGGGCGACTAAATCCCGCGCACTCGCCGTTCCCGAACCAGCTCGACCTGTCAGTCTTTCTATGTCGTAGATTTGGCGTAACAACTGCTGAAGGTTTTGGCGCAAACTGGTGTTTTCTACTAATTCTTGAAGGGTGTCATGGCGAGCTCGAATTCCCTTCAGATCGAGCAATGGTTGCAGTAGCCAACGTCGTAAAGCTCGACCTCCCATTGCTGTATTCGTTTTATCGATCGCCCACAGGAGCGAACCGTGAAAAGTGCCATCTCGGACCGTTTGGGTAATTTCTAAATTGCGCCTGGTTTGGTGGTCGATGATGAGGAAATCTGTGATACTATAGGTGCGGAGATGTTGTAAGGGAACTGAATTTTCTTTTTGAGTTTCTTCTAGGTATTCCAGCAAACCACCAGCGGCACGGACTCCGAGAGGAAGATTTTCACACCCCATGCCTTCAAGCGATCGCACTTTAAATTTCAGCAATAAACGTTGTTTCGCTTCGCTCAGGGAAAAGGGAATCTGAGAGCGCAATGAATAACAAAAAGAAGGTGGCAAACAGTCTGGCAAAAGCTCAGATTTTTCTCCGGGTCTCAGCATTGTTACCAAGTCAGGTGCATTCGTAGGAACAAGCACTTCTGACGGTTGCAAACGCATTAATTCTAAAGTTAACTGTTCTAAATTATGGGATTGTGCCGTCAAGAATTCTCCCGTAGAAATATCAGTATAAGCTAACCCCCAATTTTCGCCAGCGATGACAACAGCCGCTAGAAAGTTATTGATTCGAGGTTTTAGCATCCCGTCATCCGTCAGAGTGCCAGGAGTCAGAATTCGCGTAATTTCCCGCTTGACTTGGCGACCTTCCTTCGCAGCAACAGCCGCATCTTCTACTTGGTCGCACAGGACCACAGCATACCCTTTTTCTACTAACAAAGCGATGTATCGTTCAACCGCATGATGTGGCACTCCAGTCATAGGGACTCGCCCGATTTCTTTACCAGCTTCTTTGCTAGTGCAAACTAATTCTAATTCCCGTGAAATGGTGACAGCATCTTGAAAAAAGCATTCAAAAAAATCACCAACTCGGAATAAAAGTAAGGCGTGGGGATATTGTTCTTTGATATCAACATAACGCTGCATCATCGGCGTTAGTTTCTCACAATCTAACTGCCGATAGTCAGCATTCCGGATATTAGGTTGGTGGGGATCGGTGGGGGTAGATGCGGTATAAGGCATAGAGACTCAGTGATAAGATTTAACCTTTATTGACTTTACCGCAACTATTCAGATCAGTTGCAGGGGTGTAGGCAACCTTCATCTTTTATCTGATAGTTTCCTTACCCTTTACAGAGGTGTGGATTCCTGCGCCCAGAAGTGGCTCCTCTCTACCACCAGACATCCCGTCAATTCACTAAAGAAGCACGGCTGTCAATCAGCAATTCTACTTAAAAGCCAGCGATAATTTTATTTTCACTGCCCATAGCAACTGTTGAGAGAGTAACTGGAGCCACAGGCAATCATTAACCTCACTCCTCCTATTGGCAACTTTAGTTCATCCCAAGGAGGGCGATCGGTCCCTAAGAACGATGAACCAGAAACCCACTCCCCACCTTCAGAGGCGATCGCCTTTCAACTCTTGCGACTGGTCAAAAACTCCCGTAACTTTAGCAGATTCATCGTTTGGCCTAAATTCAACGGCAACAGCGACACACCCTCCAGACAAGACTGTACCCAACCATCGCCCCAATACCACTCATGAAAGCCATCAATTCCCTGACTTAATAACAAACGCAAACAATTTTCCCTCGCCACCTCTACGCGATGGGCGATCGGCACAGGGCCAAACCAAGTTGTAAAGGTCAAACCTTCAGAAAATTGCTCCGGTAACCCCGCAGGAAACTGTTGCGGCCACAACCACTGCTGTAACTCAGTCGGACGCAGTAAACTGTCTCGAATCGCACTTTCCGAAGCTTCAACCTCAATTCGCAGACGACTCTGTTGAAAATTACCTAGCATAGCGATTTTAGACTTGAAGATTTTTGATGTAGGATTAGAAACAACCCACCAACCCTGAGAGCTTTGGGGCTGACGCTTAATATCTTAATCCAAACCAACAGAAGCCGCGGTTGCCCTCAAATCAACTTGGCACTTGCTACAAACTGAGCCAATGCGAAGTCGCTACAATAAAAGCAGTGCAACTGTTAAGAAATGTAAGGTTTTTCATGGCTGATCAATTAATTCGCGCCACTGCTGCTGAGGGTGGCATTCGCGCCGTTGGTGTCATCACTACCGGCCTCACGGAAGAAGCGAGACGACGCCACAAACTCTCCTATGTAGCCAGCGCAGCTCTAGGTCGCACCATGTCCGCAGGCCTGCTGCTTGCCTCTAGCATGAAAGCAAAACAATCCAGAGTCAACATTACCGTCAGAGGCGATGGTCCTTTAGGAGCGATCCATGTTGATGCCGGCTTAGATGGCACGGTGCGCGGCTACGTCGATAACCCCGACGTAGAACTCCCCCTCACGGCCAACGGCAAACTGAATGTCGGCGGTGCGGTGGGCAATAACGGCTACTTACAAGTGCGACGGGACGAAGGGTATGACCCCGCTTACATCAGCACCGTCGAACTTGTCTCCGGCGAAATTGGCGAAGATACCACCCACTACCTGCTGACATCCGAGCAAACTCCTTCGGCTTTATTGTTAGGCGAATTCGTGAATGCAGAAGGGATTCGAGTTGCGGGTGGTTTATTACTCCAACTGGTTCCCAAGCCAAGTCTTGATGAGACCGCCGTATCCGATCCAGAAACTCAGATGACGCTATTGTCGGGGTTTTCGCCGCCCTCCACCTCTGGCAAGACGCTGTTAGAAATTTTCGACCAATTGCTTGCCGATCGCGACGATCGCGCCCTCGTTTATACCCTCGAATCTCGGCTCGCCTCCTTGCCAGGATTTACCTCACTGCTGCGCTCCGGCCAAACCTTGCAGGACATTCTCCAACAGCTCCTAGGAGATATGGGTTTAGAAATTTTGCCAGAGGTTCAGGACTTACGCTTTCACTGCCGCTGCTCGTTTAGGCGGATGCTGGGAGCGCTAAAAATCCTGGGTGCGGATGAACTCCGAGACATGATTGAAAAAGATGGCGGTGCAGAAGCAACTTGTCATTTTTGCGGGCAAGTTTACCAAGCCAATCGCGATCAGCTTGCTAATCTCATCGGTGATTTACAAGCAGAATCAAGCACTTGAAAAGCTGAGCTAGCAAGAGACTAGAGCAACGAGTTGACTCTCAACCAAACTTCTTGGAAAAAGAGTCGATCGCAAAATTTGGATTTTTTGAGGTTGGGGAGTACCATAGCAACGATCCCTGTTTTGAAGCAGTCAAAACTGATCGATGGTTGTTTGTGGTGAGGATATGAGTGAAGAGCGGAATATGTCGAGCCGTTGGCTGGGTTCAAAGTCATGGCAACATCGGGAAACCTTTCAACTGCCTGTACTCGCGCAGACTCTGAGAACTCGTGCCCAGCGACGGAAAGCGTTGGCTCTCCGCATGGGAACACCAGAGCCAGGATCATCGCCAGAGCCGCCAACCCAGCCACCGGAAGGTGAGCCAAGTTGGCGGCGCTGGCCTTCAAAATGGCAGTTTTGGCTGATGGTAATGGTGGCAGTTCCAGGGGGAGCCGGGTTGCTCGCGATCGCGTCTTTATTCCGCTTGTCAGCACAACCCAATTGTTTGAGTGTCTTTTGGCTAACAGCTTCAGCCTCGGAGCGTCTTTATTGTGCTGAAGTCACGGCCAGTAAGCAGACGGTGGGTGACTTGCTGAAGGCGATTGATTTGGTGAATGCTTTGCCCAAGGACCACCCGTTACGGACTGAAATCAACCGCCAGATTGAGAAGTGGTCGCAGGATATTTTGAAGTTGGGTGAGAGTGCGTTTCAAGAAGGTAAGTTGGAAGATGCAGTCGCGATCGCCCGCAAAGTTCCTAGCGATGTTCCGGCCTATCCTTTAGTAGAAAAACAAATTCAGCAATGGCAGTCGGTTTGGAGTGAGGCGGAAAAAATTTATCAGACGGCGGAGGGTTTTATTCGCAAGGAAGACTGGAATCAAGCTTTCCGGCAAGCGACTTTGTTGCTAGATGTGGGTAATACTTATTGGGAAACGGTTAAGTATGAAGAAATCCGCAATATTATTCAGACTTCGCGCAGCGACGGCAACAAATTGGCAAAAGCGCGGAGTGTGGCTCAGCAAGGGGGATTAGAGAATCTGTTGGCGGCGATTAAGCTAGCTGGGGAGATTGGCCCGAACAGTTATCTGTCTGAGGCGGCAACCAAGGCGATCGCAGAGTTTAGTAAGAAAATTTTAGACATCGCTGAAACTCAGTTAAAGGCAGGGAAGTGGCAAGAGGCAATGGACATTGCCAATAAAATTCCTGAGAGTGCGAATTTAAAGGAAGAAGTTAAAGATTTTTCGGAGTTGGCGCGGGCCGCTTCTCTGGCCGGGGATGGAACGGTGAAGGGATTGGAAGCGGCGATTAAAGCTGCTCAGAAGTTAGGCTCGAATCGTCCTTTAAACGGTAAAGCTCAAGATTTTGTCAACCGCTGGCAGCAAGAAATAGCGGATGTGAAAATACTAGAACGAGCCCGTCAGCTCGCTGCGCCGGGAGGGGTGAACGATCTCAAGGCGGCGATCGCACAGATCCAGGGAATTGGGCAGTCTAACCCACGGGGAGAGGAAGCTCAGAAGCAATTGGGTGTTTGGACTCGCCAAGTCGAGCTGATTGAGGATACGCCTTTGCTACAACAAGCGGAACAACTGGCAAATGTCGGGGATGTGAAGTCTCTGGAAGTGGCGATCGCTCAAGCAAAGCGGATCGGTCAGGGTCGCGCTCTGTATGAGCAGGCTCAGAATAAAATCCAAGAGTGGACTCGCAGGAGCGAACAGTTTCAAGACCAACCGCTTCTAGACCAAGCGCGACAGTTGGCTGGTGATGGTAATTTGGCAGCAGCAGTGGATCTAGCGGAACGAATTGCACCCGGACGAGCGCTTTATGAGGAGGCGCGAGCGAATATCCGGAAGTGGCAGGATCAGCTTCAAGGCGAGCAAAGTTTGCAAACTGCTCGCCAAGCTGCACAAGCAGGAACGGCTGATGCTTTGGAAACGGCAATTATGCTGGCCGATCGGATACCGGGTTCTAGTTCGTTGCGAGGGCAAGCGGAGGAGGTAATAAATGAGTGGAGCCAGCGAATTTTAGCGATCGCCTTCGAGCAAGCGAGGTCTGATTTAGGGACTGCGATCGCGACCCTGAAGAAGATTCCCCCAGGTGTGAGGGTCTACGAAGAAGCGCGGTCACAAATCCAAACTTGGCAAGCGTCCCTCGCTCCTCAACCAGTTGCCCCTCCGTCTCCGGTTGAGGCGATCGAGAAGGAAAATCATCCGCCCAAGTTCTCCGGTAGGGGTGCGCCTCTCTAAACAGTTGGCGGTCGTGAACTCAACCTGAAAACACTGAGAATTGAGTTTTCCCAAACATCCCTTGCTTAATTGTGTCAAGATGAGCGCCCAGAGGAGTTTAACTCAAGACACCCGGCTGAACTTGTATCCTCCTTCGGATCTGGCTGAAACTTGCACCCATTCCTTGGGATACCACCAGCCTGAATTTTACTCGGCTGTGGGGTTAAGCTGCTTCATTTCCAAGGTTGTATAAGTCCCGATCGGACTCCAAAGCACGTAGGGAACTAGCAACAACGCTGCCCAACCAGAAACGGGCCAGACGCTTAAAGCAAGCATTATGCTTAAAATTGCACCGGTTCCCCCGATCAGCGTGCCAACTTGGAGGCTACGAAGTCTGCACATCACTGGAGTATAAGCAATTGTTACTAATTCTAAAAGCAGATATAAACCCATTCGGAGCCAAGTGGTGAGGGTTCCTGGCTCTTTTTCCCAGACAATCACAGCTGACCACGCTGCACAGATAAAAATGACCGTCCAAATAATGGGAATTGCTTTTTCAAAGACTAACCACCTGGGACGTTGTAAGCGGTTAAACCAGCGGATGTCATCAGGGGGAATTAAATTACTAGCTAACGCTACGATCAGGGCAACAGCCCCGATCGCCATCCAAGATTTAATAATCATTATTTTACCTATCTCTCACACTTGGCAACTTAAGGGATTCATTGGATCTGAGTCGAGAGCTAGTTTGACAAAAAAAAGCCAATAAGACATCACTCTCTAGTTGGAAATTGACCGGGGGAAATTGCGCTTGATTTTGCCCACGTCGATTGATGCTTGAGCCAGTAAGGGGAGCGAGCGCTTGGGAAAACTTCTCCTATTTAGGATAACTGATTTTGGTTGAGACTGGCAAAGCTTAGACCGGGTATCGCTGGGAATAATAGCTTCTTTCAGCAACGTCTCTCTTCAGTTATAAAATTAGTAATAGTTTTTAGGTTTACTATCTCGATAGAGATGTAGCAGAATCTATACAATTTGGTTGATTATCTTCTTTTTAAAAGAAGGTCTAATAAATACAAAAGCAGCAGTATTTATTTGCTTAATTATAGCCAGTAATGAGGAGAGGATGCTAAGTCTGCTAATCGCTGAAATGCTCCGATAAAAAACAATAATTTCAGGGGGTAACAATGTCACTTCACTTAGAAAGCCAGACCCATTCAATTAAATTGATGACCAGTTTACTAACAAGCTTGGGCATTAGTTCTTTATTAACGATACCTGTCTTTGCTCAAACCACTTCCACACCTAGCGGACCCTTCGTTATTCCGACTCCAACTAATACTGTACCTGGTAGTACCAACCCTAACGGAACCAACACTACACCCGGTTTAAATAGTCCTAATGGGGTTAATACAACACCGGGTTCCACTCTTCAGAATGGTACAACTGTCACGCCAGGTTTGAATAGTCCTAATGGGGTTAATACGACACCGGGTTTAAATAGTCCCAATGGTACAATTGTCACGCCAGGTTTAAATACTCCTGGGATTAATACGACACCGGGTTTAAATAGTCCTGGAATTAATACGATACCAGGTTCCACTCTTCAGAATGGTACAACTGTCACCCCAGGTTTGAATAGTCCTGGGATTAATACGACACCAGGTTCCACTCTTCAGAATGGTACAACTGGCACCCCAGGTTTAAATAGTCCTGGAATTAATACGATACCAGGTTCCACTCTTCAGAATGGTACAACTGGC
>JBLNEP010000064.1:0-11971 GCA_050262755.1 Actinomycetota bacterium | reverse complement strand
GAGCTGCTACCCCCCAAAACTTTGCCACGGGGACAAAAGATTTTGCGATGATTGAGATAGGGTTCCGGTTCCGAGAAGTAACTCCAATCGACCTCAGAACCAAGTAATCTCAAGCAGTGTGACGGGATCTGAATCTCTGGTTTGGTATCTGGATTCCCTGCTTCCAAAAGCAATACCGTTGTTTCCCTGTCTTCTGTCAGACGGTTAGCCACTACGCAGCCTGCCGACCCAGCCCCAATCACGATGTAGTCATAGTGAGTCATCCGAATTCTCCCGATCTGCTTAAGTTTCGTGCTTCTACAGGCTCTAACGGTGGAATATTCAGCCCTGTGTTTATTGGAGTTACAAATCGATCACAATTTTGGTGACAGCCGTACCCTGTTCTACGGCTTCGTAGGCAGACAGTGCCGTCTCTAACGTGAACTGGCGAGGGTCAACAACGGGACGCAACTGATTGGCTTCTGCTAATTGGGTCGCCTGACGCAAAATTTCGCCATGATGGGCACGACCTTCACCCGTCAAGAGGGGCAGCAGCACGAACACGCCAGAGTAGGTTGCGGCCTTGCGTGAGAGGGGTAACAGGGAATGGCTGCCCCAACCGTAGTTACTCACAACGTGACCATAATTGCGTACGGCTTCAAACGCATCATCCAAGGTGGAGCCACCCACTGAGTCGTAGACCACATCAAAGCCTTGACCATCCGTAAACGTTTGGACGATCTGGCCGATCGCTGTGCTGCGATAGTCAATGGGTACAGCACCCAGTTGTCGCACCATGTCATGTTTTGCCGTGGAGGCTGTCGCAAACACTTTGGCCCCCCGCGCTCTGGCAATCTGTACAGCTACATGGCCTACGCCACCAGAACCACCTAATATCAGTACTTTCTGACCCTCGTGGACATTGGCGCGATCGACGAGGCCTTCCCACGCGGTTAAAAACACCAGGGGTAAGGCAGCGGCTTCCCGCAGGGTGAGGTTGGTTGGTCTTTTCGCAAGCAAATCGGCATCGACTGTCGCAAACTCAGCCAGGGACCCTTGCAATCCGCCGACTCCGCCCGTCATTCCATACACCTCATCCCCTACTGAAAACGCCGTCACATTAGGGCCAACCGCTGCCACAACGCCAGCCAAATCAATGCCTAACACAGCAGGAAGCACCTGTTGGGCATGGGGTGCTTTCCCGGTACGAATTTTGCTATCGAGCGGGTTAACACCGCTGGCCTTAATTTGCACCAAAACTTGGTTGGCAGCGGGTTCTGGACGGGGAATTTGAATCGCCTGAAATGTCGCTGTTCGATCGTCTACAATCAAAGCCTGCATCGTTGAAGATGGTTTCATCATCCGGCTCCTGAATGGGTGAATCTATAAATGGGTCAGCTCAGATAACGTTCGCTCTCTTGGGTTATCTTGCTCAACATCGGTGTTTTCTGGGCGATCGCCTTACAGGGACGTCAAATCTGCGCCATCCCACCATCTACAAACAGTTCAATCCCATTGACAAAACTGCTGTCATCAGATGCCAGAAAAACGACCGCTTTCGCAATATCATCAGTCGTACCAACTCGTCCCAATGGAATCGCTTCGACTGGAAACTGCTCGTCACTCAAGCCCAAGCGATAGTAACTGGGAGTCGGAACCACACCAGGGCTAATGGCATTCACTCGAATCTGACGATCTTTCAGGTCAAGTATCCAAGAACGAGCAAACGATCGCACAGCAGCTTTGGTCGCACTATAGACACTGAGGGCTGGGATGCCTGAGATTGAAGCAATAGAGGCGTTCAGGATAATGGAAGCCCCCTCCGACAACAGCGGCAGTGCCTTCTGCACGGTAAATAGCAGCCCTTTCACGTTGATATTGAACGTTGTATCAAAGTGTTCCTCGGTGATGGAGCCGAGGGGAACGAATTCACCAACACCAGCATTGGCAAACACAACATCAAGGTGTCCTTGCGCTTGCTGGATTGTGGCAAACAGGCGATCGAGATCCGCCAGGTTAGAGACATCGCTCTGAACCCCTGTGACATTTTTGCCGATCGCATCTACGGCAGCGTCTAGTTCAGCTTGGCGACGCCCCGTAATGAAGACATACGCGCCTTCAGCCACAAAGTGCTTGGCAGTGGTAAGACCGATACCGCTGTTGCCGCCCGTGACAAGAGCCACTTTTCCTACGAGTTTTTGCATGATGATTCCTGTGATTGTTGAAAATGCTGTTTTGCTTCATTCGTGGGACAGGGGAGCTCCGACAACCCAGGTGTCATACTGACGAGCCAGATCCGTCCAACCATCAGGCGGTGTTTGACCAATTTGTGGGAAAAATTCGTCGATTCCCCCAGGCGTGAAAATAAAGAGCAATCGAGCCACTTCAGGTCCAAGATTCACCCATCCATGCACACTGTTACGGGGTATAACAACCGATGTTCCAGGTGAGACATCAAACTCTTCACCCGCACAGTGAAAGCGAAATCTACCTTCCAGGACTTCAAAGATCTCTTCTCTCTCTTCGTGATAGTGGAGTGGGGGTCCCACAAATGGTGGAACACGAGCTTCGATGATGGTAAAAGCCCCACCGACCTCTTTACTATGGACGCGGATAGCCATCTGCTCACCAGGCATAGTATTGAACCAATTGAGGTCTTCGTCCCGTCCGACAATTGCAACGTTGTTTTGATTGAATTGAGTGTTCATTTTGTTTTCCATTTGGAAGTGAACTTGGGACCCATTGAGCTATATTTTTAATATTCAACGTTGTCTCAAACCTGGTTATCAATCGACAAAATCAGTTAACAACATTGATAATCGCTGCCATCAATCGTGTTTGGTTATAGCGATCGCGATAGCGGATTCCATTAATAAACAAAGCTGGGATTGTTGTTACTCCACTGTGAGTTCCACTTTCGATATCTTGATTGATGTGGTTGATATGCGCCCCCCCAGATAAATCTTGTAAAAACCGAGGGATATCAAGCCCTAGAAAATTGGCATACTCAATCAGATAACCATTTCCTAAGGCGTGCTGACGGCTAAACAACAGATCGTGCATTTGCCAGAACTGGCTTTGAACTGCCGCCGCTTCTGCTGCCTCTGCTGCATGTTGGGCATGAGGATGTATGTGGGAGAGAGGGAAATGACGGAAAATGAAGCATAAATAATCTGCTCCAAACCAATCATTAAGCTGTCGTTGAATAACTTTAATTAACCGATAAACATCTGCACTTTGAAAGGATTGGTAATCTCCATACATCACCAGTATTACCGCCGCACTCAGGTTCCCTTGAATATGATCCCGTGTTGAATGTGGAACAGATAATGAGGAATTTCCACGGTCATCGATCATCTTTCGTCAATCCGTATCCGGCAAACTTGAATCTGACAACTCAATTGCTATCAGTGTTTGCATAGGTTCAATATAAACAATTGGCTTAAACCTGTCGTCCACTCAGAGTTGAAAGTTTTTCCCAATAGAATGATTGATGAATCAGTCATCCCCACGGTGGAAAGTTCAATCCAACTTAAGTTGGAGTCAAAGTTTAACTGTAAGTACAGCTTTATGAGAGTAGTTAGTAGCACTCACTCAACAATTTCAAATCTTTGGGTACTGATAATTTATTTTGCCGATAGTTTATTCAGTGTTATTCGCCTATCAACGAATTATCTACAAACTGACAATTCCGCGCTTAACGGCAGTAATCACAGCTTGAGTGCGATCGTTGACGCCCAGCTTGCTTAAGATGCGATTGACATGGGATTTAACCGTACTTTCGCCAATCGTTAAAGTATTCGCAATGTCTAAATTGCTCATTCCCTGCGCCATCAAACGAAGGACTGATAGTTCCCGCTCGCTCAGCTCTGGATTTCTGATCCGCTGCACGAGTTTGGCACCAACTTCGGGCGAAACATACTTCTGACCGCCATAAACAGTACGAATTGCACTCAACAGTTCATTGGGTTTCGCATCTTTGAGTAGATAGCCTTGAGCACCCGTTTGCAAACCGCGATAGATGTCTTCATCCCCGTCATAAGTCGTTAGCACCACAATTCGAGCCGATTTGAATTCAGCACAAATGGTGTTAATGGCTTCCACCCCTCCAATGTTGGGCATTCGTAAATCCATCAGGGTGATGTCCGGTTGATATTCTCGAAACAGATCGATCGCCTGTCGTCCATCTTCTGCTTGAGCAATTACCGTCATTTCTGGATCGCGATTGATGATGGTTGCCAAGCCTTGTCGAACAATGGAATGATCGTCAGCGATTAAAACCCGAATGGTGGGGAATTGGCTCATGGTAGTGCTCACACTCGATTGACAATCACAACAATTTCAGTTCCCTGTCCAGGTTGGCTTTGAATCGTGAGTTGTGCGCCAATGTGCTCTGCTCGTTCACTCATTCCTAACAAGCCAAAGCCACCCACCAGGGGAACGCTACCCACGCCAAAGCCTCGCCCATCGTCTTTAACCCGTAAGATACAGTTCGTCTCTTCGTATGCCAACTCAACCCAGATTGTATCAGCATCCGCGTATTTGACAGCATTGGTCAGGGCTTCCTGCCCCATCCGCAGTAAGTTATTCTCAACCTCAGGAGGCAGAGGGTAGGCTGTACCTTGGGTTTCGTAGCTTAGTGCCGTATCTGTGGCAGCTCTCATCTGAGTGACGAGATGATGGAATGCACTTGGTAAATCGCCTTGCTCCAAAAATTGGGGGCGAAGTGCTGCAACGGAACGGCGAGCTTCAGCCAGTCCCATTCGTGCCAGTTCGTCAATCATGTCTAGATGGGACTGGGTTGCTTCTAAATCATCGGCTAGCACCTGGGTTGCCCCACCCACCTGAACCAGAATGCCTGTAAAGGCTTGTGCCAGTGTGTCGTGAATCTCGCGTGCCATGCGGTTGCGTTCTTCTAAAATTGAGGTAGCTTCAGCCCGCTTGCGATCGCTGATATCCAAGTTGAGAGCATAGAATCCGATGACTTGAGCATTCGTATCAAAATTGGGTATTAAGGTTGTACTGAGATATTTGTTGCCTGAGGGTAAAGGTATTTCTACTTCAAAGGTGATTGTTTCTCCTGCCAATACCTGATGAATATAGGATTCAACTCTTGAGTACATCGTATCGCCGACAAACTCACGAATAGACTTGCCTAAAATTTCGTTGCGGCTACAGCAATACCAAATCTCGTAGGTATGGTTAACAAAGCGATAACGTTGGTTCGCATCGACATACGCAATACCAACTGGCAGAGCATCTGTGATCAACCGTAATTCCTGTTCTCGTAAGCGAAGCTCGGCTTCACTTTTCTGTAAAGCATCTGTTCGTTCTGCAACTTGTTGTTCTAAGGTACGGTTATAGTCGGCTAATAGTTTCTCAGTCTGCTTACGTTCGGTGATGTCTTGAAAGGCGGCGATTGCATAAATCACATGACCCTGTTCGTCAAAGACTGGAGTTCCCCATGCCTCAATGGGAATTATGGTGTCGTTGTGGTAAATTTCTATATCATCAACTCTAGTATGTTCGCCCTTTAACGCTCGAATAATGGGCATTCTCTCAGTTGGATATTTTTGATTGGTTCCAGCTAGATAAGTTTGATAAACCTCTGTAAGTTCATCGAGTGTCAGATAAGGATCGATATCCTTAGCCAATAGCTGAGTTGCTTGTTGGTTGAAGTAATAAGGGTGACCCGATTTATCTACAACTGCAACACCGACTGGAATTGCTTCCAGAAATTGAGCCATTTGGCTTTCGCTCTTTTGGAGTTTTGCATAGATCCTGGCATTTTCGATGGCAATGGCTGCTTGAGTTGATAATAGATGTAAGACTTGCGCTCGCTCTGATGTAAATGCTCCAGTTGCTAATTGATTTTCTAAATACAATACACCGATAAGCTTACTTTGATTCAGCAGTGGTAAACAGATAATCGATTGAGTTGGATTGTTCTGAATATACGGTTCATTTATAAAATCACCTTCACGAGCTGCATCATTTAAAATAATAAATTCATGAGTCCGAATTACATATTGGATAATTGATTCGGGTAGGTGATTTTTAGTTGGAATCGATTGCAATACTTGCGTAGCACAAACACCCTCACCATCAGCTAGTTTACAAGAAGCTTCAATTAGCCATTCTCCTGATTTTTCCAAAATTAGATATCCAGTTTGTGCGCCAGCATTTTCAATTAATATCTGCATTAAGGAATGGAGCAGGCGTTTGAGTTCAATTTCACTCGAAATCGCTTGTGATGCTTTCATCACCGTCCCTAAATCAAGAGCGACACCTGAGCGATTAGAGGTGGTTCCTGAAGTAGTGCAGATTGAGGTACCAGCTCTAGCTGACGCCTGAGGAAATAGCTTTGGATACCGAATTTCTAAATCTCTTACCTTCGCAGTTGCTCCCCAGCGTTCATAGCAGTAGTGAGCCTCTTTCATGTAGGTTTGCGCAATCTTTGTTCTACCACGTTCTAGATAAAACTTAGCGGCTAACTCATAAGCTAATGCCTCTTCCTGAATAAATTCGTTTTCAGAAGCACCAGATATGGCTTGTTCATAAAACTCCTCTGCTTCTAGAATTTGTCCCAAAATCCGCGCTTTCTCTGCCTCAACTAAGTAAAATTTATGCCAATAATTCATGGGGGCATAATCCGCCCAGTTTTGCATCTTTTTTTGGTTGATATTAACGCGATTTAGCCAATTTTCTTTTGGCGATTCTCCAGCATGAGTCAATTCACTTAAATGTGCCAGAGAATCATAGAAATAGAATAGAGGTACAGCTATTAATGCTGTTACCCCATCTAAATACTGTTCTGCTTTAATGGCATTCTGTACAGCTTGATGATACTCACCAAATAGATAACATAATATAAGTTTATTTAAATACAAATAGTGAATTTCCGGTCTATCATTGGCTTGAATAGCACATGGTAGCGATTGCTCTTCATTGTATGCATAACCAATTAAACGGCTGGTATTTTCAGATTTACCTAGCAAGTTAAGAACTGTTTGCCACAATATTGCAGTCCAATTCAAGGGATTTTCTCGTCTGATTTGACTGATAGCCTTACTGTAGGTTGTCATTTTGTGTTCTAGCTCTGTAAGTTCCTGACCTACAAAATATGAATGACAACACACGTTGTATGCAGCATAACCAGCAAATTCAAAGTCTCCAGTTTCCACTCCGATTTGATAAGCATCAATCAAAATTGGTAGTGTTTCTTTAATAGGTTCTTTCCAGTGAATTACATGAGTACCTAATACTTCTAATGCCTTAGTATTCTCTTTTTTGGCATTTAACTTTTCTATCAAACTTAAACTCAATTTTCCGAATTGATAACCAAGTTCAATGTCTTGAACTACTCCACACAAAATTAGTCCGTAGGCAGCATAGCTAAGTGGCGAACAGGTAGCATTACCATAGTTGATTGATAAATTCACCATTTTGCATACAATCAGCACCATCAAAGTTGGTGACACCATAAAAGCAGCAGCAACAACACTTGATAAGATATATATTGCTGCCAGTGGTTCTGGTGCTGCCATCTTCGGCAAACTAATAAAGTCTTTTATTTCCCGGTCTGCTAATAATAAAGCAGTTTCTTCTAATCCTCTTTGAATATCGAACTGACTGGGAGTTTCTACTATGTTTACTCCCAATAGACTCAACACTTCCAATCCAATTTTCAGTGCTTCTTGAGGATTACCCTGTGACAAACAAGCTTGAATTCGGCTATCGTAAACTTTCACTTTATCAATCACTGTCTTAGCACAGTTGAGTACCACTCCTACTAATTGCTCCATCTCGCTGAAGTAACCACTGAGGTATGCTGCTGTTGCTGCTTCTGAGTACAAAGCTAGAGTTAGGTTATACTCATTTTCCCAACTCTCTGCACTCAGAAATTTCAGTCCCCTCTTGAAATAATTGAGAGCAGCTTCGTAGGCTGTTGCTGCTTTTGCTTTTTGACCTGCGTTTAAATTTAAGCTAGCAATTTTATTTCGTTCGGATTGCTCGGTTACAAGCTCAATTCCATGATTGAAATTATCAACAATTTCAAACAGCCTATCTGTTATCTGCTCTAGGGAATTATTTTCCAGCAGCTGACGACCAATTTTTAAATGAACAATTTGTTTGTCCGTCTCATCAATTAAAGCGTATGCTGCTTGCTGTACGCAATCGTGCAAGAACTTATAGTTCTGAACCAATAAGTCTTGGTCTAATTCAGAGAGCGGTTGAATGAATCCAGTTTGTACTGCTGTTAATAAATCCTGAAAAACGGTTCTAGGCGATTGCTTACACACGATCGCTAACGTTTCTAAATCGAATTCACACCCCATGCAGGCGGCTAATTGAAGAAGCTGCTGTGTCGCCTCTGGTAGTTTCTTCAACTTACCCAACAGCAACTCCACCACGTTATCGGTAATATTCTGAGCTTCAATCTGAGCGATGTTCCACTGCCAACTTCGGCGTTCAGCGTTAAAGCTCAACAGTTTCTCAGCGTACAGCGATCGCAAAAATTCTCCCACAAAGAAGGAATTGCCTTCGGTTTTACGCAACACTAAATGGGCTAGGGAACAAACGGCGTCAGCATTCTGGTGCAACGTCTCGGCAATCAACTGATTCAGTGGTTCCAGCGTTAGGGGTGCTAGAAAAATTTTCTGAAGCACTGCTCCTTGCTTTCTCAAGTTTTCTACTGCCAACGCTAGTGGATGGGTTGGAGTAACTTCATTGTCTCGATAGGCTCCAATCAAAAATAGAAATTGAGTTTGCTCATCCAGCAGCATCAGTTCGATTAACTTCAGAGTGGCAGAGTCAATCCACTGCAAATCATCTAAGAAGATTACAAGGGGATGTTCTTCAGAACAAAATACGCGAATGAACTGCCCAAAGACTCGATTGAAGCGATTTTGAGCCTCCGTTGCCCCAACTTCCGGTACGGGTGGCTGCTTGCCAATAATTAACTCAATCTCTGGAATGATATCAATAATGAGTTGTCCGTTGTTACCCAACGCTGTGAGCAAGCGCGATCGCCACTGTTGAAGTTGCTCATCCGGTTCACCCAGCAGTTGTTGCACCAATTTTTGCAAAGCATCTGCGATCGCGTTGTAGGGAATATCACGCTGAAACTGGTCAAACTTCCCAGAGATAAAATAGCCACGCTTCGCCGTGATTGGTTTGTAGAGTTCCTGCACTAATGCTGACTTTCCAACTCCGGCGTAGCCAGACACTAACATCATTTTGACGTTGAGTTCAGAATGGCTGATCCCTTCGTCTGGTCGGCAGGTTTCGTCAATCGTTCTCCTAGTAGCTACTCTTTCAAACACTGCCAATAATGCTGCAATCTCTGCTTCCCGTCCATATAGTTTTTGGGGAATGTGAAACCGATCGGAAACATCGTGCCGAGCCAGTGGGATGGTATCCATTTTCTTGGTTTTTTTGAATTGTTCTGCCAAGCTTTCTAAATCTGCTTTGATGCCCCAAGCACTCTGATAGCGATCTTCGGCATTCTTTCTCATCAGTTTCATGACAATGTCTGAAACGGGACTGGGAATCGTGGCATTCAGTTCGTGCGGTGGAACAGGTTGTTTAGCAATATGACAGTGGACTAACTCCAAGCTATCGGTTGTTTCAAATGGCAACCGTCCGGTCAGTAATTGGTAAAACGTTACCCCGATCGAGTAAAAATCGGTGCGGTAATCGAGTAGCCGATTCATCCGCCCGGTTTGCTCTGGAGACAGGTAGGCAAGTGTGCCCTCTAATACATGAGGGCTTTTGAACGTGGGATTGGTGCGATTGAATTGGGTGGCAATTCCAAAGTCGATGATTTTCACCACGCCTGTATCCGGATTAAGGACAATGTTCCCAGGGTTAATATCCTGGTGAATGACATGGGCGGCGTGGATGCTGCCCAGAATGTCGGTGAGGGCGATCGCCAGCCGTAAAAAAGTGGCTAAGGACATGGGGCAAAAATCTGAGCGCCGCCGCATCCATTGCTCCAGGGATTCACCCCCAAAGTCTTCTAAGAGAATCACAAGCGTGCGGTGATAGTCCTGCTGGCTGTATGCCTTGACGACTCCTTCCAGGTTGAGGGAGCGGGTAATTTCATATTCCTGTCGGTAGCGTGTTAATTCTTGAGGAGCGGGATAATCTTGCTTGAGCATTTTGACGACGATCGCCAGCCCATCGTCTCGAATTCCCCGATACACCAGCGAATTAGCACTTTCATAAATCTTGTCTTGGATGGCAATATCCGGTAAAACAACCATAGAGTTTCTCTGCTCGCATCTATCTTGAAAGAGAGATCTGAGTAACAGAACAGTCAGTAGACCGAAAATTATCGCTCTCCTTATTCCGCCAATGGTACAGAAGTTGTTTGACATTATGCACCAGGAATGGAACTACACTATGGGTGAAAGCGCTGTGCTGTTTGAAAAATTAAGCCGATTTCCAATTACAGCAAATTGCAATCAGATGTACCACAAAGTAAATTATTTAATTGGTTCTAAAAATAGACCACAATGATTAAAGCAGTTGAGAGCATTTTCATCTGTAATTTCATTGATTGCTTTGGTGAGCGCGGCATCAAGAGTCTCTGAACTTCGGGCAGCTTCAGAACTCATAATCCCTTTGATTTTTGACCCACATAATTCAAGGGGTGATAAATCGGGGGAGTAAGGTGGTAAAAATTCTACCTTCCCCCCAAAAGATTTAATCAAAGTTTCGACAGTCTTAGCATGATGAACAGGTAAGTTATCCATCACTATCCCTCTTCTGTCACTAAGTGGCAGAGTATCATAGAACAAAATCTCTCAAACCTGAGCTGGGTCTATGGTTAAGCCTCGCCAAGCTGATTCGACATTGAAATTGATTGATGAGTATTGTAGCTATTACAGAAATCTGTTTTCAGAAGTTAGAAGCTTTGAAGCTTTTACACATCTTCATGCTGGTATAATTTCTGATATTAAACGTAAGACACTACCAGCTATTGCAGAGATAATGGGGCTAGAAAATGCTCAAGGATTGCATCACTTTCTTACCCAATCACCCTGGGAGGCTCAAGCCTTGAGAAGGCAAAGACTAGAATTAATTTTAAAAATTGTTAAAGATCGAAAAATCGTTCTCATCATTGACTTGCACAGGAGATCCAAAGAAGGGATAAGCCACAGATTACGTAGCTAGACAATATTTAGGACTACTTGGAAAAATTGACAATGGCATAGTGGCTGTAGTGAGCTATGGTCTAATAGATGGGTTAACTTTCCCATTAATGTTTGAAATTTATAAACCTCAAGAACGGCTTAAACTAAAGGATAGTTACCTAACCAAACCTCAGATAGCCAGCCAGATGATTAGAGAAATTAAAGCAATGAGGTTTGAAATAGACTGTGTTCTGGCTGATAGCTTATGTGGGGAAAGTACGAGTAGCTTTATTCGCTATTTACAAGAATTAAACCTTCAATTTGCTGTAGCGATTCGGAGTAATCACGGTGTGTGTTTGCCCGCAGAGCAAAAGGTAAGAGCTAATAAATGGCGTAAAGAAAGAGCGGATATTTGCTGATGGGAGCCGAGAATTACGCTAGATTCTAGAAATTATCTATAAAAAAAAAAGAGCATTATGTTACTGGGAGATTACAACAGATATAGAGACCATTCCCGAAAATTCAACCTGGTATGTAATGACACTCGCTTCCGGGAGTTTTAGCTAAAGAAGTTGGAAATTTGTATGGAAATAGGACTTGGATTGAATAGGGTTTTCGACAAAGTAAAGCTTCGACTCTGCTTAGCTTTACTCTGAGCGAAGCCGAAGGGTAAAAGTGAATTAGTGGGACTTAGACATTTTTCAGCCCTTTAAGGGGCTGAAAACCTCTATGAGCAAGGATAAAAGGTCGATGCCATAAAAATGGCTGAAACCCTTATCAATACTAGATTCATACCCATTTTATCTAAAAGCCTTTCCCCATATAGATTTGAAGTCATTTTAGCCTCAGTT
>JBLNEP010000063.1:0-8961 GCA_050262755.1 Actinomycetota bacterium | reverse complement strand
CAGGGCGTCGGTCGTTGGGCGCTGTGCCTTGTTTTCGACGCTTTACTAGACTAACCTCTGTTCCCCGGTCGCGAAAGTGGTGAGAACCGTATTTTTAGGTACGGCTTCCCCTACCTCCTGCCACTGGTAGATGAATGGCTCTCCTGTGCTGAAGATGTTCGCAACATCTCATCTATTAGCCAGCAACCCTACAACATCCAACTTCATAGGGTTGGGTTGACCGGAGATTAGTCAACCATCAACCATTCCCTGTTCCCCCTCCTCAATTAAGATAAAAATGGTACATTGACAACTTGGCCGACCCGATCTCCTACCTGTACTTTTAAGCCTTCACCACCTGCTTTAGTGCGGATATAAGCTAAAGCAAATGAGCCGGATTCGGTTTCGGTGACGCTAGTGACAGTACCAACTTTTTCGTCGCCTATAGTGATGAGGCTTCCCGGTGATACAGAGCCACTTAAACGGATACCCCAAAGGTGTTGTTTGACTCCTTGATAGGTATTCAAGCGGGCAATGGTTTCTTGACCGATATAGCAGCCTTTTTCATAGGAAATGGTATGTAAGAGACGAGCTTCGAGAGGATTGTACTCCTCTGTAAGTTCCAGATCGGGGACTGGGCGACCTTGTTCAATGCGTAGTTGCTCCCAGACGCGATCGCCCATTGGTACGCTTCCTGCTTTCATTAATTGAGTCCACAAATTGGCAGCTTGGTTCGCAGCGACCATCAAGGTGTAGCCTGGTGTTGCTAAACCACTCCCTACGGCAACCCGGACTTGTATACCACCTAGCTCAACTAATTGGTGAGTGGCATAGGGTTGACCCTCTAGTCTGTTGATTCCTAGTTTCTCTAATAGTTGAGTGCTTTCAGGTCCAAGCGTGCTAAAAGTTGCAGTGGTAGCAGTAATATCTCTGATCTGGACGCGATCCATAGGAAACAGGTAGCGGTCCAGCCAATCTAGTAGGTATTGGCGACGGTTGGGAGAGACAAGCAGCAAAACTGCATCCTCTGTGAGGTAGGCGGTGGCAAGGTCGATGGTGCGGGCCGTGGAGGTCACAAAAACGGTGTCGCACCCTTGTCCAGGTTGAAGGAGGTTGAAATTATTGGTACTTTGATTGTGCAGGAAGCGGAGGCGGTCCTCGCCAGTCACCTGAATGCGTCCCCAGTGAGAGCGATCGCACAAAGCAACACTTTGTCGCGACGCCGCCACCGCAAGCACATCATTACCAAAACTCACTGGTACAGCTTCCCCAGAGGGAGCAAAGCTCGCTCCTGCTGCTGCTTGAAGGTCGTATAATTCCTGAATCATCGTTGCAGTTTGGAGTATTAGATTTGAACTTTTAAGTTGGATCGTGGTTTATAGCCACTGTTTCCCTATCTTCCAATTTTGTCGGGCGATCGATCGCGCCTCGGCAACAGTTTTTTCCTCTCCTTTGAGCGTGACGCGATCGCACCCGGTTTAATCCTGAAGTCTCTTCTCCAATGGCAAAGTAGCAAAGATTGCCTCTACCACTTGGCGGGCTTTTTCATCAAGGCGATTCCAATCGACATCACCGGTACTCGCTTCTATCAAACTGGTATCAATTTCCACTTCCGTGCTTTCTGTCTGGCTATGACTCGGCAAGTAGTTAGTAAAGCAGATTTGATAGCAAAGTTCCCAAATATCAAAGCAGAGTTCGTAGTTTTGATACTTCAAACATAGCTGATAGCCAGGGACCGGAGTTTGTACTTCTTGATAAGTACCTGTCCAAGCTGACTGTTCTAGCTGTTTGCGGATATTATCGATGACTCGGATCATGGCTGGTTGCATCAGGAGTTCAGCTTGCTGCCATGCAATCATGTTAGTGATTTTTGGTCTCATTGGTAGAATCTTAAAAAGCGAATGAGTAAAAAGACCTTAGTTGATGTTATGGAATCCTTGTTCATCAGGTTGTTGATTCATTATCTCAAACTTAGAGCTAAACCTTGAAACTGCTATTCTTGGGCTTAGCGATTGGATGATTCCGAGCGCGATTGCTTCGGCTTCTAGAGATGAGTCAATCAGTGAGCGATAGTCACTAGGATCGACCCCCTGAATAGAAACAATCCTTGACAATATGAAACAACTGTGTATTTAATACGCACTATCTGAGCGAGTTGGTGTAGTGGATCGCTCCTCCTACTCCTTAACACTAGCAATCTGTACTCCAGTTGAGATCGTAGCCGAATCTAATCAAGTTTTATTTTATTAGCAGGATGCAGCGGAATTTCAATAATAAACTCTGCCCCTAATCCGGGTGCAGAAAGACAGCTTAATCGACCCCCATGTTTCTCTACTACAATTGAATAGCTAATTGAAAGTCCTAAACCAGTTCCTGAACCCACAGGTTTTGTGGTAAAGAAAGGATCGAATATATTGCTAATGACCTCTTCTTCAATACCAGGTCCATTATCAGCAATGCTAATCATCACTGATTCAGAACTCTGGCTCGTCCGGATTGTAATCGTAGGGTTCATATTGCAGAGCTTATTATCTGAGGGACTTAACGACGGTTCTAGGGCCTCAATAGCATTACTTAAAATATTCATAAAAACTTGATTTAACTGACCCGCATAACAGGTTACTTTTGGCAATTTTTCATAGTCTCGCTTCACTTGAATCTGTTGGTTTTTTTCATTGGATTGCAACCGACTATGTAAAATTAACAAGGTACTTTCCAAACCAGAATGAATATCGACAGGTTTCATTTCTGATTCATCAAGTCGTGAAAAATTACGTAAAGACAGAACAATATCACGGATCCGTTCTGCTCCTCCCTTCATTGAATAAAGTAGCTTTGGCAAGTCCTCTCGAATAAAATCAACTTCGATGTCTTTAAGCATTTGCTCAACTATTTGGGTTGGATTTGGGTAAGCTTCTTGATAAGTATCAATCAAATTAAATAGTTCATTGATATAGATTTTTGCATGATCGATATTCCCATAAATAAATCCAATAGGATTATTAATTTCATGAGCAACCCCAGCAACCATTTGACCTAAAGAAGACATCTTCTCGCTTTGAACCAATTTAGCTTGAGCTAGTTGTAATTCTTGCAACGCTTTTGCCAATTGTAAAGCATTTTCTCGCTCCTTTGCTTCAGACATCGCTAGAGCCACTTCAGCTTGCTTGCGTTCTGTAATATCATTAAAAACTGAAATAATGCACTTCTGTTCACCAAAATCTAAAACTTCTGATGAAATCAACGTTGTCCTCACTGCACCCAGTTTAGTGCGAAGAGAGCATTCAAAATTACGAATCGAACCTTGCCGTTGTAAAACTTCAACTAAATAATCACACTCTTCGGCGTTCACCCATAATTTCAGATCGAACACAGTGTAACCAATTACTTGATGACTTTCATAATTAAAAACTTCTAAAAAACTATCATTAACTTCAATAAACCTTCCTTCTGCAATTGTAGTAATTGAGAGTGGGTTAGGAGAAGAGCGGAAGGCACGAGTAAACTTTTCTTGCTCCAACTGTAGCGCAGCTTCAGCCATTTTTCGCTCTGTAATATCACGAGCAACCCAGACCACTGATTCAGAGTTAATCGGAGAAATACTCGCAAAAAACCACCGAGTTTGCTCGCTCATGGTCAAACTATATTCAACCGTACTCGCCTGCTGATGGTCCAAAACATCTCGGACATAGCTGACAAAAGTATCTGCTTGTTGCTGAGGCCAAAATTCATGAAAGGTTCGGCCGGTCAATTCTCTGGCAGTTTTGTAGACAATGGTGGGGTTTGTGGGTGCAATTTTGAGATAACGACCCTCTCGATCGCAAACGAAGACATACTCCGTCATCGCTTCAAACAAAGCTCTGAGTTCCGCTTCCGCTTCTTGGAGTAAAGCCGTTCGCGCTTCAACTCTCCGTTCCAATTCGGCATTCGCTTCTTCTAAAGCAGCAAAGGCTGAACGTAATTGCTCAGCCATTTGATTAAAAGAATTAGCGAGGGTTGCGATTTCATAAATCCCTTCTACTTTGACTTTTTGATTGAGTTCTCCACAGGCAATTGCTTTTGCTGCGAGGTTCAAGCGCAGAATTGGCTTGGCAATCCACCGAGAGGTAAAAATTCCTAAAGTTGTCGCTACAAACAATGCAGCCAAACACAACAAAATTGTAGTGCGAGTATTGGCATTAATTTGTTCCATGAAGTCAGATTCGGGAACAACTACTACAATCAACCAATCAAGATTTTCGCCTTCAGAAAAGGGAACAACTTGTAAAAAATGTCGTTCTCCTTTTATTTTAAAATCTAATTGTTGGTTGCTTTGGATTTTACTTAAGTCTCCAAAATATTCAGAAAGGTAAGTGGCTGTCGCACGAATTAAAGGAGTCTTCAGATCTACGGCTTTTAGTCGCTTCACCTCTTTAGGGGTGACAACAAAGGGCTTTTGGGGAGTAGATGTTGCGACTAGCAGTCCCGATCGCTCGATAATAAAAATCTGCCCAGACTTCCCAATTTTAATGTTTTGTAAGAACTCTCCAATATGGGAGAGAACGAAGTCAACACCAACCACTCCCTGCAAAACTCCCGCAGAGTTATAAACAGGTTGTCCCAGCGTAATTGTTAGTTTGGGGTACTGAAAATCAGTGTAAATTTCACTCCAAGTTGGCTTACCTTTACTCACGGTACTTTTGTACCAAGGCCGCTGTCTGGGGTCGTAGGGCTTGCCAATTTTGAGCAGGGTAGAGGGATTGCCTTGATTATCAATCGCTTGAAGGTGGAACTTGCCTTGGGTAGATTTTCCTGATTTACCAATTTGCCAGCTCCCGTCATCTTGGTATCCAATACCAGTGAATTCACCCTCCTGATCTCCATAAAAAATAGAGGAGGTGACTACGGAATCAAATAAATGTCTCTGATTCCAAAATTGACGAGTAACGCTAGCAGTATCTTGTAGATCAAATTGTCCTAATGAGAGAGCATTCAGGTTAACTTGATTGAGCAAACGAGGAATTGCTAGGTAGTTTCGCAGTTGCACTTCGACACGAGTAACAACTTCACTTCGCAATTGGCTTGTAACTTGATTGACTGCTTGCTGTCCATTATGCAAAGACAGCCAACCTGTCAGTCCGACAGCCACTCCGATTTGCAGGACAAATGGTACAACTAAAAGGATGCGGATCGGCACAAAGCCAGAAATTTTGTGGCTTTGGCTGAACAGATGTTTCATCAGATTCCTAGGTTCTGTCGCTAATTGATTTTACTCCCACCCTCTACAGTTAAATTCAGTCTGGATACGGGATGATCTCAATACTGACAAAAACTTGATTTTCTATCGTGTCAAGTTTTATACTCCGCTACCTTGCACCCGCATAGGTTTCTAACTCACACTAGAATGGTATAGTTCACATCAAAGATACAGCCACTTGCACTTTGTCGTTACTATCACTAGAATTTGTATGCTACACTACAAAACATTAGCAAGCTCATGGTCAGGTGAAATCTTGGTACTAGGAAAGCTTGGATCGTGCGATCGCTGATTTAAACATTGAGTATTAATAATTATTCTCATTAGTTGCTACCTCTCAGAGTTCAGTGATATTCTCGCAGCTTGGTGACTCTTACCATTCTCCTGGGTCCATCAGGAGTCAACAGGAAATACTGACAGCAGCCTGGATAACAATGTACTCATTCCCCCTCCCCCATAACTAACACAAAATCCCACACCTCAGGGTTGTGGGATCGATACAAAAATTAATCTTTTCATTGGCTGCTCGAAAACCAAGGGTCAGCTGATTAATTGACTGGTGCTCGTAGAGGTTCCAGCAGCTTCAACTGCATGGACTGCTCTTCTAACCGGATGGAAAGGCGATCGCACACCAACTCGCACAACTCAAACAGCAGAGGGTCACTAATCTGGTAGAACACGCAGACGCCTTGTTGTTCCCTCGCAACTATCCCCGCATTGGCCAGCATTTTTAAGTGCTTGGAGACATTAGCTTGTCCCAACCCCGTAATCTCAATGATTTCGGTAACATTTTTCGGTCCTGACTTGAGGCAACATAAGACTTGCAGGCGGCTGACTTCCGACAAGAGTTTGAAGTAATCAGCCACTGGAGTTAAGGCTCTGGGAGAGGCTTCTAACATAAGTTATCTGTAAAGTTTTGTCCGATTCACCTATACATTTATATTACCATATAGTAGAATAAACCCAAAAAGAACTGGAAAAAAGCCGTGGCTGCTAATAAGCAGTATGGCTAAGTTGTAGTGCTGGTATTACCGACTACTGCTCCCCAGTTTATCCATTTTAAACCGAGACAGGAAATGTGGCAGCGAATCCGAGCCCTGATTGCAACCGTAACGGTGCTGAATCTTTTAGCGATCTTCCTAAGTTTAGGAGTCCCCCTATCAGCTAAAGCTGCGCTCCTCAAAACAGAAGAAGCTCCTGGTCAAATGCTTTACCAGTCACGCCAAACGCTGCGCGATCGATCGGGGAACCCTTGGCAAGTTGTGCTGTTCAAGCGAGTGGAGAGTCACGCACCACCCAGTCTGAATTTGCGATTAGTTGGTTTCCCAGATCTTGCAGAAATCTCCCACCCCCAACCCTTAAAAATTATTACCAATACTGCTCAAACCTTAACGGCTGCGGATGTATTTAGCCAAAACGCTCCAGCTCCTAATGTTGGTGAATATGACTTGAGTAAAATTTTCGATCAACTACCCGCTAATGACTTTTTGAAACTTTCCATTCCTCTCAAAACAGGGCATAACCTCAACCTAACAATTCCCCCTTCTTCCGTGCTAGAATGGCAGCAGGTTGCTGTCAGTAAATAGAACAAATTACTCGTAAATTCAGCCTTTATTCACCATGGCAAATACTCACAGAAACCAACTACAAGAAATTGATGCCCCTTCTCTCAAACAGTGGCTCTTAGAGCGAAAAGTCCGACTCATTGATGTTCGGGAACCCGGAGAATATGCAGCAGAACGCATTCCCGGAGCTAAATTAATGCCCCTTTCTCAATTTAACCCTGCCAAAATTCAACCCAACTTCCCATTAAAATTTGTACTGTATTGCCAAAGTAGCAACCGGTCAGGAAAAGCCGCTCAAAAACTTTTTGATGCTGGGTTCGAGCAAGTCATCCATCTCAAAGGTGGTCTTACAGCTTGGAAACAATTTGGCTATGAAATTGAAACCACTAAAAATGCTCCTCTTCCTCTCATGCGACAAGTACAAATTGTCGCCGGTTCCTTAGTTCTTACAGGAACTGTATTAGGTGCTTTCGTTTCTCCTTGGTTTTTAATAGTGAGTGGTTTTGTGGGAGCGGGTTTAGTCTTTGCTGGCGTCACTGGTACTTGTGGACTGGGGATGCTATTAGCAAAGCTCCCCTATAACCAAAGGTTAGGTTAACACTCCTCTGAGCATCCCTGAAGCAAGGTTAACAGTCAACCGTTGAAATTGACGATTGACTGTTGGCTGTATCAAGGGATTTTCCACCCTCCCTAAGAGGTGTGAGGAAAAAGTATGGGTGCAGTGCAATCACAGATTGCCACAGCAATGTCTGTGAGGTTAATTCTTGGGTCATTCGCTATATACTAGCAGTGAGACTTGAGAGCCGTGCCAATTCAGTCTTTGACTCAAACCCACACAACATTGCTGAGGAATAATGAAACTAACTTCCCTGAATGAGCTGAGCCAAGAAGCAGTTTCTCATAACAAAGAAATTCAGAAAAAGGTGATGCTGCGGAAAGGAGACTTACCCCATTTAACCAATTTTTCTATGGCAACCTTTCCTCCCCATCAAACCGCAGCCGCTCATTTTCACTCGGATATGTGTGAAGTGTTTTTCGTGCAGTCAGGTTCAGGAACAATTTGTATCGATGGCACTGATTACCCGCTGCAACCAGGAACTTGTATTGCAGTAGAACCAGGGGAGAGCCACGAAATTTCTAATCCTGGCTCTAGCGATTTAGTAATACTCTATTTTGGGTTACAAGTAGGAGCTTAATAGCTCAGAATACTCTCTTAATTGGATTCTGACTTGCTTCAATTAGAGTCGTCAGTTGTTGAGGCTGATAGTAAAAGCAATCAGCCTTTGCTCTTTCTTAAAATGGATAATCCGCTCTTCTTTCCCGATCGCTCGCACAACCCCTTAAAACAGCCGTGAATGATTGACAAATGTCATAAAAGGGTATATCGCTGAAGTTGGGTGACTGATGGTGGCAACCCATACTCGTCACTGCTATTAGGCATCAATCTGAAGAGAGCGACTATTGGTTCAGAGCGGTCTCAGTAGAATCCCTGAGACTCCGCCTAGGATCTGGCTAGGAGAGAATCAGCCAAAGAGCCCATCAAAATTGGCCTAACTGCGGATTTAACTATATTTGATGAGCTGCAAAAATTAAAGTCAGTATTAATAAAATGCTTGCGCTTCCTTGCGTGCATCGTCGAAACAAGGAGGGTGTAATTCAAACAAACTCAGTTGCACTGCGAGGAGTTTCTAGGTTTTCCTGTGAAGTCCTGACACCCCCTCGTAACAACAAGCTGCTCCGAGCCTGATTCCAAGTAAATTTTATACATAAAAATAATTAATTGCACAATCAAGCCTGGGGAAAATCGTAACTTCGAGTGAGTTGACCACCGTCCTTAAGTCAGGGGAAAACTCAGCGTTCAGGTGCATCTCTGGTTCGGGTCTACAAATGGAGCGTCAATTATGAAAGTAGCCTCTATAGGGTTGGGTTTGCTTGGTGGAATATTAGCAAGTGAAATCTTGATAGCGGGAGCCAGCGCCCAAATCAATCCCGACGGCACGCTGAAGACTACTGTTTCCCAAAGTGGCAATCACTTCACCATCACCAACGGCAGTGCAGCAGGTAGTAACCTGTTTCACAGCTTCCAGCAGTTTTCAGTACCCACTGGTGGTATCGCGACCTTCGATTTAGGCAATACTCCCAATATTTCCACGATTTTTAGTCGGGTGACGGGAGGCAGTA
>JBLNEP010000062.1:0-9000 GCA_050262755.1 Actinomycetota bacterium | reverse complement strand
TCAAGACTGGGTAGTCATGCGGGCAAAGCTGCTTCAAGATTGATTTGACAAGCTGCGGAAATGAGGTTACCATCAGACATCAATTTTTTCGATTTGGGGACAGCATACCGTATTCTGTCCCGTTTTTTCCGTTGCTTAATCTATCTTTCAACACTTCTGATTCCAACCATAGCCATAATCTTCTCTGTTATCCATTCCTCCTTCATCTATATAGACTCTTTCTTCGGGTCTATACGTCGCTATCTCTTCTTTGAATTTCAGTCGTTTAGCTTCATCTCGTTCTCGATAACCATAAGTTTTTTTTTCGACTAAACCCTATTTTCTTTAAGGCTCTTGATCTAGTCCTGGCACTAATTTACTCCTGCCACAGTGATGCCATCTCTACTTGGGTTTTATCTCCATTCACTTCTACAAATTCTCTGAATTTTTCCCAGTTAGTGATTTTATGACCATTCCCAAGCGGTTGATTCGGCAACGCTTGAAAGTCCCCAGTTTCTCGTTCCCGCTTCAGCCATAGCCTAATCGTGTCGCGACTAATACTAAATATTTGGCTGGCTTCACTAATCTTTAGACCATCCAGCTTGATGGCTTGGACTACCTTTTGACGGAGAGCGTAACTGTAGGGTTTGGGCATGGGCTTGACGGGGGCATAGCCGGAGGTGTTATCAAAGTCTACTTCCAGTTTATGCCTTAACCGCCTTGGCGGTTGCTATACTACCAGAGAACTCTTTTCAACGATCGCTAACAAAGTTTTTTTGCGAAGTGTTATGAGAGTTTAACTGGGAAGCTTAAGGAGCAAGCTATCAATAAATCTCCCCAAAAAACAGTTCTTGCTCCAAATAGTTTTAGGGTTTTTTGCTCAGTCCTATCTAACATTTAATCATCGGCAAGCAATCAAGATTGAATTGTTAGCCTCGTTGCTAGTGTTTACTTTTATAGATTTTTGTAAAAAAATGTAACAGGTAGCTCCCCAACTCCCCAATCATGAACAACTGTGAAGTTTTGTCGCCTTTCGGCGAAGTGGTTGTAAGCACTGCGGTAGACTAAGCCTTGATTCTCTGTGCAGGTTTAGCAGTGGAACGTCGCTGCTAACCCTGTTCACTGGCAGATCCAGCAAATTTTGATGACTCGTTTGGAGCCTTTATTCAATGTCTCATTCAGTCAAAATCTACGATACCTGTATTGGCTGCACCCAGTGCGTCCGCGCTTGCCCGACTGACGTTCTGGAAATGGTTCCGTGGGACGGCTGCAAAGCTGGTCAGATTGCCTCTTCTCCTCGAACAGAGGATTGTGTAGGCTGCAAGCGGTGTGAAACGGCTTGCCCCACTGACTTTTTAAGCATCCGGGTTTACCTAGGAGCTGAAACGACTCGCAGCATGGGTCTGGCATACTAGAATCGACCCCAAATACTTGCATTTAAGATATTTGCCTCTGAGAGAGGGAGCCATTTGCCCCCTCTTTTTTTTACTGAGTCCTAGAGCTGGGGTGGGGATGTAAAGATTCTTGACGTTCTCCCGCCAGGAAAGTAGTTTTGAGCAAGTAGGTTTTAGATCGTTGTGCGCTCACCAGGAGTTGTAGTTTAAATGTGCGGAATCGTTGGCTATATCGGCACCCAAATGGCAAGTGAAGTTTTGCTGGCGGGGTTGGAGAAATTGGAGTACCGGGGTTACGATTCGGCTGGCCTCGCTACGATCTGGGAAGGGCAACTGACTTGTATCCGGGCGAAGGGGAAGTTGCACAATTTGCGGGACAAGCTGGTGGGATGGGAAACGCCTGCACCGATTGGGATTGGACATACGCGCTGGGCGACTCATGGGAAACCGGAGGAGTACAATGCTCACCCGCATCTAGACACTGACCGACGAGTGGCGGTGGTACAGAATGGAATTGTGGAAAATTATCGGGAGTTGCGGGAGGAGTTGAAGGCGAAGGGTCATGAGTTTCGCTCAGAGACGGATACTGAGGTGATCCCACATTTGATCGCTGAGTGTTTGGCCCAAGGCAAAAGGGAGAGAGGGGGGGATGTAGCTGCACTTAACAATCCAGACGGGTTTTTGGAGGCGGTGAAACAGGCGGTGAATCGATTAGAGGGGGCATTTGCGATCGCAGTCCTCTGTGCAGATTACCCAGATGAGTTAATTGTGGCTCGGCAGCAGGCTCCTTTGGTGATTGGTTTTGGGGCTGGGGAATTTTTCTGTGCTTCGGATACGCCGGCTTTAGTGTCTTACACTCGTGCGGTACTGCCTTTGGAAAATGGGGAATTGGCAAGGCTGACACCGTTGGGGGTGGAGGTTTATAGTTTTGCAGGGGATCGTTTGAAGAAAAGCCCGCGGATGTTGGGGTGGAGTCCGACGCTGGTGGAAAAGCAGGGCTTTAAGCACTTCATGCACAAGGAAATTTACGAACAGCCTGGGGTGGTGCGGGCTTGTTTGGAGGCTTATACGGATGGTGAGTGGACTGTTGGCAGTGAGCGATCGCCGATTCAGTTGGGTTTGCCCGTAGAACTGTATGCGGATCTAGAACAAGTTTCGATTTTAGCTTGCGGTACGAGTTGGCACGCTTCGCTGGTGGGGAAATATTTGTTAGAACAAATTGCGAATATTCCTACAATGGTGCAGTATGCGTCTGAATACCGCTATGCACCGGCTCCGTTGACGGCGAATACTCTAACGATTGGTGTGACTCAGTCTGGAGAAACGGCGGATACATTGGCGGCTTTGGGGATGGAACAGCAGCGTCGCGCTGGTTTTCAAGATCAATTTCGGGCGCGGATGTTAGGCATTACCAATCGACCGGAAAGTTCCCTGGGTCATAGTATTCCCCACATTATTAATACTCACGCCGGGTTAGAAATTGGAGTGGCGGCAACGAAAACCTTTGTCGGTCAAGTGATGGCATTTTATGCTTTGGCGTTGGAGTTAGCTTATCAGCGACAGGCGATGAGTCTGAGCCGGCTGGGGGAAATTATGGCAGGGTTGCGTCAGTTACCGACGGAAATTGAGAACTTTTTGGAGATGCAGGAGCATTATATTGAGGAATTGTCCCATGAGTTTAGTGAGACGCGAGATTTTATCTTTTTGGGGCGAGGGATTAATTTTCCCATTGCTTTGGAAGGAGCACTGAAGCTGAAGGAAATTAGTTATATTCATGCGGAGGGGTATCCGGCGGGAGAAATGAAGCACGGACCGATCGCGCTGTTGGATGCAAAGGTGCCGGTGATTGCGATCGCAGTTCCGGGGAGTGTGTATGAGAAGGTGCTTTCTAATGCTCAGGAAGCGAAGGCACGGGATGCACGGTTAATTGGGGTAACGCCGAAGGAGAAGTTGGAAGCGGCGGATCTCTTTGATGATATTTTGCCGGTCCCTGCGGTGGATGAATTATTATCGCCAATTTTGACAGTGATTCCGCTGCAATTGTTGGCTTATCATATTGCGGCGCGGCGAGGTTTGGATGTGGATCAGCCCCGGAATTTGGCAAAGTCGGTGACGGTGGAGTAGGGTTCTCTTCCCGTCTTGTAAAGTTGTACACTGAGCCTCAAACTTGTACAGCAAAAATTCCCCTTTTCGGTTACAAGTTTTAGTGGGCCAGTGTACGACATTTTTAAAATTTTGACTCATCAACCTACACTGATTATCAGCTAAAATACAACTTTAATGTCTCAAATTTCGTAAGTTCTTAACCTGAGTTCGGGTTAGTTATCCCATCGTTAAAAAACGCTTTTCTCGAACCAAGCAAATCTCAAAAGCTTAACTCTTTTTTTTCTTAAATCATGATTTAATCAGTCTTTTTTTACTCAGCTAGAAGCTGAAGTATTTTCGCTTGCATGACAGTTGAGACTAACCGCGCCTTAAAGCATGATTAGTCTCAACTCCAGTTATTAGCAAACCCTATGTGCTACCGAATTCCCCAATCAACAAAGAGATCGCGAGGATCGTAACGACGCAGAAGAGCAACCAGTTTCTTAAGCTCGTCCATTGTCCCTACACAAACACATCCTGCACTTCCAGGCGAATTCTCTCTGTTATTGTCAAGATGAAAGCCAAAATTATCCCGGTCGTCAGGAAAAGTTTTAATCAGAGGAACGAAGACTGGACCGATTCCATCAGTTTCATGGTAATGGTTAATGCCATAATTATCTTTACCACCTGCCCACATAATATCACCGATGGTATACCGCCCTTGGGGAATAGGTTCAAGATTCCCTGTATAACTATCGGAATCGTCAGGAACTCTAAAGTATTGATGCCCTGGAGCTCCTGAAATTACATCAAGCGAGTCAAGAACCTGCCCTCTCGGACTGACAAATTCAAGCAATAACTTCTCAAGATGATCGTAGGCATCTGTACGAGTCCGAGTGAGACGGCAGAAAAAAGTTTCCAATTTGGGATCGATACGACTTCCAACAACACTATTGAGGAGTGTTTCGAGTGCTGCCTTTGTTTTGGGTCCAAATACCCCATCTGTCTTAAGACCGCGATCGCTTTGAAACCATACAATAGCCTCTTTTGTGACAGTGGTGTATTTTCCAGGCTGAATACCAGTTGCTAGATATCCAAGTTTCGCCAGCGCACAGTTGAGAATAAAACAATCTTCACCAGTATTGTTTTCTCTCAAACTACGGTTAATTTGAAGAGGAAGTTTTGGCGCTTCCCAATCTTTGTCGAGAAAGTCCGTATCTATTGAATTTGAATTAGCACCTGGGAACCCGTCTTTACGAAATAAGGCTTCTTCTTTAGCGCGACGGATTACTAAACCTGGGAGAACTCTGCCATCTCCATGAATCCAACGACGAAACTCCTGTGCAGATCCTTCATAATTTCCCAGGTTTAATTTTCTGAGAAGCGTCGAGTCCTTTAATGCCCCTATTCCTACATTGAATGCAAATGAAACGAGAGCATCAAACATTCCTTGGGTTAAATTGGTCGTACAGAGATTATTAACTTTACTCGCTTTTTCAGCAACTTCTCGCTGCAACCAATCTTCTGCTTCTTCTTTAGTGATTACATCACCTTCTTGCACAGGTCTGTTAGCAGTGAGGTGAAAAATAGAGCCGTAACCAATCGTCCATATACCTACTGGATCGCAGTACGCTTCAATGGTTCCATCCATTCTTTTGCGGTGTAGGCCTTCTGACTCCTGAATAAGATCCAAACAATCTTGGCTGGGACTCAAAGCCATATTAACTCCTTGTTGTTAATTCGTAACTACTTAAACCGATGAAATTTCGTTGAATTTCTCTGAAGTGAAATTCAGTTAAACCTTCCTAATGGTCTTAATTATCCTTACTAAAACTTTGACCTGCCCTCAAGCTAAATCAACTAGATATTCGGCGCAAAATTTTTTTACACCCTAAGTAAACTTATAATTCTATGGAAACACTAGCAAACCGAAATCGTCAAGAGAGATACAGCAAAGTTTTTTAAACAACAGGCAAATTAAACAACTGAGTAAGAGTTCATTTATAAAGAAAACCTAAAGTGCATCTGGCTCAGCCCCCAACGGTTGCACACTAATAACTCGTCTGCCTAAGATTACCAATCCTCTAGGCCAAGCTGATTCCAGCGACCAGAGCGATGTAGAGTGGGAGATTTTGAAGCCAATATTACCAAAGCCTTTAGGCTTTAGACCCTCTGTAGAAGAGGATTTCAGATAGATACTAAACGGCATCTTCTCTGTGGAACGAACGGGATACTAATGGGAAATGATGCCCCATAACCTCCCTGCCTAAAGCACCGTATACAATGACTTCCAATTGAACGAACCTCCAAGTCTTTCGAGCAGTTACCAAAGCGGTGGATTGTGGAACGGACGTTCGGTTGGTTGAACCGATTTCGACGATTCAGCAAAGATTATGAGCTGTATTCAGAGGTGAGCAAAGCGATGATTGATGGTTGCTTGATTCGTCTCATACTCAAGCGATGAGTGGCTGAATATTTACTTGATAAATCAGCTCTTAGCGATCGCTCTTCCCTCAAATTTCAAGCAACTGGCAAACAGAAATAGGTTGAGCAACACTCAAGCCAAATGTCAAACTTCAATTCACTCTTTCCAACTTAAGGCTACAGTTGGCTGATATGAAGAAAAACGGAGAGGGTGGGATTTGAACCCACGGTCTCTTTCGAGACACTCGATTTCAAGTCGAGCGCAATCGACCACTCTGCCACCTCTCCCGGCGCATCTCGCCCATTATACCAGAACTTCTCATCACTAACAAACCACCTCGACCATTGTCTCCGCACGCCGATACACAACCTGCTCTGCCGCCACAGCGAAATCCTTCCCCACCCACACCTGCGATACCTCAGATACAACCCCCCCAGTTAGCAATACCAGCGAGAAATGTCGCCAGCAATCAGCCTCCACCTGCACAATCCGGGGTACACTCGCCGCATTCACATAAACCGTCCCTTCCTCACTCACACTCACAGACTTCCGCAACACCTTCTTCGTGTGTCGCAGTTTGTGGTGCATGTGGCCAAACGCCACCAACGGAATCTGCTTGCCAAAAGTACGAGTCTGCGCGATCGCCGCCTCAAAATCCGGGTCCCCAAAATCCCCCCCCAGCGGCTTCCAATCTCTCCCACAGGGATCTTCAGGATTCTTCCCCAAACCTGTTGGCCCCGTGTGCCCTAAAAAAATCACCGTCTCACAAGCCGCCGCCTTCGCCGCTGCTACGATCCGGTGGCTAGACTCCTCAAAACCCTCCACCCCAAACCACTCACTGTAAAAATCCGCATACTTCCATTCCGGTCCCCCCCACGTAAACGGCCGACTCCCCACCACCGTCAACCCTAACTCCGGGAAGTCCCGCCTCCCATACCCCACATGGGCCTCCCCCAACAAATCCAACTGCTGCTGCACCCGATTTTCTTGAGTGCGGTCGTAAGGACACTGACTCCTTCCCCAGTCCGTCGCCGTGTACCAAGCATCATGATTGCCAAACACCACCGCCGTCGGAATCTCCAGAGCAGCGATCGCCTGTACCACCTCCACCGACTCATTCCCAAAATCCCCCACAAATAGCACCAAATCCACTCCCAGGTGCTTGAGAGCTACTTCGTCCTCAGATTCCCACTGATCGTGAACATCCCCCACCACAGCAATTTTGACAGTTTTAGCCTGATTCATCTCACTCACCCTCTTGCGTAGATCCTGATCCCCTCCTTATCAGCATAAAAAATAGCAACCCATTTTTGCACTCCTCTAGAGATTGAGCGATCGCCAAATCACCCAGAGAAAGCCTAAAAATTCCCCCCACTCCCCACTTCCTTCCCCGAGCAACAGTTTTTGGTGAATTCAACTATAATTCAAATAACACTTTACAGACCCACCTCTCTCCACGGATCCCAACTGTGTTTACAACCGCACCCGCTCAACAGAATTTCGCCCAGGCAGGACTTCCCCGCGACTTGTTTGCAGCCATTCATGCCCTCAAACAAGAACTCAACGCTGTCATCCTCGCTCACTACTACCAAGACTCCGATATTCAAGATGTCGCTGACTACATCGGTGACTCCCTCGAACTCTCCCGCAAAGCCGCCAACACCGACGCCGATGTCATCGTCTTTGCCGGTGTCCACTTCATGGCCGAAACCGCCAAAATTCTCAATCCTCATAAACTCGTACTCCTGCCAGACTTAAACGCCGGTTGCTCCCTCGCCGACAGTTGTCCCCCCGACACCTTTGCCGCCTTCAAAGCCGCTCATCCTCATCACTTAGTCATTTCCTACATCAACTGCACCGCTAGCATTAAAGCGATCAGCGACATTATTTGTACCAGTTCCAACGCCGTCAAAATTGTTAACCAAATTCCTCAAGATCAACCCATTATTTTTGGACCAGACCGTAATTTGGGTCGCTACGTCATGGAACAAACAGGCAGAGACATGGTACTCTGGCAAGGCGCTTGCCTCGTCCATGAAAACTTCTCAGAAAAGAAGATCGTACAACTCAAAATCGAACATCCAGAAGCTGAAGTCATTGCCCACCCAGAATGTGAACCCCCCATCCTACGCCACGCAGATTACATCGGTTCCACGACTGCTCTCCTCAAGTATTCTCAACAAAGTTCCCGCTCAGTCTTTATTGTCGCTACGGAGCCAGGAATTCTTCACCAAATGCAAAAACAAGCTCCCGCAAAACAGTTTATTCCAGCTCCCCCTACCAGTAATTGCGCTTGCAACGAATGCCCCCATATGAGGTTAAATACACTTGAAAAACTCTACCTAGCAATGAAATCTCGCACGCCGGAAATTACCCTCCCTGAAGAGATTCGACTCGCCGCCCTCAAGCCAATTCAACGAATGTTAGAAATGAGCGCTTAAATTAGGATGACTCCTGAGCAGGGCGAGTTTTTTCTCGCCCTTCATTCTTTTCCTAGCTAAAAGTGAAGAGTCTCTACAAACAAGGTCTTTACCTCGAATATTCCACGGTCGCCTACAACCTGATTAAAGCAATTATTTCCCTCTGGTTCGGCAATCGGGGTAATAGCATTGCTCTAATCGGATTCGGGCTGACAGTATTGTCGAGTCACTTTCTGCGATGGTTTTAATTTGGCAACTCAGCCAGCATCGCAACCTCACCCACAACCAAGAGGAAAGAATTGAGAGACAAGCAACCAAATTTGTGGCAATGACTTTTTTAATTTTGGCAGGGTATATTTTGTTTGAAGCGGTGAGAAAGCTAGGGTCTCAAGAAATTCCCCAGCCTTCAGTTTCTGGTATTTTTATTGCCACTGCCTCTACAATTATCATCCCTGAGTTAGCAGGGCTAAAAATTAAAATTGGCAAGCAACTGAATCGCAAAGCTTTGATTGCTGATGCGAAAGAAACCCTGGTCTGCGCTTCTTTGTCAGTTGCCTTGCTTTTAGGTTTAGGATGTAATACCATTTCACCAAAAATGTGATACATATAGAAGGAAGGATAACGAGTGAGTCAAAGAAAATGTGTCGGGTACTGAAGCTAGAAATCAAAGAGACTCAAGCCGAGCTTCAAGAATTGT
>JBLNEP010000061.1:0-44509 GCA_050262755.1 Actinomycetota bacterium | reverse complement strand
ACGAGTCTTATACTTCTAAGACTTGTACGAATTGCGGTCACATTCACAATAAGTTGGGTGGCTCTAAGGTTTTCAACTGTTCTAACTGTGGCGTCCGGCTCAAGCGGGATGTCAACGGCGCCCGCAACATTTTATTGCGGGCTTTGCAGGCAACTGCCTTCTCGGTCAGAGATGCTGTACTTACTCTGAATCCTCAGTTATGAGTGATTTAGTGAGGTTGAATGTTGCACATTCGTTAAGGCTTAACGGCTCAAGATAGCTTGTAGATGGCTCGCCACCACATCAGGCTGCTCAACCATTGCCAAATGTCCACACTCAGGAATCTCGAACACATTCTCGCCACAGTTTTGGAAAAGCCAATGAAAGCTTGCCAAGTGCATCACATATTTTGGCTCCATAATCGGGTCACAAGCTCCCGCAATGAAATAAACCGGTTGCTGGAGTTTAGAGACAATCTGTGGTAGGCGGTGAACCTCTGCTTCGGTGGTCGAGTGTAGCAGTGCCCCCAAGGCAGCTTCTGAATGAGCCGTTGCAAAGTCGATCAAGCGCTGGCGTCCCCAACAGCGATCCAGCGGACGAGCGACATTCATCCGCGTAAACAGCCAATCAATCAGGGGCAGGTAGCACAACCAACGGGGTCGCATTTTCACAAGCTGTTGACCGGCTGACCGAAACCGCTCAAATTCTTCCTTCAGGTAAATGCCTCCCCCTGAATTCAAGCAAACCACTCCTTGCACTTGTTCAGGCATTTGTTGAGCGCCCCAGAGAGCGATCGCACCACCCAGGGAATGTCCAATTAGCCAAGCGCTCGAAATTTCTAGCTTTTGCAGTAAAATTGCCAAGTCCTCGGCATAGGCAGCAGGGCTGTAGCGCGAATCTGTGGGCGCTTTCACTCCTGGGTCGAGGTCCGAGTCACCAAACCCCCGCAAGTCATAGCAGAGGCACTGATAATCAGGTGCCAGGCGCTCGATCAAGGGTTGCCAGTAGCGACGGCTTAACAGCCAGCCGTGGAGGAAGACAAGGACATGAGGAGAAGCGGTGGGAGCCGTAAAGTCGTAGGCGTGTCGAACACCTAAGATATCAATCGTTGCCATAATTCTATCCTATCCCGAAGGGGAGCATCGGGTGTAGGCAGGGGGTTGACTCTCACGGAGAAGACAGAGGGCCGCAGGGACAAGGCGGCAGGCAATTAGAATCCTTTCTCGTTTTCCCTCTCCCCCTTAAAACCTCTCCCCCAATAAGCGCTGCCGGACGCCCTCGGCAATTTTCTGACCGAGATACTCAGGAATTAAGCTTTCATTCGGCCCCAACAGATACAGAATCAAGCGGGTTCGTCCCCGCCATACCAGTAAATTCGCATTGACCACCAGCAAGTCCTCTTGCCAAATCGCGTACATCACCTTGTAGAAAAGCCCTGGCTGGTTGTCAGCTTCAATCAACAAAGCCGGCAGGTGGAATACAGGATCGACGTAGAACTCCGTCGCGACATCCTCTAGACCCGCGTCTAAATTAAATTCCACCGCTAACATCTCTTCGACTTCAAAATGCCCTGCCAGAGCTTCCCGAACGGCCCGACAAACATTTTCTGCGGTTTTGTCGGTGAGGGCTTTACCCCCACGGGATACCACCAATTTGATGAAAACCAGCATGGGCGGGTAAATTTGCCCATAAAGGCTAAGGCTATGAATCGTTAGTCCATAGGCGGCCAACACGCCAAAAATGTCGCTCAGCAGGAAGGACTGGTTGCGGTAAGCAAAATGCAAAGCGCTTTTACTACCTTCCGGTCGGATCTCGATCACAGCTTGCCTGGTTTTGTAGAGCTGGTAAGCTAGCTTCAGGTTTTGCAGTTGGATCTCGCTGCTGACAAATTGCTCATAGAACTGGGGAAACGCTCGGTTAAAGCGCTTGAGGAGTTCCAGTGTAGATGGTTTTAAACCCGGAGCCATATTTGAGGGGGAGGAACGGGAGATATACTAGCTAGTAAGGTCATCCAACTTCTACTACCTTAACCACGTCGGCATGGGTTTTTGGAAAAACTTCTTTAGCGGTTCTGACTCTACCTCTGGGCCCCCAATATCGGAATTTGAGGAAGAGGTGGCTATGGGGGTGAGTGATTCGCTTTCGCAAACGTTTCGCAAGCCCACCAGTGGTAATGGTCGCATCTTTTTTAGTACCGATCGCGACATCGACCTCTACGAGCTTGAAGAACTCTGTAATGCAGTGGGTTGGTCCCGCCGTCCCCTGCGAAAGGTAAAAAAAGCGATTCAGTACAGCTTTCTAGTCGTTTCCATGTGGGAGGTGCGAGGCAGCCGGCGACGGCTGGTTGGCTTTGCGAGAGCCACATCAGACCATGCTTTCAATGCTACCCTCTGGGATGTCGTGGTTCACCCTGAATTCCAGAACAAGGGCTTGGGAAAGGCGTTGATGAGGTATATCATCAAAAAACTCCGCAGCGAAGATATCAGCAACATTACCCTATTTGCTGACCCTCATGTCGTAGATTTTTACCGCACTTTGGGCTTTATCTCTGACCCAGAGGGCATTAAAGGGATGTTCTGGTATCCCGACTACTAGGTAGCGATCGGGTCGTTTATCAAAAGCAATCTCAGGTTTTCTGATGTTTCTCTAGTCCATTAGTAGCTGGAGGAAAAGGCGGTCGTGGGCAGGCTGAGGTTGAATCACTCAGTCCAAAAAGAATGACGGCGGGCTGCGATCGCCAACCAAATTTATGCTATAGTCAGTAAAGTCTTGATGAATGCCATCAGAGACTGACTTGACAAGTGTTTTATTCTGTGAGCTAATAACCATAGAATCAAACGCTAAGGCAACGGGATGTAGCGCAGCTTGGTAGCGCGCCTGCTTTGGGAGCAGGATGTCGCAGGTTCAAATCCTGTCATCCCGATTATTAATTAGTAATACTGATCTAAGTCAGGAGTGGCTGCCTGGGTTTTTCCTAGGACCTAAGGACACCAATAAAGGCTTCTAGTGCTTATAGTATTGGGAAGACCTGAAATTTTGACTTGATTTCAGCATTCATGCGTGTCGGAGAAATTATGAAATCATTGGTTCGTTTGGCTGCCGTGTTGGGGATAGCAGGAAGTACCCTACTTGCCCCTTCACTATTCGGTGGGAAGATGCCAGCAGCCCTAGCCTTGCCTGAACAACAGGTTTTGGACAAATTGGGCCCAGTACCAGTCTTTACGATCGCGGATGCCCAAGGAGGGTTGCTGACCACCCGCGTGCCAGCTCAGCAAAATAATGCTTCCGGCCCTCAGGTCTCTCTTGGCTTAGTATTCATCAGCTACCAGGACGCTCAAAGCTTTTTAGAGCAAAGAGTGAAGCCTCAAAATCCTCAGATGGCTCAGGGAATGAAAGTCACGCCTATTTCTCTGAGCGAAATCTATAAATTGTACCAAGCCAACAAAAACAAGCCAGAACGCTTAGTCTTTGAATTTGTCCCCACCAAGCAACAGGTTGACTATGCCGTTGCTCTTCTGCGGCAGGAAGGCAAACAAGTCAACGAATTTAATGAAGTACCCCTGTTCGTTGCAGTGCAAACAGATGGGCAAAACAAAAGTTACTTACCGGCTCAAATAGACGGTCGTAACGAGCAAGTAATTCCCTTTTACTTCAATAAAGAAGAATTACAGAACGAGGTCAACCGCTTAAAGCAAGAGCGGCCTGAAATTGGCTCCAAAGTCACCATAGAAGTCTCCAGCTTGGAACGCTTGCTAGAAGCCCTTGCCAGCGAAAATGAACCTATGCTCACCAAAATTCAGTTAGTGGCGCCGTCAGAGTCGCGGGAATACTTGCTCAAAGAATTAGAGCGTAACCCCTCGGGCGGTACTCGCCAACCCACTCGCCCTCAAAACACTCAACCAACCCCCCAACCTTCACGACCCCAGACTCCGCCACCGAACCGTTAATGGTTCAGTCAGTGACTCGCAGGCAGTAGAACCATAACTTCTGGTACTCCTGTTCAGAATCAACATCCTGCCTGTTCCCCTCATGGATCATCTAGCTAGTGGGGTGGGCGGTCTTGCTTGCCCCCCTCACACTTCTAAATTGAGAATCGTGCAAGAATACGGATGGCAAATCAGGTCATTTCAGGGTTAGAGCTGTGGCAGTGGTATCGACAAGCTCAGGCACAAGCTCGACAAGCGGAGGTCTCGCTGACGGAGGTTGACTGGTTGCTGCAACAGGTGGCAGGACTCGAGCGCTTAGCATTACGTTTAGAGTCCTTCAAAGATTCACCCCAACTGATCTTGCCGTTATCCCTCGCTGAGTTGAGGGAACTGTGGCGCAGGCGCTTAGAAGAACGGGTACCAGTTCAATATTTGGCGGGGGTCACGCCTTGGCGTCACTTTTCTCTCCAAGTCTCACCAGCAGTGCTCATCCCTCGACCGGAGACGGAATTAATCGTTGATATTGCTGTGGCAGCAGTGCAACGCCGCAGCCAATCAAACAGCTTTTCTTCCCCATGGCATTGGGTGGATTTAGGGACAGGCAGTGGTGCGATCGCGATCGGGTTAGCCGCCGCTTTCCCCAACTCCTGGGTTCATGCCGTTGATTACAGCTTAGAAGCGTTAGCCGTTGCTCAGCAGAACGCTAAAAATTTAGGCTTTGCCGACCGAATTCAATTTTATCAAGGCTCCTGGTGGCAACCACTTGCCTCGTTTAAAGGGCAGATCGGCGGGATGGTTGCTAACCCCCCCTACATTCCCAGCCACCTCCTATCGGACCTCCAACCAGAAGTCGCTCGCCACGAACCTCATCTTGCCCTTGACGGGGGTTGGGATGGATTAGACTGCATCCGTCACTTAGTCGCAACGGCTCCTGAGTATCTACGACCCGGTGGTCTATGGTTAATTGAGATGATGGCAGGACAGGCGGAATCTGTGACTGAACTGTTGCGGAGTCACGGCAGTTATGACTCAATTGAGATCTGTTGTGATTTGACAGGGATTGAGCGATTTGTCTTAGCCTATCGCTGCGAATAATATGACACAAGTTTCGATTGAGGCCCTGGTTCAAGGGGCAATTTCTGGCGATTATATTGTCAGCTTTCCGACAGATACTGTACCAGCCTTGGCTGTTCGACCCGATCGCGCTGAGTTGATTTTCATCGCGAAACAGCGACGCCAAGATAAACCGCTGATTTTAATGGCTGCGAAACCAGAGGATATTTGGCCGTATGTAGAGTCTACTTCTGAAGAGTTGCAGGTGTGGCAGCAGATCGCTCAGCAGCATTGGCCAGGGGCCCTCACCTTAGTGTTGCCAGCTTCTGCGAAAGTATCGCCCGCTATGAATCCTACCGATCCCAGTACCATTGGGGTACGAGTGCCTAATTTTGCTCTGGCTCAGATGATTTTAGAGCAGACTGGCCCGTTAGCTACCACGAGTGCGAATTTGTCGGGGCAACCGCCTCTGGAAGCGATCGCAGAGATTGAGGCTCAATTTCCAGAAGTCTTAACCTTGAACCCTACGGAATTATTAGCCCTCCAACCTGCTTCTCGGATTCCTTCTACCGTTGTGAAATGGACTGGCAATGGTTGGGAAATTTTACGACAAGGAGCCGTTTCTTTTCCCTAATCTTTGAAAAAAGTTGGTAGGGATTAGTTGTGAAAGATGAGGCTATAATTATTTAAAATCACTGAGTCAGGAGAGCGACCTCGTAGTTTTCCCCGCAGTGAAAACCAGGTCGCTCTCAGATGTTTTTCTTCAGCATTCAAGCAATGACCCAATCAGGAGAACCATTGTGCAGCAAATTCTCCCGCGATTTTCAAGAATTCCTCAGTCTTTGAAGGCAGACACTCCCCATCTTTTGGCAATTGTTGCTATTTGGGCGATGATGGTAGCATTGGTCAATCCAATTGGTGATTTTCCTTTAAATGACGATTGGGCTTTTGGGCGATCGGTACAACATTTCTTAGCAACAGGACAATTAAAAATTGCAGACTGGGGGGCGATGAATCAATTGATTCATCTACTCTGGGGAGCTTTATTTTGCTTGATTTTTGGATTTTCGTTTACAACTCTCCGATTTTCAATTTTAATTTTAGGATTAATCGGGGTGATTGTAACTTATGGCATCTTGAGAGAAGCAAATCTTTCTAGAAAGGTTGCTTTGCTGGGAGCTTTAAGTCTTGCTCTAAATCCTGTTTATTTTAAGCTATCTAATAGCTTCATGACGGATGTTTCTTTTTTTACTTTTTCAGCTTTTGCTTTTTATTTTTTAGTGAGAAGTCTCAAGCGAGATTCATGGTTAGAAATGATAGCTGGGTTAAGCTTTGCTACCTGCGCTCTTCTCATTCGTCAATTGGGGTTAGCAATTTTCATAGGATTTAGTTGTGCCTATGTCGCTAAGAAAGGCTGGAGTTTACAAAATATCTGTAAGGGATTGTCTGCAAGTTTTTTAGGGTTTGCTTTACAGCTATTCTATCGAGAATGGTTGGTAATGACGAATAATTTACCAGCTAACTACAACCTCCAAACTCAGGAAATTTTGAAGGCATTTGCTCAGGGTTTAGGAGCTATTTTTTTAAAGATATCCCATAATTTTATGATAGCTTTCCTGACTCTGGGGTTGTTGACACTGCCCTTGATGGCGATTTTATTAATCAATCAATTACCCAGCTTATCACGCCGAGAAAAAATGTTAAGCCTTGGCTTTATAGGTGGTTTTTCTATGGTCAGTGTGGTAGCTTTTTTACTCAATCGGAAAACCATTTATTTCTGGGAGGTCAGCAGTTTAGGTCAGTTTGGGCTAAGTCCCCTTTTATTACGAGATTATTGGCGATTATCAACTGTCTTGAATCAAATTAACTTAGCTGGGAAAATTTATGGAATTCTACTGCCAATAATCGGAATTTTTGGTGCCAGCTTTTTGGTGTATTATTGTTTATTAATTTCTAGAAAAATCTGGTTTTCAGAATCATTATTTTATGAGCGTGAAGACCGATGGTTATTGGTATTTGCAATGTCTGCAACGATCAGTTATTGTTTGCCCCTCCTCTTACTCGAGCGATTAATGGATCGCTATTTATTTTTTGTAATTCCTTTAGTCTTTGTTGCGATTGGGCTCTCTACTCCCCCCCTTCAGAAAGGTAATTTTACTGTATTTTCTACTTTTATTTGCTCGCTGATTTTGTTGCTGTATGGGATATCTGCGGTTGTCTTTACTCATGACTATTTGTCATTGAACCGGACTCAGTGGGCAGCGACAAGTAACCTGGTTCAAGAACTGAAAGTACCTCCTAACCAAATCGATGGAGGATTTGAATTTAACGGATGGTATTTATATGATGCTAATTATCAAGAGAAGCCAAATAAAAGTTGGTGGTGGGTGGATCGGGATGATTATGTAATTTCCTTAATTCCAATCGGGGGTTATGAGGAAATAAAATCTTATCCCATAAAAAAAATGCTCCCGCTTGAACCCAAAAATGTTTTGATTTTGAGAAAAACGGAATAAACTCGATCGGGAAGGCTGGATCGTCAGCCAAATTCAGGTTGAATTGACGGACAGCAGAGTTTTATTTTTCTCCTCCTGACTTCTTCATGGTGATTGAGGTTGATACAGCGAGCTTTAATCTTAATTACCAATTGTCGCTTGCCTAAAACTCGGTCATCGATCCACAATTGGCAAATTCCTGGTGGGACAAACTGCGACTCAAGTTGTCGGGAAGGCTGCCTTCTGAGAGTTCTGGGAAACGATTGACAGAAGCCAGGACGCAATTGTGCTATTATCACGACATTGCAATAAGTGGGTACTGCTATTGTTAGGAGCGGTATCAAGGCAAAGTAATATGACGCTGATGGGCTGGAGCGACTTAGTATATTTAGGGGTAGGTCTAGGACTGGGTTTGGGAAGTAATTGGCTATTTCGTGAGAGGCCGCCCTCTACCAAGGTAGAATTGCCAGTGAACTCGGAACCGCCAAACATTAACTCGGAGGAGGTGCAAGTCCTCTCCAAGCAACTCAAGCAAACCCAAGTTGCTTACCAGATGGCATCGGAGATGAGCCAGTTTAAGGCAGGTTTTTTAGCTCGGACTTCTCACGAGTTGCGATCGCCCCTAAATAGCATGATTGGGACACTTCAATTAATTCTAGCGGAGTTGTGCGATAGCCCAGAAGAAGAGCGGGAATTCGTGCAACAAGCCCATAGCTCTGCTTTAAAAATGGTGGGGTTGATCGATGAAATTGTCTCTGTGGCGAAAACTGAGCATGGTACGGAGACTGTGGAGATTGTACCGCTCCAGTTAGCAAAAGTTTTTGAAGAAGTTGAGGATTTAACTTACTTACAAGCAACTAACCGTGGAATTCGTTTAGAGATCTCACCCCCCGATCCAACTATCTATGTTTTAGCGGATTTGCGACGGTTCCGGCAGGTGTTGGTGAATTTGGTAGATACGGCGATCGCGCAAATGGAAGAAGGTAACATTCATGTGGAGGCTCATGCTTCACCGGAATCTGGTTATGTCCATATCTGGGTTGACGATCAACGCCCGATCAGCGCTTGGAGTGAGTCGTGGGATTTGCTGAAGCGGGATATGGAGGTGGAAACACCCGTGAGTGAGACTTCTAAGCTTTCTCCGGGAATGCGATTGTTAATGAATCAAACCATCTTAGGTTTAATGAATGGTCGTTTGGAAGTGCTGGCGGTTCCTTCTGATACGGAAGACTCGAATTTTACGCGGACTCAGTGTTCAATTCCCCTAGCGACAACTACAGTGGAAGGGTAAAAAAAATAAAGGGAAAGGGGATTTGGTGAGCAAAAATTGAGAGAAAACAAAGGAAATCCCCATCCCGGCAAAAGCCTGGTTTTTCTGAGCGGGAGCGTTTAACCCCGCCCATCATCACCAATTCCCCATGACTAATTCCCCATTCACAATTTCCAATTCTTCATTGCTAGTCAGTCGTTGATTTTCTAGTACCATTGTGGTGCTAGCGTTGCACTGGAAGCCGATGCGCTCGTAGAAACTTTGTTGGTAGGTTGTCATTAAATAAACTCGCTCGACTCGGCACATCCGAGGATGACTTAACACGGTTTGAACTAACTTGCGACCGAGACCGGCTCCTTGATAGTCTGGGTGAATCACCACATCCCAAATATTGGCGCGATAGATGCCGTCTGAGGTGGCGCGGGCAAATCCAATCATGCGATCGCCATCCCAAACACTGACTAAGGGTTCGCTATTGTCGATCGCTATTTCTAAATCCTCTAGCTTTCGTTCTCGTGCCCAAAATGCAGCAACTTGAAACAACGCTTGGAGTTGCTGCAAGTCTACAGAGGAACGACCGATACAAAATTGAATATGGCGATAATCCCTGGTGGTTGATTTCATTACCTGTCCGCCTTCTCGTTAACTCTCAAGTGTTATCAATATGTTACTTAATTTTTCAATAACTTCTGCAGCATAGCAGTTGTTTTTCACAAGAAACTACATTACTTCGTATCTACTCAAGCTTAATCCTTCGCGTTAAGCTGCCATAACTTGTCAAGAGATAATGGGTAGATTTCTGAATGTCTAAAACTCCTTGAGCACGCTTCATATCTTATAACTAGCTTCCGTAATGATCAATACATCTTTTAGAGAAAATAAGCTTTTTTGTTAGGGATTGCTGACAATGTTAGCCTGTGGGGAAAGGGGAAAAAAGGGGGGAAAGGGAAGAAAGGGGGAAAAAGGGGGAAAAAGGGGGAAAGGGAGGAAGTGCAAACGTTTTGAGGTCTAGCACCCAATTTGGGAACACTTGACAGGACTTTTAAGGCCTGACAGACCCTTGATGAAAGCAGGTTTTCGCTAGTTTCAGCAAACCCTAAGTAAACGGGTAAAAACATCCTTCTCAAGAAAGAGGATGAGAATCTTTGACTAGCCTCAGAGACACGAAAGACACGGCAACGCCGTGTCCTGACTCACAATCTATGATGGACTCAGTAGATTTAAGCTTGTAGCCAACGGGCTGCATCTTTGGCGTGATAAGTCAAAATTAAATCAGCACCGGCACGCTTGAACCCTGTGAGGGTTTCTAGGACGACTCTTTGCTCATCGATCCAACCATTAAGGGCCGCCGCTTTAATCATCGAGTATTCGCCAGAAACATTGTAGGCAGCAACAGGCAAGTTGCTAGCTTCCTTAACCCGCCAAATAATATCCATATAAGCTAAAGCGGGCTTCACCATCAGCATATCAGCGCCTTCGGCGATATCCAATTCAATTTCTTTCAAAGCTTCGCGGGCGTTACCGGGGTCCATTTGATAGGTTCTGCGATCGCCAAATTGAGGCGTTGACTCCGCTGCATCCCGGAAGGGACCGTAATAAGCTGAGGCGTATTTAGCGGCATAGGACAGAATCGGGATATCTTGAAATCCAGCTTGGTCTAAGGCTTCCCGAATCCCCTGTACAAACCCATCCATCATCCCGGAAGGGGCGATAATGTCAGCACCAGCTTTGGCTTGGGAAACAGCGGTTTGCTTCAATAATTCCAGGGTGGGATCGTTTAACACGCGACCGGTCAAGTCTCCCACTTCCAGGTACCCACAATGTCCGTGGCTGGTATATTCGCATAGGCAAGTATCGACAATGACGATCAGGTCCGGGACAGCTTCTTTAACGGCGGCGCTGGCTTTTTGCACAATGCCACAGTCATGCCAAGCACCGGTCGCATCTGTATCCTTGTCTGCAGGAATGCCGAATAAGATAATCGCAGGAATGCCGAGGTCGTAGACTTCTTTCGCTTCTTCTACGATTTTGTCTACCGATAGCTGGTAAACTCCCGGCATGGATTTTACTTCTTTGGCGATCGCGTCTCCAGGCACAGCAAACAGAGGATAGATCAGATCGCTCGTAGTTAAAACTGTTTCGCGCACCATCCGGCGCAGTTGAGGATGTTGGCGCAGACGGCGGGGGCGGTTAATTGGGAACATGATATTTTCTTAAAGTGATGTCGGCTATGCTTGTGGGCGGGCAATGCCCATAATGACTTGCTTTTTAAGTCTAGAACTTGTGGTTTCCCCAAAGTTCAGTGATGATGTTAAGTTCTGTAAAAGGTGTCACGGGTGCGAGTCCTTGGTGACTTCTCTGCATCCAATAGCAGGAGGGGTCCTGCCTCTCTTTTTTCCTCTGAGGGAAGTTGGGAGAGTTTGACAGGACCCGCATCACTAACTGCACACTTTTGTTTGCAAGGTGTTCAGCATTTGCGTTCGCGACTGCGACCGAGTTCTTGACTGCAACCCTTGATGATTAAGCTGTAGCTGTGGCCGATTCAGCAGCCACGGCTGGGGGATAAACGCTCACTTTCTGACGGCTTTTCCCTTTTCTTTCAAAGGTGACTACGCCATCAATCAAAGCAAAAAGAGTGTCATCTCTGCCGATCCCAACGTTATTGCCGGGGTGGAATTTGGTGCCGCGTTGACGCACGAGAATATTGCCAGCTTTGACAACTTCGCTACCAAACCGCTTCACCCCTAAGCGCTGGGAATTAGAGTCGCGACCGTTACGGGTGCTACCTGTACCTTTCTTATGAGCCATGATTCCCTCAAATGTATAGTATTGATATCTTGCCCTATCTCACGGCTAAAGTGTTCGCGACCGGGGCTCGGTCTCGCTCTGGGAGCGGTCTTCAGAGTCCTGTGATCATGAGATAGGGATTTCAGTCTTTGGCAAACTCTAGGAAATGGGAACAACCCTACTTGACCTAGAGAAGCTGGTTTATGATTCTACTGCCGCTTCGGCGCCTGCTGCTGGGGTGGCCGCATTTTCTTTCGCAGCGAGTACGGAACCATTGAGACTGATGGAGTCGATCATCAGACGGGTGATTTCCTGGCGGTGTCCCCGCTTTTTGCGGGTTTTCTTTTTACGCCGCATCTTGTAGACAATGACTTTGCGACCCCGGAAGTTTCGCAGCACTGTTCCTTCTACAGTAGCACCTGTCACGAGGGGCTGACCGATATGCAGGTCTCCCTCATGCTGGACGAGAAACACTTGATCGATGGTAATTTTGGCATCCGCTTCGGCGGGAAGCAGTTCGATGTCGTAGAAGCGGCCGGGTTCTACTCGTAGTTGTTTGCCGCCTGTTTCAATAATCGCGTAAGTCATGGGATTGGTTTGGAAGTTGCCGTACAGGTAGCTGGCTAGTGTTTGGTCATCAGATCCTCAGGTTGCAACCTGTGGCGATTCGGAAGCACCAGCTTTTGCAATGTCTCAACCTGATCCGAGCAAGGTTTGGACACAATCTCTAATCATCGCGTGGTCGAGGCAGATTTGTCAAGCGCGATCGCCCAGAGGTAACTTTTAAACCCTCTGAATTGACTTCTATTGTCTAGTTAACTTGTTTTTGCACAGCCTTTAGCCAATCTTCAATACCTTTTTGGGTTGGTTTTCCCCCTGCGGTGAACGCCCAAATATCTCGCTTGTGCTGAGGACCGTAACTAATATGAATCGGTCGGTGTCCTCCATAAAAATAGAGAGAATCAAACGGGAGATTTTTGGCGATAATCCAATTCACTAACCGATCGCTCCCTAATTCTTCAATCATAAAATCGCAAGCAGCCCCTAAGCGGTCGCAATAATACTCTCCATTGCTATTAAGTTCATGGGAGAGGTGCTGATCGATTCCCGGAGCAACTCGACCATTTTTTAAGCCAGTAATTGGGTCTCTTTTTTCCAGAAACTTTTTTAAGTCGGGAGAACAAAAACCATAGGTGAGCAGAAACCTATCTCTGCCAAAAAAATCAATAATCGGATCGAGGATCAATTCATTTAAATTTTTGAGGGCTTGAAACGTTTCAACATTCTGAGGAAATGGCTTAATTTTATCTGCAAATTTTCGGTAAGTTTGAGTGCAGGTGCAAAACTCCTCAAGAGACAAGTATTTTCCAAGTTTAAAGTTTTCCATAGTTTGGGGACTCATTTTTAAACTCAATTATAATAGAACAAGAGTGTGGCGCTTAGGATATCTATGAGCAAGCAAGAAGTAAAAGCGATCGCCCGTGAATTGAAAACCCAAGTCATGATTATCGGCGGTTTCGTCGTCCTCCTGTGGGCGATCGAACTAATTAATTCCCTATTGGGAAGGGCGCTCAACGTCTATGGCGTCATTCCCCGCACTGGGATTGGACTTCGGGGCATCCTGTTCATGCCTTTTCTACACGGTAACTTTGCCCACTTAGCAGCAAACACCATCCCTTTAATCATTCTGGGGTGGTTAATCATGCTGCGAAAGACCAGTGACTTCTTTACCGTCAGCATCGTCACAATGGTCGTTAGCGGACTAGGGATTTGGCTAACCGGTGCGCCGCACTCCGTCCACATCGGTGCAAGCGGATTAATCTTTGGTTATCTTGGTTTCCTGTTACTACGGGGTTATTTTGAACGTCGCATCTCTTCCATCATCCTGTCATTAATGGTCGGCCTTGTCTACGGCAGCTTAATTTGGGGAGTTTTGCCATCACAACCCGGCATTTCATGGCAAGGGCATTTATTTGGCTTGATTGGCGGCGGATTGGCAGCTAAACTGTTAGCAAAGCCAAAGTAATTTCAACGAGGTAGGGTGAGGTTTCACTTGGTTTAACCTCACCTCCCTCATTGCAATCAAAGAGTCTCAGGGAATCGGATACTAACCTCTATTAACTAAGAACTACTTTAACAGGTAAGCGGGCGGTAAAGATTGAGCCAACTCCCACCTGACTTTCAACTTCAATATCACCACCCATCATCAAGCAGAAATGACGGCTAATGGCTAATCCCAATCCTGTACCGCCATATTTGCGAGTTGTTGAGGTATCTCCTTGCATAAATGCTTGAAATACAAGCTGCAATTGCTCGGCTGACATGCCAATTCCCGTATCAGTTACGCGGAAAAAGATAAAACTTGGGGAAGTCGCCACAGTCTGTTTCTGTAAAGTTTCAGGAGAAGCATAAGAGAAAGATTCAGAAGCACTGACTGGCAAAATCTCAGTCTGACCCATAAATTCTTCCCCCTGATGATCGACAGCACCGATCGGTAAGATACTGCTGCCCGGAATGATTTCTTCTTCCCCTTCCTTCCAAACGCTCAGAGTAATGATGCCACCTTCTGTAAATTTAGCTGCATTACTCAGTAAATTCAGCAAGACTTGTCGAAGCTTAGTTAAATCAGCATACATAGTCCCTAAATTGTTTTGATAAATCACCTCGAAATGATTCAATTTTTTTTGGACTAGGGGCTTAGCTGTCACAACAATATCTTTCACTAAACTAACCGGGTCAAAACTTTCTAAATACAGTTCCATGCGACCCGCTTCAATCTTAGAAATATCGAGAATATCACTAATGACAGCCAGTAAATGCTTCCCAGCCGTCCGAATCTTATCCAAATCCGCGATAAAATCTTGACAGCCCAAGTCTTCCGCATCTTCTTTTAACAAATCACTATAACCGATAATTGCATTCAGAGGAGTCCGTAATTCGTGACTCATATTCGCGAGAAAAGCACTTTTTGCTTGATTTGCTGCTTGAGCTGCTTGAGCCACTCTTTGAAATTCTTCTGCGAGCTTCCGCTGAGTAATATCCTCGGCAATTCCGACAATGCGATAAACTTCACTCTGCTGATTATGAACTGGAAAAGCGCGGTCGCGAATCCAACAAACTGACCCATCCGGCCGCACCACCCGATACTCTTCATCATACTCGCCTCGCAGTTGCTTCTCAAAAGCTGCTACGATGCGATCGCGATCGTTTGGGTGAATGGCATTTACAAAAGACTGCGGATCGAAAGACAAACTTTGGCGAGTCCGGCCCCAAATCTGCTCATAAGCAGGACTCACATACAGAATTTGCCACTGACGATCTGGGTTCCTCATCCAGAACACCTCATGAATATTTTCCGCCAACTGACGGAACCGCTCCTCAGAGGCCCGTAATTCCTGCACGGTCCGTTCCAACTCCGTGATATCCTTTACCAGCGATGCCACCCCGATAATATTCCCTTCCGAGTCCACTAACGTCGTGTTGTACCAATCGCAAACGATCACCTGACCATCCTTCCTCAGATTCTCATTGATACTGCGTCGGCCTCCCCGATTTGAGAGTAAATCTGCTAAAACTTGCCTGACAATTTCTTTAGCACTGTCAGGCACTAACAAATCAAGAGCATAGTGACCGACTGCTTCCTGACGACTGTAGCCAAAAATATTTTCGGCTGCGGAATTCCATTCTGCTACTTCAAAATTCAGATTCCATTCGATCACCGCCAATAGCGTTTGCTGTAAATGAATCGCTAATTTTTGCTGTGATTTTTGGAGAGAGGTGATTAATTGAATTTTTTCAGCTTCTGCTACTTTTTCATCAGTCACATCCCGAATCAAAATCACCGAACCGAGATAAACGATCTTCGGTGTCGAGCATTCAGGAAGGGAACAATCAGTATCTGGAACAGGACAGAGTTGATTCGTAATCCTATAGTGGGTGTGGGAGTGACTGTTATCACTACTTTCCGGAGTTCTAAGAATCTCCTGCCATCTGACATTCCCCTCCCTCAGAATCGCCGTAACCGCCGCTTTACCCACTCGACCACCAGCTAAAGGGATTTCTGCTGTCAAGACATCTCGCGGACAACGCTGGCTCCGATCGACCCAGTGAGCTACCTCCTTGCCAAAGATAGCCTGACACTCTTTCCCCTCCAGGCTAATTTCCTCCAAGCCAAATTGCGCTAACAAAGCCGGATTAAACCGAACAATGCGACCTTGTTGGTCAATCACCAATAAACCATCGGCTAAATTGTCAATAATTGCCCCCAGATAAGCCAGAGTTTCCTGAAGTTCCTCCGTTGCTGCTTCAACGCGGTCTTCTAGGGTGGTAAAAGATGCTTGCAACTGAGCCGCCATCCGGTTAAAAGACCGAGCCAGAATTCCCAATTCATCTAAGCGATCAATGGGCACTGTCCGATGCCACTGTCCCTGAGAAAACCCCTCAGCCGCCACACTCAGCCGCTTGATCGAGCTGACGATCCATTTAGAAGTGAGCATCCCCAATAGGGTTGCCAGCACCAGGGCACCCACACACAAGAGCACTGTGATCCGGGTGTTCGCTGTGATTTGATCCATGAAATCTGCTTCTGGAACCACCACCACAATCAGCCAATCTAACCCTCTACCATCCGAAAAAGGAGTCACTTGGGCAAAGACGCGATCGCCATCCACCGAGAAGACAAGCTGCTGAGTGCTGTTTATTTGTTTGAAGCTACCAAACTGCGCTTGTAGTTGCTTCGCGATCGAGCCGATCGGGGGTACAGTGCTATCAATCGCTAGCAAACGTTGCAATTGCCGATCCTTGCCCCTCTTCACGAAAGGCAACTCAGAAGTTGAAGAAGCCACCAGCGCTCCTGAACGTTCGATAATGAAGGTCTGGCCTGAGCGCCCAATTTTTAAAGTGTTGAGGAACTTGCTAATATCAGCAAGGCTGAGGTCTACTTCCAAAACTCCTAGCAGTTTCCCCGTTGGCTGGTAGACCGGCTGAGCCGCCGCCAAAGCAATATCTGCTCGCGGCGCCGCCCACACATAGATCGGAGCCCAAGTTGGTTTGCCCGCTACCACAGCCGCCCGATACCAAGGGCGCATCTGAGTGATGAAGTGAGGGCTAATGGATAACAAGTGAGTGCGGTTGCCAAAGCGATCGGTCGCGTAGTTATAAAAATCTTTACCCGTTTGCTTCTCTACCACTCCCAGATTAATCTGGCCGTTTAAGAACCGCTCAACTCCCACATATTCACCTTGTTCATTGCCAAACCCGATGTAGCTTACCGAATTGAACCGTTGAATTTGCTGCCAGAAATGAGGCTCGAGCGGTCGCAAATTCTTCATGTCCAATTGACCGAGGCGGATAGCGTCTGCATTGACTTGATTCACGATGTAGGGAATAGCCAGATAAGATTGGAGACGATTTTCAATCCGGGCCGTTACTTCAGTGCGTAATTGAGTCGCAACCTCATTCACCGCCTTCTGACCATTTTGTAATGACAGCCACCCAGTCAGGCCTACAGCAGCAAAAGTCTGGAGAGCAAAGGGAACCACAAGAAAAATGCGGAGGGGTACTGTACCCGACACTTTTAAAACCCGATCGGTTATATAGGTTCTTGACATCGAAGGTATTGCCAACCAAAAGACTTTAAGACGATTTTCTGCGGAGCGACCCTGTACAGCAAGTTTTAGGAAAGCTTAAAGCAAGACATGACTATCCTAACGTGACAATATAGCGTACTGAGCGCTGAGAACCATCAACCGACAGCGCCCGGTCCATCCGTCGCGCCGATCGCCCAGAGACTATCCTCTTGACAGTCCAGAACAGTTTTTTCGGAATTCAGAGCAGGAAAAAAAGTAATTTTTTACACCCTCTCGCCAGTCAGCTTCTCCTACTCCGATCTGAGTCTCCCGTCCCCAATTCCCTAACTAATCTAGCAAAAACATTTTTTATACCTTCCAAATGCCAGCATGAACTTTAAATCCCATCTCCTGAAGCCGATACTTAGAATCTTTAAGGCTGTGCTGGACATTTTCCATAACCACTTGTCGTTCTTCAAGAGGGCAACTGGTTGTGATCTCAGACACCAGTTCCCGAAAGTGAACAACATGACCGACTACCTGCTGGCTCATGACGACATAGGCCGTAATTAGAGCTGCACCCCGCTCATCACGGGGCCCGATCACCCAATGGATATCTAGGTGGGTTTCGTTAATGTCCTTTGCTTTCAGGAAAGCCAAATATCCTTCAGCATCCTCAAACTCTAAATACGCCATTGTGTTGATTGAAGGTCTTAAACTTTAGATTTTAGATTTTAAATGGGTCCTGAGCAATTCTACTCTCGTTAGACCCATTACTTGAGGTCGATGGAAGCTCCCTTCACTATTGAGAAGTACCCTCCCAGATAACTGCTATTCTGGTAAGTAGTTAACCAAAGCCAATTTCACCAGCAGCGAGCGGAGCCAGGGTCAGATCAGGAGAAAATATTTATCTGCTCAAGGCTGTAGACAGTAGACTTAAGCTAAAGTGACTCATTCGGCGGTCGAGTGGGTAGTTAGTACAGATGGTTTCCACCAGAAATGCTACAACTCTGGCTAAACTTAAGGACACTCAATTTTTACGGGTTTTTGCCAGAGTGTATTGTAAGCCTTGGGTGTACCTCTACTTGAGAGCTGTGCCGGTTATAGTGGCTCTATCACGAATCGGGATTGGTACTCAGCCATTAACCCTGATTGCGGGGAGAAGGCTTGGACTGAACAGCTCAGCAGGTTTACAGCTTGAGCAAGGGAACAGGGAATGGTGAGGCGAAACGCCAACTAGGGGTATCTGAATTTGCAATCTAGAGGTACTTGGGGCCATTCAACAGGGTGTTTGCCTGTGGCTTAAGCACAGCAGCGCTATTGCTCTAGAGTTACCTCTGTTCTGTAGGGTCGAATTAAACAAGCAAATTTTAGTTCCTACAGATGACTTGTACAACAAAAGTCCGCAGAAAACTCATGAAGGAAGGACAGACACTCAGAGGACGCTACAAGATCCTGCAAGACTTAAAAAGAGGAGCCTTTGGCAGGACTTACCGTGCTGAAGATCGGGATGATGCGAATCAAGGTTTGTGCGTTGTCAAGCAACTCCAGCCCAGTACCACCAATCCGGCGATCCTAGAGGAGGCGAGACGTAGGTTTGAACTGGAAGCGACAACGTTGGAAAAGTTGGGCGATCACGATCAGATCCCACGACTATTAGCTCACTTTGAAGAGAATCAAGAATTTTACTTGGTTCAGGATTTTGTGGATGGTCAAGATTTGAGCCGAGAAATCGCTGAGGGGAAGCGGTGGCCGGAAAGTCAAGTGATCGCGATGTTGCAAGATGTGTTAGAAGTCTTGGACTACATCCACCAACAAAATGTTATTCACCGGGATGTGAAGCCTTCTAATTTAATTCGTCGCAAGTCTGACCACAAAATCGTTTTGATTGATTTTGGAGCCGTCAAAGAAATTGAAACGCTGGTGATTAATGCGACCGGTCAGACCAGTGGTTCTGTGATTGGAACGCCCGGTTATATGCCCATTGAACACCTGGGTGGCAGACCTCGCTACAACAGCGATCTCTATGGTTTGGGGATGACGGCGATCCAAGCACTAACGGGAGTACCGCCCCTGAAATTACTACGAGACTCGCAAACTGATGAGGTGATTTGGCGGGATTTGGTAGAAGTTAATGACCAGCTTGCCGATATTTTAGATAAGATGGTGCGATCGCAGTACCGAGACCGCTACCAATCGGCGGCGGAAGTGTTAGAAGACCTAAAGTTACTGCTCAATGAAATTCGAGGTCTACACCGAATTGGGCAACTCCTCGATCGGCGTTATAAAATTATTAGCTTGTTGGGAGAAGGAGCCTTCGGTCAAACTTATCTGGCCCTCGACCAACGACGCTCTGATAATGCTCGCTGCGTGATTAAGCAGCTTAAACTACAATCAAATAATCCCTTTATTCTGCGGGAAGCAAGAAGGATTTTTGAAACAGAAGCTCAAGTCCTCTACAGTTTAGGGCGATATGAATTAATCCCAGAGCTGTTAGGCGAATTTGAAGAAAATCAAGAATTTTATTTAGTTCACGAATTTATCGAGGGGGAAAACCTTAGCTCTGAAATTGCGCGGGGTAAATTCACCGAAGACCAAGCGGTCGCGCTTTTGGATGATGTGCTTTCTACCTTGGCATTCGTCCATCAATATACAATTCACTGCGATATTAAACCTTCTAATTTAATCAGGCGCTCTTCTGATGGTCGGGTTGTTCTCACGGATTTTGGCTCAGTTAAACAAATTAGCACCTTGGTCGTTAACTATCAGGGGCAGTTGAGCATTACTGGGGTGATCGGGACAACTGGTTATATGCCCAAGGAACAGCAGACTGGAAATCCCCGCTCTAATAGTGATATCTACGCTTTGGGGATGGCTGTGATTCAAGCACTAACAGGGGTGTTTCCCGCTGAATTAGGTCAAGACCCCAATACAGGGGAGGTGAACTGGCGGCCCCATGCTCAGGTCGGCGATCGCGTGGCAACGATTATCGATAAAATGGTGCTGAGTTATTTCCGCTCCCGCTACGAATCAGCCGATGAGGTTCTCAGCGATTTACGGAACCTGTGCAATTTACCAGGAATCCTCTTTCCGGAAAACAACCCATTTATTGAGTTAGAAAATGCCAATGTTGTTGAGGTAGAAAGTCCGTCGGAAGAACTTTCCCCCCTAACAACTGTTAAACAAGAAGCATTAACCCCCACCATCGATTCAAATGCGGTTACTGAGAGCAAACCCGCTCCCACTCAAACCTTAACTGAACAGCCCGCCACACAGCCAAGCAAACCTCAGCCGGAAATTCCAGCTTCGCCACCCGCAACTAACCCCCAGCGCAAGCGTTGGCTGATACCACTCGTAGTCTTGGTTCTCCTCGCAACGGGGGGGGTGTTGGTGATGCCGTCCGTTCAATTCGCCTATTTTGTGAACCGTTGCAATCATTTGATTGACGATGAACAACCAGAGGAAGCGGTGCGGGACTGCGAACAGGCGATCGCCATTCGGCCGAATGATGCAAACGCCCTCAAGAACCAAGGGGATGCTTTAGCCAGTTTAGAACGCTACGAGGCTGCTTTGGTGAATTACGAGAAGGCCTTGCAAAACAAGCCGAATTTTTATCAAGCTTGGAATGCGCGGGGTCATGTCCTCTATAAGTTACAGCGTTATTCAGAGGCAGTGGAATCTCACGACAAAGCGGTCGCAATTGGACCCACCGACCCCAAAGGAATGAACGGTCGTGGCATTGCTTTGGTAGGGATGGGGAAATATGAAGAGGCTCTCTCTACCTTTGATAAGGCGATCGCGACCAACCCAGACAACTCCCAGGCCTGGGAAAATAAAGGCTTAACCCTAGAGTATTTGCAGCGTCCCCAAGATGCGCGGGCTTCCTACCGAGAAGCCATCGATCTGCTGGATAACCGTCTCAAAAACAAGCCGGATGATTTTCGGGCTTGGGTGGATCGCGGCCGTGCTTTGGGTAAGTTGCAACGCTATGCAGAAGCACTCACTGCTTACGATCAAGCGATTCAACTCAAGGCGGATTACTATCCAGCTTGGATTGGAAAAGGCAGTACGCTATTTTTTATGCAGCGCTTCCAAGATGCGTTGGCTGCCTATGACAAAGCGGTGGAAATTCGACCGAAATATTACCTGCTGTGGCATAATCGGGGTTCCGTGCTAGCGGATGGCTTGAAGCGTTATGACAATGCGATCGCCTCTTATCAAAAGGCGATTGACCTTAATCCTAGCTTTTTCCCTGCTTTGCGAGACCAGGGGAAGGCACTGATGCAGTTGGGGAAATATGAAGATGCGATCGCGGCTTTTGATAAAGCGCTGAAGATTAATCCCAATGATTTTTCTTCCTGGGGTAGCCGTGGCATTGGACTGACAAAATTACAGCGCTACGATGAAGCGCTAGCGGCTTTTGACAAGGCGATCTCGATTAATCCCAACGATCCCTTAGCTTGGGCAAACCGGGCTTGGGCTTTGGAACAGTGGCAGCACTATGATGAAGCGATCGCAGCTTATAACAAGGCGATTGAAATTAAGCCAGACTTCCAACCTGCGATCGAAGCCCGCCGAGCACTGTTACAGAAGTTAGGGCGTTAGTTGGATGGTCTCAAACTCCCCAGAAACTCAAGTCGTCTTCAGACGACTTAGAAGCAAATCCCAACTCTCTCGGAGAGGGCTTTTAAGAGAGAGGAAAATGGGTCAGAGTGTTTCTCTCTCCTCTATCTCGCCAGAACCTTAAATTCATTCCGGTTGCACCGGAAAAAGGCAGAAAAGAGGGAAGGGAAGAGAGAACAGGGGAGGGATTAAAGATGATTGTTTCAAGTAGGGATCGCAGCCAAGCTCCGATCTTCCCTTTTCTGGAAATGCTGATGCGACCAGATGGGAACTCAGATCGTGTAAATGAGGACTCAGAAACAAATCTGAGCCCTCTTTGAGAGGATCTTTACTCTGGACCGGGGTTGCAAAAGAGGAGCAACGATCCATGAGAAATGAGGAACTCTTAACAGATTTAGATACTGACTACAAACACAGATTCTGTATCCTTGGCTGTCACCATTGGTTGATTCAGAATTCTGGGCAAAAAGTGTCAGAATTGAGAACCCTCAATTCAGTTAAATCGTTCTTCTGTTTCCCTTCCCCAGTTTCCTCTTTCCCCTTAAAAGTTAGGGGGCAAGAGCACTTTGTTGACCATAACGATCACACCATTTTGAGTGCGATGGGATGATTGAACGATACTGGTGCCATTGACAGTCAGTTGATCGCCCGCTGCATTCAGTTCAATTTTCAACGGCTGACCGGCGGTTGTTTGTACAACACCCGCTTCTAGATCCTGGGGAGTTACCTGACCGGCAACTACATGGTAGTTGAGGACCTTAACTAATTGATCCCGGTTCTCAGGCTTAAACAGCTTCTCCCGAACTTCGGCCGGCAATGCTGCAAAGGCTTCATCCGTTGGTACAAACAGGGTAAACAGCACCTTGCTGGGGTCTTTCTGATCCTTGGCGCGGAAGTTTTCGGTCAAGCCGGCTTTCTTCACCGCCTCTGCAAAGGTTTGGAAGTCCCCATAATACTTAATTGCCGAATCTAATTCGCCGGCGACGGTGCCGTCTACACTGCGACTGCTAGGGCCACTAGAGGGGGTAAAGATACTAGAAGCGTAGTTAAACTGCGCTAATACCGGTAAACTGATCAGGGCGCTGATCCCAGCAGCGATCGCAGCACCGGTCAGCTTTTTCATCGATTTTGAGTACATTTGGCTATCCATCGTGATTGTTCTCCCATGTACGGCTGGATGCCCCCTGAATTTTCAAGTATAGGACTTGCTACTGAGATACTACGAAGCTGACTCCTTTGATGCGGTCGATAAAGGAGAACTTTGCATCTCAGCTAACGAGTCGTATTGGCACTAATGCTACCGGATGGCAAACCAGTTGAGCTGGTTTTGGCATCTGCCTATAGGCATAAATTGATATTACACGATTCCGCTTGAGACAAATAGGGGGTCTTACCCTGCAAGCATTGTAGGGTATAACCCATCATTCAGACAAGAGCTCAGCAAAAATAGTTGTAAGAGGGGTATAATTTAAAAGGGGGTATAGCCCCACATCCCTTAAAGCTTTTTATTTGCATCTACATTGACGACAAGCCACTTTGAAGGCCTCCGAGTGCCAACAGCGGAGGTGGTGGTGTTTTGCTCGATATCTGCTACAGATAATCAGTGATTTTTCACAAATTGCTAATTGCTGACCGTTCGTGTCAAGCAGGCAATGAAAAAGGCGAAAGCGGTTGCCCAGGTCAGGTTTGGGGCTGGTGAGTGAGGAAATAATGCAACTGCTCTCTCGGAGCTATCATGAGACGCTCAAAAGTTATCTGTAGCCTTCATAAATCAACAGAGTAGCCAGGTCATACAGACGATGCAGGGTTGTATCTACCGATTCAAAACTTCTGGCTGATCGCTGTTGCTCAAAGCTGAAAGTGACTGTAGCAGTCTGAGGCTGCCTGTCAGTTTTTGCTGCATTTCATGCTTTTAAGTGACAGTTCCTGAGTGGCTAGCCAATCACTAGCAGAGCCAGGACAAGCAGCTAAAAACTTTCAGGTTGCAGTTCTGAGGGGTGCCAACCAGCCCTCTTGCACCGAGTCGCCAGGGCAATTAAGAAAGGTATTAGAGCCAAACGAACTGCATTAACCAACGCTTAAGACTGCTCCCTGCACCTCGAAATGGCCTGAGGAGAGGCTAGAGACAGAGGGTTCGAGAAAACTCCTTCCTGGTATCTAAAGCCGAAATCAGATGAAACCAGAGCGTAACCTCTATCTAATCCTAACGACTAATCCCCTACCGCTGAAAAAGTCAGAACCGGGAGGGGGATATCGATTCTGGGCGATCGGTAAGAAATCTTCTTTCCTATTGCCGATCGCTTCTTGCCTGTTGCCATCTCTCGCCCATGCACAGCCCATTATCCCAGCGACCGATGGCACTGGTACCGTTGTTACCCCTGATGGCAATCGCTTCGACATCCGGGGTGGTCAATTATCCCGCGATGGAGCCAATCTCTTCCATAGTTTTCAGCGGTTTGGCTTAAATTCAGGACAAATTGCCAATTTTCTTTCTCCCCAAGCGATCCGTAATATCTTAGCTCGCGTAACCGGCGGCGAGCCTTCCGTCATTAATGGCTTAATCCAAATTAGTGGTGGTAGCCCTAACTTATTTTTAATGAATCCAGCCGGGATCGTGTTTGGGCCCAATGCTCAGCTCAATATCCCTGCGTCGTTTTTAGCCACCACCAGTTCTGGGATTGGATTTGGAGATAACTGGTTTAGTGCTTTCGGACCGAATAACTATTCGCAGTTGGTGGGAACACCCAATGCCTTTGCCTTTCCCAATGCAGAATCAGCCGCGATCGTCAATGCAGGGAATTTAGCCGTCGCACCGGGGGAACACTTAACCTTACTCGGTGGCACGGTGATTAGCATTGGTACTTTAGAAGCACCGGGTGGCACGATTACTTTGGTGGCGGTACCTGGGGAAAAGGTGGTGCGACTGAGTCAGGAAGGGCGGCTGTTGAGTTTGGACATTTCGCCGTTGACGCCTGACTCTGGACTGTTGACGCCGGAATCTCGGTTATTTACACCGATGTCACTCCCCCAGATGTTGACCGGCGGGAGTCTGAGTCAAGCGACGGGTGTGACGATGAATAGTGAGGGCCAAATGGTCCTGACTGGGGGGAAAGCGGTGAATGTGACTCCAGGGACGGCGATCGTGGCGGGGACGGTGGATGCTGCGGTTTCTGGTGGGAGTCCATCCCTGCAAGTGGGGGGGACGGTCGAGATTTTAGGCGATCGCATTTTTCTCAGTAGTCCCAAGGTGGATGTTTCTGGCAATCACGGGGGTGGCACTGTAGAAATTGCAGGGTTAGGTGGCATGGATCATGCACCTTGGGGAATGGCAACGTTAAACATTTCATCAACTAACAATTCTCAATCTGCTGCTAGCAGTGAAATTTATGTTAGCAGTGAGTCTGTAATTACTGCTGACGCTAAAGTGAGTGGCGATGGGGGCCATGTCACCGTTGGGAATGGGAGATGGGGAACAGGAACGGTGCTTGACTTTCACGGTCAAATTAGCGCTCGTGGTGGTAGTGAATTGGGCAATGGTGGGGTGGTGGAACTATCGGGTGGTGGTAGTTTTGCTGGCAGCATTGATTTAAGCGCTGCAAATGGCAATTTAGGCACTGTCAAGCTCAATTCTGAAAATATTGTTGTCAGTCAAGAGTTAAGTGGTAGTAGTCAATCAGGAACGGGGGGTGAAGCCTTGACGATTCCTCAAAGTACCCTGGAAAATTTAACTGCCAATGCGGATGTTGCTTTACAAGCGAATAACGATATCACAATTAATAATGGGTTGAATCAGTCCTTGAGTTTGAAGTCGGGAGACAGAGGTGTTTCTGGCTCAATTACGTTTACGGCGGATGCGGATCGATCGGGAGTTGGTTCTTTTTCAATGCTCAATCCCCAGAGCGCGATTTTAACAGCGGGAGGAGATTTGACTATTTCAGCTCAAAACCTCACCCTAGGTAGAATTAATGCGAGTGGTGGGGCGATTAAACTGACTGGAAGTGAGATGAGTTTTAAGGGGGGTGCGAATTCGATTAGTAGTAGTGGAGGTTCGATTTCAATTGCACCAATGGCCGCTAATCAAGGAATCGAAATTGGAGGAGTTGAGAGTGGCTATCGGTCTTTGTTGTCTAGTCCGAACAGTCGTTTAAATTTAGACAACGAGAATATGGCGGCTTTGTCTCCTGGCTTTAAGTCGGTGACAATTGGTCGTCCTGATGGCACTGGTGCGATTACAGTCAATGCGGTGCGGGTGGAGGATCCCCTGACGATTCAATCACCTGGAGGTCGGATTACGGTTGCAGGGGAGATCGCAGGAGTTAATCAAGCTGCGATCGCCTTGAATGCTAAGGAAACAACACTGAACGCCAATATTAGCACCGATCGAGGTGATATTAATCTGAATACTGCCGTGACTTTAGGCAGGAATGTCGCGCTGAGTACGAGTGGCGGGGGAAATATTGCGATCGCAGGTTCTGTGAATAGCGAAGCAAATCAAGCTCACGATCTGACGTTGGCGACAGGTACCGGCAATCTGATGTTGGGTGGTGCTGTGGGTACGGAGGTGAATGGACAATTAGGAAAAGTTTTGATTAATAATGCTGGTAATGTCACCGCTTCCGCTCCCATTGTAGCCGGGAGTGTTCAACAGTTGGCGGGGACGGGTAAAACAACTTTAAACGAAGTTCACACCACCGCAAAAGCAGGGGTGAATTTAGTCACCAGTGGTGATATTGCCACCGGGAATGTTATCTCGAAGGGTGGAGAGATTCAGCTTACCAGCCAAGCAGGTGCTATTGCGACAGGACAGCTAAATTCTGCTCCTGATTCCACTCCTTCAGGGATGAGCAATTCTCCCTCAACTACCAGCGCTCAATCAGGAGGAAATATCACTCTTTCTGCTGCGGGTTCTGTTAGTACCGGTGCTGTCATTTCCTTTGGGTTACAGGGGGGGGGAGATGTAACGCTCAACAGTGGAAGTGGGGGGATTACAGTAACCTCAATTAACACTGGCAGCCTCAAGGGTTCTGGAGGAAATGTCACGGTTAACTCGGCTCAATCTTTCCAGAGTTCTGAGGGGATTAAACCTTCAGAACAATCAGGAAATTTTCCGGGGGATTTTAATGACAAGGGTCAGCCCGTTAAGAGTGGAAATGCGGGAATTTATACGGGAGGAAAAACGGGGAACGGTGCAGTGACAATTCGCACTGGACAAACAACAGGTACTCAAAATCAAGAAGCGAGAAATGACGGAAAATCGTTCAGCGATCGTTCAGTCGTGACACCGGCTACAAATGCTTCTAGTTTGACTCATTCTACTTCCTTAGCGACTGCTTTTAATCAGGTCGTACAGATTGAGCAGGCGCGGAGCCAAGAGTTTATCAATTCTTTGGGAGTTAAGCCAATTAATGCTGAAATAAATAATGGTAAAACCATTCAAGAGACCCTCAAAACAATTGCTCAAAAAACTGGCAAAACTCCCGCTGCAATTTATGTTATTTCACGACCTGAACAACTAGAGTTAGTCCTAGTCACTCCTGAGGGTCAACCTGTTTTTAAGCAGATTCCCGCAGCGAATCGAGAAGCCTTGCAGCGACAAGTACAAAAGTTAATTGGTGGGGTGAGTCGCCGTCCCAATTCTAGTAATTTGAATGCTTATTTAAGCGCATCTCAACAGTTATATCAATGGATGATTGCACCCTTAGAGGATGAGTTACAATCACGCCATATTGATACCTTAGCATTTTCTCTCGATCCAGGGATGCGGACCTTGCCATTAGCGGCTCTCCAAGACGGGAAAAAATTCTTGGTACAGAAGTACAGCCTTGGTTTAATTCCTAGTATTAATTTAACAGATACTAGCTATCAAAGCATTAAGAATTTATCAGTTTTAGCGATGGGAGCAGCAGAGTTTCACGACCCTAAAGTTGTACCTTTACCTGCTGTGCCTCTGGAACTCTCAACGATTACTCAGGATTGGCAAGGACGCTCTTTCCTTAATCAAGAATTTACGTTAGAGAACTTGAGAAGGCAACGAAATCAAGGGCAGTTTGGCATTATGCACTTAGCAACTCATGGCTCTTTTGATCCTTCAACGCCGAGCAATTCTTATATCCAATTGTGGGATAGTAAACTGAGGTTCGATCAATTGCGAGAGTTAGGATCTCAGCGGTTGGAGTTGTTAGTATTAAGTGCTTGTGAAACAGCTTTTGGCAGTGCAGATGCAGAATTAGGTTTTGCAGGGTTAGCTGTGCAGTCGGGAGTGAAGTCGGTATTAGCGAGTTTGTGGCAAGTGGATGATGCGGGGACTTTGGGGTTAATGAGTGAGTTTTATCGCCAGTTGAGTTTACAAGGAGTGACGGTGAAGGCGGAGGCATTACGAAAGGCACAAATTGCCATGATTGAGGGAGATTTGCGAGTAGAAGGAGGACAGTTGCGGAGTACGAGTAGAGGGACGGATACAGTCGCTTTACCTAATAATGAAGCTCCAAGTTCTGTAAGTTTATCACATCCTTATTATTGGGCTTCATTTACCATGATTGGCAGTCCTTGGTAGGGAGAAGGAAACAGCTTTAGTCAAGGCAGGGATTTCTGGCTCTTCCAGTCACTGTGAAGTGCGATCGCTGACAAATAAAGTAGTTGAGTGAGTCACAACTAACCCGCCTTCATTGACTCGCTCTCTTGCAGAATTAGGATGCTCTAGCCATGCTTGGCTCTTAGTTGTAAATTCTTGCGGTCTGGTTTCCTCGCAAGCCGTTTTCTAGGATGATGATAAAATACCTTGTTAATTGGGATACAAAAAGCTCAGATTAATTTAATTGAATTTGTAAATTATTACATCCATCTTAAGAAAGATTAATTTTTAATTAGAACCTTCCCCACTACTCCTGACAACCCCGTTATCTCAAGACTACAATAGATAGTAAACAGGATGCAACTAGGAGAAAGTCCATGAAGAATGCAACGATTACAGCTCTTGGACTGAGTACGATTTTGATCGGGTTAGTCCCTGTTGCTCAAGCACAAGAAACTACGCAGCAAGTCCCAAAAACTGCTGACGTTACGCTTTCTGGAGATTCACTGAGGACTGTGGAAAGCAGAACCATCGACTCCGACTACACAAATTTGATCGCTCAACCAGATGGCAGGCTCGACTTGAGCGATGTCAGGAATGCCGATGCGAATGGATTTCGGCTCAAACTGAATCGAGAACTAGAGGTGATTACGACTCCGTCTGATGCAGCGAGTCAAGGGAATCCCTTACCCCCCAGACGCCTGGACAGTGGTTCGGAAGCAGGAGTTCAGCTTCAGCTCACTCCTACTCGTAGTAGATGAGCGCTCGATTGCTTAAATAAGGTGCGTGGTAGGCCAGGTTAGTACCCCTCAAGTCGGGAAACGAGAGCGCCACGCACTATTTTTATGGGGACTGGCGATCGCTGTCTTCGCAATACTTCAAAAAATTATCAGGAACGAGCCGTAATTCTCCTGACTTAAACCGTTGAATTGGCATCCACAAGGCGATTTTCGTCCGATGTTTTTCTGAAAAACTTAACTGTTCCAGTTGATAAAATTTGGGATCGGCAAAGTCACATTGATAGAGAAAAATAATTTCATGGTGTGGCTTGCCGTTAAATTCAAATAAGCTTTCGATGCAATCTCGATATTGAATATTGATTAACTCTGCTTGAATTTCCTCCTGAAACTCTCGTTGTAAGGCATCACGGCTGTATTCTCCTAATTCCACACCGCCACCCATGACCCGATAAAATGTTTCTTGTTTAGCTGGGTCGTGTCCTTGGGAAACAAAGATGCGATCGCCATCTTGAATTAATCCCAAGGCGAGGACGCGGATTTTCCCTGATTTACCCATTTTAAGTTTGGCAATTAAGCTTAATAACTCCGGGAGTTCTCCTTCATTGAGAAAATTGGGGTGAAACTCCACCCAATTAGCGAAGAAACCTGATTTTGGCTGGAACTAATTGAACTGCCGCTGGTGAGATTCCTGCACTCCAGGCGATCGGGTTTTCTCTGCTTACTCTTCCTTAATTGTCATAGGCAAAACTTGATTCTCTATGACCTTTTTCGATCGGCCAATCTTCATTCTCACCCCCAATGATTAATTGTTCGATTGGGAGGTATTCCTTACTGAGCTGTTGCAAGGCATTAATTAAAATATCGAGAGCTAAAGCGTCACTCGTGCCTAAATCAAACCAGCAGCGAGCCCATAGACCCTGATACTCAATATCTGCCATATTGTGCATTAAGGCCATCATGCTCTCATCTGCTAACTCTTCATTGTAAGTCATGTAGCTGATATCAATCCCCACTTCCTGGACTTGCAAATTTTCAGCATTAAATCCCCCCAGCTTTCCTAAGAAAAACCAGGAATCCAAGACTTCCTCTACATACTGCTTTTCAGCATTAGAAGGAACGGTGCTAAACTTTAACCAAATCCACAAATCAAAGGGATTAAATTCACGAAATTGTACTTGCATAACCTGTTAACTTTATAAAGGTGGTAATGCGGGAGGCCCCCAGTTATCACCGGCGGCATCTCGAATCGAATCTCGCAGCGGATCGCAGGGCCGTTCGCCTCGATCTAGATGGTTGCGGTTGCGACACTGCTCAAAAAACATCTCCGCAACCAAACGTCTTGGTAGTTGGTTAGGTTTTGCTAAAGCTGCGTCGAAATTCTTCCTTGCTTCCTCTAACAAAGCAGGGTTATTATTGTTTTGCTTGCTTTTTTCAACGAGAATCTGAGCTTTGAGATAAAAAATTTCTGGATTTTTCGGCGTGGCAGCTAGAGCTTTATTGACAAATTCTAGCGCTTGATCGTACTGCTTTAAATCTCGGTAGCCGACGGCCATTCCCCGATAAGCTAAATGGCGAGGGTATGCTTTTTGTTCTAATCGTTGGATGGCTTCGTTCGGATTGGAAAATGGTAAGTTAGTCGCCAACATTAAATCCATATAACCTTTGATTAAGTTGAGCTCTGGATCGTTGGCATCGATTTTTTCAGCTGCGTCTAAATATTGGAAGACTGACCGCAGCTTGTTGAGCGCTTCAGGAGCACCTTTGGCAGTTCCTTGTTTTGCGACCGCATAAGCACCTTCTAGAAAGTAACTAGACGCCTTGTAGATATTGCTCCGCAAGGGGTCATTCTTGCCGATCCGTTCCGCCACTTCGCGGGTTTTTTTGGCATAGGCATTCATCGATTCTAAATCTTGTTCAATGTAGGCTAAAGATGCCTCCATCGCATAAACCATTGGCTCATTGCTGTCCGCAGTCATCGCTTGTTCCACATAACCCTTAGCAGCTTTGTAATTTCCCTGCTCAAACATCGCTTTGAATGCAGCTTCGGTTTGGTTGCCGATCGCGCGGGGGTTGCTGGTGCGAAAGGGGTCTCCCGCTAAAGCTGGGTTGAACCCCAAGCTGAGAGCGGTCGCGGCGACACTGACAAGGGTAAAGCGGGTTTTCTTAGCAGTAGAGAACCAGTGACGAAGCGAGACTAAAGATATTTTCGTCATCGTTGGGCCTTTGAAAGCAATGTACTAATCTAGAGGTTAGACTGTGAGAGTCAAAAATTAAGATGCCCTGAGGGTTCTGCCAAAAAAGATATTCTCTTTGATTTTTGGCTGTTCTTGTGGTAGCTTTTAGGAAGGGAATATAAGCCCTTCGCGTAATCGTTAGACCGATTCCTAACTAGGAGATGGTAGCACAAGCTATAATCAGATGGAAGACCAAAATCTGCAAAAATTTTTGTTAAGATTAAGCCGAACAGCGATTCAGTAAGTGGGAATAGCTAAAAAATATCGATTCCCCCTTCCCTTAGGCTCAATTACCCATTGTAATTCCTGAATGCTTTATCTGAGAAACTTAGTTTATCACCCGACAGCTTGCCCGACTGCCATTCTCAAGAATATCAATTTAGAACTGGCTTCCCAACAGATGGGGCTGATCGTGGGTCGCAGCGGTTCTGGTAAGAGTACATTATTAGAAATTCTAGCAGGCTTGGCTGAAAAGACTAGCGGAGATCTCTGTTGGCGCGAGCAGGACTTAATGCCAGAACACCTGCAACAGTTAGGAGGATTAGTCTTTCAGTTTCCAGAGCGGCATTTCTGTGGTGGCACCCTTTTAGAAGAACTCCGACTCGGACACCCAGAAATTGGACCAGAGCAAATTCATCAAGCACTGGCAGAAGTCGGCCTTTCTCATTTACCCCTGCACGCATCACCCCACGCTCTCAGTGGGGGTCAGCAACGACGGGTAGCTTTGGCAGTGCAGTTGATCCGTCAGCCTCACTTACTCCTATTAGATGAACCTACAGCCGGGTTGGATTGGTCAATGCGAAAACAACTGGTGAGTTTGCTGAAAAAGCTCAAAAATCATTGGACCTTGTTAGTTGTTACCCATGACGCGACGGATTTATTAAGCATCGCCGATCGCTGCTGGACCTTAGATCGCGGCTATTTGCAGCCAGTCGATTCAACGCAGTTAGAAGCTGGCATCAGCGAGCCACGTTTAGGCAAATTAGTGGCTGGAGCATAAAGTTTGATTTCTATGATCGATGAGATACAACCCTCGTTGCTGCCTGAATTGAACGAGCAATGGCGGCAAACCCTGAATTGGCAGCCAACCAGCCAGCAGCAACAGCAATTTCAGCGACTTTATGAATTAATCCTTGAAGGCAACCGCCACCTAAATTTAACCCGGATCACCGACCCCCTGGATTTCTGGGAAAAACATTTATGGGATTCTCTGCGGGGAATGAGTGGAAATGAAACCGTAAACTTGAGCGTTCTCTCTCAGCAACCCGAACCCTTGCGAGCGATCGATATTGGCACCGGTGCAGGGTTTCCGGGGTTGCCAGTGGCGATCGCGCTCCCCAACTTAACAGTCACTTTACTCGATTCCACTCGGAAAAAAATTACTTTCGTTGACAGCTTATTATCCGCTCTCCCCATTACCAATGCGAACACGCTCCTTGGTAGAGCGGAAGAAATCAACAAACAACCCGCTCATCGTGGAGTTTACGACCTTGCTGTTTTGAGAGCTGTAGCCTCAGCCTCTGATTGCGCTAAATATGCCTTGCCTTTCCTCAAAACTGGTGGCTTAGCCATTCTCTACCGGGGTCACTGGACAACCGAAGAAGAGGAAACCTTGCAATCCTGTCTCCAGCGATTGAACGGCAAACTTCAGTTGGTTGAAGCGTTCCAAACGCCGCTGACTCAGAGTGTGCGTCACTGCATTTACTTGCAGAAAACTGCTTAAGCAGAAGGGTTCGAGTCGGTTGTTAATCATGAGGATGGAATCAATCATCTCTCCCCAATCCTCACGATTAACAGTGATTGATAAATTCAAAAAATTAGAGCGAATAAACCGCTTAGAAACTAGAGCGAAAATCACGAGTTAAACTCAGTTGGTTTGAACTCACTCCAGGGAGAAAACCAATTAATTCATTCTGACCCCCAGTAGTCAGGAGAACACCTACACCAGAACCAAAACCAGGGATGGATAAATCTGCGAGTTTATAGGTATCTTTTCCAGAGACTAATATTTTATCGAGGCCAATTTCAAAATCAACAATTAGGGCAAAATCAGCATTTCCTGCACTCTTGTAGAAAGTATTTGAAACCAAATCTTTAGCAAGAGATCCACCAACTCCCAGGCTAAAAGTATCACGACCAGTCCCCCCCACTAAAGTATCAATCTCTCCCGCTCCCGGGTTACTGGAGTAGGCATCCACTCCATAGAGAATATCATTACCCGAATCACCATACATTAAATCATTGCCTGAAGAGCCACTAAGGTTATCATTCCCTTTGCCACCAAAGAGACGGTCATTCCCCTCATCTCCTAAGATGGTATCATCGCCTTGCCCCCCCACGAGGAAATCATCCCCTAAACCGCCTCCTATAAAGTCATCGTTTTGACCTCCAAATACTGTATCATTTCCTCCATATCCCTCGATTGAATCGCTTCCTTGATAGCCATAAATTACATCGGAATCAATGGTTCCTTCGATAAAATCTGCTCTGGATGTTCCAAGAATTTCTGTCATGTTATTCCCTGATAGTGAGTGGATTTTCCTAGGTTTCTGCACCTCCCAGTTTTGATTTTGGATGGGCGATCGGGTCCATCCTATATTTAGAAATAGGGAGGTGTAAATGAAAGGAATTTTGATCTGTCTAATAATACAATATCTCTGGTGAAATGCTACCTATGCACCTCACAGTTTGTACCCTTCAGTGTCAGAGAATGATGGGAGAATACGGGACTGCCAGGGTCAACACAAAAAAACCCGGTGTCTGGAAACAACCGGGTTTTTGATGAATCGTTGAGCGAGCTTTGCTAAAACCTTAACCGTTGTCGATGATTCGCGACTGACTCAGCCAACCCCAGGGCAATAAAATTACTTAACAGTGCTGAACGACCATAACTAAGTAAGGGTAGAGGAATTCCCGTCACAGGCGCCAAGCCAATATTCATGCCAATGTTGACAAAGACTTGGAAAACCAACATAGACAAAATCCCGATCGCTAATAGAGAGCCGAAATTATCTTTAGCAGTTTGAGCAATAATCACCAACCGCAAACAGATAAACCAAAAGATCGCGAGCACACAAATACAGCCAATAAAGCCCAACTCTTCGCCAATGGCAGAAAAAATAAAGTCTGTGTGCTGTTCGGGAATAAAGTTAAGCTGAGTCTGCGTTCCCTGAAACAAACCCCGTCCGTGGACTTGACCCGCACCAATGGCAATTCGAGATTGGATCAAGTGATATCCTGTACCCAAGGGGTCTTTATCCGGATCTAAAAATCCTGTCAGCCGATTTTTTTGATAGTCTTTCAGCAGACTCCAGAAAACGTGTCCGACATGGCCGCAGATCACATTGATCGCCACAGCCAAGGGGGCTCCTAACCAAGGCCAAGCAACAGCCCGCCAACCGATTAAACCCATCCCTACAACCCAGATTAGCCAAATTGGCAAAGATACGTTGTTGAGAATGGCAGAGACAACGGGAGAAAGCATCAAAATCAACCATCCAGGATTGACATTTCCCCAGTACAGCATTCCCAAGGCGATCGCACCGAATACCAGAGAAGTGCCTAAGTTTGGTTCGGCAAAGACTAAGGCCCACGGCACAGACACCACCGCTAATATCTTCAACAAATCGCCAAATTTTGGGTTAGCCTTTGCTTGCAGCATCGCCGCCAGTGTAATAATCACGCCAACTTTGGCAAACTCAGAAGGTTGAAGGTTAAAACCAGCGATCGTAATCCACCGCTGGGCCCCCAAAGCTGTAGTCCCGATCAATCGCACAGCAATCAGGGAAACAATGATGGCGCCGTAGATGATCCATCTCCATTGAATTAGCATCTCGTAGCGACAGCGAGCGATCAACAGTGCTAATATCAAACCGATCCCGCCTGTAATCCAGTGCTGCCACCACTCGGTAAGTCCCTGATTTAATTCCACGCTGCGAACCATAATGCCACCTAACAGGGTCAGGCTGACACAGGCAGCCATGAGCCACCAATCTACTTCCTGCCAAGGTTGCAGTAGATACTTCCAGCGATTTCTGACTAATAGTTTCTGAAACATTGTTTAGGGGTGAAGGCTAAGCTGACAATTGCTTGCAATTTTTCGTTCCGATTAACCGTTATTAATATTTCACATCTATCTTGGATGGTTCAGTTAACAATTGCAAGTAGGGGGAAGAGACAGAGACTCTCCTCTTCCCAGAGGTTAAGCTTCGTCTCTCAAAGCTTTAGCTGGACAGTCCGCCATTTTTCTCTCTCCAGCATTCTACCTAAGCCGGATCGGCGATCGCGACTCCTGGTTCATAGAGATATTCAAAGGCATTGCCGTCTGGATCTCGACCATAGAAGGAAGCGGTGCCATCACGGTGTTCGTGGATGCGGGTGACAGAGACACCTTGTGCTTTCAGTTGTTCATAGGCAGACTCCATTTCTGCGCGATCGCTTAATACAAACCCAAAATGTGGCCCCGACTGACTATAACTTGGACTCAGCAGCGCCAGACCATCCTGTCCTGCTTTCAGATAAGCCCAGTCAGCATCTTTCCAGACTACCTCCATCCCTAAATTTTGGTAAAACTCAGACGCTTTTTCTACATCTTGAACGCAAATTGCTACATGACCTAGTCTTTTCAGCTTCATCATTCACGAAATTCTGGTGTTTCTTCTTTCAATTTTATCGGGCTGACCCAGCGGCCTGGGAACTCCTCATCCCCCCACCCTCAACCTGCGATCAACTCAATGTTTCTCTCTCGGTTGATAAGTCGTCAAATGTTGTGCCAGCAACTGACTAACCTCTGGATTATAAATCCGGAGATAATTCCAGTAATTCTCAAACACTGATTTGACATATCCCTTCGTTTCTCCATAGGGAATCTTCTCGATAAACGCATCTGGATCGCCCCATCCAAATCGCTGTAACCAATCCCCAACTGCCCCGGGTCCAGCATTATAACTCGCTACTGCCAACAGCGAATTATTTTTATACTCGTCATGAGTATGATCCAAATACCAAGTCCCCAGCCTCACATTATCATCTACCTTCTCTAAAGAGTAGTTTTTGAGATTAATTTGCTTGGCGATCCAAGTGGCTGTCTCCGGCATCACCTGCATTAATCCCGTCGCACCCACTGCTGATTTAATCGCCGGCATAAACCGCGATTCTTGGCGAATTAAAGCCGTCACCAAAACTGAATTCAATCGCTGCTCCTGCGACCATTTCACAATCGTTTCCAAGTAAGGAAAAGGATAGAGAGCTTGCCAGTAGGTCGGCTGTTGTCTCATACTTTGATACTGAGCTTTTTCCTCTGCTTTTTCCCGTTGTTTTAAGCTAGAAATCATCCAAAGTCCATCTAAATTATCCCCAACCCCCAGCCGCATTAATCCATCAGTAAACTGCTCAGCCACGCTAGGCTCAACCGGGTTTTTAAACTCTACTTGCCAGCGTTTCCAAGCGTCCCGATTTTGACCTAATTGATACAATTCTTTCAAAGCATCAGAACCCACTGTCAGTTCCGGTCGTTGCTCCGCGTGAACCACCTGGGGAGAGAGCGCCCGAACGGTGGTAAAATCTCCTACCGGCCAGCCAAGGAATACGGCCGATCGCCAAGCAAAATAGGATTCAGGATAGCGTCCCAAGGTGTACTCAAATGCTTTTTTCGCCTCCTCAGAAAGTCCTGCCTGCTGCGCCCATTTTCCGATCCAAAATCCTGCTTCAGGTGCTAATTCACTATCAGGATTATTCGTTGTGATTTCTCGTGCCCATTGCCAAGCAGCCTTCAAATCTCCTGCTTTGGCTGCTTTTTGGGCAAGGCTCCACCGCAATTCAGCAGCAGCGTTAGTATTGCTATATTTACTGAGTAACTGCTGACGAGTTTGGGAAGCAGATTTTTCACTGCCTTGCTTATCGAGAATTTTCGCTTTATCTAACAACGCTTCCGCTGCATGGTTGGGAAAATTATTAATCGCTCGATCTAGATCGATCAGCGCTTCCTTCGGATCGCTAATCCGAGATAACCGAATCAAACCCAAGCCTGTATCTTCCGCAGTGGGAAACTCAGCAATCAATTGCTTATAAGCAACTTTAGCCGCTGGTTCTTTCCCATCCAACCATAATCCCCGCGCCTTCCGATAGAGATTTTTGGCAGTACGGGGAGCCTTAGCATAAGCGATCGCAGCTTTGCCATAATCTTGTTTTTCCCAGTAACCCCAAGCGATCGCTTCCCAGTCTTCTGGCTTTAAGAAAGCACTATATCTCTGACCTAAACTTTCTAAGATTGAGCCGTACTCTTTGAGATACAAACCATGTTTCGCCAGTAACATTAACAGCTCAGGTTGATTAGGATTGGCTTGCAACTGCTGGCGGACAATTTCCACCGTCGCCGGATGAGCTGGAAATTGAGCGATCGCTTGTTGCCAATACTCTGGCTTTGACTTCCCCAACACAGACAACGCTTCCGCCACTTCCGGATCTTGAGGGTAACGTTTCAGCAACTCTTCCCAAGTCCCCTGTGCTTTCCCCGCCTCACCCGCTAATTCATACGCTTGGGCACGTTTGCGGAGAATCTGGGGTGCTAACACTGCATAATCTTGATCTAATCCACGCAATAACTCGATCGCCTTCGTAGCTTGTCCCTGTTCGATGAAATCACAGGCGAGTAAATAACGCGCTCTGCTGCGAGCTAAAGACTGTTGTTGTTGCTGAGCAATCTCTGTCAGTTTTGGGGTCCGATCCGCCACTGATAGCAATGCCAATTTCTCAACATCGTACTTTAATTCCTGCTGCTGTAGTGCCTGCTCAGAGTGGTTAAATCCCATCCATTTAGTGACTGGCACAAGAGTGCCTAATAGCAGAGCGCCAGTAGAAACGCCGATCAACAGATAAACTTTAGAGGTGCGTGGCTTTAGCATTTGGCGAGTGGGGATTGAGGACGGAGTGAGTAAGCGTTCACGGCCTTAAGCCTTCACGGAAGTTTGTAGACGACAGACAACTGACAAAGGACAAAGTACAATCAAAAGTCTAAAATCTCAGAGCTAAAATCGGAAGATGGAATTTCATGCTATTGATTTGCCCCGCTTAGACTGGGCAGGAGATGCCCTAGCCATTGGTTTCTTTGAGGATGGGGTAGAATTAACTGGCGAATTGGCACAGTTAGACGAAAAGCTAGCGGGTACCTTGCAAGAGCTGATCGGTGAATCTGAATTCAAAGGGAAAGCTGGTAGCTCTGCTGTAACTCGTGTGGGTAGCAACAGCCCAATCCGCAAAATTATATTGGTTGGGTTGGGCAAACTAGAGGAGTTAAAATTAGATACTCTGCGTCGCGCGGCGGCAACTAGCGCGAAGTTAGCTAAAAAGGAAAAGTGCAAAACCCTGGGAATTAGTTTACCTGTGTGGCACGCTGCCTCAGATGTTACTGCACAGGCGATCGCAGAGGGGATAGAATTAGCCCTACACCAAGATAACCGTTTCAAGTCGGAACCTGACGACAAAGGCTCCGTGTTAGAGCAAGTAGACTTGCTGGGTTTGGCTGGAACTGACGCTGCCATCGCCCGTGCCCGCCAAATCTGTTCCGGAGTGATCCTAGCACGGGAACTGGTGGCAGCACCGGCCAACACAGTCACCCCAATTACGATGGCAGAAACGGCTCAAGCTCTTGCCTTAGAATATGGTTTGGGGATTGAGGTCTTAGAACGGGAAGACTGTCAAAAGCTTGGTATGGGAGCATTTCTCGGTGTTGCTCAAGCTTCTGATTTGCCACCTAAATTTATCCACCTCACCTATAAACCAGAGGGAACCCCTCAACGAAAATTAGCGATCGTTGGCAAAGGGTTAACCTTTGATTCGGGGGGGTTGAATATTAAAGGAGCGGGCAGCGGCATCGAAATGATGAAAATTGATATGGGTGGTGCTGCGGCAACTTTAGGGGCGGCGAAAGCGATCGCTCAGTTAAAGCCTGAGATCGAGGTGCATTTTATCAGTGCTGTCACTGAGAATATGATCAGCGGTCGTGCTCTGCATCCTGGCGATATTCTCACTGCGTCTAATGGTAAGACCATTGAAGTGAATAATACCGATGCAGAAGGGCGTTTAACGCTGGCGGATGCTTTGGTATTTGCTGGTAAGTTGGAAGTGGATGCGATTGTTGATTTAGCAACCTTGACTGGTGCTTGTGTGATTGCCTTGGGTGATGACATTGCTGGGTTGTGGAGCAATGACGATCGGGTGGCAAATCAGCTTGCAACTGCGGCAGAATCGGCTGGCGAAAAATTCTGGCGGATGCCTTTGGAGGAGAAGTATTTTGAGGGATTGAAAGCAATCCATGCGGATATGAAGAATACGGGACCTCGCGCTGGCGGTGCTATTACAGGGGCGCTGTTTTTGAAGCAGTTTGTTAAAGAAACGCCTTGGGCGCACTTAGATATTGCTGGGCCGGTTTGGACTGAGAAGGAGAACGGTTACAACAATGCAGGTGGGACTGGGTTCGCGGTTCGGACTTTAGTGAATTGGGTGTTGGGCGACTCTTAAGGGGTAGCATTTTTGAGGGTAGGGGTGAGATGAAAATTCACGTCTACCCCTGAGTTGATGGTTGTAAAATCGTAAAAAATTTGACTGTTTTTTAGGGATAAGCTCTATAGAATTAGGCGAAAGTCAATCAGCTTCTGAATGTTAGATTTTTGATGAAAGATTTGAATAGAGTAAGTTTCAGTTGCAAGCTAAAGACAAGTTAGTGTCTAAAATTCCCATCGCTCGCATCAAACCTCGTAGCATCCGTTTTCTCCAGAAACAAGGAAGAGCAGAGTTGTGGTGAATGACCCTAGGAAATCATCATTTTTTTCTCTTCCTTTTCCCCTTATTCTCATACAACCTTACTGAAGATAGTTTGTCTTTTATTTAACTAAAAAATGTCCTCAAACTCGGATTTTAGAGTTGAAGAATGGCTAAAACGCTGAAGTAAGTAACCGTTAACCGTCAATCCCCTAAAAACTGTCATGCCTGTCAAAAATTTAAGTAATTTCCCGCAGACAAGATGTAACCAAAGCCAGGTAAAATTTACAGTTGAGACTGGAAAACTGGGAATGGGGAACAGCCAAGGATTGACTACCGGGAGAATCTTGAACTCAGTTAGCTCAATTTCCAGTGACATCCTTATAAATAGAGATAAAAAAATAACAAAAATTGATATAATTCCTTAAAATACCCGATATAAGCCCTAAAAATTAACAGCTAACTTCCCTAAGTGTAGCTTCCCTGCACGAGACACCGATCGTTCCAGCAAACAAGGGAGGCTGCCAAACTATAGACAAGTAAAGCTCTCAGTTATACAGTCAAAAATCTATCGTCCAACGCCTAAAGTTTATGCCAGAGTTCTTAACAAGCTGGTTGGGTTCAAACTCATTGCTTCCTAATGGGTACTGTTACCGATGGCAGCCGGAATTAATCGGGCTTCATCTTGCTTCAGACTGGCTGATCGCCCTCGCTTACTATTCTCTTCCGCTGCTGATGCTATACTTCCTGCGGCGACGCCACGACTTGCCGTTTTCTTGGGTTTTGTGGTTGTTTAGTGCCTTCCTTGTCGCCTGTGGCACTAGCTACCTCCTGGATGCTTGGACGATTTGGTATCCCGGCTATTGGCTATTAGGAAGTGTGAAAGCGATTACAGCTTTGATCTCAATCTATACCGTAATGGTCCTGGTACCCTTACTTCCCCAAGCTCTCACTATCCCTAGTCCCGCCCAGCTTGAAGCAGCTAATCAACAATTAGAAGCAGAAATTCGCGATCGCCGCACTGCTGAAGCCCAAATTCTCGAACTAAATGCTGAACTCGAACAACGAGTCAGCCAGCGAACCGCAGAACTCCAAGAAAGTGACGAACACTTCCGCCTCTTAGTCGAGGGCGTGAAAGATTATGCCTTACTGATGCTCGACCCCAGCGGTCATATTGTTAGTTGGAATAGTGGTGCTCAACGCATCCTAGGTTACAGCGCCGAAGAAATTATCGGTCAGAATTGTGAGTGCTTCTATCTACCGGAAGATATCCAACAAGGAAAACCCAAACAAAGCCTGCAAATCGCTTTAGCAGAAGGCCGACTGGAACAAGAAAGCTGGCGGGTCCGGAAAGATGGCTCTCGCTTCTGGGCGAATGTGGTGGTTACTCCTTTAACCGATGAAACTGGACAGTTACGAGGTTTCTCGAAAGTCACGCGGGACGCCACCCAACGTAAAATCACCCAAGACAAACTGACTCGCTTGAGCCATGCGATCGCCCTCACTGGCAGTGCGATCCGCATGAGCGACTTACAAGGTTACTCAATGTACCACAACCAAGCCTTCATCGATCTATACGGTTACACCGTCGAAGAATTCAATGCCAAAGGCGGGCCAGAGGGAGTATACACCCACCCAGAAATCGCCAAGCAAGTGTATGACACCCTCAAAAAAGGCGATTCTTGGTGTGGCGAAGTTGAACTCAGGAGTAAATCCGGCAGGCTCATCCTCACCCTGCTACGGGCTGACTGCATTGTCGATCCAGAAGGGAACCGCTTAGGATTCGTCGGTGTCTGCACCGACATTACCAATCGTAAGCAAGCAGAACTAGCCCTACAGCAGGCAAAAGCTGAGTTAGAAATTCGAGTTGAAGAACGAACCAAAGAATTAAGGGAAGTTATTGCCCAATTGCAGAGTGAAATTGCCTACCGCCAACAGGCAGAAGCAGAACTACAGGCTTTGTTTGCAGGCATGACCGATTTAATCGTAGTCCTCGATCGCGAGGGGCGTTACCTCAAAATTGCACCAACCAATCCCCCACTCGCCTATAAACCTCACCCAGAAGCGATCGGCAAAACCCTCAGTGACACTTTCCCACCCGCAGAAGCCAACTTTTTCCTCCACCACATCCAGAAAGCTTTAGACACTCAGCAGCCAGTGAATATCGAATACAGTTGGCAAATTCAGCAACAGGTGTTTTGGTTTAGCGCTACGATCTCGCCGATGTTTGCCAACTCCGCCATCTGGGTAGCCCGCGATATTACCATCGGCAAACAAGCAGAAACCGCCCTCCAGCAGCAACTCCAGCGCACTTTACTCCTTAAACAAATTACCGAACAGATTCGAGGGAGTCTCAACACCCAACAAATTTGTCAAACCACCGTCACTCAAGTGGGTCAAGTGCTGCGAGCCAATCGCTGCTTGATTTCTGCCTATATTCCCACTCCTGTGCCTCGGTTGCCACTCATGGCTGAGTATTTAGAAGGTGACTATCAATCTCTCGTTGGTTTGGAAATTTCTGTGAATGGCAACCCCCATACTCAAACCTTATTAACTCAAGATCGAGCGGTCGCGATTGATGATGTTTACGCTGAACCCCTATTACAACCTATTACCTCGATCTGCCAGCAGATCGAGGTCAAATCCTTGCTCGCTGTTCGCACTTCTTACCAAGGAGAACCCAATGGTCTTTTAAGCTTGCATCAATGCGACTCCTACCGCCACTGGCAACAAGAAGAAATCGAACTCATTGAAGCAGTCGCTGCTCAAGTCGGCATCGCCTTAGCTCAAGCACAAGCCATTAATCGCGTCTCCACACTGCTAGAACAGCAAACCCAAGCTTCCAAGCAATTGTCGCAGCAAAACTTAGCGTTGCGACAGTCGCAAACGCGGTTGCAAGAAAAAAATGAGCAACTTAAAGAAGCGTTGCAAGAGCTTAAACACACTCAAGCACAACTGATTCAGACCGAGAAAATGTCTTCCTTGGGTCAGTTAGTGGCCGGCGTCGCCCACGAAATTAATAACCCCGTCAACTTCATTTACGGTAATATTTCTCATGCTCACGCTTATTTCCATGATTTATTACGCCTGATCCAACTCTATCAGCAACAATACCCCCACCCCTTGCCTGAAATCCAAGCCTTGCAAGAGGAAATTGAATTAGACTTCCTGCTGCAAGATACCCCGAAAATTTTAGAGTCGATGCAAATAGGAGCAGAGCGCATCCGAGAAATTGTCGTGAGCTTAAGAAATTTCTCTCGCTTAGATGAAGCTGAGATGAAATTAGTAGATATTCACGAAGGTCTAGACAGTACGTTGCTGATCTTACAGAATCGATTGAAAGAAAAGCCGGGGCGAGCTGCGATCGCTGTGATCAAGGAGTATGGAGACTTACCCAAAGTCGAGTGCTATCCGGGTCAATTAAATCAAGTCTTTATGAATCTCCTCAGCAATGCCATTGATGTGCTCGAAACCGAATTCCCCCCTCGCACCATTACAATTTCTACAGAAATTAGAACGAGCCACGAGAAGCACCAGCCAGGGGAAAGCGGCGAAACCAACAATGGGAATGCTTACTCAGTGCATTCGGGAACTCTCACCTTGCATCCTGTAAACCAATCTCAATGGCCCCTGTCTGAACCTCAATTCGTAGTCATCCGTATCGCTGACAATGGCCCAGGGATGACGCCAGCAGTGTGCCGCCGGATTTTCGACCCCTTCTTCACCACGAAACCTGTCGGTAAAGGGACAGGGCTAGGATTATCGATTAGCTATCAAATTGTTGTTCAAAAGCATGGGGGGGTTCTCAAGTGCTTTTCTGAACCAGGACAAGGAGCGATGTTTGTGATTGAACTACCAGTCCGCCCCAAATTTACCCCCCAGTTGCGACCAGCAGAATAAAGCCAACCTGCTTGCTGTTGAATTAGCTTTGAATCTAAGCAATTTGACTTATCGCATTTCTCAGATTAATGAGGTACAGCCATTTTTTCCGTTTCCCCCTTTTTCCCCTTTTTCCCCCTTTCATGTACCTCAACCCTTTGAAAAACACGATAGTTCTACTGATTGGGGTGGTATTGCTGCTATCACAACAGCGGTTCGCGACTACCTACGGAACAAACGATTCGCTGTTTCCTGTTCCTGCTCAGATTTTGAGGCTTTGGATGATAGTAGGAGTGAACCACTGCTGGCAGAGATTTACGTAGTACCGAAAGCTGGACTCAGTAGTTGTATGTAAAACACCCATACGGCTTTCTCTCTTGTCAAAAAATCTGGGCTTAAAATTCAGCTTCTAATTGCTGCGCTCAAGAAGTCTCGTTACCCTTTTCCTCCTCAAAAACGCCCTTAGCCATCTCAGCCAGGAGGAAGGAATCCACGGAGAGTGAGCAGGTCCTTTCGTAGAAACACTGAGATTTTCCTACTAATACTGATTTCCGGATTTACAGAAGTTAAAAAAAACCCCCTTGCCAACCAAAACAGTCATGCTAGGATGACATTAGTCAAAAAGCAA
>JBLNEP010000060.1:0-30730 GCA_050262755.1 Actinomycetota bacterium | reverse complement strand
GCCGTCGATGAAAAACAAGTCAAATATGTCACGATTTTAGCTCGTCGTTCTCTGTGGGTGGCGATCGCACTTCACCTGATCTCCGCAGTCGTGCTTTATACCCTCGCCCTCACTGGCATCAGTACCGTTGGCTATCTCAGTTCCGGTGCTGCATTGCTCTTAACAATACTACGCCCAGCGATCCGAGCTTACAAATATTTAGCCTTACGGCTAGCCATGATTCGCAGCCAATTTTTACACCCCCGTGAAGATATCGTCGAACTTCGCAGTCGTTTGATGACGCTAGAATATACAGTCAAACACCTCGAACAAATCCTCAACCCGGAAAACCCCAATTCCTGGGTGGCAACCCAAGAACGCCAATGGCAAGCAACACGCACTGAATTAACCCAGTTAGCTGCTACCATGGAAAACTTCCGAGCGATTAACCAGGCAGAACACCTGAAGTTAATGAGAGATGCGGAAAGTGCGATCGCTCAAATCACCGCTGACGGACAATTTTTAAACCATGTTCGCGAAATTATTCGCTTCTTCAAAGAATCCTAAGAATTGAGATGGATTTTTCTGATTCAACTGCAAATTGATTCCGATTCACGCAGATCGTATAAAAATATCTGCGTTTTTTCAAAAGGGTAACAATTCCCTGTTAACTCATTGCTTTAGCAGCACACTCGCCACTGAATCTAATCTGTCTTTAGACAGATTACTACTTTCAGGATCAAGGAGGATTAATCCGGGATAAACTCCGACCAAAGATAGTGTATTTCTGAGCGTCTTGAAGCTTAACCTTTAAATATAAGTCAATCAGTTTTTTGCAAGACACGTTCAGGAATAAAGCAATGAGTATTAGCAAAAAAACGCCTGCTGACGAACAGATCGAAACAAATATGCAAGCCCCTCACTATGACCGGGGGATCACACCTGCTGAAACCGCAGCTCGCCAAGAGCGTGAAGGAGCTGCCTTCCTACACACTCCCACAGAAGTTAGCCAAGAAAGTCCAAAAACCGACGAACAAACTGATAGTGAGAGCATTCGCACGACAGACGGCTACACGGTGGACAAAGAAGGCTTGGTCAATAACTATGCGATCGAACCTGAAATGTATATCAATGTACCCGGAGATTTGAGAGAAAAAGAAGAAGCGGAAGCAAGAGCAAGAGCGGAAGCACTGCGGGATATTAATGACAATGATGAGAAAGGAAAGCTGACAATGGAAAACGATTCACGCGGTCAAGGATCGGGCCTGATCTAGTGAACGCTTCGCTACAAATCAACAATCCTAGGTAATAATCGGTAATTAGAGGCATCCCTGAATTTCCATCCCTCTAATTACCGATTACCCCTCTTACAAAAGTCCTGTCATCTCATAAAACTGCCGAACGAGAGTCAGAATTTTAGAACCATACTGGATATCTGCGGCCCAGCGACCACTGAGTTGATCGACCAAGGGAGCAATGCCTCGTGTCACAAAACGAAACCGAGGATCGACCAGTTCTTGTACTAAGGGTTCGGTACTGGCATAAGCTTTCAAATGTTGAATATGAGCCCTAACCCCGATGCGAGCACTCGGAAAAGAAGCACTCTCGGAAGCACCCCCCACTGCTCCTAAAGCTGCAAAGTTATTTTGAGTGGGTTGGATATCGCCACCAAACCGTAAAAAGTTGGTTTCCAGGCACATCTGGCAGAAGGCAATGTCATAGTTGACACCTTCAATGGTTGCTTCTTCTCGGTAGAGTTTGGCAATATCGGGAAATGCAATCAAGGCATTCTGATTATTGGTTTTCAAGAACATGATTAACTGCACTTCAGTGGTATTGCCAGGGAGCATAATCTTGTCAATATTCCCCGGATATATTTTTAAGTTTGAACGCAGAACCACCGCGCGTTTGGGATTATCCCAGGTGACAGAGATATTATAATCTCGCAGTTCAATTGCTTTGACATAAACAATTTTTTGGTAGTTAATGCGCTGAACTCTTGGCAATTTAGAGATATCAATTCCCAAGCGATCGACCAAATCAATTGGGATGTAAGCATTCCCATTAATTAAAACACCTTGCTCCCCATAAATCTGACCGTTAATATTGATATTAATGGGGTAATAGGTGGTTGGGTTAGGAGTGGGGCTGGAGCGAGTGCGACTCCAAGTGGCTAACCCATCAGCAAGACCTAAAGCGATGTCTCGACGGCGGGTTTGAATCAGGGTGCGATCGTCTGGGTTGGTGAGATAGCCTATTTCCATCACCAGAGAAGGAATGGCAACCCAGCGACAGAAGATTAATTTTCCTAAACCCGTCGCACTATCTGGTTTGACACCTCGACTCGGCAGTTGGGGAATCCGTCGCAGCAGAGCGATGAGCAGTTGTTCTGCGTCCGCTTTACGCTCGTCATTAGAGACAATGTAAAAAGTGCTGGCTCCGCGAACTTCCGGGTTAGCGGCTCCACCTGTTTGGATTTCGAGGGCAACGTCACCTGTGCGAGAGCGAGCATTGATCCAGTCAATGCCTTGGGTTTGGCTGAGATCGTCAGGGACAACGAGAATTTCTAACGCTCGCGATCGCACTTCAGCAACTACCAAGTCGCGAATCAGGATCATTTCTCGCGCTTCGTTCGTCCCGCCTGCGATCGTGCCTGGATCTCTGACACCGTTTTCCCAACCACCATGAGCGGCTGATATAAAAATTCTGCCCATATCCCCCTTTAGACTTCAGATGTGAGAGTTTAATTTGAGATTTCCTTAAAATTAATCTAAATTGCCAATGGTTTTTTCCTGTGTCTGTGCTCTAGTCACTCTAGCAGACCTTAATCCTGAAGTGCTGATTCAGTTTTATCGACAATTGCTGGGTCAAGAACCCCAAGCTTACGTAAAAAATCTCTATGGGGAGTTTCAACTGCCTGGTTTGCGGATCGGGATCTTTCGACCGAAACAGTCCCATACCCAAGAGTTTGCCTCTCAGTCGAAGGCGGCCATTAGCTTGTGCTTAGAGGTGAGTGACTTAGAAGCAGCGATCGCACACTTAACTGCGATCGGCAATGTCCCGATCGGGGAAATTTTCATCACCTCTCACGGCCGAGAAGTCTACGCCTATGACCCTGCGGGTAATCGCCTGATTTTACATCAAGCTCATTAACGCTGAGGTAATGGCTGGGAGGTCAAACCCATACCCACTCTCTACCCTGTTTTGTCCACTCAGGTTCAGCTTCTCACCGGGAGAGTGTCACAATAAAGGAGAGCAATTATTCCTACTGTTCTTCAGAAAATTCTCGATCCATGCTAGCGGAGCAACTTCCACAAACCCATTCCGACCCCAACTCCCAGCCGCCAAAGCCAGAATTTGATTATGACTTAACGATTGTGGGGGGTGGTATTGTCGGGGCAACCCTCGCCTGTGCGTTGAAAAATTCAGGGTTGAAGGTGGCGATCGTTGAGTCCCAACTTCCGGCCGTTACTGCGGCGAGGCGACAAGCTTACGCCCTAACCCTACTATCAGGCATGATTTTAGAGGGGCTTGGTGTTTGGGAGGAAATTTTGCCACAAATTACGACCTTTCCTCAAATTAACCTGTGTGATGGGCACGATCCGGGGAGGGTGGAATTTACTCGCCCAGACTTGGGAGATCCTAGTCAGTTAGCGATACCGGAAAAGGCGCTGGGTTATGTGGGAGAACATGGGGTGTTGTTGACGGCGTTGCAGAGGAGTTTGGAAGAATGCCCGAATTTCAGTTGGGTATGTCCGGCTGAGGTGGTGCAGGTGGAGTACAAGCGCGATCGCGTGGAGATACAGGTACAGATTGCTGATGAGCAAGACTCCCAGACTACCCGCACTCAAATTCTCCGCACCAGGTTAGTGGTGGCGGCGGATGGGGCAAGGTCGCAAATTCGCCAAAGTGCTGGCATTACGACTCATGGTTGGAAATATTGGCAGTCCTGCATTGCCATGACGATTAAAACAGAAAAGCCACACCATAATATTGCTTACGAGCGGTTTTGGCCGAGTGGTCCGATGGGAGTGTTACCCTTGCCAGAAAATCGCTTTCAAATTGTTTGGACGGCCCCCCATGCAGAGGCGAAAGCTTTACAGGCATTAGATGCTAAAGAATTTTTAGCGTTGTTGGATCGTCGTCTGGGTCATGCGTTTGGGCAGTTAGAATTGGTCAGCGACCGCTATCTGTTTCCGGTACAGTTAATGCAGAGCGATCGCTACGCTTTGTCACGGTTGGTGTTAGTGGGTGATGCGGCTCACTGTTGCCATCCGGTGGGAGGTCAAGGGTTAAATATGGGAATTCGGGATGCGGCTGCGATCGCCCAAATTCTTAAAGCAGCTCATCAAAACGGTGAAGACATCGGAGATTTAAAAGTCTTAAAGCGGTATGAAAGCTGGCGACAAACAGAGAATTTAGTCATTTTAGGCTTTACCGATTTTCTGGATCGTCTTTTTTCTAATACTTGGTTGCCAATTGTTGCGTTTCGTCGGTTTGCCTTAGGGTGTTTGCGGGCAATTCCCTGGGCTCGGTTTTTAGCCTTGCGCGTAATGACTGGTTTATTCGGTTGCCCTCCTGAGTTAGCACAGCGAGTTTAATCCTCTCATTTTGCTCAGCCCTTGAGAGCTGAAATTTAGCTCTCAAGGGCGTTCCTGCAACGCGATCAACTTTTTTGCAAAATGCAGAAAATTGCCAAGGGAGGCGGATTTAAGGTGCCATTGTACAAAGTTTCTTGAATCGACTGTACTTGGAATGATTCCCCAAAAATCTCCTCAATTTCCGCAGGAGTAAATCGATAAGGTCCTTCCGGTCGTGTTTCTTTATGGCTAAAACATTTGAGAATTAGGTAGCCGTGAGGTTTCACTAAACCAGCAACCACTCGCACATAATCTTGCCTGAGATTTGGCTCAAAGGTGTGAAAACAGCCCCGGTCAAAGACTAAATCAAATGATTCCTTAAGTTGACTCTGAAGAATATCATCTTGTTGCCAGCGAATCTCTAAATCCTGGGCATTTCCTTTCGCTTGAGCGTTCTCAATTGCTGTCCGAGAAAGATCGGTCGCGGTGACTTGAAATCCCCGTTTTGCTAAGGCGATCGCCTGAGTCCCCGGTCCTGTTCCCAAATCTAAAACTGTCCCAGACTGGAGATTGAGCTTGCTTAAAGCAGAGTCTAAGTCAGGATCGAGATCTGGACTAAACCAAGGCATGGATTCAACTGCTTGGTTTTGATACACTTGTTCCCAGTTAGGAAGTTCGCGCTTTTGATTCATGAATTCTCTTTGACCTTAATTCCAAAATTTTCTCACCTTCGTAAATTTTTTACAATCAGTTATTCCAGGGATTGATTTTTTTTCATTTCAGTAAGTGCTTGCGACCAATTCTGCCCCAAACTCACCAAATCAGAAGGCAGCATAATAATCGTTGTGGTATTATTTTCTGCCCCCACCTCGGTCAGCATTTGCAGTCGGCGTAGTTCTAAAGCTGCTGGATTTTCGACAATTTTTTGCGCCGCCTCTGCTAACTTAATCGACGCTTCCTGTTCTGCTGCTGCTTTAATTAATCGAGCACGCTTCTCGCGAATCGCTTCTGCTTCTTTAGCCATTGCTCGTTGCATCGATTGTGGAATTTCTACATCCTTCATCTCGACTCGTTCAATCACAATTCCCCAAGGCTCTGTAATTTCATCGACAATTTCTTGAACCTTGGTATTAATTTTGTCTCGATTTTGTAAGACATCATCCAAGATATTTTGCCCAACTACATTTCGCAAACTGGTCAAAGCAGTTTGATAGACAGCCATTTCGTAACTTTCAACCTTGGTAATCGCCTTAGCAGGATCGATCAGGCGGTAGTAAAGAACTGCATTTACTTTGATCGTGACACTGTCCGCCGTGATTGTTTCTTGGGGTTCAATATTCACGGTTTTAGTACGGACATCCACTTGGCTTTTTTGATCGATCAGTGGGATAATCCAGTAGAGGCCAGGTCCTCTTAAGGTTTGAATTCTGCCCAGGCGGAAGATGACACCGCGCTGATACTCTCGGTCAAGTTTCAACCCTGATACCCCCAACAAGACCGCAGCAGTTAGAAACGTACCTAAAATTAAATCCATAGCTACTTTCATCCATTTTTTGCTTTCAGCTTTATTGTAACTCTCCCTTCTGGACGACTTACCCCCGATTAGGTAGCGCTACAATGACCGCAAAGGTTGCATGAACAGAGTAAATGTGATTCAACGCAAAAACCGCTATCGATTCCGGCTCTTACAAGCTGGGTGCATCGCTGGCATTATCCTCTCGCTGTCCTACTTTCTCCTACTCACCCCAGCAGCAGCTCAGGTGGACTTAAAAGCTTCAACAGCTCCTGTGATTTTAGACGGGAGGCAAATTTTTCGAGTCAGTCGTTCGGGACAGTTTACTGCCAAAGAACGAGCTGATTTAATTAATTCTCAATTGCGAGAGGCTGTTTCATCCCCAGAATTGTTGCGAGTGAGGATTGAGAAGCGGAATCAATTGCCAACAATTTTATTAAACGATCGCTACTTGCTGACTGTCACTGAATCCGATGAAGCTCCTGGGACGACTCCACAGGAACAGGCAGAAACTTGGGCGATGCTAATTCAACAGGTGGTGAATCAGTCTCAGGAAGAACGGAGTGGTCAATATCTTTGGGATGCGTTAATTGAAGCCACAGGAATCGCTTTGGGTGCGGTCGCACTACACTTTGTATTAGGTTGGTTTTGGCACGATACGATTCGTCGAGTGTTGCAAAAGGTATTGCCTGTACCTAACCCGTCACCCAGTTTTGATTTAATCCTAGATCTGACGTTGTTGAGTGCACGGGTGGGGCTATGGGTAGCAACCGTTCTTTACATTACGAATTTATTTCCCCTCACTCGTCGATGGAGTTACGAAATCATTGGTAGCTTGAGTACCACTTTTACGGCCCCCATTATCACCCTCGGGAATAAAGCTTACTCCGTCACCGGGTTGCTGATGTTCGTCGCTGTGTGGTGGGGTTTGCTGATGGTAGCAGGGACCACAACCAATGTTTTGCGATCGCGCATCTTGCAAGTCGCGGGAATTAATCGTGCTGCTCAGGAAATCGTCGCAGTTTTTACTAAATATAGTTTAATTACCCTTGGCACTGTTGTTTTGCTTCAAATCTGGGGTCTTGATTTAAGTTCTTTAACGATTTTAGCCAGTGCTCTCGGCGTGGGGATTGGTTTTGGCTTCCAAGATATTGCCAAAAATTTTGGCAGTGGACTTGTCCTAATTTTAGAGCGGCCGATTCAAATTGGAGATTTTATTGAAGTCGGAGAATACAAAGGCATTGTGGAACGCATTGGCAGCCGTAGTACCTTGATTCGGACCCTTGACCAGGTTTCAATTATTGTCCCAAATTCACGATTTTTAGAAAAGGAACTGATTAACTGGAACCACGGAAATCCCGTTTCGGGAGTTCGCTTATCCGTGGGAGTTGCTTATGACTCTAATGTTGAGGCAGTCCGAGAGGTGTTATTAGCAGCAGCTAGCGATCATCCCGATGTTTTATCGGTTCCAGAACCCCAAGTTTTATTGAAGGGTTTTGGCGATAATTCTCTCAATTTTGAATTGCGAGTTTGGACGAATCAACCGAGTAAGCAATTTATCATTCGCAGTGATTTATACTATCATATTGAGAGGGATTTGCGACGACGAAAAATTATCATTCCTTTTCCTCAGCGAGATTTGCATCTCCGCACAGGCCATTTACCCATTCAAGTCTCTCCGCAGTTAGAAGCGTTACTATTCCAGCTTTTACAAACGCAAAAAGTTCAGTCAAATCAGGAGTCAGATCTTTCTGGAAATGGAAGTAAAGACCCCTCAGTTGCTAGAGAGAGCGAGGGAGATGAATCAGGGAAGGGAAAAGGATCGAGGATGTGAACAGGGTTGCTGAGTGCTGAACTTCAGGTGAAATCCGCTGTATTGCTCAGTCAAGACCAGTAAACCATGAGCACCTTTGCTAACCTGCTCCCAGCACTCAATCCTGTTTTGATTGGGTCTTACTTAGCGATTTTAAAGGAATGATTACCTTAAGAAAATATGAAGATTTTGTCCTGGGAGTTTCCGTATAATTATTTAAAAAAATTTGCCACTCAGTCCTCTAATCTATGACTCGCAGCACTCCCCGTCGTAAACCATCAAACACCCGGTCAATTTGCTCATGTTCCTCTGTTGTCAAAGTATCCTTTGATAAAAGCACTGACATCAATTTTTGTTGATCGATCCGAGTGATCTTGCGGGAAGTAAAGATCCGCTCAACCATTTTGATAACACTGGTCTGGTTGACATCCCCTTGAGATTGCATCACCGTCATTAGCACTCCACTGATAAGTACACCCCCATCACTTCCACAGGATGGGCCAGCAGCCAATTTAACTCAAAGCGAATTTTCTAGATGCAATCCCGACTGACTACTTACCTCTTCAAGATACCAAAACTCAGAGCGTTTTAAAATGGCTAAATACCATCCTGTCGAGCCATGAGAACAGTTCGAGTTTGCATTGAATAGCTTACCTAGAGTTACCAGCTTTTGAGCAGTTGCTTTCAATTCTTTCACAAAGTGCTGGTGTTTAGGATTAAGGCTGCCCTATAGACGAACTGAGAATCAGGTGAGAGCTCTAGTACATCCTGAACTCAGTCTGTTTCTAAGCTAGCATTTTCTGTCCGGTTGTATCGTTATCATTGAGGTTCTAAACTCTTCACATTCACTCAATATCACTTCAGAGTTGAACCTAACCGATCATCGCTCTCATCCCAGCGATCGCGCTTGACAGATCGGATGCGATGACCCTGACAGACAGCAGCTACTGCTAAGCAGGTCATGTTACAGTAATTTTTAAATGCGGATGGCGAGACTCGAACTCGCAAGGACAAGCCACACGCCCCTCAAACGTGCGCGTATACCAATTCCGCCACATCCGCTCGGGAAGATCTCAGGATACTGGAATATAGGAACAATCGCTCCTCATCCATGATTCCCTGACCGCCGATTTCTAATCTTAGCACCACTATCGAAAAATTGTGCAACAACTTTTCTCAATCTCTCCACAAAACGATCGACCAGAGTACCCCGAAAGGGTCTATCCTACAGATCGCAGAGTGAAAAGCATCAAAGATGGGGTTCTCAAAAATCTTAATTGCCAATCGCGGAGAAATCGCCCTCCGCATTATCCGCGCTTGCGAAGAGATGGGGATTCCCACTGTCGCCGTTCACTCTACCATTGACCGCCACGCCCTCCATGTGCAGTTGGCGGATGAGGCCGTCTGTATTGGTGAACCCACCAGCAGCAAAAGCTATCTGAACATCCCTAATATTATTTCTGCGGCTTTGACCCGCAACGCCTCAGCGATTCACCCAGGCTACGGTTTCCTAGCCGAGAATGCCCGATTTGCGGAAATCTGCGCCGATCACCACCTAACTTTTATCGGTCCCACTCCGAACGCGATCCGGGCTATGGGCGATAAATCCACCGCCAAAGAAACGATGCAGCGAGTGGGCGTCCCCACAGTTCCAGGGAGTGACGGGTTAGTCACTGATGAAAAAGAAGCTTTGGCGATCGCCAAAGACATTGGTTATCCCGTAATGATTAAAGCCACGGCGGGCGGTGGCGGACGGGGCATGAGGTTAGTTCGAGAACCCAGCGAGCTCCCCAAACTCTTCAGTGCAGCCCAAGGAGAAGCAGAAGCAGCCTTCGGCAACCCAGGCGTCTACATTGAGAAATTTATTGAACGACCGCGCCACATCGAAATTCAAATTCTCGCTGATAACTACGGCAATGTCATCCACCTCGGTGAGAGGGATTGTTCGATCCAGCGACGGCACCAAAAACTGCTAGAAGAAGCCCCTAGCCCAGCCCTCACGCCCGCCCTGCGAGACAAAATGGGTTCGGCTGCTGTCAAAGCAGCGAAGTCGATCCACTATAGCGGTGCAGGTACCGTTGAATTTTTGCTGGACAAATCGGGCAAATTCTACTTCATGGAAATGAACACCCGCATCCAAGTCGAACACCCCGTCACCGAAATGATTACCGGTCTCGACTTAATTGCGGAACAAATTCGGATCGCCCAAGGTGAAAGACTGCAACTCAACCAAAAACAGGTGATTCTCAATGGCCATGCGATCGAATGTCGCATTAATGCCGAAGACCCTGACCACAACTTCCGCCCTCATCCCGGTCGAATTAGTGGTTATTTACCTCCCGGTGGTCCTGGTGTGCGGATGGACTCCCATGTCTACACGGACTATGAGATCCCACCCTATTACGACTCTTTAATTGGCAAACTGATCGTTTGGGGACATGACCGCGCCACCGCCATCAAGCGCATGAAGCGAGCCCTACGAGAATGTGCCATCACCGGCGTTCCAACTACGATCGCCTTTCACCAAAAAATTCTAGAAAGCCCCGAATTCATCAAAGGCGAAGTCTATACGAATTTTGTGGAGCAGTTTATGAAGCAGAATGGTTAACGGTTAACGGTTGACAGTTGACGGTTAACCATCCCCAGTCTCGTCCTTACATCATGAGGGTTAAGAGACCTTGCTGACCTAATAGGACCTCCCGCAACAGGCTAAAGATGCCGACCCAGAGGATCGGTGTAATATCAACGCCGCCAATTGGTGGCACAATCTTGCGAGTGGGTGCTAAAAATGGTTCCGTCGGCCAAGCAACGAGGCTAAACGGTAGTTTACTGAGATTGACCTGTGGATACCAGGTGAAGACGATGCGGAAAATAAATAGCAACGTCATCAACACCAGAAAAAAGCCCAGACCCCAACTTGCAACAGTAAGAGAAGTCATCAGTCGTTCGTTAAACTCTGAAGTTTTGTAAAGGAATCTGCTCATAATTTTACCCTTTGACCGCTGGGTCGCGATCGCCAAACCAGGAAGCGCTGGACTGAAACCAGAAGCCACTTCTCAAGGAGGCAGGCAATCTATAAAATTAATAAAAATCAACTTGTTGTAACAGAGAGCGTTAAAACTATGACACCTTCACTCGCGAACTTCTTGTACAGCCTACTCTGGGGAGCTGGACTGGTCTTGATTCCTGGAACCGTGGCACTCATTTTCATCAGCCAGAAGGATAAAATCAAGCGACGTGCCTAGAAGGCAAGTAGCATTTTAATCTCGGCGTAATGCTCAGATCGTGGCTGTTGCGACCGCTCTTCGGATGTGCCTTAAAAACCCATTGCCAAAACCTCAGCTCAAAAGCGGGAAAAGCCTAGCTGCCCTGCTAAGCTGAGGTTTTTTGCTGTTACATTGAATACTAGGAGGTCAGGAAGTCAGCCCAGCAGCACTGCCGACACCCCCAAAAAGCTTGAAGTTACCATCCCAGACTAGAGTAGAGATTTTAGGTATAACCCGCTAACATAAAACTGACGTAGGAGATAGGCTAATGGTCAACTTAGGATTGAACTGGAGCAGCCTGCTGGGAATCATCCTGGCAGTGGCGGGGGCGGGACTGTACTTTCTGCGATCGTGGAAGCCCAAACTAGCGCGAGACCACGATATTTTCTTCGCAGCCGTTGGCTTGTTGTGCGGTGGCATCTTGCTGTTTCAAGGGTGGCGGCTAGACCCAATTCTAGCCTTTGGTCAATTTCTCCTGACAGGAAGCGCCATCTTCTTCGCCGTCGAAAGCATTAACCTCCGGGGAGCCGCAACCGCTCAAGCCAAGAGTCGCACACCCATTGTCGATGAGGAGCGCCCCGTCAGTCGTGCATATACCTATGAAAGTTACGAAGCTGAACTCGATCAACTAGAGCCAGAGGAAGATTACCCCTCTCGCCCTCGCATCAGAGGGAGCCAAGAACCTCGCTCAGCGCGGGAAACCTATGAAGATGAACCCCGTCGCCGTTCCGCGAGCCGGAGTAGCACCACTTCTAGACCCGAGTCAGGCGAGCAGCGACCTCGGAAACGCCCCTCTCGTCCCGAAGGGCGCTCCAGCGACCAGTCCGATGATTGGGATGTTCCTGAGCGCCGAGAAGACCGATCCAGTCGCAGTCGCAATAGTCGCCCCAGTTCCTCAGAAACTCGTAACCCGGATGCTCCCTCCCGGCCGAAACGAACTCGCCCTCCAGAAGAATCTCGCTCTCGGCGGAATAGCGAAGATCTGCAAGCACCGTCAGCAGACTATGTGGAGTATCGACCGGTAGACGATCCGGATGATGAAGCTGATAATTCGACCAATTTTGACAAATAAGCGGTGAGTAATGGGTCATGGGGAAGGATGAAGCATGGGGGACTGGGAAGGCTCAGAAGCGCAGTTTCGCAGTCGCACCCGGACACAGTATCAAGAGTGAATTCGCTCTAGACCCTGCGATCGCGTTGAGCCTCCTACAGTCTTCAGGTTTCACATTCGCTCATGACTCATGACCCCTTCTCCATTCCCCATTTCTCCTTCTCGATCGCTCGTCCCTGGCTACACCTCGGTCTTACCATTGTGCTCCTGGGTTTAGTTGCCAGCTGCGGACCGGGAAATCTCTCGGTTAGACCCTTCGCTCTCAACAGTCGCTACAATGATGAACAACCTGCCTTAAGCGGGAATGGGAGATATCTGGCCTTTGTATCCAACCGAGGCAGTCAACGCAACATTCTCCTCTACGATTTACAGCAACAAGGGTTTGTTGAGTTACCTCGCTTCAACCGTCGAGATGCGATCGCCGAGAGTCCCAGTCTCAGTAATAACGCTCGTTACATCGTGTACATTGCCAGCAACTCCGGTCGGCCTGAACTAGAACTCTACGACCGCCTCACCAGCAGCACCCAAATCCTCACCCTTGGTTATAGAGGCTGGTTTCGGCATCCCAGCATTAGCCCTGATGGTCGTTACATCGCCTTTGAGAGCAGCCGGCGCGGTCAGTGGGATATTGAAGTGATCGATCGAGGTCCTTTCATTGAACTAGACCTCCTCGACGGTCAACCGATCGCTACACCAACACCGTCGCCTCAGTAAGATTGATTCTGGTTGTGTCGAAACCATGATGTTATTGATATCTTGCACAATTCAAAAGCTGTGGAAGGAGTACAGAGAATGCCAACCCCACCGAAAAATCACTGAGGGGAGAACAGGCAAAATGCCTGTTTTTGATTGGGGTTTAAGATGTCAATTTCTACGGACTCGAAAACGCTTGGTCATTGTACCAGTCATTGCTCTAACAGGACTGCTAACCAGTTGTACGGGCTACCCCCGTTTAGTTAACTTTCCCTATGATCCAGGCGGACGTAGCTTAAATAGTGCGGGTGAAGAAGTCACCCCTCAAATTACTGGCAGATATATAATCTTTACCTCCGATCGCCGGGGTAGCCAAGATATTTATCTCTACGATCAGGTGAATAGACAACTCATTGAGGTGCCAGGGTTAAATGCTTTAGATGCGATCGCCTCCCATCCCTCTATTTCCGCCGATGGTATGTGGATTGTCTTTGCTGCGACTCGCTTAGGACGCTCAGGAATTTATCTCTATAACCGAGAAACTCGTCAAGTGCGGAACCTGACGGCTGACTTGCAAGCTGAAGTCCGTAACCCTACCCTAAGTGCCGATGGTCAGATTATCGCCTTTGAATCCAGCATCAATGGTCAGTGGGACATCCTCTTGCGCGATCGCTCAGGTCGTCCTTTGGATATTCCCACCGATCCGCGCTAGCACAAAACGGATGGGGAAGGGACAGCAAGAGGGGAAAAAGAGAGCCAAGGCAAAGCAGAATTAGCTACCTCAACTTTCTTAATTAATTTTTTTTGAGCGAGCTACTGAATCAGGGATGGCTTGTTTGCTAGGGTGGAAGTATCTAGACAGTGCCGGAAAATTTGACCGGATCTGCTCATATTTTAGGATGCGGTTAAGGAGAGTCGCGGGTTGTGTCAGGAGCTGCTAACAGCAGAAATTCCGGTCGCGATCGCCAGCGAGGTCGTCTTCTTACCACCTACGCAAACAGCGGCCGTAGCAAGGAACACTAAGAATGAATCCCAAATTTCTGGGTTTAGCATTATCAGGCATCTTAGCGGTGATGGCAGCCAGTCCTGTAACTGCAATTGAAGCTTTCTCAGGGGTGAAACGGGGGCAGGATTTAACGGTAGTGAATGGGGTGTTAGACCGAGCGATCGCTCAAGATGCTGAGGAGCAAACGAATATTCGCGTGTACGAGCGAGCGAGTCCGGCTGTTGTCTCGATCGATACGGATAAGGCGAATGGGAGTGGGGCGATCGTCAGTCCAGATGGTTTGGTCTTAACGAATGCTCACGTCGTTTCAGCAGGCGGTACAGTCAAGGTGGTATTGGCTGATGGTCGGGAAGTCAAAGCCGATGTGATTGGTTTTGGGGAAGGCGGTTTAGACTTAGCAGTTGTGAAGATTCGAGATCAAAGCAATTTGCCGACTATTCCCCTGGCGCGGTCGGGTTCGGTGAAGGTTGGTCAGCGAGCTTTTGCGATCGGGAATCCTTTCGGTCAATTTCAGGGGACTTTTACCTCAGGAATTGTGAGCCGGATTGATAAAGACCGAGGGTTGATCCAAACTGATGCTGCTATCAATCCCGGTAATTCAGGAGGTCCTCTGCTCAATAGTGCTGGAGAGTTAATTGGTGTCAATACTTCTATATTTACTCGCGGTCAAAGTGGTGGCAATATTGGCATTGGTTTTGCCATTTCGGTAGATAAAGTGCCAGCGTTTTTGAGTGCAGTTCGAGAAGGACGAGTTCCCCGTACTGCTCAAGAACGAGGCTCAATTTTTGGTGGGAGAGAAGCCCAGAAAATAGCCTTAAATGGACCTGTGGTCAATGGTCGTTTGACTGAAAAATCCCAGATATTACCAGTGGATAATAGCTTTTTTGACCTCTACTCGTTTGAAGGGAAAGCAGGTCAGCGAGTCACCATTGATATGAAGAGTCAAGAGATTGACTCCTACTTAATTTTATTAGGACCTAACCAACAGGAAATTACCCAAGATGATGATAGCGGTGGCAATAAAAATGCCCGAATTACAGTGACGCTGCCGGTCGATGGCACTTACACAATCCTGGCTAATTCCTATGAAGCGCGACAGTCGGGTGCTTACAATTTAGAACTGAAGGCAACGGCCCCGACTGAATTAACCAACTTCATCTTGCGGGAAGAGGGGACTCTTCAGCCTGGTGAGTCGTCTAAACTTCCTTCGGATGGAAGCTTATACCGGGAGTATACTTTTGAAGGTCGTGTCGGTCAGTCGGTAACGATTACGCTAGAGAGTACGGATTTTGATCCCTATCTAGCACTTTTCGCTCCCAATGGCAGGTTACTCGGAGAGAATGACGACGTGAGTGAGTCTAATAAAAATGCTTTCCTGAGCGTAACCTTGCGTGCAAACGGTCGCTATCGGATCATTGTCAATGCTTATGATGCTTCTGGACATGGTCGATACGTCCTGACAGTCCGTTAACAATCGGGAAAGGGATAGAGGGAGAACAGGAAACGGAAATTTGATGCTCCATTCTGACATCCTCAATCTAGAATTCTACCCTACACCCTACGGGCCGGCTACGCTTAGGGGAACCCCTGCGGGACATATCCTTAGATCCTTCCTTCCAAATTTGAGGTAATTCATGCGTAAAGTTCGATTTTGGGCGATCGCGCCAGTTGCTATTTTAGCTGCTATTTCTGGCAAGCCGCTACTCGCTTCGCCTGTTTTCCAGGCTACTCAAGCTGCTAGTGCCGTTACTGAACTGCCTCAAAAGCCATCTCTGGCTTTATCGGTGGTGCATTCGACGCTGACTCAAGCCACTCCATCACCGTCACCTTCCCCCTCATCCTCACCGTTACCTTCTGTATCGCCTTCACCCTCGTCCAGTCCTTCGCCAACATCTTCTGGTGTCCTTCTGGATCAACAGGGAGAACTTAGCCCTTCTACTTCTTCTGTCCTGAACTCAGATGGGAGCTTGTACAATCAGCATACCTTTGATGGTGTCCAAGGTCAGGTAGTAAATATTCTGCTAGATAGCGCTGATTTTGATACCTATCTGGCAATTTTTGATACGAATGGCAAGTTATTGGGCGAAAATGATGATGCTGGGGAAACTTGCAACTATCAAGATGAGCGGGCGAAAAAAGATTTTATCGGCAAGGGTTTGTGTAATTCTCGACTGAATGTTACTTTGCCCGCGACTGGTTCCTATAAAGTCATTGTTAATGGTCATGATAGAACTGACCGAGGCAAGTATCATCTGAAGATCCAAACAACCAGTAACCAGTAATACCGAGTTTAGGTGTTTGTTACAACTAAGAGACTGAGCATAGCTAGTGGTTAATTGCTGAGATTTGGAACAAAAAACCTATTAGAAATTAACCAGGTTTTTTTCAGAATTGATGCGAATGGAGCCATTTAAAAAGGGTAGTTTGAGCTGCCCTTTTTAATTTGGCAATTTTTTTAAGGGGCAAAATGAGGGAAAAGGGGGAAAGGGGAAACGGGGGAAAGGGGAAAGGATGTTTTTCTCAATAATGGGTGAGAACAAAGGTCTGAGATTCCCTTTCCTTGACAATTCCCATACAACCGGATTTGAGATGAGGAATGTCGAGTGAATTGAACCAAGTTAAACTAAAACAGGATTGTCAGATCTTGCTCAATTCCCCTCTGAATCTGCTAAAAATGCGATTGATATTTAGAGTCTCTGACCTACTTAGTGCAGACCAATCCAGGTGAAAAAATCTTGGCGGGTGAAGAATTGTAGCACTAGCAGTGCAATAAATCCTACCATTGCAAACCGTCCATTAATTTGTTCGGCGTAGGCAGTCCAACCAAAAGCTGGTTCTGGTTTGTTGGTAACTTCTGGAGTGGGAGTTGGGGGAGTTGAGGGGGTTTTTGATGTCATAATTAATGGGAACAATTGGCAATGAGAGTTAAGGGTTGAGTGGCCTAAAGTTTGAGACGAATTATTCTTCTAATTTTTGCACAGATTCGATCAGCGAGCGCACTGTTTTTGTGCCTTCAGAAGGCTCGAAGGTGAGAGGAAATTTCCCTCGAATCACCATTCGTAAGCCTAAAGGACCAAGGCTGAGCAAACCTTTGAGATCCCTGAAGTAGTTGCCGACGACTTGCAGACCAAATTTGCGTTCATCGACCCAACCACCTGCTTTGACGAGGTCGATTAAGACTTTGCGGTGGCGGATGGAGCGGCTGGCTTGGGCATCGTTGCGGTCGAGGATTTCTTGTTTAATTTTACCAATTTGATCCATTGGCGCAACTTCCATCGGGCAAACAGAATTGCAATAGTAACAGCGGGTGCAACCCCAGACGCCAGAGGTGCTAATGTTGTATTTTTCTAATCGTTCTTCGGTGGTGGCGTCGCGGGAATCTGCAACCATTCGGTAAGCTTTGGCGAGGGCGTGGGGACCGACAAATTCTGAATTGACTTCGCGAGCATTGCACTCAGAATAGCAGGCTCCGCAGAGGATGCAATTACCGGTTTGGTCAAGCTGCGACCGCTCTTCGGGGGTTTGCAAGAATTCTCGTTCGGGAATGGCCCTGGCCCCGGTGCTGACGTAGGGGTCAATGGCTTCGAGGTTGTCCCAAAAACTCGCCATGTCCACGACTAAGTCTTTGATGACCGGCATATTGCCCATCGGTGCGATCGTGAATTCTGGGAGAGAATCAGAGGCAGTTTGGGCTGAGTTGGAATCGGCAATTTTTTGGAGTCTTTGGAGTTCGCTGCCAACGTTTTCTTTGCAAGCTAAAGCTGAGCGACCATTAATCCGCATAGCACAACTGCCGCAGATGGTGTTACGACAATTTTTGCGGAAGGCTAAGGTGCCATCTTGCTCCCACTTGATCCGATTGAGGCAATCGAGAATGGTATTGCCTGGTTCGACTTCTAGGGTATAAGTTTGCACTCGCGGGGGGGAGTTTGGTTCCTGGCGAATGACTTTAAAACGAACTTGCATAGTTTCAGGTAGGGCCTTCGTCTCTATTTTAAGGGGAGGGAAAGGGAAAGAGGGCAAGTGGGAACGGTGCGATCGCAGATGATTTCTGAGCAGGGAGTGCAGGCGGCAGCAGTCTCCACATTAGCTGGATGAGATACTATGATGGCGATATCTACTTTGTGTTTGTTGGTGCGTTGATGACCTACAGCCTGAGAATTGTAGATTTACCAACCCAGGAACGACCGCGAGAGCGATTGATGGCGAATGGCCCTCGGAGTCTGGCAACTGCGGAATTGATTGCGATCTTGCTGGGAACGGGTCAGGGAAAGGGGAAGCTGTCTGCGGTTGGTTTGGGGCAGTATATTTTAAATCAGTTAAGTCAGCATCAGCGAGATCCCTTGGCGGTGCTGCGGACAGTTAGCGTGCAGGAGTTGACTCAGATTCACGGCATCGGACCGGCGAAGGCGACGACGATTTTGGCTGCGATCGAGTTGGGAAAGCGGGTATTGCAGTCGCGGCCGACGGAGTTGGCTACAATTGATAGTCCGCAGGCGGCGGCGGATGCGCTCAGTCACGATCTGATGTGGCAGTCGCAGGAACGATTTGCAGTCTTGTTATTGGACGTGAAGAATCGGCTGTTGGGAACACAGGTGATTACGATTGGGACGGCAACGGAAACGTTGGCGCATCCGAGGGATATTTTTCGGGAGGTGATTCGCCAAGGGGCCACCCGCGCGATCGTCGCTCACAATCATCCGTCTGGGAATGTGGAACCAAGTCCAGAGGATATTGTGTTAACGCGGCAGTTGTTGATGGGAGCGCAGTTTTTAGCGATTCCGTTGCTGGATCATGTGATTTTGGGCAATGGTGATTATCGGAGCTTGCGGCAGAGTACGTCTCTCTGGGAGGAGTATCCGCAGGGGGATTGATTTTTTGAGTGGGGGGTTGCGAATTTGGGGTGGCTGTGTTAGATTAAGTAATCGCGGGCGATTAGCACAGTGGTAGCGCACTTCGTTCACACCGAAGGGGTCACAGGTTCAAATCCTGTATCGCCCATATTTGATTGAGATAAAGTGACATTTATTTTGTTACTCTACCCTTGATTGCAGCGAGAGAACTGATAGGTTTCTTAACACGATTATTTGTAATGACGAGCGGTCTGGGAACCTATTTCATTGAGTTAGGAATGCGTTTGAAGAAGTTAGGCAAAGAGTTAAAGAGCTACCTATCACCATTATTGATGCTTCCTGGCCTGGGAAAGAATTGTTTGAGATTACTCACCTGAATGGTAAGGCAATTATTCAGATTAATCATCGTCACCCCTTCATGGCTTATGCTAAGGCAGAGAACAGTAGAGCCAGACAATGCTTACGGTGACTTGCGAAGCGATTGGGTGCTGCATACTTATGCTTATACTCGTGAAGCATTAGGTAACTAATCACTATTATTAGCTGGGAAAATTTAAGGCCGACTCTATCAATTCGGTCTTAAATTTTACGCAATCTTATGGTTTTCTAGAGGAATTTAGCTCAGTGTAAATATTTTTTTCCAGCTCAAAAGCTTAGGGTATTTTTTCAGTTGTGAGCAAAAATGCTAGTCAGGGTTCCTATCAATTCCAGAGTTTTATTAACCACTTTTGACTCTGTGTTGATGTTTGCAAAGATTTTCAGCTTTTTGGCTCATTAACATAGGTTTTCCCTGCTTTGTCCTTCTCGTTATTAACATCCTCAGGTGTTGAGTCTTTTTACTTGAGAAGTTCAGAGTTTGGACAAATTCATGGATTAGCTAGTTTGTCAATCATTTCTAAATGCGTTTGCCCTGCTATCATAAAAAGGATGTGAAGTTTTGTAAATCCCCTTGACTGCGACATTCCAACCCACAACCAACCTCACACAGCCAACCTCCTGGCACGTACTCACTCCCCTTTGGCAAGGCGGAGAAGACAGCGTACAGAAGGGTTTGCCCCATACCCAACTCGCACCCGCATGGCAGATCTTACTCCTCGGCGACGGTTCCCCCACTCGCCACCTGCAACTCCTCACCGGTGAACCCACAGAAGTAGATGTGATCGATATGTCCTTAGTTGGCATGGACACCGATCGCGCACCCACTCAAATTCAAGCAGTCCCAGGACCTCGCTTACGGCGACAAGTATGGCTGCGAACTGCTTCAGGACAACGACTCGCCTATGCAACTTCTTGGTGGGAAGCAAGTCACGTCGATGAATATTTGCAAAATAAATCCTTACCAATTTGGGCAAGTTTGGCGCGGTTGCGGACAGAACTTTATCGCGATGTCCAAGGCCTTTATTATGGCAACAATGCCGAATTAGCCTCAGCCTTTCAAGAGTCAGGTCCATTTTGGGGCAGGCACTATTTATTTTGGCATTATGGCAAACCCCTCACACTGATTTATGAGGTATTCTCACCTTATATCACTAAATATTTAGGCCCCATGCAGCTAGCAGTTGATGATAAGGCTTGATGCCAGCTCAAAAAAATTAAGGAATCCTAGCAAAATTAACTTGATAGCAAATTCCGTGGCGATCGCAGCTTGTGAGAACACCTGCAATCTTCTATCCATTGTTTCCAAGATTAGCAATTAGGCAGAGTCAATCATCAAGTTGACCTATAGAAACAGTGAGGCAAGCAACTAACTGCCTGCCTCAAATCAACCTAATGATTAGCAATTGAAAGGCGGGGAAGAACCCGCCCGACTGTTAACTCGCAGCTTTTTCTAATAGCAACTTCGATCGCTTGACAAGTTCCGGTATGGCGATGGGATAATTCCCCGTGAAGCAAGCTGAACAGAAATGGTTGGGGTCATCCTTTGTTGCCGTCAGCATTCCTTCCCAACTCAGAAATGCCAGGCTATCCACATCAATTTGCTCAGCAATCTCTGCCACTGATTTGGTAGCAGCAATGAGTTGATCTTGGTTATCTGTATCAATACCGTAGAAGCAAGGGTGAGTCACCGGTGGTGAGGAAATCCTCATGTGAACTTCCGTTGCACCCGCATCCCGCAAGGTTTTAACAATTTTGCGACTGGTGGTTCCCCGCACGATTGAGTCATCTACAATCACCACTCGCTTGCCTTCAAGTACATCCTTGAGCGGGTTTAATTTCATGCGGATGCCTGATTCCCGCATGGTTTGAGTGGGTTGAATAAAGGTACGGCCAACGTAGCGATTTTTAATCAATCCTTCCGCGTAGGGAATGCCTGAAACTTGAGAAAAGCCGATCGCAGCCGGTATGCCAGAATCAGGAACGCCAATCACAATATCCGCTGGTACCGCTGACTCTTCTGCGAGCTTCCGCCCGATCCGCAACCGATAGCTGTACAGGGTTTCGCCTTCCATGATGCTGTCAGGGCGAGCAAAGTAAATCATCTCAAAAATACACAGCTTCGGCTTCGGCTGCTGACTCCAGTGGAAAGAAGCCATCCCTTCTTCAGTAATCCATACTAATTCCCCTGGTTCCACGTTCCGCAGGTATTCAGCGCCAATAATATCTAATCCGCAGGTTTCTGAAGCCAAAACATAGCGAACAGGGTTAGTACCCAGGGTGCCAATCACGAGGGGTCGCACTCCATAGGGGTCACGTACTCCCATTAAACCGGCGGGGGTGCCAATGACTAAGCTAAAAGCTCCTGAACAGCGATGAAAGGCGCTGATGGCGGCTTCTAGCCAATCTTTGCCGTCGTTGACTTCTAGAGCGATCGCGACGGCAATCATCTCTGAGTCGGTGGTGCTGACAAAATTGCAATTGCGATTGAGCAACTCTTCCCGCAAGACCCCAGTATTGACAAGATTGCCATTGTGTGCTAGAGCCAGGGAACCTAAGCGGGTTTCGACTACAGCAGGCTGAGCATTCACAATCCGCGACGAGCCAGTGGTTGAGTAGCGGGTATGACCAACCGCCATCTGACCAGGTAGGTGACTTAACCGGGATTCGCTAAATACTTGGGATACCAGGCCCATGTCTTTGTGCAGGTGTACCTGCTCACCATCAAACGTGGCAATTCCTGCCGATTCCTGACCCCGGTGCTGTAGAGCGTACAGGCCAAAATAGGTCAGTTTGGCAACATCTTCACCCGGTGCATACAGTCCAAAAACACCGCAAGCTTCTTCTGGCTTGTCGGGTCTGGCGGAATGCTCATCAGTGGCGACGGGATGATTGGGAATCATGGTAGGGATCGGCTCCTATATCAGGATGGTGGGCTAATGGAACAATTTCAATGCTGAAGACTGTGCGGCAGTGCTACCACACAGCTTAATGGTTTCTTAATGTTGCCATGTATTAGGTATTAACTCCAATTGTCTAGCCTGAGACAGATGCAAAGCGACGTTCAATGGCCTGGTGGAAGCGATCGCTCATGGCCTCGATCGTAACCTCGATTAAGGGCTGGTTATCAGTCGTAATAACCCGTAAGGGGGATTCGGAACTACCAACTTGACCGAGTTTCTGCCAGCGATCGCCTAAGTGCTCCTGAAGGAGAGATTCCCAACCTGCTTGGTTGTCTGGGGCAACCGATACCAAAATGCAGTTGCCTCCTTCCCCAAAGAGCATTTCATCCCAACGCTGGGAAGGCTGCAAGTTTAGGGAAGTTTCAGCCCCCCGTTGACCAGCAATACAGGATTCTGCGATCGCAACCGCCACTCCTCCCTCTGCACAGTCATGGGCTGAACGCACCCAACCTCGGCGAATTCCCTCGCGACAAGCAGCTTGCACTCGTCGCTCTAACTCAAAATCCACCCGTGGGGGTTTTCCTGCGACCGTTCCATGAATCGAAGCCAGATACTCAGAACCACCGAGAGTCACTTTCCTTGGGGAGTCAGCATTCTGACTGCTTTGAATCGCGCTCTGTTCCCCAGAACCCCCAACTAAATAAATTAAATCACCCTCTTGCTGCCAACCTTGACCGCAAATCAAGGTTAAATCAGGAATTAATCCCACCATTCCCACCACTGGAGTTGGATAAATGGCTTGCGGGTTTCCCTCAGCATCCAGTGTTTCATTATAGAGAGAAACATTACCGCCAGTCACAGGAGTTTTTAACTCCCGACAAGCATCAGCAATGCCACGACAAGCTTCCGCTAATTGCCAGTAGCCAATGGGTTTTTCAGGACTGCCAAAATTCAAGTTATCCGTCACTGCCAAAGGTTCAGCACCCACACAGCTTAGATTGCGAGCTGCTTCAGCAACCACTGCTTTTGCACCTTCATAGGGGTCGAGATAGACATAGCGAGAATTGCAGTCAACAGTTGCCGCTACTCCTTTATTATGACTTGCAGATTGAGAATGGGAAGGCTCAAACTCTGTCACCGATCGCAATCGAATTACAGCAGCATCTGCTCCACCCGGAAGTATCACCGTATTATTTTGCACTTGATGGTCGTACTGACGATAAACCCATTGTTTCGAGGCGATGGTGGGAGTATCGAGCAAGGTTAGCAAGATCTGATTCCAACTTTGAAATTGCCCTTGAATATCGATTCCTTGGACCGTACAAGCAGGGAGCAAATCTGTTGTCCATTCCCAAGCTTTTCTAGCATATTCAGGGGGTTCTGTCAAGAGTTGGCGGTGATAAATCGGCGTATTATCTGCGAGAGCAGTTGCGGGAATTTCAGCCGCAATTTTACCCTTAAAAAGAATTCGTACAATCGGTTCTTCGATTACCGTACCCGCCACCACCGCGTGCAATCCCCAGCGATGGAAAATATCAATTAATTCCTGTTCCCGCCCTCGCTCGGCCACAAATAACATCCGCTCTTGGGATTCAGAAAGCAGGTATTCATAGGGAACCATACCGCTTTCTCGCACCGGAATTTTATCCAGATCAAATTCAATCCCAACTCCGCCTTTGGCAGCCATTTCCGAAGTAGAACAAGTGATACCAGCGGCTCCCATATCTTGAGCTGCTACCACAGCCCCAGTTTTAAACGCTTCCAGACAAGCTTCAATTAATGACTTTTCCAAGAAGGGGTCACCTACTTGCACCGCAGGGCGATCGTCTACTGATTGATCCGTTAATTCAGCACTGGCAAAACTCGCACCTCCCATGCCATCTCTACCCGTGGTAGAACCGACATACAGCACCGGGTTGCCAAACCCTGCGGCACCGGATTTAACAATCTCTGGAGTTTCCATTAACCCCAGGGCCATCACATTGACTAAAGGATTGCCAGAATAAGCCGGATCGAAGTAAATTTCACCCCCAACGGTGGGTACGCCGACACAGTTACCATAATGGGAAATTCCTGAGACAACGCCGCTAAAAAGTCTCCGGGTTTTGGCATCCTCTAAGGAACCGAAGCGGAGGGAATTTAAAACCGCGATCGGACGTGCTCCCATGGTGAAGATATCGCGGAGGATGCCCCCAACGCCGGTGGCTGCACCTTGGAACGGTTCAACAGCGGAGGGGTGGTTGTGGGATTCGATTTTGAAGGCGAGTCGGACTCCATCGCCTAAGTCTACAACGCCAGCGTTTTCTCCAGGGCCGACGAGGATGCGATCGCCTGTGGTAGGAAATTGTTTGAGCAGGGGTCGGGAGTTCTTGTAGCAGCAGTGTTCTGACCACATAACGCCGAACATTCCTAACTCGGCTTTGTTGGGGTGACGACCGAGGCGTTGGACGATATCTTCGTATTCTTCAGGTTTTAAGCCTTCACTGGCGATTTCTTGGGCGGAGAAGGGGGCTGATGGCAGGGTGGACATGAACGGTTTGCATTGAAGGGCACAGGGTTCATTTTAATGGGTGATGGGGGATTGGGGATTGGGGATTGAGTGAGACTGGGTGGAGCTTGACTGTTGCAGGCATTCAGGAGTGAGAAAGCTAAAAAACCTGCTTTTCAAGCATTGGCAAACTCTGAACTTAGCTGTTTAGCGACCGGGTTAAGACCTGCAAGGGATTGATTTTGAAAGGTTCCGGCGTTTTTATCGCATTTTTAACTCTGTTTTAAGGGGCGAAATTTAAGCAGGCAGTTAATCGTAGGATAATAATCTCAAGCTGTCTAGACCGCGATCGCCCCTTGATTCCGACCCTGCACCTATGACCGAACCAACTCCCCTCAACTTCGCTAACCAGGACTTGCAAAACCGCTCTTTCCAAGGTCAAGACCTCACAGGAGCTAATTTTAGCGGGTCTGACCTCCGTGGCTGCAATTTCAGTGGCGCGATTTTAAGGGGAGCCAATTTTGCCGGAGTCAGAACCGGAGTCAGTCGCCAACGGGTGGGACTATTGATTGGTCGTGCTGGGGGAGTGGCGGTCGCAGTCACGGTTGCGGGTGCTTTTGCGGGAACTGCCGCGGGTGCTGAAGCGGGTGCCGCGGCTGTGGCGGGGACGGCGGCTGTCGCGATCGCCATTACTCGCTCAGAACCTGCTATTGTCGCAGGAGCCATTGCGGGTGCTGCTGCTGCGATTGGTGCCAATGGCATTATTACGTTTCTAGGAGGAGATACCATTCGGGGACTCTTGTTATTTTTAGGTTCTGGCATCATTCTCGGATTGGCCGCTCTGATCTTTTTTCAAGCAGTAGAAACTGTAGAAAATTTATCCAAAACCTCATTTAGAAACGCGGATTTAACCCAAGCAAACTTTGAAAATGCAAGGATTAAAGAAACTGATTTTTGGGGAGCAATCGGCTATCAACCACCCATTAAATGAGTTTAATAACAAAACTAATAAAAACTTCCATATCCTATGAAGCTACGTTCATTTTTTACCCTTTTAATCGCACTTGTCCTTGCACTGTTGCTCCTAAGTGCCAGTGGTTTTTACTGGTTAACTACCCAAACACCACTAAACCTGTTGCAAGGTGGCTCAACCGCCACTCCCACCGCAGCGATGTTTGTTCCCAAACAAGCATTAATCATGGTGTCTTTGCTGGAAAATCCAGACCGTTTAGAAGCGCTGCGACAAGTTTTTGTTCGTCCCGAAGAACGAGGCCGCTCACACCAGGAATTTAATCAAATCAAACGCAGCTTGCTGACCAATACAGGTCTTGACTACAATCGAGATATTCAACCTTGGTTAGGCAATGAAATGACCCTAGCCATTACCAGTACAGACTTGGACCGCGACCGCAACAACGGCGAACAAATCGGTCTGCTGCTGGCTTTAGCAACTTCCAATCCTAATCGGAGTCAGGAATTTCTCCAACTCTTCTGGCAAAAACAAGTGACGGCCGGTGAAGCGTTAGTATTTGAGTCCTACAAAGGTGTGAAGCTGACTTACAGGCGAGCGGCGATTGAAAATAGATTGACTCCACCTTTAACCCGCACCCTCAAAGCTTTTCCCTCCGACCTTCCGCCAACTTTTGCTACTGCTATTGTCAACGGAGGAACCTCTAGTTTTGTCTTATTTGCCAATCATCCCAAGGTTCTCCGCAATGCAATTAATAACGTCCAAGCATCAAATCTCAATCTCGATCATGCTGTTGCTTATCAAAAAGCATTGCAACCGTTAACTCTAGGAAGAATTGGCTTTGTTTATGCTAATCTCCCGCTCTTAACTAACTGGATTAATACGCAGCAAAGCAACAAATTCAGGGATCGGACTTTGACCTCTCCTACTGCTCTAGCAATTGCTTTAGGAATTAATCAACAAGGGTTACTGGCTCAAACTGCTTTAGTCACTCCTGATGGCGAACCATTACCCTCATCCCCTCCCCAATTAGGACTGGTAAAGGCATTAGAACATATTCCAGCCGTCAGTCCGTTTGCAGTGGCAAGTACCAATCTCAATGGCCTCTGGAATCAGATTGCATCAGGATTATCTGAAAATCAGATCTTCTCACCCTTCATCAACCAAACTTTAGCAAATATTCAGCGCAATTGGGCGATTGACTTGCCGCAAGATATCTTTAGCTGGGTACGAGGCGAGTATGCTTTGGGTTTGTTTCCGCGACTGGATCGCCTCCAACCTGATTGGATTTTTATCGCGGAAAAATCCACTGATTCCCAACAGGCGATCGAACGCTTGGATGCGATCGCTGTCAACCAAGGTTACAGTATCGCGAGCTTCTCACTAGAGGAGCAGCAAATTTCAGCTTGGACTCGCTTGACAACTGCTGAAATTTCGAGTAAAAAAAACACAGAGATCCAAGCTGAAGCAAGAGGCGTTCATGCCACGGTTGGCAACTATGAAATATTCACCACCTCTGTGGAAGCAATGGATGAAGCAATTAAAGCGGTTCAAACAGGAACTCTCGCCGCGAATTCTGAGTTTCAAACGAGCATCGCTCCCTTACCAAAGCCAAACTACGGCTATCTCTATTTAGATTGGTCTTCTAGCCGGAAAATTTGGGAGCGACAAATCCCCTTACTCAGGCTGATCGAACTTTCCGGAAAACCCTTTTTTGACCACTTGCGATCGCTGACTTTGACCAGCATTGGTTCCCAAGCAGGCGTTCGTCGTGCCACTGTATTATTCCGGCTCAGTTAAAAGTTTACTTCCGTACAACCTGATTTTTTGGAGGTCAAACAAATGGTTACAAAAAATGCAAAAACTATTCAAATTGAGCGCCAACCTAGTCAAAAACAACTTGAGCAGTTAGGGGTTTTCAGTTGGCCCATTTGGTCTAAAGAAGTTTCGGAATTTCCTTGGGTTTATGAGGAAGAAGAAACCTGTTATTTATTAGCGGGTGATGTGATTGTCACGCCGGATGGTGGCGAACCCATTCAATTTGGTAAGGGTGATTTGGTGACATTTCCAGCGGGGATGTCCTGTACTTGGAAGATTGTTAAGGATGTCAGGAAGCATTATTGCTTTGGCTAATCAATGTGTCGGCAAGAATCAGCAAGATTTTTGCTGAAATCTTGCCGACCCTTTTTAATCGTAGAAAAGCCTAAGACTGCCAAACCTCCTCCCAAGGCCCTCCCCCAACTTCCAAACCACACAAAGAACTTTTTGCCTCTAAAATCACCTGAGAACCTGTTCTCAATCTTTCTCGTAACTGCAACCTTAAGTATCCTTGCATCGTATCCCGACAGCAAAACTCTAATCCCTTCACAGTCGGCGCTCGCAGTGGCGTTCCCGGTCGATCGGTAGTCCCTATTAACTCAATTTCAAACCGATCGTTTCTCGCCTGCATCTCCCAGCGACCCCAAGGTTGAATTTGCCAATTCACCTCAGAATTCCAAGGCACAAACTCATAAAATTTACCTTGATAATGTAAACCAATCATCGCCACTGATTCCATCGACCCCAGCACCTTTCGCCTGCCTCCCCCAGCCGTTAAGGCTAAATCAGATTCTCCCTCAAAACAGTTACAATTGAGCCAAAACCACTTTTGAGGAAAAGCACCACCCCAGTTTTTTTCACTATAAGCAGGAGCCTCCCTAAATTCATAGCGTTGGTCATTCCACTCGATCCAGCCAGTTGCTAAACCATGCGCCATTAAAATTTGCCATCCTGGCTCAAAAATGGGTAAGAAAGAGAGCCATCCCGCCGTTGATTTCTGCGGTGCATGGGAATCACCCCAACCATAAATCGGTTTAATCTCATACTGCCAAAAACAATGGCGCTTGCTTCCAGGATCGCGCAAGTATCCTTGATGCCAAGTTGCTGTTCCTTGATACCCTTCTTGGATATGGCAATCAAAGATTTGTGGATCGAGATATCTCGGCAGTTCCTGCAAATCAGTTTGACCCCAGTGACCCAACCCCAACTGATGCCGCCAGGCCCAAAAGCGAGCGGGATCGGGAAAGGTGCGAATGAGATAGCCATCGTCAGGACCAAGAATTTGCGCGGCCCCGCCACTGTAAAAGCCACCTGCGGGGTCTTCAATGGAGTACATAAAGGCAAAAGTTTCCCCGGACTGGGGTAGCGTCACTCGGTAATACCAACCTTCAAAAAAGCGGTGACTGCTGCCATCCCAGTGATAGCCACTGTGGGGTGTTTGTAGCAGGTTTAATGGCTGAAGCGGATTTGACATAAACACGATCCACGACAATGAACCAGTAACAAGAATGAATGACCGATGACTCCAACAAATTGTGAGTGACAATCACTAGAAAAGATTAAGGAAGAAGAAAAAATAGAAACCAGGTAGCCCAGTAGTGTGGTGTCTCTTGACCCAAAGCCATCAGTTACCACTAGCAATTTACGTGACTAAAGACCAGAGTGTAGTACATTCGTCTGTGAATTGTTATCTATCTAATGATGTCTCTTGCACCTTGGCGATCGCGCCTCGCCAGCGCCCTGCACCGCAACCGTAGTTTAATTTATTCCCGCTATTTACAATTAGCTACCATTCGCCCAGATGGTCGCCCTGCTAACCGGACTGTGGTTTTTCGAGGCTTCCTAGGGGATACCGATCAGCTTCAATTTGTCACTGATGCTCGTAGTCAAAAGGCTGAGCAAATCGATCGCCAACCTTGGGGGGAAGTTTGCTGGTACTTCCCCAAAACTCGCGAACAATTCCGTATTGCTGGTTTGTTAACCTTGGCTGGGGGTGGCCACCCTAACCCAGAATGGCAACAAGCTCGCCAAAAGGTATGGGAAGAGCTTTCTGAGGCGGCTCGTTTACAATTTGCTTGGCCGCATCCCGGTGATAGTAGGGCTGAAGTCAGTGCGTTTGAGCCACCTGCCCCCGATCCGACTCAACCGCTCCTAAATTTTTGCTTGCTGCTGCTGGAACCGGAAATGGTGGATCATTTAGAGTTACGGGGCGAACCACAGAACCGTTGGCTTTACCTGCGCGGTTTTAATCAAAGTTGGTCAGCTCAAGCTGTCAACCCTTAGGCCAAGGGGAAAAGGGAGTCAAGTATGGGGCGGGCATCTAGTTTGCTAAGGGTAACAAATTTCTCAGAATCAAAGCTTGACTTTTGTTTTCAGCCAACTGACAGCCAAGAGATGTTTGTAAATAAGCAGGATTGCCTAAAAACTGATACCCAGGAAAAAGCGATCGCAACTCAGACCTTCGTTCGACCGCCTTTTCTATTGTCCCCACCTGAAAAATGATTCCTCTATCGGGACTTAGCTGGGTTTCTCATTTTACAGGCCTTCCAAGGGGACTGCCAGAAATCGAGCCAATTGCGCCCCTTGATTTTCCACTTCAGTCAAGGGAAGAGGCTGCCCCACTCGTGTTAGAGGCAGTTGGCGACGATCCTTAAGTTTGAGGTAAATCGCACGGCGGGGATTAAGACCTTCTTTAATTTCCACTCGTACTGATTGCACATCCTCGGTTTTACAGGTAATGTCTACCTGACGGTTTTTGCCAGGAAAACCCCAGCGAAAGATGCGAATGGTATTGGTTTCGCGGTTAAACTCGTTGTAGCCACCGCCGACATCCCAGAGAATGGTCAGCCATTGGTAAAGTCCTAGGAGAAGCCCCGCCACACCATAGAAACCCATGGCGATGCCTTGGGGGATAAAAAAGAGCTGACTAGGGTCAGTAAAGGGCAGGAGATTCACTTTCAGGTACGAAGAAAGCCCTGACAACAGAAAACCAGCCCCTCCCAGAGTGATGACCGTCGCCCACCAGTAGTTGCTGAAGCGGCGAGAGCCTAAAACCTGCTGGTGCAGGACGCGATCGCTTGTGGAGGTTGTTTGTGCCATAAATTACCAGTGTTCTAGCCCAGGGCTAATTGCAAATTAAGTTAACTTGTTATATATAGTTATGTTAACTTAATTAGAAACCTTGCCGTTTTAATAAGCAAGAGGATTTCACCGCAATGACTATAGCAGTCGGACGCGCGACTGCCGAGCGAGGATGGTTCGACGTCCTCGACGACTGGCTCAAGCGCGATCGCTTCGTATTTATCGGCTGGTCAGGTCTGCTGCTGTTCCCCACCGCCTATCTGGCGATCGGTGGCTGGCTG